>CAWBQC010000008.1:0-16108 GCA_963790845.1 uncultured Actinomycetes bacterium | reverse complement strand
CGTGGAGTACACGGCGACGGCCTCGATGCCGAGCTCGTGCAACGCCCGGATCACACGGACGGCGATCTCGCCCCGGTTCGCTACGAGCACGCGCGAGAACATGTCGGCCTACAGCGTCGGCCGGCCGACGAGCGGCTCGAGCTCGAAGAGGAGCTGGCCGAACTCGACGGGTTGCGCGTTCTCGGCGTGCACCGCGCGCACGACGCCCTCGACCTCCGCCTTCACCTCGTTCATGAGCTTCATCGCCTCGAGGATGCAGAGGGTCTGCCCCGGCGCCACGACGTCCCCGACCTCGACAAACGACGGCGCATCGGGCTGCGGAGAGCGGTAGAAGGTGCCGACCATCGGCGACTCGACGCGGACGAGGGTTCCGCTCACGGCACTCGTCACGGGTTGCTCCGGCTCCCCGGGCACCGCGAGCGAAGACCCACCTGTGGTCACGTCGGGGAGGTCAGGTGTCGAGCGGACCGAGATCCGCATCCCGTCCTCCTCGATCGTCACCTCGCCGATGCCCGACTCCTGCACGATGCGGACGATCTCCTGGACGCGCTGCGCCCGGTTGTCGTCCATGCGCGACAGATCGTCGTCGCGACGACCGCGGCCTCGGATCCCGCGGAGCAGCCGCTCCGCGTCGTCGCCGAAGAGGCCGAGCAGGAGCAGCTCCTCCTCACTCGCGGCCACGTCGCCCGCGCGCTCGCGCACCTCGTCGAGCGCCGGGGTGACGTCCTCCTCACTCTCGGGATCGGCCGTGAGCTGGACGACACGCTCGAGTGCCGGATCGATGGGAGCCGGCGGCGTGCCGAAGGCTCCGGTGACGAGGCTGCGCACCTCGTCGACGAGCGTGAGGTAGCGGCTCGCGGAGAGGACGTTGATCAGCGCCTGCGAGGCAAGCACCTGCCCGATCGGCGAGGCGAGCGGCGGCCAGCCGGTCTCGGCTCGGATCCGGTCCAGCTCCTCGAGTACTTCGTCGAGCCGGTCCTCGGCGCCTTCCGCCCGCAGCGAGTGGTCGATTCCGGCGACGACGCTCGCCGGGATGTCGTGGCGTGCAGCGAGCACCGCTATCCGCGGCACGAGCGGGGTCACGAGCTCGTCGCCGATGTGCTCGTCGAGGAGATCGGTGGCCTCCCAGAGCGCGTCGAGGTCGATTCCCGGATCGAGACCGATGCCGCTGAGCGCCTCCGTGAGCGCCTCGCCCGAGACACGGTGGAGGGTCAGCGCGAGCGGGTAGATCGCGCAGGCGATGAGCTGCGCGCCGGCCTGAGCCGCCGCGAGAGCCGCCGCGAGCGCGCTGCCACCGGCTCCCTGGGCGTAGATCCCGACGGGAAGCCCGCTCGCCTCCGCGAGCGAGCGCACGAGCTCCTCCGCGGTATGCGGCTGGAGCGAGCCGGTGGGGTCGTGGAGAAGGACGCGCACCGCGCCGAGCTCGGGGAGCATTCGCGCCCGCTCGATCAGCGTGTCGACGGTGCGCCCGGGGCTGTAGACGAGCCCCGCCTCGAAGTCGCGCTCGGCGGCGACGATCGCCTCGGCCGCCTCGCGCAGGTTCGAGACGTCGTTGAGCGGGTCGTGGAGCCGGAAGACGTCGATGCCGTTCTCGGCGGCGGACGCGACGAAGCGGCGGGAGAAGTCGGCGTCGACCGGTCGGGAGCCGACGAGGAAGCGACCGCGCAGCGCGAGCCCGAGCGGCGTCTTGACGCGCGCCTTGAGCGCGCGGATCCGTTCCCAGGGGCTCTCGACGCCACGCTTGACGGCAGAGTCGAAACAGCCGCCGCCCGAGACCTCGAGGTACGCGAAGCCAGCCTTGTCGAGGATCTCCGCGAGCCGCAGTTGCTCCGCGGCGGGAACGCGCCCCGCGAGCGGCTCCTGTCCGAGCAGGCGAATCGTCGTGTCGGCGAGCGACGGCACGCGCTGAGCGTACAGCGGAACCGCTACGCCGTTCCGCTGTGATGAAGGCGCTTCGTGCTCCGGCTCGCGGAGCACGGTTGGGAACATCTCGAGCGCTATGCGCGCGAGATGTATCTCCCTTCGCGAGGATCTACTTTGAGACGGTCGCCCACGTTCACGAACAGCGGCACGTTGACGACGGCGCCCGTCTCGAGCGTCGCCGGCTTCGTCACGTTCGAGACCGTGTCACCCTTGATGCCCGGCTCCGTGTCCACCACGGCGAGCTCGACCGAGGCGGGGAGCTGCAGGCTCGACGGTTTCCCGCCCACGCTCAGGATGTGCACCGACGTATTCGGCTGCATGTACGGCAGCGCGTCGGCGACGTCTGCATGCGGGAGCGCGAACTGGTCGTACGTCTCCTCGTCCATGAAGTGCACGTCGGAGCCGTCGTCGTAGAGGTACTGGACGCTCTTCGTCTCGGTGCGGATCCGCGGGAACTTCTCTCCGGCGCGGAACGTGCGGTCGACGACGGCGCCCGCCTCGAGGCTCTTGAGCTTCGTCCGGACGAACGCGCCGCCCTTGCCCGGCTTCACATGCTGGAACTCGACGATCCGCCACACCTTGCCGTCGAGCTCGATGTGCATGCCGTTCTTGAAGCTGTTGGTGTCGACCTGCTCGGCCACGGCGGCGGATGGTAACTACGCAGACCGTAGTCAGCTCCTTGGTGAACCGGACCGGGTTCTCGCTGCCGCCGTCCGTCACGATCACGTCGTCCTCGATCCGGATCCCGAAGCGGCCGGGGAGATAGACGCCCGGCTCCACCGTGACGACGTTGCCTGCGGCGAGCGTGTCGGGGCTCTCGGCCGAGAGCCGCGGCGCCTCGTGGACATCGAGGCCGAGGCCGTGGCCGAGCCCGTGGCCGAACGTTCCTGCGAACGCGCTGCCCTCGATGACGTCGCGCGCCGCCGCGTCTGCGTCGACGCCGGTCACGCCGGCCCGGATCGCTTCGAGCCCGGCCAGCTGCGCGGCGAGCACGACGTCGTACGCCTCCCGCAGCTCGCTGTCGAGCTCGCCGGTGGCGAGGGTCCGCGTGTAGTCGGAGACGTACCCGCCGACGCGGCACCCGGTGTCGATCACGACGAGCTCGCCGGACTCGATGACGCGGTCGCCGGCGCGCGCGTGCGGCTTCGCGCCGGTCGGTCCGGAGCCGACGATCGACTCGAACGCCTGCTCGGAGGCCCCCTCCTCGTGGTAGAGCCTCGTGATGTCCCACGCGACGTCGCGCTCGCGCCGGCCGACGAACGGCACCTCGCTCACGAGCCGCTCGAACATCCGGTCCGTGATCGCGCAGGCGCGCCGGAAGGTCTCGAGCTCGCCCTCGTCCTTGATCGCGCGCAGCTGCTCGACGAGCCCCTTGCGCGGAACGAGGTCGATCCCGCCCCCGCGCAGCTGCTCCGCGAACGACCAGGGGAGGACATTCGCCTCGAAGCCGACGCGTCCGCTGAGCTCCTCCGCGAGCCAGCCGATCAGGGTGCGCTTCGTCTGCACCGCCTCGACGCCCTCGACGGCTCGCGCCTCCTCGATGTAGCGGAAGTCGGTGAAGAGCCGCGCGCGCTCCGGTTCGACGAGCAGCGCGACGTTCGAGCTGTCGAGCCCGGTGAGGTAGAGGACGTTGACCGGGTTCGTGATCAGAAGCGGCTCCTCGAGGAGGGTGCGCAGCCGTGCGATCCGTGCACTCATGCCTTGTGCTCCTTGAGGTGCCGGAGGGCCATCTTGTAGCCGTCCGGGCCGTGACCGATGAAGCGCGCTGCCACGAGGTCGGAAACGACCGATTTACGCCGCCACTCCTCGCGCTCGTCGACATTCGAGAGGTGCACCTCGACGATCGGGATCGTGAGCGACTCGAGGGCGTCGTGGATCGACCACGCGTAGTGCGTCCACGCGCCCGGGTTGAGGACGATTCCGTCGACGGTGTCGTGCGCGTCGTGACACCACTTGATGTACTCGCCCTCGTCGTTCGACTGCCTGCACTGGACGGTCAGCTCGAGCTCGCGCGCCCACTCGTAGATCCGGCTCTCGAGCTCGGCGATCGACAGCCCGCCGTAGAGATTCGGATCGCGACGGCCGAGGATGTTCAGGTTGACGCCGTTGAGGACGGAGATCCTCATGCGATCAACCTATCGAGTTCGCGACGCACGTCCGCCTCCGGCAGCACGACGCCCTGCTGCGGACCGTCGTCGCCCAGGAGCACGAGCCGGATCTCTCCGCTCCGCGCCTTCTTGTCGCGGCGCATCGCCTGCCACGCGCGCTCGCGGTCGACGCGGGCGGGCTCAGGACGCAGCACCTCCTCGACGACGTGCGTGTCCCGGTCCGAGAGGCGCAGCGCGGCGAGGAGCCCGAGCGCGACCGCGCGACCGTGCGTGAGCCCTTCGTAGCCGGCCGCGGCTTCGAGCGCGTGCGCGAACGTGTGGCCGAGGTTGAGGATCGCGCGCTCGCCGCGTTCGTGGGGATCGCGAAGGCAGATCGCCGCCTTGAAGGCGAGCGAGCGCCGGACGAGCTCGTCGTCGGGAAGCTCCCAGAACGGCTCGTCAGCGAGGAGACCCGCCTTGACGACCTCCGCCATCCCTTCGAGGCGCTGCGGCTCGGGGAGCGTCTCGAGGAGCGCGGGATCGACCACCGTCCGGACCGGCCAGTGGAAGGCACCGACGAGGTTCTTGCCCTGCGGGAGGTCGATCGCCGTCTTGCCGCCGATTGCCGCGTCGACCTGAGCCACGAGGCTCGTCGGCACGGGTGTCCAGGCGACGCCGCGCAGGTACGACGCTGCCACGAAGCCGGCCGCGTCGGTCGTGCACCCGCCGCCGAGCGCGACGATCGTCCCGCTCCGATCGAGACGCAGCTCCTGCCACAGACGGTCGACGGCCGCGAGGGTCTTCGCCTCCTCGCCCGGAGGCAGCTCGTGCGTCTCGGCAAGTCGGGAGCCGAGCGCGAGCTGCGCGTCCATCCCGTGGATGCCGGCGACGTGCGGGTCCGAGATGAGCGCGACGGCGTCGTCCCCGGGGACGAGCTCGCCGAGCCGCTGCAGCGCGCCGCGCTCGACGATGACGCCCGCGGTCGCGAGGACCACGTCGTCGAGATCCTTCGCGACGACGTCGGCAACGTCGGCGTACAGGGAGCGGCGTTCCGCATAGAGGCGCCGGAACTCGCCTTCGTCCTGCGCGAGCGGGCGGTCGCTGCCGCGAACGCGCTCCCAACACGTGTCGACGTCGACGTCGAGCCAGATCGTCAGCGTGTCCTCGAGCGCGTCCCGAACCCGGGGCGACGTCACCGCGCCTCCGCCGAGCGCGAGGATGACCGCTTCCTCCTCCCGCGCCCGGAAGGCGGCCTCTCCCTCGTCGCGGAAGATCTCCGGGATCGACTTCCCGGCGCTCGCCTCGACGAGATCGTCGACGTCGATGCCGCCGACCATGCGGGCGGCAGTCGACTTCCCCGATCCCATGAAGCCGACGAGCGCGACGTTCTTCAGCTGATTCGCTCCCGGTACGCGCGCCACGCGGCGACGAAGTCGCCGAGCGCGTCGCCGCCGAACTTCTCGCGTGCGGCACGGGCGATCTCCCACGCGACCGCCGCCTCTGCCACGACGGCGAGAGCCTCGACCGCCGAGACGTCGCTCCGCTCGACGAGCGCCTCCGCGGCCTCGCCGGTCGCGAGGTCGACGGAGCCGAGGGGCTTCATGAGCGTCGGCAGCGGCTTCATCGCGGCCCGGACGACGATCTCTTCTCCGTTCGAGACGCCGGCCTCGATGCCGCCGGCGCGGTTGGACGTCCGCCGTTTGTCGGTACCGATCTCGTCGTGTGCCTCCGAGCCGCGGAGGCCGGCGAGCGTGAAGCCGTCCCCGATCTCGACGCCCTTGACCGCCTGGATCCCCATCACCGAGGCGGCGAGGCGAGCATCGAGGCGGTCCTCGCGCCGCGCGTACGAGCCGAGTCCCGGAGGCACCCCGCGCGCGCGCACCTCGACCCGGCCGCCGAGCGTGTCGCGATCCTTCCGCGCCGCGTCGACAGCTGCGGGATCCGCGCCGCCCTCGGCCAGCGCCTCCCCCGTCACCTCGATCCCGATCTCGTGCAGGAGCGCCTTGGCCACCGCACCGGCAGCGACGTACGCCGCGGTGTGCCGAGCCGAGGCGCGCTCGAGAGCGTCGCGAACGTCGTCAAGCCCGTACTTCTGCACCCCGGCGAGGTCGGCGTGTCCAGGCCGCGGCAGCGTGACGGGCCTCGTCCCCTTCCCCTCCGGCTCGCCCTCGGGCGGCCACGGGCTCATCCCCCACGTCCAGTTCCTGTGGTCGCGGTTGCGAACGACGAGCGCGAGCGGCGTGCCGAGCGTGCGGCCGTGACGGAGGCCGGCGAGCACCTCGACCTCGTCCGTCTCGATCTGTTGCCGCGGCGAGCGGCCGTACCCCTGCTGGCGGCGGCGGAGATCGGCGTCGATCGCCTCTTTCTCCAGCACGAGCCCCGCGGGCAGGCCGGACACGATCGCGACGAGCGCGGGCCCGTGCGACTCGCCCGCGGTCGCGAGATCGAGCGTCATGGAGGGAGCGTAGTGCGCTAGAGCCGGGAGAGGACCCGCGAGACGAGGCTCGACTGCCGGTGCTTCGTCACCGAGAGAAGAAACCGGGCGAGCCGGGTCGATTCGTGCGGGTCGAGCGAGATCGCTGCCTCGACCTCCTCTCCACGCCACACGCTGAGGCGGGCGTGCTGCGGCTCGGTGAGGTAGACGGAGACGCGAAGCCCGCCGTCGCCGACGTCGGGATGCCCGCGGAAGTACTCGACGACCTTCGTCCGCTGCGCCTTGCCGCAGTGCGGGCAGAAGCGGAAGTCGTCCTGCACTCCCTCCCCGCATGCCCGGCAGCTGCGCATCGTGCTCGTTCTATGCCCTCCGCGGCGTCAGGTCAACCTGCCGACGGCGGCCAGAGCGGGACGACTCGTTCGGATGCGCCAAGGAGCTCGGCGGTCTCGAGCTCGACCGTCGAGAGTGGAATCTCCACGGACGGCCATTCGCAGAAGACGCGCATCGTTCCCGGGCCGGGAAGGGGCCAGAGCCAGAACCCCGGATTCATTCTCACGCTTCCTCCGCCCGCGGAGCCACCTCCGCCGCCGGCTTCCATGAAGATCGGGCCGTCCGGCTCCTCGTCAGGCTTCATCAAGCGACGTCTCCGGCCCATCCGACCAGCGAGATTCGAGACGCGGGCGCCGCCCGGTAGCTCGATCCCGAGTCGCAGGAATCCCGGCGGCGGGTCCTCGTCCTCATCGAACATGTGTTGTTCGTGAAAGAGGCGGCTCGACTGCGCACCGGTGAGGCCGCGCGCTCCAGCGATCACGTCGAACGACAGACCCGTGGAGTAGACCGTCACGTGCTGGAGCGCGACGACGCCCTTGTCGGAGCGGGCGACGACGAGTCCGAGCGGGACGGCCGCCCCGAGCTCGTCTTCCGGCGGACCGAACCACTGTGGCCTCGGCGGCTGCTCGCGCTCGACGTCCTCGTCGTCACCGTCGCCTTCGGCGAACGAGAACATCCGGATGAAGCTGGTCACGACCTCAAGCCTATGGCCTCGCGCATCACGCCGACCGGTGCCGGCCGGCCCGTCCACAGCTCGAAGCTGGCCGCTCCCTGGGCGACAAGCACCTCGAGGCCGTCGAGGACACGGGCGCCTGCGGCGGCGGCCGCCTCCGCGGTCGCCGTCCGGGGATACGGGAGATCGACCAGGGTCTGGCCCGATCCCAGCTCGAACAACACCTCGTCCCGCACAGGCGTGGCGTGGATCACGACGTCGGCGTCGCTCACGTCCGGAGGCCACTCGCCGCGACGGGAGAAGACTCGCGCTGACGGCAGGGCGTGGCGGAAAGCAACCGCAGCCCCGCCGTCTCCCACGATCGCCGGCTGGTGACAGTCTGTTACTTGCTCCAGGACGGCGGCGTCCGTCGAGAACCCGCGCCCGCGCACGATCGTGTTCACCGACGGCACGTCCGCGCCGAGGATCCGCGCCGCGTCGAGCTTGTACGGCGCGGTGACGTTTGCGTACTCGATCTCGCGGATCGCGGCTTCGAGCTCGTCTCGGAGGACATCACGCAGGACGTACTCCCAGTCGAGCCCGGCCGCCGCGAACGCCGCGTTCTGCATCCGGGGCGAGAGCGAGTGCGCCACCGGATGGCCCAGCAGCGCTACGACCTGACGATCATCCGTAGCCATGCGTGGCTTTGTAGTGCTCGAAAGCCTGCGCGCTCGCCGTGAAGAACGTGTGCACCTTGTCCGGCTCTGCGACGAAGTACAACCACGGCCCACTCGCGGGATGGGCCGCCGCCTCCATCGACGCCAGGCCCGGGTTCGCGATGGGCGTCGGGGGCAGGCCGGCGTGCAGCCGCGTGTTGTACGGCGTCGGGTTCGCGAGATCCGACTGCGTCAACGACTTCGTCCCCGGGATGTGCAGGGCATAGCGGATCGTGGCGTCGATGCCGAGCGTCATTCCGAGGTGGAGCCGGTTGTAGATGACGCGCGCGACCTTGGCCCGGTCCGGCGGGGCGACGGCTTCCTTCTCGATCATCGATGCGATCGTGAGGACGTCGTACGCCGTGAGGTTCTTGCTCTTCGCGTACGAGAGGTTCAGCGACCTCCAACTTGCGGCGAACTCGTGGAGCTGTTCGCTCACGAGCTGGGCCGACGTCGATTTCCGGTCGAAGTTGTAGGTGTCCGGAAAGAGGAATCCCTCGAGGGGGAACTTCTTGCTGCCGAAGCCTGCGATCGTCCGCGGCTTCGCGGTCGCCGCCGCGTACGCGGCGCCCGAGAGCTTCACCTTGCGGTGCGACTCGCTCATCGCGATCTTCGCCACCGCTTGCGTCCGCGCGATCATCTGCGCCCGGGTGAATCCCTCCGGGTAGAGGACCCTGAACTGCCGGAGCTGCTTGATGGTCGTCGTCGGAGCGCTGGCGCCACCGCCGCAGCCCGCTGCGACGATCGCGATCAGCGCGCCGCAGAGGCCTACGAACGCTCTGCGCACCACTCGAGGTAGTCCGAAAGGAGATGCGCCGCAGCGAGCGCGTCGACCGCTGCCGCTGCATGCGGCGTCCGCTGAGCGAGGACGGTCGTGAAGCGCTCGTCGAACAGCTCGATCGGAACGGCGACGACTCCGCGGAGTGCCTCGACGAACCGCTCGGTCTCGGCCACCTGCTCGCCGCGGGTGCCGCGCATCGTCAGCGGCAGTCCGACGACGACGCGCTCGACGTCCTCCTCCCTCGCGATTCGCGCCAGCTCGGCGAGCCCGCTCTCGGCGCCCGCCTTCTCGACCACGCCGAGCGGCCGCGCGAGGGTGCCCGTCGGATCTGAGACCGCAACCCCTGTGCGTGCGGAGCCGTAGTCGAGCGCGAGAACCTTCACGCAGGCATCTTCACGACGCGACGAGCTCCTTCGCGGCGGCAAGCGCGTCGGCGATGCCGTCAGGGTTCTTCCCGCCGGCCTCTGCCAGCGTCGGCTTGCCTCCCCCACCGCCGCCGATGTGCTTCCCGAGCTCGCGGACGACCTGCACGGCGTCCAGACCGCGGGCAACGAGCGACTCGTCGAAGTTGACGACGAGGAACACGCGGCCGTCGTCCCGCGACGCCACGATCGCGCCGTCGGCCTTTTCCTGCTGGCGGATCCGGTCGGAGAAGTCCCGCAGCGGTCCACCCTTGAGACCGTTGACCTCGACGAGCAATACGCCGTCCTGCGTGTCCTGCGAGACGATCTCAGCCTGCTCGGTCGCCTTCGGCCGCTTTGCGTCCTTCCGCGCCTGGTCGAGCTCGCCGCGCAGCACATCCGCTTCCCGTGCCCGCTCGTGGAGGAGCGCGAACGCCTCGCCGGCCGTCACCGCTTCGATGCGGCGCGAGCCGGCGCCGACCGAGCTCTCGGAGAGGACGGCGAACGGCCCGATCTCGGCCGTCGAGCGGACATGCGTGCCGCCGCAGAGCTCGACCGACCAGCCGTCGATGTCGACGACGCGCACGACGTCGCCGTACTTCTCCCCGAACAGCATCATCGCGCCGAGGTTCCGCGCCTCCGCCAGCGGGGTCTCGAAGATCCGCACCGGCATGTTCGCGAAGACGCGCTCGTTGACCCGCTTCTCCACCTCCGCGCGCTCCTCCGGGGTCAGCGGCGAGGGGTGCGTGAAGTCGAAGCGGAGCTTGTCGGGGCGCACCGCCGAGCCGGCCTGCTTCACGTGCTCGCCGAGCACCTCGCGCAGCACGTGGTGCAGGACGTGCGTCGCCGTGTGGTTGGCCATCGTGGGGTAGCGGACACCCCACGCCACCACCGCGCGCACCCGGTCTCCTTCGGCGAATCCGTCGCCCTGAAACACGAGCTCCTGGTCGTTCTCCAGCCGCAGCGCCTCGACGAGGTCGGCGCGCGATCCGTCCTCCTTCTCGATCCAGCCCGTGTCGGTGACCTGTCCACCGCCGGCGGGATAGAAGGGCGACTCGGCGAGCTTCGCCTGGAAGTAGCCCTCGCCGAGGTCGGCAAAGGCCGTGATCGCCGTCCGCACGTCGAGCTGCTCGTAGCCGACGAACTCCGTCCGCGGAGCCCCCGCGAATCGCGGCTCATAGCCCGTGCCGCCCTGGCGAGAGATCTCCCGGTGCTGCTCCATCAGCCGCTCGTACTCCTCCAGGTTCACGGCGAGACCACGCTCGCGCGCGAGCTCCTCCGTCAGCTCGATCGGGAAGCCGTCGGTCGCCTGTAGCTCGAACGCGTCGTCGCCCGTGATCTCGCCCTTCGCCGCGGCTTCCTCGAACTTCGTCATCCCGCGCTCGAGCGTCTCGCCGAAGCGCTCCTCTTCGGCGGCGAGCACACGGTGAAGATCTTCGCGATGCTCGACGAGCTCGGGGTAGGCATGCCCCATCTGCTCGATCACGACGTCGGTCAGACCCGGCAGGAACGGCCCCTGCATCCCGATCCGAAGCCCGTGCTGCACAGCTCGGCGGACGACGCGACGCAGGACGTAACCGCGCCCCTCGTTCGACGGCGTCACGCCTTCGGCTGCGATGAACGTCATGGCGCGCCCGTGGTCGGCGAGGACGCGATGCGCCTTCGTCGCGTCCTCGGACGAGCCGTACGCAACGCCGGACTGCTCGGCGACCCAGTCCATGATCAGCTGGTAGCCGTCGGTGTCGTACACCGACGCCACGTCCTGCACCACGCGTGCGACGCGCTCGAGGCCCCAGCCCGTGTCGATGTTCTTGCTCGGGAGGTCGGTGAGCGTGCCGTCGGGATGGAGCTCGTAGGACATGAAGACGAGGTTCCCGAACTCCAGGAAGCGCTCGCAGCGCGTGCAGCCCGGCAGGCAGTCGTCGGTGCCGCAGCCCGTCTCCTCGCCCCAGTCCCAGTACATCTCGGAATCGGGCCCGCACGGTCCCGGGCCGCCGACCGACCAGAAGTTCTCGGACGACGGCAACGGCACGATCCGTTCCGACGGCATGCCGATCTGCTCCCAGAAGCCGATCGCCTCCTCGTCGGGGCCGAGCTTCAGACCCGGATCGCCGGCGTGCACGCTGACCCACACGCGGTCCCAGTCGAGCTTCAACCGCTCCTGGATGAACTCGGTCGCGTACTCGATCGCACCTTCCTTGAAGTACTGGCCGAACGAGAAGTTGCCGAGCATCTCGAAGAACGTGCAGTGGTACGTGTCGAGGCCGACCACGTCGATGTCGACAGTGCGGAACACCTTCTGGCAGATCGTGGTCAGCGGCGCCGGGGGCGGCTCGAGGCCGAGGAAGTACGGCATCTGCGGCTGCATGCCCGGCGTAGAGAGAAGCGTCGAGTGGTCGTCCGCGCGCGGGATGAGCGATGCGGAGGGACGCCGGAGGTGTCCCTTCTCCTCGTGGAAAGCGAGGAAGCCCTCGCGGAGCTCGGCCGTCGTGCGCACGGCGGCCATTCTAGGAGTGAGGAGACCGGCCGAAGAGGGCGCTACTCTCGGGCCGTGTCGCTCGACGTGCTCATCCCGGTTGAGCGTCGGCGGAGGAGACGCCGCTCCCGCGGCAGGAGGATCGCGCTGCTCCTTCTGGTCGTGCTGGTCGCCGCCGCCGCGAGCGCGTGGCTCGTTCGCCGAGCCACCAAGGCGACCCACCATCCCGCGGCTGCTCGGCAGCCAAAGAGCAAGCCGGTCGCGCGGACGGTCCCGCAGCGGCAACAGGCGACGCCTCGCCTCCTCCTGGGCGGCGCTCCGCTCCTCGAAGGCCGCGTACACGTCAAGGTGGCCGCGCCCGCCGCGATCCTCGTCGACGCGCACACGGGCCGCGTCCTCTGGGCGAAGCGCGCGCACGACCGGCGGAAGATCGCCTCCCTGACCAAGATCATGACCGCGACCCTCGCACTGCGAGAGGTGCCCTGGCAGAGCACGATCACCGTGGACAAGAGAGTGACGAAGGTGCCGCTGGTCAAGGAAGGGCTGCGCACCGGCGAGCGGGTCAAGGCGTGGAAGCTCTTCTACGCGCTGCTCCTCTACTCCGGCAACGACGACGCGGCGCAACTCGCCATCTCGTCCGCAGGGTCGGTTCACGCGTTCCTCGACCAGATGAACGCCGAGGCCCGGCGACTGGGGCTCCATGACACGCACTTCACGACACCGAGCGGCGTGATCGACGAGGGGAACTACTCGACCCCCTGGGACCTCGCCGCGCTGACGCGCTACGCGCTGCGAAACCCGCGCTTCACCAGCCTGATCCGGAGAAAGCGGATCCAGGTGCGATGGGCAGCCCCGACGAATTCCAAGATCTACGTGAACAACAACTACCTCCTCCGCTCCTACCGCGGCGCGAACGGCGTCAAGACCGGCTACACGAGCGCATCCGGCTGGTGCCTCGCCGCAACCGCGACGCGTCACGGCAGGAAGCTGATCGCGGTCGTCCTCGACTCGCCGAACATCTACGGCGACGCGAGGCAGCTCCTCAACCTCGGCTTCAGCCACTCGTAGCTACGGTTCCAGCCGCGGCGCCGGCCCGGCGTTGCGGGGGCCGAGTGGAGAAGCGCGTATGAGATTGCCGTCGCTCGCAGCCGGGACCGATCTCGCGGTCGACCTCGGGACGGCGAACACGGTCATTTTCCGCCGCGGCGAGGGCATCGTCCTCTTCGAGCCGTCGGTCGTGGCGATGGATCGAGCAGACCGGACAGGTCTATGCGGTCGGCGAGAAGGCGCGGCAGATGCTCGGTCGCACCCCGGCGACGATCGTCGCGACCCGGCCGTTGCGGCACGGCGTGATCGCGGACTTCGAGACGACCGAGCAGATGCTCGGCCAGTTCATCCGGCTCGTCGGCGGCAGTCGCCTGCGGCGCGCCGTGATCGTCTGCGTCCCGAGCGGGCTGACGCAGGTCGAGCGCGATGCCGTCGTCGAGGCCACGCTCTCGGCGGGAGCGCGCGAGGCGCACCTGATCGAGGAGGCGATGGCAGGAGCGATCGGCGCCGGCCTGCCGGTCGAAGATGCGATTGCGTCCCTCGTCGTCGACGTCGGCGGCGGCACGAGCGAGATGGCGGTGATCGCCCTCGGTGGGATCGTCGTTGCGACCTCCCTGCCGGTGGGCGGTTACGACATGGACGACGCGATCGTCCGCTTCGTCCAGGAACAACACCGCCTGCTGGTCGGCCACGAGCAGGCGGAGCGGGTGAAGCTCGAGATCGGCAGTGCGCTCGAGGGCCACGCCGCGACGCCCGAAGCCGAGGTTGCGGGCCGTTACATGTCGACCGGCATGCTCGCGCGTATCACCCTCGGCGAGGACGAGGTACGGCGGGCCCTCGAACGGCCGCTCAACCGGATCGTCACCGCGCTGAAGGAGCTGCTCGAGCAGACGCCGGAGCAACTCGCCTCGGACATCGCCGACCGGGGCGTGACTCTCGTCGGCGGCGGAACGCTGCTCCCGGGCCTGGGCGAGCTCATCCGCCGCGAGACCGGCCTCCCCGTCAGTCAGGACGAGGAGCCGCTGACCACCGTCGCACGCGGCGCAGGCGCGGCCCTTGCGGAGCTGGAGACGTTGCGGCGGTCGCAGCGCGGCCGCTCCCGCCGCCGGCGCCGCTGACCTGCGAGGATCTGAGGGCGATGCGCGTTCGCCTCCTCATCGCAGCCGCTCTCGCGGCCGTCGGGCTCGCCGCGCTGGCACAGGCGTCGGCTGCCGGTGGCGGCGCCGACAACGTGCCGCGCTTCGGACACGTCTTCGTGATCATCGGCGAGAACACCGACTACCAGCACCTGACGGCCACGAATGCGCCGTATCTCATGACGACGATCCGCCCGTCGTCGGCGTGGTTCACGAACTACTACGCGGCCACGCACTGGTCGCAGGCGAACTACGTCGCGCTCACGAGCGGGCAGTTCACCCCGTGCGAGCAGGCCGACGAGGGCTACGCGTGCCGGGACGACGTCGACAACGTGTTCCACCAGCTCGACGGTGCCGGCCTGAGCTGGAAGGTCTGGCTCGAGGCGGGTACGGCCAAGTGCGACACCGGATCGGGCGGCTCCTGCACGAGCAACGACCCGTGCCCGCTGACCGGCTTCTACACGACCGGCAACCCGCCGATCGACTTCACCGACATCCCGTACGCCGAGTGCCTGGCCAACGACGTCCCCGCCGGAACGGCAGACGACGGGATGACGACGTTCAACGCCGACCTCGCTGACCGGGAACGTCGCGTGACTTCAACGTGGTGATCCCGAACGGCTGCGAGGACGGCGAGGCGAACTGCAAGCCCCTCAACAACCGCTACACCCAGTTCGACCAGTTCCTCGCCCGGGAGGTTCCGCTGATCGAGTCGTCGCCCGCGTTCGGCGACGACGGCGTCATCGTCGTCACCTACGACGAGGACCAGCGAATGGGCGGGCTCGCGGCGAAGAACGGCCTCGGCTCCGGCGGGCACGTCGTGTGCGCGCTGATCAGCCCGCTCGTGCCTGCCGGGCGAGTACGGCGACAAGACCTACTCCTACAGCGTGCTCCGCACGATCCAGGACGGCTTCGAGCTCGGTCCGTACCTCGGCGCCGCAGCGCAGGTGGCGCCGCTTCCCGTCGCCTGGAAATAGCAGTGGAGGCGGCTCTCGCCAGTGCCGTCTACTGGGGCAACACGCGAAACGTGAAATGGACCTCTTCGCGGTCTGACTCTCCAGCCTCAGGCGCCTTCCGCAGCGGCTCTGCCAGCGCGAGCACGGTCTCGACGAACTCGCGAACCTCCGCGGCCGTGGCCCACATGCGGAAGTTGCCGATCCACTGGGCGTCCTGCCATTCCAGCGGCCGCTCGTAACGGACATCCATCCAGCGCTGAAGCGCCGCCTCGTCGCGTTCGAGGAACATGCTCTCGATCTGGGCGTGCGCGGCCTGCAGCTCGGCGCGCTCGCTGTCGGTGGCCCCGGGAGGCACCGAGTTCGGAATCATCAGCCGCTCCGGCGAGCGTTTCCACCACCGCTCCCGCGCGTTGCGCTGCTCCGCCTCCTCCACCATCCCGGCCCGGTGCAGGGCACGAAGGTGGTAGCTCGTCGCGCCGCTCGACTCGCCGAGCCGGCGGGCGAGCTGCGATGCGGTGGCCGGCCCTTCGGCATGCAGCACCTGCAACAGCTGGAGCCGCAATGGATGCGCAAGAGCGCGAAGGTGCTCCGCGCTCATCGGCCGAACGGGACGGGTCTCAGTGGCGATGCCGGAAGCCTACGACGGCAGACGCCCGGGAGCTAGCGCGTCAGTGACTCCTCGTCCTCGGCGATCGTCTCGCGAATCTTCTCGAGCGAGCGCCGGATCAGCCGGGAGACGTGCATCTGCGAGATCCCGACCTGTTGCGCGATCTGCGACTGGGTCAGGCCCTCGAAGAAACGGAGTTGGAGGATGTGCCGCTCCCGCTCGTCCAGGACCTTGAAGCCGGGCGCGAGCACGGCCCGGTCCTCCGAGACCTCGTACTGACGCTCCTCGGTACCGAGTGACTCGAGCGGGTCGAGCTCCTCGTCATCGCCTCCCCCACCCCCGACCGACAAGGACAGGGAGGTGTACGCGCGGCCCGACTCGAGCGCCTCGAGGACTTCTTCCTCCTCGACCCCGGCAGCCTTCGCGAGCTCCGGAATCGTCGGGGAGCGGCTGAGTTGCACGGTTAGCTGCTCCATGAGCCGCGAGAGCTGGACGTTGAGCTCCTGCAAGCCGCGCGGCACGCGCACCGACCAGCCCTTGTCGCGGAAGTGCCGCTTGATCT
>CAWBQC010000007.1:0-203654 GCA_963790845.1 uncultured Actinomycetes bacterium | reverse complement strand
CGCCGCTACGCTCGCGCGCTGAGGATCGGCGTCGTCGTCGGTGCCGGCACGCCGCCGGCACGCTCGATCGTCACGGCGACAAGGGCGCCGTTCGGAACGGCGCGCTTGAGATGGATGGTCGTGGTCGCGCCGCCGGAGAAGAGGCCCGCGGGCCTTGGCGCCTTGCCCTTCGGGATCACCCAGGCCTCGTACGTCTTTCCATTCGGCGCGGCAGCGAGCCCGGAGACCTGAAGCGTCGCGCTTCCGCCGGCATCGCGGCTCAGGGCCACGTTGATCACGCGCGTCGGCTCGGCCGGCTGAGGGCGACGGCCAGTCCGACCACGATGCACGCAGCCGCGGCCGCCGCGACGGCGAGGCCGCGTGCGACCCAGCGCCGCTGCAGGAGCGGGACGACGTTCGACCGCTCGGCCGCCGCCGTATCGAGGATCGCCGCGCGGAGCCGCGCGGGCGGAGCCGGCGCGACCGCGCCGAAGGCAAGCGCCGCAGCCGTCTCGTTCAGCTCGGCGAGCTCCTGCCGGCACTCCTCGCACTGGCTGAGGTGCCGTTCGTACGTCTCGGCCTCGCTCGGCGCAAGCGCGTCGAGTGCGTAGGCCGCCGTCAGCTCGTGGACGTCCATGACATCTCCGTTCCCGGTTCCCCGAGCATCTCGCGCAGTCGCGAGAGCCCCCCGAACATCCTGCTCTTGATCGTGCCGAGCGGCTGTCCGAGCCGTTCGGCCAGTTCCGATTGAGTCAGCCCGCCGTAGTACGCGAGCTCGAGCGCCTCCCGCTGGGCATCGGGGAGGCGGCGCAGCGCCTCCTGCACACGCTCGCGCTGCAACCGGAGCCACGCATCCTCGTCCACGCCCTCGACCGAAGGCTCGGGCGCGCGGTCGAGCGAGTCGGCGCGGCGACGCTGCTCGCGGCGCACGGCGTCGACGGCCCGCCGATGGACGAGCGTGAGGATCCACGTGCTCGCTTTGCCGCGTTCAGGCACGAATCGTGAGGCTGTTCGCCAGACCGTGAGGAACGCCTCCTGCACGGCGTCCTCGGCGAGCGCCTGGTCGCGGAGCACGCGCAACGCGAGCCCGTACGCAGTCCGGCCGTAGCGGTCGTACAGCTCGGCCAGCGCCGACTGCTCCGAGCGGGCGGCGAGGAGAACGAGCGCTTCGTCGGAGAGGTGGGCGAGCTGCCGGTTCACGCGTCCGATATTCGCGCGCCGAGCGTGGGCGGTTCAACCCGATCGAACCGGTTCACCCGTCTCGAGCGAATCAGCGCCGACCGCATTCCCAAATCGCCTTCAACTACGACGGCGGCCGTGACCGCCGGGAAGGAGCTCTATATGGAACGCCTGAGTAGGCGCTCGTTCATGAAGATCGCCGGCGCGGCCACCGGCGCAGCGGCTCTCGCCGCGGCGCCGCCCATCGCGCGTGCCGCGGTCGAGGAGGGCGCCCAGCGCACCGACCCGACGACCGGCGTGCCCGAGGAGCCGGTCGTCGCGTACGTGCGAGACGCCAAGCGCGGCGAGGTGACCGTCACCTCCGGCACCTCCGAGCACACGTACCACGACCGCGCCCTCGTGCAGCGCCTGCTGCGCGCGGCCGGCAGGAAGGGCGTGAGCTAGATGTCCTCCCATCGCGAAGCACCCGGCGATCAGCCAGGACCCGGTCGCCGACAACGCCGACACCTACGCGTTCGTCAGTCCGGACGACCCGACGACGGTCACGATCATCACGAACTACGTGCCCCTCGAGGGGCCGCCCGGCGGCCCGAACTTCTTCGAGTTCGGCGACGACGTCCTCTACTCGATCTACGTCGACAACGACGGCGACGGGCGTGCCGGACGATCGAGCTACCAGTTCCGGTTCAAGACGACGCTCCGGAACGCGAACACGTTCCTCTACAACACCGGGCCGATCGACGTCGCTCGACAGCCCGAACTGGAACAAGCGCCAGCTCTACTCGGTCTCCGTCAGTCATTCGCACAGCAGACAGCGCGACGCGGGCCGGGCGCGATGCTCGGCGACGGACCTCGCGTGCCCGCCGTGCAACATCGGCCCGCGCTCGACGCCGAACTACGACGCCCTCGCGGCCGCGGCCGTCCACTCGCCTGCCGGGCGGCATCTCGGTGTTCGCCGGCCAGCGGAACGACGGCTTCTTCGTCGACCTCGGCGCGATCTTCGACCTCGGCGACATCAGGGAGCTCCAGCAGCCTCCACCTGATCCCGACCGCCGCCGGCACGAGCGTCGACCCGCTGAAGACGTTCAACGTCCACACGATCGCGATCAAGGTCCCGATCTCGATGCTCACGCGGGACGGCTCGATGCCGAGCGACCCGCTCGAGCGCCGACGCCGTGCTCGGCATCTGGGGCGGCGCGCAGCCGCCGCAAGGTGCAGGTGCGCGACGAGCGACAAGCGTGCGTCAGAGTCGGTCCGTGGGTGCAGGTCTCGCGGCTCGGCAACCCGCTCTTCAACGAGGTCATCGTCCCGATCGGGCGACAAGGACCAGTGGAACGCGCTCGACCCGATCGACGACAAGGACTTCGCGAAGTACGTGAACCAGCCCGAGCTCGCGAAGCTCCTGCCGGTCCTCTACCCCGGCGTGTTCCCGAACCTCGCGGCGTACACGAAGGACCGCGCCGACCTGCTCGCGATCCTGCTCACCGGCATCCCGAGCGGCGTCGTCCCCGGGTTCCAGAACTTCACCGGCCCGAAGCCGGCGGACATGCTGCGGCTGAACGTCGCGATCCCGCCGACCACGTCGAACCCGAACGCCCTCGGCCTCGTCGGCGGCGACCTGGCCGGCTTCCCGAACGGCCGACGGGTGTTCGACGACGTCGTGTCGATCGAGCTGAAGGCGGTCGCCGGCGCGACGATCCCGCTCGTCGACCCGAGCTACACGCCGGACGCCGCGGTCGGCGCGGTCTCGTCGTACCTCGACGCCGGGAGCCGACCGCTACCAGTCGACGTTCCCGTATCTCGGGACGCCCCACGACGGATACGACACGCCCTCGTCATGACCCGCACGCACGACCACTCCACAGACGCCCGGCCCGAGCACGTGATGCTCGACCTCGGGCCGGGCGTCGGGGCCCTCGTCCTCCGCACCGGCGCAGAGATGCACGGCAAGGAGATCGAGATCAGCCCCGCGGGGCGCGACGAGGAGCGTTCGCACAAGCAGGTCCACGAGCGGCCGGTCGCCGGCCGGCCGCTCTACGGAGCCGTGTTCGAGCAGCTCCCCGCCGGCGACTACACGCTCTGGCTCGACGACCAGCCGCTGCGGCGCCACGTCGCCGTTGCGGGCGCGGCCGTCACCGACATCTCGCTCAAGGAGGCACACGCATGATCGGCTGGACCAGTCCCACGCACCTCGCGCTTCTGCTTCTGATCGCGCTCCTGCTCTTCGGCGCCAAGCGGGTGCCTGAGATCGGGCGCTCGCTCGGCTCCGGGATGCGCGAGTTCAAGGACTCCGTCACCCACCAGGCCCTGCCGGAGACGACCGAGCGCGAGACCGCCGACTGATGCGGACGCGCCGGCTCGACCGCGAGGAGGAGGCGACGCTCGTCGAGCACCTCGACGAGCTGCGGGGCCGCGTCATGGTCGCACTCGCTGCGGTGGCGGTGGCGACCGCGGTCGCGTTCGTCTTCCACGGCACCATCCTCGACCTGCTCGCCCGCCCGTTGCCGCCCGCGCACCGCCACGTGACGGCGCTCGGCGTCGCCGAGCCGTTCTCGGTGTCGCTGTCGGTGAGCCTGTGGGCCGGGCTCCTCTTCGCACTGCCGTTGATCCTCTGGCAGGTGTGGTCCTTCCTCGCTCCGGCGCTCGACTCTGCGGCCGAGCGCCGGATCCTCGGGCTCGCGGCATTCGGCCTCGTGCTCGGGGCGGCCGGCCTCGCGTTCGGCTACGGGGTCCTGCTCCCGCGTGCCGTCCACTGGCTCGTCGGCTACGACACGACGCACTTCCGGCTCCTCCTGCGGGCGAGCAGCTATTACTCGTTCGTGGCCTCGGTGCTGGTCGGCGTCGTCTGTGTCTTCGAGCTCCCGCTCGTCGTGCTCGCTTCGGTCAATCTCGGCCTGCTCACGTCGGCCGGGCTGCGCCGGAACCGGCGCAAGGGGTACTTCATCGTCGCCGTGGCGGCGCTCGCGCTGCCCGGGCCCGATCCGGTGACGACCGTGCTCGAGCTCCTGCCGATGTGGGCGCTGTTCGAGGGCTCGATCTGGCTCGCCGTGATCGCCGAGAGGCGCGCGGCGAAGCTGTCGGTTGCCGGAGCGGCGGCATGAGCCGCGCCGAGTGGGGGAGGCTCGGCGGCTTCTCGGCCGGAGTCGTGCTCCTGCACGTGCTCGGCTTCGGCCTTTTCCTCTACTACCTGCCACGCAACCCGGCGCTGACAGGGCTCGCCACGCTCGCGTACACCTTCGGCCTGCGGCACGCATTCGACGCCGACCACATCGCGGCGATCGACAACACGACCCGGAAGTTGCTGCAGGACGGGAAGCGCCCGCTCGGCACCGGCTTCTTCTTCTCGCTCGGCCACTCGACGATCGTCTTCGGGCTCACGGCCGCGCTGGCCGTGGCCGCCGGGACGGTGCACTCGCAGATCTCCACCTTCCAGGCGTACGGGTCGACGATCGGTGCCTCCGTCTCGGGCACGTTCCTTCTCCTGATCGGCGCGCTCAACCTCCTCGTGCTGCTCGAGGTCGTCGGCGTCTTTCGGCGCATGAAGCGAGGCCAGTACGACGAGCAGGACCTCGAGCGCGCCCTCGAGAACCAGGGCTTCCTCGCCCGCTTCCTGCTCAAGCGCGTCGGCGACCGGATCGACGCGAGCTGGAAGATGTACCCGCTCGGCCTGCTGTTCGGGCTCGGCTTCGACACGGCCACCGAGATCGCCTTGCTCGCCGTCGCGGCCGGCGTCGCGACCCACCACGTCCCGTTCCTCGCCGTGATCTCGCTGCCGCTGATCTTCGCCGCCGGGATGAGCCTCATGGACACGGCCGACGGCGCCTTCATGAGCCACGCCTACGGCTGGGCGTTCTCGAGCCCGGTGCGCAAGGTCTACTACAACATCAGCGTCACGAGCCTCTCGGTCGCCGTCGCGTGGATGGTCGGCGCGATCGAGCTACTGCAGGTTCTCGCCGCGAAGCTCGCGCTGCACGGGCCGTTCTGGCGGCTGCTCGCGAGCGTCGACCTCGGACACCTCGGCTACCTCGTCGTCGGGCTCTTCGTCGCGACGTGGCTCTTCTCTCTCACGCTCTGGAAGACGAGGCGGTTCGAGCAGCGCTGGAGCGCGCTGCTCGAACGCACCTAGCAAGGCTCAGCCGTCGGAGCCGCCTCCGCCTCCGTCACCGCCTCCGTCGTCGCCCTGATCCTGTAGCTCGAGCTTCGTCAGGGTGAGGACGCCGTCCACCAGCTCGCCGCGCGCCTCGACGACGCTGCCGTCCGCGAGGCCGGCCGGGAGGATGAAGCCGTCGGGAATTGCGAACGTGACGGGAGTGGCGTTGTCACCGGGCTGGATCGTGATCGTGCCCGCCGCGGTATCGACGGTCGTAACGGAGCCTTCGACCTCCACTCGGCCCTGATCGTCGACGCTGCTGCCGCCGTCTTCGTGCCCTGGGCGTTGTCGTCGTCGAGCTTGATCGTGGTCAGCGTCAGGGTCGAGCCTGCGATCGAGGCGACGATCTCCACCTTGCTGCCGACGTGGACGATCGGTGGCAGGACGATGCCGTCGGGCAGTTGCACGACGGTGGCGATGTCTTCGGTCGTCACGGTGATGCTGGTCGCATCCATCGCCGTCACGACGCCCGAGAAGTCGATCATGGGCGCGTCGCCGGTCGCGTTCATCTTCGTCGCGACCGGGCCGTCAGCGGAGAGCTCGACGTCGGCGTCGATCTTCTCGCCCGCATGGACACTGCCCCTGCCGGCGAGGAGCCGGGTTCCCCGGTTGAGCCCGATCGAGAATGCGCTGCCGCCGCCCGCGACGAGCAGATGCCGTGCCCTCGCCTTCAGGACGACGACCGACAACCGCGTGCGCTTCGCCGATCCGAGCTTGCGGAGACGCGTGACTTGAAAAGACCCGTCGGCCAGTCGCTTCCCTGCGAGGGCCAGCCGATTGCCGATCTTCGTTCGTTGCAGCTGCCGGGGCGACACCCGCGCCGTGGTCACATGGCCGTGCTGGGCGATCACGAGGACGTGCCGGTTCGCCTGCTTGGCCGCGACCGTGCCGCGAATCGTGCCCGCGTGGGCGAGCGCCGGAGTCAGGAAGACCGCCGCAATCGCCGCAATGGCCACCGTCGTCAACTTCATCATCGAGCTCCTCCGTTTGTCGGACCCCCATCTGCAGCGCATTACGGGTATCGGCGGCAGGGCGGATTGCCCATGCAGCGAAATGCACCCGTTCGGGGTACCCCGTCCCTACGCCGGACGGAGCGGGAGGAGCAGCGGCCGCCGCGGCTTCTGCGTGAAGTCGAAGTCGCTCGCGAGGTTGCCGAGGATCTTGCGCGTTCTCCCGCACGTCGGGCCGGGGATCGGGCCGGCCGTCGGTGCGCGGGTCGATCCGCCGGCCGTGCAGGAAGTCGTCTTCGATGAACTTGAGGTAGGCGTCGAAGCTGAGGGTCTGGTGGTCGATGTAGCCCTTCTTCGCGTAGGGGCTGATCACGAGCGCCGGCACGCGCAGCCCGTAGCCCTGGCCGTCGACGGCCGGCGGCTGCACGTGGTCGTAGAAGCCGCCCCAGTCGTCCCAGGCGAGGAAGATCGCCGAGCTCTTCCAGTCGGGGCTCTTCATCACCGCGTTCACGAGCTTCGTCACCCATGCCTGGCCTTGGGCGATCGAGGCGCCGGGGTGGTTGCTGTCGGCCCAGTCGGGCGTGACCCACGACACGTTGGGGAGCGTCCCGCGCTTCGCCGCGGCATAGAAATGCGAGAGCGGCTCCTGCGCGGCGGCCTGCTGGTGATCCTGGCGGACGTCGGTGAAGTTCGGCAGCGGATTCCAGAAGCCGGGTGTGGTCGCCCCCTTGAGCCTCGTGTAGCAGCCGATCGGGCCGGTCATGCAGTCCGGCGCGGCTCCGCGCTCGACGTACGACGCCCATGTCACGCGGTAGCGGTGGAGCAGGTACGTGAGGTCGGTCCAGCCGAAGAGCGGGCCGTGCGGACGACTGCTCAGCGTCGCGCTCGGCCCGTCCCGCGGGCCCCCGAGGTTCGCCGTGCACGTGCTCGCGCGGTATGGATCGGTGCACCGGGCCGACCAGCCCGAGACGAGCCAGAGATGCGCCGGCAGGCTCCAGCCCCAGTTCGGCTCGAACATGTGGTCCTGGAGGACGAAGTTGCGCGCGTACGTCCAGTAGTTCGGGAGCTGCCCGCCGTCGTGATAGCTCATGACGTTCGGGCGGCGGAGGTGGACGCACGCCGGGCTCCGCCGATTGCGGAGGCACTGGCGGATGAGCGTGCCGCCGCTGACGCGGATGAACCCGTCCATGCGACCGCCGTTGACGTCGCGCTGCCCGGCGAGCGGGCCGTGCGGGCCTCCCGAGTCGTCTGCGCCGTTCGCGTCGAGGAACGGCCTGACGCAGCTGCCGACCCCGTTCGGCACGCACACCGCCGGGCGACCGTGTCTCCGCGGGATCCCGTCGGCGCGCGGGTAGGTGCCGAAGAAGGAGTCGAACGAGCGGTTCTCCTCCATGATCACGATCACGTGCCGGATCTCGTGGATGTCGCCGGTCCGCCGCGCGTGCCGCACCGCAGCGCTGCCGCCGCCGCACCCCGCCGCCGCGACGGCGAGCGCGAGGAGTCCCAGCGGCGTGACGCTTCTCAGCTGAATGGCGGGTGGAGCGAGAGGAAGAGCGGCGGCCGCGGCTTCTGCGCTGAAGTCGAAGTCGCTCGCGAGGTTGCCGAGGATCTTGGCGTTCTCCCGCACGTCGGGCCGGGGATCGGGCCGGCCGTCGGTGCGCGGGTCGATCCGCCGGCCGTGCAGGAAGTCGTCTTCGATGAACTTGAGGTAGGCGTCGAAGCTGAGGGTCTGGTGGTCGATGTAGCCCTTCTTCGCGTAGGGGCTGATCACGAGCGCCGGCACGCGCAGCCCGTAGCCCTGGCCGTCGACGGCCGGCGGCTTGACGTGGTCGTAGAACCCGCCCCAGTCGTCCCACGCCAGGAAGATCGCGGTCGAGTCCCAGTTGGGGCTGTGCATGATCGAGTTGATCAGCCCGGTCACGTACGACTGCCCGGTCGTGATCAGGGCGGGCGGATGATCGCTCACAGCCTGCGCGGGCGTGATCCACGAGACCGACGGCAGCGTCCCCGCCTGGGCCTCCTTGTAGAAGTCCGTCAGTGGGCGGATGTTCGAAAGCTGGCCGTCCTGCCGCACCGTGTCGAACCACGGCAGCGGGTTCCAGATGCCGGGCGTCGTCGCCTTCTGCGGCACAGGCGCGCAGAACATCGCGTTGTCGGCGCAGTCGGGCTGGTTGCCTTTCGCGACGTAGTAGCCCCAGCTGACGCCGTAGCGGTGCAGCAGCCAGGTGAGGTCGGTCCAGGCGTAGTCGGGCGGCTGGCCGGTCGTGTTGCCCGGCTCCCCTGGCGGCGAGCCCGGATCCTGCACCGCCGAGTGGCAGCTCATCGGGTCGCCCTGCCTCGTGCACTTCGCCGACCAGCCCGAGACCATGAACAGGTGCATCGGGAGGCTCCAGGAGGTGTCCGACTCGAACATGTGGTCCTGGAGGACGAAGTGGCGCGCGTAGTCCCAGTAGTTCGGGATCTCGTGCCAGTCGTGGTAGCCCATGACGTCGGGCGCGCTCGGGGTGTTCGAGCAGCGTGGATCGTCGACGTGGAGCTTGCAGTAGTGCGCGCGGCCGAGCTCCGCCTGGCCGATGAAGCCGTCCATCCGTCCGCCGGCGATGTCGCCCGTCGCGTTGCCGTGGCCGTGCGGCCCGCCCTCGTTGCGGTCGAGCGTGTCGTGATAGGGCCGCTGGCAGACGTGCAGTCGAGGATTGGGCACGCAAGCCGTCGGCTTGCCGTCATTCATCGGAATCCCGTCGGCGCCCGGATACGTGCCGAAGTAGGAGTCGAACGAGCGGTTCTCCTGCATGATGATCACGACGTGGCGGATCTTGTGGATCCCGTCACGCGCGGCGGCCCGTGCTTCGTGCCTATGGCCCGGAAGCTCGGCAGACGCGAGTAGCACGCCCACCAGCGCGGCCCCCGCGAGAAACACGACCACGACCTGTTTCAACGCGCGCGCAGCGTATGGCGCGTTCTTGAGAGCCAGATGAGACTCGAGGCGTCGCTAGAGGAACATGACCCAGGAGCGGGTCGCGCCGCAGCCGCAGTCCTTGTGCTTCGCGGAGCAACCCCGGCAATCCCAGTGCTCCCACCAGATCCACTTCAGGTGCTGCACCTCGAGGAGGAGCAGAGCGAGGATCCAGAGAAGAATCGCCGTGCGCGACATACCCGCACGGTCGCATAAGACCGGGCGGCCCGCAATGGGCCGCCCGGCTCATCGTTTCGGCGCCTTGGGCCTACAAGCGGCCGGCGCCGGTGCGGCCGAAGCCGCCGGTGAACAGGCTGATCAACCAGATCAGCGCGAGCACGATGGCCACGATGAACAGCCAGTGGACGACGAATCCGACGCCGAAGGCGACGAGCGCCAGGACCGCCAAGAGAACGAGCAGCAGCATTTCCACCCCTCCCTTCGCCCGAGTGGGGATTCACTTTCGGGTTCGGGACTGAAAACGGTGAAGGGCCCTGAGCGGTTACGCACCTCTCTGCCACATAGAGTCAGGGCGTGGCCGCCGTCGACCTGACCGGCAAGCGCGCGATCGTCACCGGCGCCTCTTCCGGCATCGGCCGCGCGACGGCGGCGGCGCTTGCCGCCGCGGGTGTGCGCGTCGCGGGCGGCGCCCGCCGCGTGGAGCGGCTCGAGACCGAAATCGCTCTCGCGCTCGACGTCACCGACCCCGCCAGCTGCGAGCGTTTCGTCGCACGAGGCCGTCGAGCGGCTCGGCGGTCTCGACATCCTCGTCAACAACGCCGGCCTGGCGCTCGGCCGTGCCCCGTTCGACGAGTCGACCGAGGAGGACGAGTCGACCGTCTTCGGCGTCAACGTAACCGGCCTCGTCCGGATGACGCGGCTCTGCCTCCCGCACTTCGGCGACTGGGGGCACATCGTCAACATGGGCTCCGTCGCAGGCCGCCAGGCCTACGAGAACGGCGCGACGTACGTCGCCGCGAAGTTCGCCGAGCGCGGCTTCACGTACGCGCTGCGCGAGGACCTCCTCGGCCGCCCGATCCGGATCACGACCGTCGATCCAGGCCTCGTCGAGACGGAGTTCTCGCTCGTCCGCTTCAAGGGCGACGAGGACAAGGCGGACGCCGTCTACCGCGGCGTCGAGGCGATGCAGCCCGACGACATCGCCGAGTGCATCCTGTTCGCCCTCACGCGGCCGTGGCACGTGAATGTCGACGAGATCGTCGTCAAGGCCCGCACCCAGTCCTCGGGCGGGCGCATCCTGCGCGACGGATGAGCATGCGCGTCGTCATCGTGACCCGCATCCCGCAGGTGCTCCTGGGCTTCGACGCCGTCGTCCGGGAGCTCGGGCACGAGACGTTGCCCTGCTGACGAACCGCATCTCCCTCGGCGGTCACCCGGTCGGCGACGCGATGGGTGAGCTCGTGTTCGGGGCGCCGGAGGAGCTCGACGTCCTCCTGCCCGCGCGGCGGAGCACCATCGCGCCGCTGCTCGCCTCGGTGGAGCCCGACCTCGTCGTGTGCATGGGCTTCCCGTGGAAGATCCCGCCCGACGCGCTCGCGGCGCCGCGCCTCGGCTGGCTCAACGGCCACCCGTCGCTCCTGCCCCTGCATCGCGGCCCGCTGCCGGTCGCCTGGGCGATCCGGGAGGGCGACGAGGAGATCGGGATCACGTTCCACCGCATGGACGCCGAGCTCGACACGGGGCCGATCCTCTCCCAGCGGCGCTACGCGATCGGGGAGCTCGAGGGGCCCGAGACGTTCTACCCGCGGTTCGGCCTCACCGTCGGGGAGGCGCTCGCCGAGGCGCTGGGTCGGCTGGCGGCCGGCGACGAGGGAAGGGAGCAGCCGGACGGCGGCAGCTACGAGTCGTTCTTCAGCGCCGACGACGTCTGGCTCGACCTTTCACGTCCAGCGTCCGAGGTGCACCGGCTCGCCTGGGCGTGGCGCTACGCCATGGCCGCGGGCTCGACGCAGGGTGCGCTGCTCGAGCTCGACGGCACGCCGGTGCGAGTGCTCGCGACGTCGCTCGCGGAGGTCGAGGGAGCGCGGCGACTCGAATGCGGCGACGGGCCGCTCTGGATCGTCGAGACCGAGGAGCTCAGCGAGGAAGAGGCCAGCTCGACCAGCGCTCCGGCTGCATCCACGCACTGACGCGGCGGGCGTCGCGCGTGCCGAACGGCTTCCCGTCGTAGCGGATCGCGAGCCGGTCTATGCCGGCGAGGTCGGGGTCGGCCTCGATCGCGACGATGCGGCCGAGGAGCGTGACCTGCGCGTACCAGCTGTCCTCGCCGAGCGCGGTCAGCGCCACAGCCGGGTTTCGACGCATGTAGGCGAGTCGGAGCCGGTCCTCGTCCATGTTCAGGAAGACGCGCCCGTCCTCCCAGTCGTACCAGGTGGCGGCCGTGTGAGGCGTGCCGCTCGGGCTCACGGTCGCGACGACGGCCGGGTTCGGCTCGGCGAGGAATGCGTCGACCTCGGGCGGGACGGGGACGGGCGGCACGACCGTCGAGCCTACTGGGCAGGCACGACCAGCGCCTGGGACCGTTCCTCGAGCCCGACCTCGCGCACAGCACGCAGCCGGATCACGAACAGCGTGCTGGCGACGATCCAGGCTGCGGCGATCACCAGGTCGGCCTTGAGACCGATCAGCATCGAGATCGGCCCGGCGAGCGCGTAGCCCGCGGGCAGGAAGACCATCGCGCCCATCCAGCCGTACGACGCGACTCGCGCGAGCTTCTCCGGCGGAACGGTTCGCTGCAGCGTCGTGTCCCAGACCACCGATCCGAGAGCGAAGGCGAACCCCGCGCCGGTCGCGGCAGGCGTGAGCAGGAGCGTCGTCGGATGGAAGGCGAGGATGAGGTTCTGCACCGCGGTGACCATGAGCAGCAGGCCGGTCGTGACCATCGGCAGCGGCGGTCGCCACCGGAGCCCCACCAGTCCGCCGAGCAATGAGCCGACGCCCTCTCCGGTGACGACGAATGCCCACGAGCTCGCCCCGTGCATCGAGTGCTTGGCGACGTATGGCCCGAGCACGAAGAACGGCGCATACGTGATCAGGAAGTAGAACGAGACATAGACGACGAGCACCCAGACCCAGGTCTGCTCGACGAACGCCGCCCAGCCTTCGCGGAGCTCGCGGAAGAAGCCTGCGCCGGCCTTGGCGATCGACTCGACGTCGATCCGCGAGAGGAGGAGCGCGCTCGCGGCGTACGTGCCGGCGTCGACGAGGAGCGCCGTCCCGGGGCCGATCAGGGCGACGATGGAGCCGCCGATCGCCGCGCCGAGCGGGAAGGCAGCGTAACGGGCGATGGCGAGGAGCCCGTTCGCCGGCTGGAGCATCTCCTCCGGCACGACCTCCCGCACGAGCCCGTACGACGCAGGCGAGTAGAACGCGACCGCTGCGCCGCCGCACCCCTGGAGCGCGATCAGCTCCCAGACCTGTGCGTGGCCGGAGACGAGCAGGACGCCCATCGCCGTCCGGACGGCGGTGCTCGCGACATCGGAGCCGACCATGACGATCCGCCGCGGCAGCCGGTCGCCGACGACTCCGCCGAACGCGAGCATCGTGACCTGCGCGAGCGTCCAGGCCGCGAAGCTCAGGCCGACCGCAGTCGCTCCGCCGCCGTTGTCGAGGATCGCGAACGCGACCGCGATCGGCGCGAGGTACGTGCCGACGTACGAGATCGCGCGGGCCGAGAAGAGCAGGCGGAACGCGGGCAGCCGGAGCGGGCCCGTCACGCGCGAGCCGCCCGCTTGTCCGCCCAGCGCTTGAGGCCGGCGTACGACTGCCAGAACGGCATCGCGTGCCCGTACGAGTCGACGTCGTCTCCCGAGTCGGCCAGCTCGGCGAGCGCGTACTCGACGAACTCCTCCTCGGTGGCTCCGCCCTCGACCGACTCGGCCCAGTCCTCCAGCGTCAGCCGGAGCTCGGTGATGTGACGGCCTACATCCTCGGCGACGCCGAAGTGGATGAGGGCGAGGCGCTCCGGCGAGCGCCGCTCGATCTCGTCGAGGGACTGCTCCCATGCCTCGACGTCGACCTCGGGCGGCGGACAGGGAGGCATGATGAAGCGCCCGG
Source organism: uncultured Actinomycetes bacterium (assembly GCA_963790845.1). Classification (GTDB taxonomy): domain Bacteria; phylum Actinomycetota; class Thermoleophilia; order Gaiellales; family Gaiellaceae; genus Palsa-739. The sequence goes on along the minus strand of CAWBQC010000007.1, from coordinate 190,366 downwards.
GAAGCACGCGCACACCGCACGCGTCGCCGGCGTAGAGCGTCCCGTCGGGATCGAGGTAGCAGACGTGGTGGGAAGCGTGGCCCGGCGAGGGGAAGGACTCGAGCCCGAGCACGCGGCCCTCGACCGCGTGGACGTTCTCCTGCGGCACCGGCGCGAGCTCGCCCCAGAGCGAGTCGAACGTGTCGCCGTAGAGCCGCCGCGCGCTCTTCTCGAGCCGCGCGGGGTCGACGAGGTGCGGCGCGCCGATCGGCGAGACGTGCACCTGCAGGCCGGGGTGCTCGCGGACGAGAACGCCGGCCGCGCCCGCGTGGTCGAGGTGGATGTGGCTGAGCAGGAGGTGGCGGACGTCGGTGAGCTGGAGCCCGCGGTCCGCGAGCCCTGCCTTCAGCGCGTCGACCGTCGTCGCCGGCCCGCAGTCGAACAGCGCCGGCCCGTCGTCGGTGTCGAGGAGATAGCTCGCGATGATCCGCTCGCGGCCGAGATGGTGGAGGTCGATCGGCTCCGGCAGCGACATCTCAGCCGGTCGCCACCCGCTCGCGCGCCGCGACGACGATCTTCTCCGCCTCGTCGCGGTTGCCCCAGCCGCGCGTCTCCGTCCGCTTCGACGGCTCCAGGTCCTTGTAGCGCTGGAAGAAGTGCTCGATCTCGTCGCGCAGCTCGTTCTGGACGTCGTGGATGTCGGCGACGCGCTCGAAGGCCGGGTCGCCGAGCGGCACGCAGAGGAGCTTCTCGTCGGGCCCCTTCTCGTCCTCCATGTGGAAGACGCCGATCGTGCGGACGCGGATCCGGCAACCGGGGAAGGTCGGGTCGGAGACGAGCACGAGCGCGTCGAGCGGGTCGCCGTCCTCGGCGAGCGTGCCTTCGACGAAGCCGTAGTCCGCGGGGTACGCCATCGCGGTGAAGAGGCGCCGGTCGAGGACGATGCCTCCGAGGTCGTCGTCCCACTCGTACTTGTTGCGCGAGCCCGCCGGGATCTCGACGAAGACGACCGCGTCGGTGCTCATCAGCGCGTGCGCGCGGTGGCGGGCACGAGAGCCCGCTCGAGGTCGTCCATGAGATCGGCCGCCGACTCGATCCCGACCGAGAGGCGAATGAGGTTCGGCGGCGCGGCGAACGGAGCGTCGGCCGTCGCGGCGTGCGTCATCCGCGCCGGCACCTCGATCAGGCTCTCGACGCCGCCGAGCGACTCCGCGAGCTGGAAGAGCTGCGTACGGCCGGCGATCGCCTCGGCTTCCTCCGGCGACTCCGCGAGGAACGAGACCATGCCCCCGAAATCGCGCATCTGGCTCGCCGCGATGCGTGGCCGGGGTGCGTCGGAAGCCCGGGGTAGAAGACCTGCTCGACGCGCGGGTGCCGGGAGAGCACCGAGGCGACCTCCGTCGCGTTGAGGCAGTGCTGCCGCATTCGCAGCGCGAGCGTCTTGATCCCGCGCAACACGAGCCAGGCGTCGAACGGGCCGGGCACCGCGCCGAGCGACTTCTGGAGGAAGCGCAGGCGCTCGGCCACCGTCGGGTCGTTCGTCGCAGCGAAGCCGCCGATGACGTCGGAGTGGCCGCCGAGGTACTTCGTCGTCGAGTGGACGACGACGTCGGCGCCGAGCTCGAGCGGGCGCTGCAGGTACGGCGTCGCGAACGTGTTGTCGACGACGAGCAGCGCGCCGGCCGCATGCGTGGCCTCGGCCGCGGCGCGGATGTCGACGATGTTGAGCAGCGGGTTCGACGGCGTCTCGATCCACACCATGCGCGTCGAGTCGTCGAGGTGCTCGGCGAGGTTCGGGAACTCCTGTGCCGGCAGGTAGTGGAAGCGGTAGCCCTTCGGCTCGTAGACCTGCGAGGTCATCCGGTAGACGCCGCCGTAGACATCGGCGATCAGGACGACGCGGTCGCCCGGATTGAGCAGGTGGAAGAGCGTGGTCGTCGCGCCGAGGCCCGAGGAGTATGCGACGCCGTACTCGGCCGACTCGAGCGAAGCGAGCGCCGTCTCGAGCGCGTGCCGCGTCGGGTTCGCCACGCGCGAGTAGTCGTAGCCCTTGTGCTCGCCGACCGCGTCCTGGACATAGGTCGCCGTCTGGTAGATCGGCGTGATGATCGCGCCGGTCGCGGGATCCGGCTCCTGGCCGACGTGGATTGCGCGTGTCTCGAAGTCCACGCGCTGAGTCTAGGCGTCAGGTGCCGCTTGGGAAACGCCAGACGGCGCCGTCGTTCGACATCGAGACGAAGACGCCGTCGGGTGTCGAGAGCACGCCGAGCGGTGCGTTCCCGGCCGGAATCGTTCGCGAGACGGAATTCGTCGCGGGATCGATCACCGAGATCGAGTTCGAGTCGATATCCGGAACCCACAACTCGCTTCCCACCCAGGCGCTTGCGAGCGGATTCGCGCCGACGTGGATGGTGGCCGTGACCTTCCTGGTTCGTGGGTCGACCCGGTAGACCCGGTTCTTTTCGCTCGACACCCACAGCGCGCCGGAGCCCGGCGTGATCCAGTCCGCCTTCGGGATCTTGATCCGCGCGGTGATCCGGTTCGTGCGCGGGTTGATGCGCACGACGCGGCCGGCGGCGAGATCGCTGACCCAGAGCGCGCGGTACGCGTAGACGAGGCCGTTCGGATCGGAGAAGCCGCGGATCCGCGCGACGACCTTGTTCCGGCGTGGGTCGATCCGGACGATCGTGCCGTCGGACTCGAGCGACACCCAGACGCTCCGCGCGCCGAAGGCGGCCGCGAACGCCTGGAAGCCGACCCGGATCCGCTTCGTGACCTTCAGTGTCTGCGGGTCGACGCGCGCGACGGTGTCGGCCGTCTGGCTGGCGACCCAGATGCTGCCTGCGCCTGCCGCCAGCCCATACGGCCTGGAACCGAGCCGGAGCGTCGCGCTCACACGCTCCGCCGCCGGATCGATCCGGATCAGTCGGTCGAGGGCGAGATCGGTCGTCCACACCGACCCGTACGCAGAGACGAGGACGCCGCCCGTCGTGCCGATCTGGATCTTCGCCGGCGACGCGGAGTCGGACGACAACGCAGCCGGCGCGGCGATCACGGCCACAGCCGCAGAGAACGCGAGCGTGCGAAGATACCGCAAGGTTGTGCCGTTATACCACAAGGTTGTTGTAAATGAGCGCCGGCGGTCCGACGATCCTGCTCGACGTCTTCCTGACGAATCAGCGTCGGAAGCGGATGATCGAGGCAGCTCTCGCGGAGTCGGAGCTGCCGGCAGAGGACTACCCGGTCTACGTCCTCGTCGGGGCCGAGGGGCCGTGGACGCCGACCGGCCTCGCGCGGCGGATGGAGATGCCGCTCTCCACCATGCTCTTCCGGCTCGGCCGGCTCGAGCGGCGGGGACACGCCGAGCGCGTGCCGAATCCCGACGACCGGCGGTCGTATCTGATCCGCCTCACGGACGAAGGAGAGCGGCTGCTCGGCGACGCGCGTCCCGCGTTCCGCGACTACGCCGAAGCCGTCGAGGGACGGCTCGGCTCGGAGCGGGTCGACTCGCTCCGCGCTGCGCTCGAGGAGTTGCGCGACGCCGTCACCGCCGAGCTGGAAGCGCGCGGCTAGCCCGCAATCCGCTCGGCGCCGAGGAACGAGGCAAGGCTCGCGAGCGGCTCCTCCAGATCGACCGGCTGCTCGCCCGGCTGCCACCACAGTCCCTTCACGTGCAGCACCTTCTCGCGGCGGTCGAAGACCGGCTCGATCCGGCCGACGAGCCGGTCGCCGTGCAGGATCGGGAGGACGTAGTAGCCGTACTCGCGCTTCGCGGCCGGGACGTACATCTCGAGCCGGTAATAGAAGTCCCAGAGCGCTTCGGTCCGGGCGCGATCGTGGATCAGCCGGTCGAAGGGAGAGAGGAACGTGACGCGGTCGGCCACCGGGCCGTCCTCAGCCTCGGGATGCGCGGCGAGCCGCCCGCGCAGGAGACGGACGCCGAGAGCGCGGAAGCGGTGCTCCTCGTACAGCCTGCGGGCTTTCGGCACCGGCAGTGTCTCTGTCTCGGGGTACCAGCGATCGGCGAGATCCCATACGCGCTGCTTGCCCTGACGGCCGACGACGGCGACCTCGCCACGCGCGCTGAGGCACTCGAGCATCAGGCCCATCTTCCGCTGGCCCCACCAGCGGTGCTCCTCGCGCTTGTGGGTCGGCGCGTCCTCGATCTCGCGCGAGAGCAGCGGCCCGCGTTCGCGCAGCTCCCTGAGGACGTAGCGGCGGAACGCGGCGTGCTCTTTGAGCCAGCCGATGATCCGCAGGTCGAGCGGCCGGTCGCGGCGGCGCATGAATGCCTTGAGGATCGGCAGATCCTCGATCGGATAGAGGAACGCGTCCCACTCGACGAGCTTTCGCTCCTCCCACAGCAGCCGATCGAGCTCCTGCGGGTCGAACTTGCCGAGGCGGCTCCAGAGGACGAGATGCTGCGGCGGCGCCACGCTCGAGATCGGGTCGAGCTGGAGGAAGCCCAGGCGGCGAACGGTCTCGAGGACTCCCTGCGCACTGCCGTCGAGCCCCTGCGCGCGGACGGCGATCCGGCGGGCCTCCTCAATCGACACCTCACGCATGGCGCACCTCCTCGAGCCCGAGCACACGGGCGAGCCGAACGGCCGCGCGCTCGAGCTTGAGGCCGGCATTCCCGCGCACCCGGGGCTCGGGATGGAAGCGCCGTACGTGCAGCACACCCTCGGCCCGGTCGGCCTTGAGGTCGGCGCGGCCGAGGAGGCGGTCGCCGGCGAGCAGCGGCAGCACGTAGTAGCCGTACGCGCGCTCGTGCTCGCGCTTGTAGACCTCGATCACGTGCCGGAAACCGAACAGGCGCTCGAGCAGCGGCCGGTCCCAGAGGAGGTTGTCGAACGGGCAGAGGAGGACCGGCGGCGCGGGATCGCCGTCCAGCTCGGCCTCCGCGTCGACGTAGAACGGCGGGCCGCCGTCGTCTGCGGGCACTTCGCGCAGGAGGCCCTCGTCGACGAGCGCGAGCACGTGGTGGTGGAGTCGCGCGCGTCCTCCCTTGAGCCGCCAGTGCTCGCGGATCGCCGGCTCGGTCAGCGCGCCGCGGGCGCGCACGGCGAGGAGCGCGAACGTACGCAGCGTCTCGTCCTCGTCCGGCGTCGGCGCGTCGAGGATCGCGCGAGGGATCACGCGCTCCGCGAGGTCGTAGCGCCGCTGGAATGACTGGCGACCCGCGACCACGAGCACTCCGCGGTCGAAGAGCGCCTCGAGCACCAGCTTCGCGGGCTTCCAGTCCCACATGTCCGCCTTACCGCCCGCGCCCTCGAAGTCGCGCGAGCCGAGCGGGCCCTCGGCTCGGATCCGCGCCAACACCGGCTCGACCAGTTCGCCGTGCTCCTGCAGGGCTCGCTCGTGGAAACGCCAGTGCGCTCTGCCCTCCATCGTGCGGCGGCAGTGCGGCCAGAGCTCGATTGGGAGGAGGCAGGCCTCGTGCGCCCAGTACTCGAAGATGCGCCCGGACGTGAGCAGGTCCTGCAGCTGAGTCTCCTCGTACGCGCCGATCCGGCTCGTGAGCGTGAGGCGATGCGCTCGGTCGACCGCCGAGATCGAGTCGAGCTGGACCGCGCCGAGGCGCCGGATCGCCGCTTCGACCTCGCCGGCCGGCGCGCGGCGGAAGCGCGACGCATACGACTGCGTCGAGACGGCGAGCCGCCGGATCGCGGCGAGGCTTGCGACTGCGGTCCCCATGGTCTCTACCTAGCAGGTAGCCGCTGCGCCGCGCCACGCGAGTCGATAGCCTCCTGCCCGTGCCGCGCCCTAGACGTCAGAACCCGTGGTCTTCGACCAGCGAGGTCCTCGTCTGGATCCTCTTCGCGGTGCTCCTCTTCCCGGCGGGCTTCGCGGGCTATGCCGTGGGTCACTACACGTCGCTCGGGAAGCCGCCCAAGACCGTCGTGAACACGGTCACGGTCGGTTCGACCTCGGCCCAGACGACGACCTCGTCGGCGACGACGACGTCTTCCGCGACCACCACCTCGTCAGGCGGCGGTGGCGGCAACGCAGCCGCCGGCAAGGCGGTGTTCGCCGCGAACGGCTGCGCCTCGTGCCACACCTTCAAGCCGGCGGGCTCGAACGGCACGATCGGCCCGGACCTGGACACTGCGCCCGCTCAGGACGCGAAGGCCGACAACAACATGGCGCTCGCGGCGTTCGTCAAGGAGTCGATCGTCAATCCGGACGCCTACATCGCCAAGGGCTTCAGCAAGGGCCTGATGCCGACGAACTTCGGCTCGTCGCTCTCCTCGACGCAGCTGGCCGACCTCGTCGCCTTCATCGTCTCCGGCAGCTCCTAGCGCGCTTTCAGCGCAGGCGGACTCGCGGGTCCAGCCAGGTGTAGGCGAGGTCGATCAGGAAGTTGGCCGCGATCACCGCGAGCGAGACGAAGACGACGATGCCGACGACGACCGGCACGTCGTCTCGATTCGTCGCGGTCACGAGCTCCAGGCCGAGGCCGTGCAAGGTGAACACGTTCTCGATGAAGACGGAGCCGCCGAGCGCGACTCCGACGTCCATGCCGAGCATCGTCACGACCGGCAGCAGGCTGTTGCGGAGGACGTGATGGATCACCACTCGCCGGCTCGAAGCGCCCTTGGCCCAGGCGGTACGGACGAAGTCCTCGTGCACCGTCTCGAGAACGCTGGACCGGATCATCCGGACGTAGATCGCGGCGAAGAGGAACGTGAAGGTGACCCACGGCAGCAGCAGGTGGTACGCCCAGCGGGCCGGGCCGCTGCACGTCCCGGTGGAATCCGGGAAGAAGTTGCAGTAGTCGGCGATCGGCGTCCAGCCCAGCTTGTAGCCGAACGTGTAGGCGAGCATGAGACCGAACCAGACCGTCGGGGCCGAGATGCCCACGAGAACGAACACCGTCCCGGCGCGGTCGAGCAAAGAGCGCGGCTTGAGTGCGGAGATGATCCCGACGGGGATGGAGATCAGCAGCCAGAAGAAGGCACCGCCGCCGACGACGGACGCTGTGACGCGTGCGTCCTGGCCGAGGATCCAACGTACCGAGGCGCCGTCGTAGAACGAGTTGCCGAGCGAGGCGTGCCGGACGATGTTCCAGACGAAGATCCAGTACTGCTGGTAGATGGACACGTCCAGATGAAGCTGGGCGGCGACGCGCTTCGCTTGTTGCGCATCGCTGATTCCCATCGCGGTGAAGTGCAGTGGGCTCCCCGGGATGAGGTAGAAGATCACGAACACGCAGAGCGTGACCACGACGAAGAGCCAGACGGTCCAGAAGATCCGCCGGATCAGAAAGTGGATCAGCTAAGGCCCCCTCGACCCGCCATGTCCTAACACTACGGCGAGGGCAAGCCGTTCCGCAAAGTTCGTTTGGATCCGCGCTAGGCGCGCGTGCCGCTGAGGACGTCGACGACGTGTTCCTCGGCGCCGTCGGCGTAGCGCATCCCCGAGCTTGTCCTCGAGGATCTTGCGCAGCTCGCCCGTCTCGGCGAGCTCCTGCGTGATGTCGGCGCCGCCGACGAGCTCGCCCTTGACGAACACCTGGGGGATCGTCGGCCAGCCCGACAGCTCCGACAGCTCCTGCCGGATCGACGGGTCGGAAAGGATGTCGACCGTCGTCACCGGCGCGCCCGCCGCTCGCAGCGCCTCGAGCGCCCGGCCCGAGTTGCCGCACATCACGAACTGCGGCGTGCCCTTCATGAACAGCGCGACCGGCTCGTTCTCGATCACGTCCTTGATCCGTGCGGAAAGCTCGCGTCACGTCGTTCCTTTCGTCTTGATCCGAAGCTCGTGGATGGTGCCGTCGCGCAGCGGCTCGGCCAGCGCGTCGTTGACGAGCCGGTGCTGCTCGAGCAGCGGCAGCCCGTCGAAGCGTGTGCTGGAGACGGTCACCTGGAAATGGTCGCCGCCGCCGGTGCGATCCTCGACGCGCAGCTCGGCCGCGTCGGGAAACGCGTCCTGGAGCAGCGATTCGAGGCGTTCGGCGGCCATGCCGCGGAGAGTAGCGGCGGGCTAGACGGTCACCGCGCGCTCGAGCGCGTCGACCCGCTCGAGCCACGGCGTGGCGCCGAGCCGCTCGAAGATCTCCCGCGCCTCGGCGAGCAACGGGGCCGGATCGTCGACGCCGAGCTCCGCCTGCTCGACGAGCGCCATGCGCGAGCGGATACGGCGTTTCGCAGCGCACGCAAACCGCGCGACGGCACGGCGAGAGCAGCTCGGAGCGCGCCTTCCCGATCTCCGCGCAGCGCGAGCAGCCGGCCGCTGGAAACGCGCCTCGTGCGCAGGAGGCAGCGGCGTCCGCTCGGACGGCGGTAAGCGCTCGAAGCTCGCCCAGCAGCTCATCGATCTGCTTCTAGGTCATCGAGCTCGAACGCCGCTTCGCATGCCTCGATCCAGGCTAGTTTGTAGAAGGGATGGAGTGCAGTGAGCTCCTCGTGCGACGAGGCCCTCGCGGGCCGCGGCAAGCGCCTCGAGCGGCTGTTGTTCGGCGCGCAGGACCTCGCGACTCCATCAGCCGATAGAACTTGCGTGCATCTGCACCTCGTCCGATTCGGCCAGAGCCGAGCATCTCGTCGAGTGTGGCACGCGCTCGCGCGACATCGCCCGTGGCCAGCGCGACCGTTGACGAGCCCGTTCGCCCGCTCTCCAAGGTGCGGATGTCCTCAACGGTCATCTCCGCGAGGAGCTTGTCCACCGGCGTCCCACTCACCGAGCGTCCAGCGGCTGTACGCGAGTGTGCCCGAGTGTGCGCTGCTCCTGCGACGCGTTCTCCGCTGCCGGCGCGCCACGTTCGATCAGCTCGAGCTGCATCTCGCAGCCGATTCGGCGAATCGGTCTCGGGCGTGGAGCTCGTACGAGAGGTTGTGGAGGGCGCGCATGAGCGGCTCGCCGAGGTCGTGCGCGCGGCCGAGCTTCGATCGCGTGTCCGAGCAGTGCGAGCGCCTCCTCGTGCCGGCCCGCGTGCGGCGAGCAGGAGGTGCTTCGTGTTCAGCGCGTGCGACGAGGACGTCCGGGAGGACGAGCGCCTCGGCGATCTCGAGCGCGCGCTCGATCCGCTCGCGTGCGCGACCTCCGTGCTCGGCGAGGAACGAAGCGCAGCCGGCCGAGCGCCTCGGCCAGCTCCGCGAGCTCGGGCGCCCGGCTCCTCGTCGGCGAGTGCGGCGAACGCCTCCTCCATGCGCTCGGCGCCGCCGGCGAGGTCGCCCGACGAACCACATCGCGAAGCCCAGCGCGCCAGTGACGTGCGCGACCCGCTTCGGCCTCGCCCTCGCCGCGATAGAGCTCGATCGCCCGCTCGTAATGCGCGAGCGCCTCCGGATAGCGCCCTCCTTCCTGCGCCGCGCGCCCGGCTCGTTCGAGCAGCTCCGCCTGCCAGAGCGGCTCTTCGGCGAGCGCTCGCCGCCTTCTCGAAGTAGCGCTCCGCCTCCTCGGTCGCGGCGAGCGAGGCGGCCCGGTCGCCGGCCAGCGCGAGGCGCTCGGCGGCCTTGCGGCGGATCGCCGCCGCGTCGGCTGCGTCGGGCGCCGCCTCGTACGCGTCGAGGTAGTGGGCCGCGACTACCTCGACGAGCCTCCTGCTCCGCCTGGCCGGTCGCCCGCTCGAGGTACTCGGCCGCGCGCGAGATGCTTCGCCTTGCGGTCGGCCTTCGCGAGCGTCTCGTAGGCGATCTGCTTGAGGAGGTCCTGGAGGAAGGCGTACTGGCCGCGCTCGGGCGAGCGCGGATCGGACTGCACCGACAGCACTTCCTTGCGGACGAGCGAGGCGAGGATCGGCTCGAGCTCGGGCTCGCTCGACCCCGAGAGCGCGGCGAGGCCGGGCTTCGTGAAGCTCTTGCCCAGGACGGCGGCGTCCTGGAGCATCGCGCCGCTCCTCGGTCTCGAGGCCGTCGAGCCGCGCGGCGACGAGCGCATGCAGCGTCTCCGGGACCTCGAGCGCCTCGATCGGCCCGGTCGGCCGATAGGAGTCGCCCTCGCGCTCGAGGAGACCGCGGTCGAGCAGCATCCGCACCGTCTCGACCGCGTAGAGCGGGACGCCCTCGGCCCGCTCGAGGATCCGCGCGCGCAGGTCGTCGGGCAGCCCGGGAACGAAGCCGTCGAGCAGCTCCTCCATCGCGCCGGCGGAGAGCGGCTCGAGCGAGAGGGTCGTCGTGTTGCGGCCCGCCGGCGCCGAAGCCGGGCCGCCGCTCGGCGAGCTCCGGTCGCGCGAGCGCCAGCACGAAGAGCGGGTGGTCGCGCGACCACTCGAGCAGGTGCTCGACGAAGTCGAGGAGGGCCGAGTCGGCCCACTGCAGGTCCTCGAAGACGAGCACGACGGGGCTCTGCTCGGCGAGCCGCTCGAAGAAGAGCCGCCAGGCGGAGAAGAGATCCTGCCGGTCGCCGGACGCGTGCTCGGCGAGGCCGAGCAGGTGGGCGAGTCGCGGCTCGAGCCAGCTTCGCTCGGCTTCATCCCCGACGCGCTGCTCGAGCATCGTGCGCAGCTTCGCGAGCGCTTCGTCCGAGGCGTCTTCCTCCGCGATCAGTGCGCGCATCCGCACCATCTCGGCGAGCGCCCAGTAGGCGACGCCGTCTCCGTACGCGAGACAGCGGCCCCTGTGCCACAGCACCTCGTCGACCGGCCCGTCGAGGTACTTCTCGAACTCCCAGGCGAGGCGCGACTTGCCGATGCCTGCGATCCCGACCACCGAGACGAGGTGCGCTTTCCGTTCCTCCGCCGAGCCGTGGAAGTGCTCCTTGACGAGGCGCAGCTCGCGCGCGCGGCCGACGAACGGCGGCTCGAGCTCGGCCGCCACCCGTGCGCCTCCGCGAACGGCCGTGACGCGGAGCGCTCGGAAGAGCGAGAGCGGCTCGCGTCTTCCCCTTGAGCTCGTGCTCGCCCGCGGGCTCGTACGCGATCGCCGCGGCGGTCGCGCGTCGCGTCGCGTCCCCCACGAGGACGGTGCCCGGGTCGGCGGCAGCCTGGACGCGCGCCGCCGTGTTCACGAGGTCGCCGGCGACCATTCCCTCGCCCTCGGCGGCGAGGTTCACGGCCGCCTCGCCGGTGAGGACGCCCGCGCGGAGCGCGAGATCCGGCGCACCGACCTCCTCGCCGAGCGCGGCGACCGCGGTGACGAGGTCGAGCGCCGTGCGCACCGCGCGCTCGGCGTCGTCCTCCTGCGCGGTCGGCGTCCCCCAGACGGCCATGACCGCGTCGCCGATGAACTTCTCCACCGTGCCGCCGTAGATGCCGATCAGGCGGCGGCACGTGTCGAAGTAGCGGGACAGGAGCTCGCGCACCTCCTCCGGGTCGCGCGACTCCGAGAGCGGCGTGAAGCCGACGAGGTCGGCGAAGAGGACCGAGACGAGGCGGCGCTCGGCGGACTTTGCCGGAGCGCCGGCGCGGGCGTCGGCGCGTCGGCGGCCAGAGCGTTGCCGCATTCGCCGCAGAACCGCATCCCGGGCTCGTTCGCGGCGCCGCACGCCGGACAGCTCAGCGCGAGCGGAGCCCCGCAGCCGCCGCAGAACTTGCGGCCGGCCGCGTTCTCGACCCCGCAGTGCGAGCACGTGATCATGCTCTGGACGCTAACGCCGGTGCGCGAGGAAGTCGAGCAGGTCCGAGCGCGTGAGCACGCCGACCGGCTTCCCCTCCCGTGCCACGACGACCGCGTTCATGCCGCCGGTCAGCGTGGCGAAGACCTCGTCGAGCGTCGCCGATGCCTCGACCGCCGCGAGCGGCGGCTGCATCGCCGAGGCGACGTCCTCGTGTAACGCGTCGGGATTGCCGAAGACGCGCTCGAGCAGGGCGCGGTCCTGGAGCGAGCCGATCACGTCCGCGAGCGACTCGCACTGGCCGTCGCGCACGACCGGCAGCTGCGAGATCCCGTACCGCTGCATCGTGTCGATGCCCTCGCCGACCTTCGCATGGGCGGCGATGGTGACGAGCCCGGGCATCTCGCCGCCGTGCTTCGCGTGCAGGAGCTCGTCCACGGTCGGCAGCGGCGCCTGCCGCTCGACGAAGCCGTGCTCGAGCATCCAGTTGTCGTCGTAGAACTTCGACATGTAGGAGCGGCCGGAGTCGGGGATGATCGCGAGCACGGTCGCGTCCGCCGGCAGCCGCTCGGCGACCTTGATCGCCGCCCACAGCGTCGAGCCCGCGGACCCGCCGGCGAGGATGCCCTCTTCCCGCGCGAGCCGCCGCCCTGTGAGGAACGAGTCGCGGTCGGAGACCTGGATCCACTCGTCGACCACCTTGAGGTCGATCGTGTCGGGCCAGGTGTCCTTGCCGATCCCCTCGACGAGATACGGGTGGAGCTCCGAGTCGTTCTCGGCCGTGTAGATCGACCCCTCGGGATCGACGCCGATGATCTTCACCTCGGGCTTGCGCTCGTGGAACCAGCGGCCGACGCCCGAGATCGTGCCGCCTGTGCCGACGGAGATGACGACCGCGTCGATCTCGCCGCCCGTCTGCTCCCAGATCTCCGGCGCGGTGACGTCGTAGTGCGCCTGCGGGTTCGCCATGTTCGAGTACTGATCCGGCTTGAAGCCGCCGGGGATCTCCTCGGCCAGCCGCGACGAGACGGAGTAGTAGGACTCGGGCGAGTCGTGGTCGACAGCCGTCGGCGTGATCACGACCTCGGCGCCGTAGGCGCGGAGCATCGAGATCTTCTCCTGGCTCATCTTGTCGGGCATGACGAAGACGCAGCGATAGCCCTTGCTCGCCGCCGCGATGGCGAGGCCGACGCCGGTGTTGCCGGAGGTCGGCTCGACGATCGTCCCGCCGGGCTTGAGCTTCCCCTCGCGCTCGGCCTGCTCGATCATCGCGAGGCCGATCCGGTCCTTGACCGAGCCGCCGGGATTGAGGTACTCGAGCTTGGCGAGGATCCGCGCGTGGCCGGGCGGCGAGAGCTTGTCGAGGCGCACGATCGGCGTGCCGCCGACGAGCTCGAGGACGGTGGGATACTGCCGTGACATCGGGCCAAGCCTACGCGAGGGGGGAGCCGAATCCCGCGAGCGCTAGCCCGCCAGGGCGGCGCCTTCCGCCTCCATCGGGATCTCGCTCGAGCGGACGAGCAGGAACGCGGCGACCACCCCGGCAACGCCGAGGCCGCCGAGCACCCAGAAGGAGAGCACGAAGCCGCTCGTCAGCGCCTGTGGCAGCGAATGCCCAGAGGCGAGCAGCGTCCGCTCATGCGTGAACGCGACGGTCGAGGCGATCGCGACGCCGAGGGCCCCGCCGACTTGCTGGGACGTGTTGAGCAACCCGGAGGCGAGTCCCGATTCGTGGTGCTCGACGCCGGCCAGTGCGGCGATGGACACAGGGATGAACGAGAAGGCGAGGCCGAAGCCCATCATCAGGTACCCGGGGAGCAGGTCGCTCGCGTACGAGCCGTGCACCGGGACCTGCGCGTACCAGAACATCGCACCGGCGACGAGCGCGAGCCCGACCGTCAACACGGGGCGCACGCCGATCCGCGTCACGAGCGCCTGCGCGATGCCGGCGACCACGACAACCGTGCCCGCCGTCGCGAGAAACGTGACTCCCGTCTTCAGCGGCGAGTAGCCGAGCACTTGCTGGACGTAGAGCGTGAGGACGAAGAAGTTCGCAAAGATCACCGCGCCGAGAAGGAAGCCGGCGACGTTTGCGCCTGCGAGCGTCTTCGTCCGGAAGATCCGGAACGGGACGAGCGGCTGGCGGTTTCTCAGCTCGATCCCCACGAACGCGAGCAGCAGCACGGCTGCCCCGACGAGCTCGCCGATCGTGCGGCCGCTTCCCCAGCCGTCGTCCGGCGCCTTCGAGATCGCGTAGACGAGGAGTGCGAGCCCGCCCGTGACGGTGACGGCACCGCCGACGTCGAAGCCACGCACGCCCTGCGCGCGACTCTCGCGCACAAGCGGCCTGGTGAGTACGAGGACGAGCGCGCCCACCGGGACGTTGACGAAGAAGATCCACTCCCAGCCGAGGTACTTCGTGAGGATGCCGCCGAAGAGGACGCCGGCTGCGGCGCCGCTACCGCCCATAGCGCCCCAGATCCCGAGCGCCTTGTTCCGCTCGGCGCCTTCCTCGAAGGTGGTCGTGATGATCGCCAGCGTCGCGGGCGAGACGATCGCTGCGCCGAGGCCCTGGATCGCACGCGCTGCGATGAGGACGCCGATCGAGCTCGCGAGCCCGCAGACAAGCGACGCGGCGGAGAAGAGGGCGACTCCGACGATGAAGATCCGCCGTCGCCCGAGCAGGTCGGCTGCGCGGCCGCCCAGGAGCAGGAAGCCGCCGAAGGTGATCGTGTAGGCGATGAGCACCCACTGGACGGTGACGTCGGTGACGTTGAGTGAGTTCTTGATCGACGGTAGTGCGACGTTGACGATCGAGACGTCCAGCACGGTCATGAAAAAGGCGACACAGACGAGCGCGAGTGCCTGCCAGCGACGCGGATCAGGTCCAGCAGTTGTCATCGATTTCCCCTCCAACTCGGTACGGCCATCCTAGAAAAGACGAACGGTTGGGCCCCGAATCGACATTCCCGGCTTAGTGCCGGAAGTGCCGCCGTCCCGTGAAGACCATCGCGGCGCCTGCCTCCGCGACCGCGGCGATCACCTCGTCGTCGCGGCGTGAGCCGCCCGGCTGGACGATCGCGGTCGTGCCGGCGTCGAGCGCGATCTGCGGCCCGTCGGGGAAGGGGAAGAACGCATCCGACGCGAGGGCCGAGCCGGTCGCGTCGTGACCGAACTCCGCGGCCTTCTCGACCGCGATCCGCACCGCGTCGACCCGGCTCATCTGGCCGCCCCCGATCCCGATCGTCGCAAGCCCCTTCGTGAGCACGATCGCGTTCGACGTCACGTGCTTGCAGACACGCCAGGCGAAGACGAGCTCGTCCCATTGGCCCTCCTCCACCGCGCCGCTGACGACCTCCCAGCTGTCGCGCTCCTCGAGGTCGGGGTCGGGATCCTGCACGAGCATGCCGCCGCGAACGCGCTTGTAGTGGCGCGCCTCGCGGGTCGGCGCGGCGGCGCTCCGTGTCGAGGAGGATTCGCGTCCCCTGCTTCTGTCGCAGCGCCTCGAGCGCAGCGTCGTCGTAGCCCGGTGAGAACAGCACCTCGATGAACTGCTCCGCCAGCTTCGCGCCGAGGGACTCCTCGACCTGGCGGTTGAAGACCACCACTCCGCCGTACGCTGACATCGGGTCGCAGGCGAGCGCCTTGTCGTAGGCCTCCTCGGCGTTCGCGCCGACGGCGACGCCGCACGGGCTCGCGTGCTTCACGATCACGCACGCCGGCAGCGCGAACTCGCGGACGAGGGAGCGCGCCGCGTCGAGGTCGTTGAGGTTGTTGAAGGTGAGCGTCTTCCCGTGCAGCTGCTCCACTCGAGAGAGCAGGTGGGAGCGGACGGCGTGCTCGACGTAGTAGGCGCCGCGCTGGTGCGGATTCTCGCCGTACGCGAGCTCGAGCTCCTTCTGCAGCGGCAGCACGAGGGTCTCCGGGAAGGTCGCGGGCACGTTGAACCACCGCGAGATCGCGGCCTCGTAGGCGGCCGTTGTGGCGAACGCGTCCGCGGCGAGCCGCCTCCGCGTCTCGGTCGACAGCTCGCCGCCGCGCTTCAGCTCCTCGAGGATGGGCCCGTACTGGGCCGGGCTCGACACCGGCGTGACGTAGGCGTGGTTCTTCGCCGCGGCACGCAGGAGCGCAGGGCCGCCGATGTCGATCATCTCGATCGCCTCGTGCTCGCGGATGTCCGGCCGGGAGACCGTCTGGGCGAACGGATAGAGGTTGACGCAGACGAGATCGAACGTCTCGATCCCGTGCTCGCCGAGCACTGCCATGTCTTCGGCCAGGTCGCGGCGGACGAGGATGCCGGCATGGATGCGCGGATGAAGCGTCTTCACGCGCCCGCCGAGCATCTCCGGGAAGTCCGTGACCGCCTCGACGCGCTCGACCGGCAGGCCGATCGCCTCGATCGCCGCCGCGGTGTTCCCGCTCGCCACGAGCCGCCAGCCCAGCTCGACGAGCCCGCGCGCGAACGTATCGAGGCCGGTCTTGTCGTACACGGAGATCAGCGCGCGCATAGCTCTCTCACCACCTTCGGAAGCAGCCGGTGCTCGACCGCCTGCACGCGCTTGCGCAGCGTGTCGACCGTGTCGTCCGGCAGGACGGGAACATGCTCGGCGGCGATCACCGGGCCGGTGTCGATGCCTTCGTCGACGTAGTGGACGGTCGCCGCCGTCTCCTCGACGCCCGCTGCGAGCACGTCCTCGATCGGATGGGCGCCCGGGAACGCGGGCAGGGGCGCCGAGTGGGTGTTCACGATCCGGCCTCCGTAGTAGTCGAAGAATGGCTTGCGGAAGAGATGCATGTACCCGGCGCAGACGACGAGCTCGACGTTACTGCTCTCGCAGCCATTCGGCGAGCGCGACGTCCCGCTCGTCGCGGGTCGCATAGTCGTGCGCGTCGAACACGGCGGTCGGGATTCCTGCCGCGTCGGCCCGCTCGAGCGCACGCACGCCGGGCTTGTTCGACGCGACGGCGACGACCGGGAGCCCGGCGTCGAGCAGCGCCTGGAGGTTCGTCCCCTCGCCGCTGACGAGCACGCCGATCACACGATCGCGCCCGATCACGAGCTCGCCCGGCTCGGCCTCTCGCACGACCGCGCACCAACCGATGCCGAGGTTGAAGACGCGGCGCATCTCGTCCTCGTCGACGTGACGCGCCAGCCAGCTGAAGACCGGTGGGCGCTCCCATGCGTCCCAGTCGATCTCGATGCGCAGGCCGGCAGGGAGGACGCGCTCGAGGTTCCCCGCGATGCCGCCGCCGGTGACGTGCGCGAACGCGAGCGCCCGTCCGCGCATGCGGCGCGCGACCTCGAGGTAGAGCCTGGTCGGCGCGAGGAGGTCTTTGCCGTTGTAGTCCTCGATCTCGAGCACGCGGCGGACGAGCGTGAACCCGTTCGCGTGCACCCCGGCGGAGGGAAACCCGATCACGACGTCGCCGGCCTCGATCGCCGAGCCGTCGAGCGGCTGGTCGACGATGCCGACGCACGTCCCCGCGAAGTCGAGCTCTCCCTCCCGGTAGATGCCCGGAAGCTCGGCCGTCTCTCCGCCGACGAGCGCCACGCCTGCGGCCCGGCAGACCTCGGCGGCGCCCTCGACGAGCTCGGCGACCTCCTCCAGCTCGACGTGCGACGCGGCGACGTAGTCGAGCAGGATCAAGGGCTCGGCGCCGCACGTGAGCACGTCGTTGATGCAGTGCGCAGCGAGATCCGCGCCGCAGGCGCGCAGGGCACCGCGCTGCTTCCCGACGATCAGCTTCGTGCCGACGCCGTCGGTGGAAGCCGCGACGAAGCGGCCGTCACCGAGCGCGTGGAGTGCCGCGAACTGCCCGAATCCCGTGGCGCCCGTCGACTCGACCGCGGCGCGCAGGCGATCGACGACCGCGTCGGCCGTGGCGAGCGAGACGCCGGCGTCGTCGTACGTCCCTCCGTTGTCGCTCACGGATCGAGTCTAAGCGGGGCGCTAGACGAACAACTCGCCGAAGAGCTCCGGCCTGCCCTGGGGGCCGCCGCGGACGAAGCGGACGACGGTGTCGCCCACCTCGACGTCGGCTCCGTCGCGCTCGGCGTCGAGGATGTGCGCAAGCGCCTTCGCCTTTCCCGCCGGATCGTCCGCCTTGAGGTGCAGCTCGGAAAGCTGCAGCTCGTCGCCCTGTGCGAGCAGCTCCTCGATCCACTCGCGCGGCGGATGGAGCTCGAGCCGGTAGCCGGCGTTGGTCGAGACGAACGTCCGCCGCCCGCCGTGCTCCTGCACGCGCAGGTCCTCCCGCTCGGCGCGTTCGAGCGCCGTCTCGAACTCGTCCTCGTCGAGCACGAAACCGAGATGGTCGACCCGGGGCGTCGGCCACTGTCCCGGCTGGACGACGACGTTGACCGCGCCTTTCTCCAGCTCGGTGAGCCGAAGCTTGAAGCCCATCGCGTCGAGCTCGCTCCACGACATCCCCGGCTCGTAAGAGGTGAGGTCCTCGCCGATCCGCCCGTGCCGCGCGACGAGCTGGAACGCGAGCTTGCCGATGTAGCGCGCCTCGACCTCGCGGACGCGGCTCGTGACGAGGTGGTAGTGGAAGAGCTGCACGGGAGCCCATCGTGCCAACGACGAGAGCCCGGCCGCGGAGCTATCCGACGTTTGTCTCCAGCGGCTCGAAGCGTGCGACGGTGTAGCCGGCGAGCACAGGCACGTTGAGTGTGAACGTCGCGAGCAGGAACGTCATCACGACGAGGATCGAGCCGTGCGTGTGGTCGCGCAGGAAAGTGAACTCGAGCATTCCGGCGACGACGAGGTAGACGAGGAGCATCGCAGCCGGCGACTTGGCGGAAGCGCCAATGGGCCAGCCCGGGCCGGCGAAGGATCAGGATGACGTTGACGGCGAGGACTGCGACGGCGCCGGCGAGCAGGATCACGGGAGGAAGAAGCGGTGCGCGCTTGGGCAGATAAGCGGCGAGGTCGATGACGCCGGCGGCTACGAGACCGATCGAGAGCATCCCGAGCTCGGTGACCGGCGGGCCGGAGTCCTGAGGCTCAGGCTGATCACGTCGCTAGCCTCGTCATGATCACGAGCGTCGCGACCTGCATCGCGCCGGTGATCGCGGCGGCGTAGATGAAGCGGCGCATCAGCAGTTGCACGATCGCCGGGATTCGGCTGCGGCTTGCGGAGCTCGAAGAGAACCGCGACGTTTGCGGGCTGCAGCAGTGCGAGGGCGATCATCGCCATCACGGCGACGACGACCATCGAGGCGACGACCCAGCCATGGCGTTCGTACGCGGTGTTCAGCATCCCGTTCGGGCGGGCGAGCTGGAAGCCGGCGGCGAGCGTCATCGTCACGAGCGTCGGCATGATCAGCAGCATCTTCGGCATCAGCCGCTTTGTGAGCTCGATGCGGGCGGGCACCGACAGGCTGCGCATGATGGGGCCGATCACGAAGCCCATGAAGAGGTCAACTCGCCGTCCACATGCCACCGCCGACGACGTGGAGGAAGTCGAGACCCCACGTCCAGTTGCCGGCGATCACGACGACAGTGAAGGCGAGGACGGCTGCCACCGCCCACAACCCGCGGAGTGGGACGATCGTGCTCGATGTGCTCGGAGCATGTGCCTCTGCGGTGACTGCAGCCACTGCGCCGAATATACGACGCTCGGCCGCTCAAGCACGCGCCGGTTCGAACCTGAGCTTCGCGGCCTCGGCAGGCACTTTGGTCGGGTACTCGCCGGTGAGGCAGGCGCGGCAGAGCGCGGAGGCCGGCCGACGCGTCGCCTCGACGAGGCCGTCGTGGGAGAGGTACGCCAGCGAGGTGGCGCCCACGAGCTCTCGCACCTCCTCGACCGTCCGGGAGGAGGCGATCATCTCCGAGGCATCGGCGAGGTCGATCCCGTAGAAGCACTGCCCGACCACAGGCGGCGACGAGACCCGCAAGTGAACCTCGGCGGCGCCCGCGTCGAACAGCATCCGCACGATCTCGCGCGTCGTGTTGCCGCGAACGATCGAATCGTCGACCGCGACCACCCGCTTGCCGGCGACCTCCGCGACGGGGTGGTACTTGAGCTTGATCCCCTGGCGGCGCAGCTCCTGGTCGGGCTGGATGAACGTGCGCTGGACGTAGCGGTTCTTGATCAGCCCCTCGCTGAACGGGAGCCCCAGCCCGCGCGCGAAGCCGATCGCGGCCGGCGTGCCGGAATCGGGGATCGGCAGAACGAGGTCCGCCTCGACGGGCGCCTCCTGCGCGAGCCGCTCGCCCATCCGCACCCGCGCGTTGTGCACCTCGATTCCCTCGAGCCGGCTGTCGGGGCGGGCGAGGTAGAAGAACTCCCAGATGCAGAGCGCGCCGCCGTCGGCGCGGTCGAGCACCTGCGTCGCATGAAGGCCCTCGGCGTCCGCGACGACGAGCTCGCCGGGGGCGACCTCGCGGACGAACTCGGCTCCCACCAGATCAAGAGCACAGGTCTCCGAGGCAAAGACCCAGTCCTCATTGCTGGAAGCGCCGCCGGCGAAGCCGACGGCGCCCGGCGGGTAGACCCCGCCGCCGTCGGCGGCGGCCGGCAGCCGGCCGATCACGAGCGGTCGGAAGCCGTGGGCGTCGCGGAAGGCGAGGAGCCGTCCCTCGGAGAGAGCGACGACGGAGTACGCGCCCTCGAGGCTGTGCATTGCACTCGCCACGGCCTCTTCCAGCGGAGCCGTGTCGTTCGCGATCAGCGCTGCGATGAGCTCGCTGTCGGACGTCGTCCCGGGCGAGACACCAGATTCACGCAGGCCGTCCCGCACCTCGCGGACGTTGATCAGGTTGCCGTTGTGGCCCAGCGCGACGGTGCGGGCCCGGCCGTGCTGGACGAGCGGCTGCGCGTTTGCCCACTGTGACGAGCCGGTCGTCGAGTAGCGGTTGTGGCCGATCGCGACCTGGCCGTGCAGCCCGCCGAGCTTCTGCTCGTCGAAGACCTGCGAGACGAGGCCGAGGTCGCGCAGCGCCGTGAGGCGACCGTCCTCGGAGACGGCGATGCCCGCCGACTCCTGGCCACGATGCTGCAGCGCGAAGAGGCCGAAGTACGTGAGCCGCGCGACGTCGCGGTCGGGTGCGTAGACGCCGAAGACGCCGCACATCAGACAACGACCCCGATCTGGACGAAGCCGCGCTTGCCGAGGCGCTTGACCTTGCTCGGCTTGCAGGCGAGGATCGCCGCGCCGCGCCGCGAGTCGTAGTCGCCCGGAAGCTCGACGTCCGCCTCGAGCCCGCCACTCCAGGCCGCGGCCTCGGCGAGCGCGGCCTCGATGCCGCCGCTGCCGACGTCGTGGCAGAGATCCAGGTGCTGCGCCGCCTTCCAGAGGAAGCGGATCAGCGCTGCCTCGGCCGCGAGCGAGCCCTCGGGCGATATCGCGAGGAGCACGGCGTCACCGCTCTCCCAGCGGCCCGGCACCTTGCGCACGTCGGGCACGAGGCCGACGCAGCCGACGACCGGGGTCGGTGGGATCGAGGCTCCGTCCGCGTCGTTGTAGAGCGAGACATTGCCGGAGACGACAGGGATCCCGAGCGCCTCGGCGGCCTGCGCGATTCCCTCGATTGCCTGCGCGAGCTCGTGCGCGATCTCGGGCTTCTCGGGGTTGCCGAAGTTGAGGCAGTCCGTGAGCCCGATCGGCTCACCACCCGCACACGCGACGTTGCGGGCAGCGCCGAGCGTCGCCTGGACGCCTGCGCGGAAGCCGTCGGTCTCGCCGAGCGCCGGTCCCTGCAGGGCGACCGCGAGACCGCGCAGCGACGGGCGCAAGCGCAGGACAGCGGCGTCGAGCCCGGGCCGCCGCACCGTGCGCGACCCGACGAGGTGGTCGTACTGCTCGATCACCTCGCCCACGTCGAACTCGTCGCGCTCGACCGGCCGGACCGGACGCGTCTCGGCCAGCTGCTCGACCTCGTAGCGCGGGCACTCGTCCGTCAGCAGCGCAGCCGGGATGTCGCCGACGACCTCGCCGTCGTAGAACGCCCGGAGCGCACCCGAGCCCGTCACCTCGCCGATCGCCGTGCACGGCAGCTCCCAGCGCGCGCAGACGGCCTGCACCGCTTCGAGCATCTCGGGCCGCACGACCGCCACCATCCGCTCCTGGGACTCCGAGATCATGATCTCCCAGGGCTCCATGCCCTTCTCGCGCAACGGGACACGCTCGAGGTGAATGTCGATCCCGACGCCGTCCGAGGCCATCTCCGACAGGGAGGAGGCGAGGCCGGCCGCGCCGCAATCCTGCAGCGACTCGACGAGGCCCGACTCGACGAGCTCGAGCGAGACCTCGATCAGCTTCTTCCCGGTGAACGGGTCTCCCACCTGGACGGACGGCCGCTTGTCGGCGTCGTCCTCGCTCAGCTCCGCGCTCGCGAGCACCGACGCGCCGCCGATGCCGTCGCGGCCCGTCGTCGCGCCGTAGAGGACGACGAGGCGGCCCGGACCGCTCGCCTTCGCCGACCGTAGCCGGTCGGCGTCGAGCAGGCCGACGCACATCGCGTTGACGAGGCAATTCGAGGCGTAGGCGGAGTCGAAGACGGTCTGCCCGCCGACCGTCGGCACGCCGACGCAGTTGCCGTAGTGGCCGATCCCGGCGACGGCCTGCTGGAACTGGAAGCCGGGCTCGCCGAACCAGAGGCCGTCGAGGAGCGCGATCGGCCGCGCGCCCATCGCGATCACGTCGCGCAGGATCCCGCCGATCCCGGTCGCCGCTCCCTGGAAGGGCTCGACGGCCGAGGGATGGTTGTGCGACTCGACCTTGAACGCGACGGCTGTTCCGTCGCCGAGGTCGAGGACGCCGGCGTTCTCGCCCGGCCCCTGCAGCACGCGCTCGCCGGTCGACGGCAGCCGCTTCAGGAGCGGCGCCGAGTGCTTGTACCCGCAGTGCTCCGACCAGAGCAGGGAGAAGACCGCGAGCTCGAAATGGTTCGGGTCGCGGCCGAGCAGATCGCGGATACGGCTCGCTTCCCAGTGGGTCAGACCGAGTGCGCGATGAAGAGGTTGGGCGGCGACCTCCGTCAGGTGATTCAGTCTAACCAGGGTCGCGGCCGAGCCCCGGCTCCTTGACTCGCGACTGAGTAAGGCGAACGCCGAACTGCGCTGCCGCGGAATCTCACGCGGTGGCGGTACGTTGCGTTTGACCTAGTGATGCGCCGCAACCTCGTGATGCTCGTCGGGCTCGCGCTCCTCTGGGGCGCGTCGTTCATGTTCATCAAGATCGCCGACCGGCAGCTCGCGCCCGCGACGCTGATTCTCGGCCGGCTCGGCTTCGGCGCGCTGACACTCGCCGTCATCGTCCCGTTCACCGTCGGGTGGCGGCGGACGGTCGCTGCGACGAGGGAGAACTGGGGCTGGCTGCTCGTCGTTGCGCTGCTGAACACCGCGCTGCCGTTCTGGCTGCTCGCCTGGGGAGAGACGAGGATCGCGTCGGGCCTCGCCTCGATCATCCAGGGAGCCGTGCCGATCTTCAATGTTCTGTTCGCGTTCGCGTTCTTCCGTGAGGTGCGGGTGACGGGGCTGCGCCTCGTTCGGCTTTGCGCTCGGATTCGTCGGCGTGGCGCTCATCGTCGGCGGGCAGCCGTCCGGCAAGGTGCTCGGCGCGCTCGCGGTCGTGGGCATGGCCGTCTGTTACGCCCTGGGCGGGCTGCTCATGGGCCGCCACCTGCGCGGCGTCTCGCCGATCGTGATCGCCCTCACCTCGACGTCGATCGCCGCGTTCGCCGACCTGCCGGCCGGGATCGCCCAGGCTCCGCACGTGTGGCCCGGGTGGCGGGCGGTCGTGTCGGTCGTCGTCCTCGGAGTCCCGCTGCTCGGCTTCGCCTACCTGCTCTTCTTCGCCCTGATCACCGGTCCCGGCGCGGCGTACGCCTCGCTCGTCACCTATCTGATTCCGCCGATCGCGCTCGTCTACGGCTCGATCTTCCTCGGAGAGCATTTCGGCGCTTTGGCCTTCGGCGGCCTCGCCCTGATCCTCAGCGGTGTCTCGCTCGGCACGGGAGCGATTGCATTAGCCTCGCTGCGTGCCGGTCGAGCTGAGGCGAGCGAAGCCGCCTGACGCGGACTTCCTGCTCGAGCTGCTCGCGGACGACGACGTCCGGCAGTTCCTCGGTCCGCGCACCGCGTCCGCCCGCGATGAGGTGCTCGAGGAGATCGAGCGCTCGCTCGCCGAGCCGGAAGCCTTCGGGCGGTTCGTGATCGAGGTGGACGGCGGGCCGGCGGGGATGCTCGGCTTCCATGTCGTCAACGTACGGAGCCGGATCGCCCGACTCGAGCGGCTCGCAGTTCATCCGCGGCATCGTGGCCGCCGCCTCGCCGACGAGGCGGCGCACCTGTTCCAGCGGCTCCTCCTCGAGGAGCTCGGCTTCCACCGGCTCGAGCTCGAGATCTACGCCTTCAACGAGCGCGCCTGCGCGCACGCCGAGCGCGTCGGCTTCGTTCGCGAAGGCCGGAAGCGGCAGGCCTACCTCAAGGACGGCGAGTGGGTCGACACGGTTCTCTACGCGCTGCTTCCGGAGGACCTCGACTAGCGGTGGCTCATGGCAGAGAATCCGCGTATGAGCCTGCTCGTTCGCATCACCGGCCGCGACGGCGAGCACGAGTTGCCGGTGACCTCGGATCAGCCGGAGCACGAGGAGCTGACGCGCTTCCTCAACCGGCAGGGACCGTATGCGCTGACCTGGATCCGGCTGGCGTCCGGCGAGTACGTCCGCTACGAGCACCTCGTCTCGGTCCGGATCGCCGAATGAGCGGAAGATCGGGGCTGCTCCGGCCGTCCGGTGAGTAGGAATGGTCTAGTGGACGAAGGGGAGCAAGATGGACGATCTACGGACACGGGCGCACCTCGTCGACTTCGATCGTGCGGGCGCGATCGGCACCGTGGTCGCGCGTACCGAGATCGCGGAGGCTGCAGCCGGGACCGAGTTCCCCGCCACGCTTCTTCTCGAGCTCGACCGCGTCGAGAGCGGTGGGGAGGCGACGCAGGCGAGGGTCGCGGTCGACTGGGACCAGGAGACGCTCGAGCAGCTGCTGGCCTCGATCGACGACCCTGAGATCGAGCTCTGGTTCGACGAGGGCGAGCTGGCCATGGCCTTCGATGACGTCGAGGGCCACGGGCTCCGTGAGAAGGCCGCAGTTCTCGCGGTCGGGGTTGTTGCGGCCGGCGCGAGCGCGACACCTGCGTTCGCACGGATAGCCGCCGAGCCCGGTGGTCGCGCCGGCAGCGTCGCTCCGACGACGGCAGTCGCCCCGAATCCTGCCGGCGACAAGCGAGCGGTCCTTCGGGGAGCCGAGACGGCGCTCCAGCAGGACAGAGGAGCTGTCCCAAAACCTCAGCGTCGCTCCGACGACGGCGAATTGCCCCGAATCCTGCCGGCGACAAGCGAGCGGTCCTTGCGGGAGCCGAGACGGCGCTCCAGCAGGACAGAGACCTGTCTCAGAACCTCGGCTCTGGACAGTCCGCGATCACGTCGACCGGCGGCAGCACGCTGTCGACGGGCGAGCTCGCCGGCGCCGTTGCCGGCGGAGCACTGCTCATCGCCGCCGCGGGATTCGGCGCCACGCGCAGGCGCACGCCGCCCGCGCGGCCGGCCTGAGGCCACATCGGTTCGACGATGCGAAGCGCCCCTCGCGGGGCGCTTCCGCGTCAGGCCCTACTCGAGCCCGCCGCCGACGTCGAGCACGACCGTCTTGAGGTCGGTCATGTCGAGCATCGTGTAGCGGCCGCCGATCCGGCCCCAGCCCGTCTGGGTTCCGGCCGCACCGCCGAACGGCTCGTGCGCCTCCCAGTAGTCCGTCGAGTCGTTGACGACGACGTTGCCCACACGCAGGTTGTCGAGGTAGCGGAACGCGCGCGAGAGGCTGGACGTGTAGACGGCCGCCTGGAGCCCGAGGTGCGAGTCGTTCGCCGCGGCGATCGCCTCGTCGTCCGAGCCGACGCGGATGAGCGGGACGATCGGCCCGAACGTCTCTTCCCGGTTGATGAGCGTGTCGAGCCCGACGCCGGAGACGACGGTCGGCTCGTAGTAGAGCTCGGTCGGATGACCGCCTGAGCGCGAGCCGCCGAGCACGACCTCGGCGCCTTTGGCGACGGCGTCCTCGAGGTGTGCGTCCATCTTGGCCGCGGTCGGCTCGTTGTTCATCGGGCCGACCTTCGTCTCGGCCTCGAACGGGTTGCCGAGGGTCCACTCGCTTGCGACCTTCACGACCTCGTCGAGGAACGCGTCGTGGACGCGATCGTGCACGAGCACGCGCTCGGTCGCGCAGCAGACCTGGCCGGCGCAGAAGAAGCCGCCGAAGACGGCGCCCTGCGCCGCGCGCGCGAGGTCGGCGTCCTCGCAGACCACGACCGGCCCGTTCCCGCTCGCCTCGATGAGAGAGCGCTTGAGCCCGGCGGCGCGCACGATCTTCTCGGCTGTGGTGTGCGAGCCGATGAAGCCGATCCCGTGTACGCCCGGATGCGTGACGAGCCGCTCGCCGACGTCGCCGCCGCCGTAGACCACGTTGACCACGCCGTCGGGCAGCCCGGCGTCGGCCATGATCTGCATGAAGTTCGCCATCGCGAGCGGCGTCCACTCCGACGGCTTGATCACGATGGTGTTGCCGGCCGCGATTCCCGGCGCGATCAGCTCGACCGGGATCAGCGTGGGGAAGTTCCAGGGCGTGATCGCCGCGTAGACGCCGTTCGGCTTGCGGAAGGTGAGGATCCGCTTGTCCGGATCGCGCGACGGGATGACCGCCGTCTCCATCCGCTTCACGTCCTCGGCGGCAATGCGGAAGTTCTCGGCCGTCTCGTCGATGTCGGGCAGCGCCTCGCCCTCGTACGGCTTGCCCTGCTCGAGCGTGAGCTCGCGGGCAAAGTCCTCGCGCCGCGCGTCGATCAGGTCGGCGATCGCGTGACAGACCTCCGCGCGCTCCCAGGCCGAGAGCGCCGCCCAGGCCGGCTGGGCGGCGTTCGCCGCCGCGACGGCAGCGTCGACGTCGGCCGGGCTCGCGTCGGGAGCCTCCGCGAGCGTCTCGCCGGTGACCGGGGAGACGATCGCGCGGGCGCTGTCGCCCGTCGCGGCGACCCACGTCCCGCCGACGAAGTTCTCGAGGGTGCGGACGGCAAGAGCCATGCCGCGCGATTCTACGTTCAGCTACGCGGCGTTCGCGATGGGGAGGTCGAACGCGAAGGTGCTGCCCTGCTGCTGCGGTGCCGACTCGACCCAGATCCGGCCGTGCATGGAGGAGACCAGCTGGCGGCAGATGTAGAGGCCGAGCCCGCTTCCGCTGACGCCCTGCCGATGATCGGGATCGAGGCGGTAGAACTTCTCGAAGACGTGCTCTCTCTCGGTGGCCGGGATCCCCGGGCCGCGGTCTCGAACCGTGAAGCGAACGCGGCCGTTCTCCCGCTCCACGGAGACGTCGACCCGGCTGCCGGCGGGCGAGTACTTGACCGCGTTGTCGATCAGGTTCGTGAGGATCTGATGCGTCCTTCCTTCGTCGCCCAGCACACGCGGCAGGTCGTCCGACGTCGAGATGCGGAGCATCGACTTGTGAGCGGCACGCTGCCGGGCCTCGTCCACCGCCGCCCGCGCGACCTCCGCCGCGCTGAAGGGCTCTCGCTCGACGCGCAGCGTGCCGGCGTCGAGCTGCCCCGCCAGGAGGATGTCCTCGACGAGGCCCGCGAGCCGCTTCGACTGGGCGGAGATCATCCGCATCAGCTTGTCCTTCGTCCCGTCCGGGAGTTGGTGGCCGCGCTGGGTGAGGGTGAGCGCCGCTCCGTGCAGTGCCGCAAGCGGCGTACGGAGCTCGTGCGAGACGGTGGCGACGAACTCGGCACGGATCGCCTCGAGCCGATGCTCGCTCGTGGCGTCGCGGAAGGCGTAGATCGTCCCGTCGCTGTACTCGACGCCCGCGATCGACAGCCAGAGCTCACGGCCGGCGATCCCGAAGGGGATCGTCTCCGGACGCGAACGCCCGTCGGCCTCGAAGATCGGGATGCGGGGCGCTGCCGACGGCCAGTTCGGTAGCGCCGTTTCGACGGGTACGCCGGAAGCCTCTCGCTCCGACAAGCCGGTGATGGTCTCGGCCGCAGCGTTCCAGAGCCGGATGATCCCGCCGGAGTCGACGAGGAACACACCTTCCCCGAGATGTGAGAGAACCCGCGCCGCCCGATCGCGCTGCTGCTTCGAGACCCGGCTTCGCCCGAGGAGAGGTGCGAGCGAGTACGCGGCCAGCGCGACCGCCAGAAGCGCGCCCAGGCTGGCGAGGAGCCAGCGGCTCCGCGTGGCGTTGGCGCCTGCGAACACCTCAGATGCGGGAGCGAGCGCGACGAGCCTCGTCGCCGGCGCCTCCCGGGTCAGGACGGTGGCGACCGCCACGTAGCGCCGCCGTCGACGACCACCTCGGTCGGCCGGTCGAGGGGCAGTCGCGTCGAGGCGGTGGCATGGGCCCCCGTGGGTAGGAGGAGCGACTGCCCGTGCGCGAAGGCCAGCCGGCGATCCTGCGAAAGCGCCGCGCCGCGTTCGAGTCGCGCGAGCAGGCGCTGGTCGAACGGCACGCGCACGATCACCGTGCCGACCCGGTCCGGCCGACGGCGATGCGGATCTTGCGGCTCGGTACACCGTCGCTCCGCGAGCGAGAGACCGAGCGGCCGAGGACGAGGCTCGTGTTCGGCCCGGATAGCCTGCGGAGCCGCCGCCGGTCGAGGTGCTCGAACGCGCGCTGCACCCGGTGCGAGGACGCGATGGCGTGCGCGCGCTCGCCGGCCGCCGCGAGAGCCCGCCGATAGTCGCTCGCCGGCTTCCGCAAGGTCGCCTGCAACGCCGCTTCGGCGTGTGAGCGAGCACGCGAAGCCTCTACGCCCGCGAAGACCCAGGCGCCGGCGGCGAGGGGCAAGACGAGGAACAACAGCGCCGCCCCGACCTTCAGGCGGGTGCTCAGCCGTGCGGCGATTTCGCCTTCTTCTCCTGCCCGGGCGGAGTCTTGTCCTGCCCGGGTGGTGTGCTCGAGGTGTCAGGCACGGCTGCGGGCATGGGCACGGTCGCGGTAGTTGTCGTCGTCGGCTGGTTCTTCTTCGGTCCGGCCCACGGCGGCTTGCCCTTCTGCACCCGCAGGGCTTGCTTGGCAGCCGCTCCCTTCCAAACCTTGGTCTGCGGCGAGCTCCAGCGGCCGTTGTTCGCCGGGATCACGGTGGGCGTGGTCACCGGGGTGGTGACCGGCTGGGTAGGCGGGGTCACGGGCGTCGGGACCGTCACCACCGGCGGCGGCGGCGGCGAAGGCGTGGGCCGGTGCGTCGGCTCGGACGGAGGCGCCGGGCGCTTGACCTCGCGCCGTGGAGTGACGGTCGCGATCGCGGCCGGCGTTGGACGCGGAACGTCCAGCTGAGGGTTCGCAGGCGGTCGCGCAACGTGCGGGGCGGGGAGGACGAGCGCCGCGACGTGCCCGGGATTCGCCGGTGCGGTTCCGGGAAGCAGCCCGGCGGGAGGGGGATGGAGGATCAGCAAGGAGAGGGCCACCGACCCCACGACCGCCGCGCCGGCCGGCACGAACGACCCGATTGCAGCGATTGTCGGCTTCATTCCGTCGTCTGCGCGCGGCAGACAGCCCTCCCTGGACGCTCACGTCCTTATCGGCGGCGGACGGCCGGCGCTTGAGCGCGCAGGTGGCTTGACTCATCGGTCAACGTGCCGTGGGGAACGGAATTTCGCTCTTTGCGGATCTTGGTCGTTTGGGTCGGCGGCTTGTCCGCAAGAAATCACAGAGCGTTCTACGAGCGCCCGGCTTCCATGTCGACCGCGAGTCGCAGCTCGTACGGACGGGTCCGCCGACGCGTCGCTCGCGAGATGCGCGTCGGGAGGTCGACGTGCCCCTTGCGGAGCGAGTGAGGAGACATGCCGATTCGCTTGGGTGTTCGTCCGTGCCAATGACTGCGGTGACCAATCTTCCCCGTGCGCGGCGACCGCTCAGGTCTGCACGAAGTGCGAGAACGATCCGCTCTGTCCGACCTCTACGGCTCACCGTCGAGGCGATCACCAGCGGCTTCGTTCACGGCGAAAGCCGGTGCAGTCAAGCGGCTTGGAGATTTTCAGACCGGGACGAGTTGGGCGTGCGAGTACGAAGGGTTCCGCCCGATCACCGGCGCATTGTCGGACGCGGCGTTCACGGAGACGCGACCCTATCCAGACCTCGACGCGCTGCGCCTCTCGCTCCGAGTCATTCCTCGCCCGTCGAGCGAAACCTGATGCGTGCCGACGGAAACCGCACTGCTAGAGGCTTGATGTGACAAGACCACCGCTGGACACGGCGCGAGGCGCAGAAGCGGCCAAGAAACTCAGGTCGTTGGGCGTCAAGGGCACCCTCATCAGAGCCGCAGAACTCGGTTACATCACGGAGGTGACGTGTGGGATGCCCACCTGCTTCTGTCCCGAGGAGCTAGGTGGTGCGGGCTACTTCGCGTCGCGCAGTAACCAATGGAACGACTGGGAGGCGACCTTCGAGCATTACCCAGTGCCGAAGGTAGAGGGGGGCCGCAGGACGGTCGATAATGCCGTTCTTGCTCACCGCCTCTGCAACAAGCTCGACCACTCCATACGCAACGGCCTGTCAATCGATAAAGACCTTGCGAGAGTCAGGAAGGCTCGTGAAGAGGCGACCGGAAGCGGCACCGGCGCGGCGTAGGAGAGGTTCGAGGCCGCCGCGAGGAGGTGTAGCAGCGGCCCCATACGACCCGCGGCCCATAGCGGGTCGAGCTTTCAGTCTTCGATGACGAACCGGAGGTGGTTCGCGCTCCGGGTACGCGCTCAGGCACGTGAGCCGATCTATGGGTACATCCGTGGGTACAGCCCTGGTGGTACCGGCTGAGACCGCCTCCACGTAGGATCTCGGCGTGCCCGAGTTCCTCCACACGATGGTGCGAATCACTGATCCTGAGCGGTCTCGCGCCTTCTACGAGGCGCTCGGCTTCCGCTTCGACCGTGACATGGACATCGTCCGCGACGGTGAGGTCGAGGCGACGAACTACTTCTTCTCGCTCGGCGACGACGAGTCGGTGCTCGAGCTGACCTTCAACCACGACGGCCGAACGTACGACGTCGGCACCGGCTACGGCCACATCGCGATCGGCGTCGACGACCTCGACGGCACGCTGGCGCGGCTGGCCGAGCAGGGCATCGAGCCGGAGCGCCCGCCGTACCAGGTGCGCGAAGGCGGTTCGTGGCTCTGCTTCGTCCGCGATCCGGACGACTACCGCATCGAGATCATCGGGCGCAGCTAGCCGCCGGACTCCTCCTCCGGCTCGGGTACGTCGTGCAGGTGCCGGATCGGCGACGGGAGCAGGAACGCCATCCCGAGCAGCGCGCCGCCCGCCCCGATCCAGATCGTGGCGTGCACCCCGATCGTCGTCCCGAGCACGCCCGCGACGCTCGTGCCGAGCGGGCGCACGCCGTAGTTGACGACCATGAACGCGCCGGACACGCGTGAGCGGACCGTCGGCGGGATCAGCGCGCCCATGATCACGCCGGCGAGGATGTCGAGCAGCATCAACCCGAGCCCCGACAGGAACTCGGCGGCGAAGAGGAACGCGATCACGAGCCAGTGCGGGCCGCGCGCCGCCGGCACGAGGAGCAGCGGGGCGGGGAAGAGGAAGCAGCCGATCAGGAACGCCGGGCCGACACCGATCGCGCGCGCGATCCTCCCGGTGAGCGCCGACGCGACGAGTGTCCCCGCGGCCGCGACCCCGAGCACGACGCCGATCGTCGCCGGCGCGACGTGGAGGTAGCGGCTGGCGTAGAGCAGGAAGAGCGCGAAGAAGACGAAGTTGAAGAGGTTGATCGTCGCGACGCCGAGGAGCAGGGCGCGCATCACGAGGTTGTGGCGGATCCAGCGGAGGCCGACCCCGATGCCGCCGCTCTCCCGCGGTGCGCCGGGCGGGTCGGGGACGTCGATCCGCTTCAGGAAGAGCGCCGACCAGAGAAACGACACTCCGTCGAGGGCGAGCGCGTAGGGGCCGCGCACCAGTTGGACGAGGACACCGCCGAGGCTCGTTCCCGCGAGGAAGGAGAAGCCGCGCGTCCCGTGGAGCAGCGTGTTCGCCTCGACGTAGTCCTTCCGCTCGACGATCGTCTGGAAGAACCCGCCGTAGCTCACGTAGAAGAAGACGCTCGCGCACCCGAGCAGGAACGCGACGGCGTAGAGCTGTGACCACGTGAGGTTGCCGAGCGCGAACGCGATCGGGATCGTCACGGTCAAGAGGCCGCGCGCGACGTCGGCGAGGAGCATGACCGCCCGTCGCCGGCCGCTGCGGTCGACCCAGACGCCCGCGTGCAGGGAGAGCAGGAGGTTCGGCAGGAGGTAGACGGTCGTGAGCGCGCCCATCTGGCCCGCGCTCGCGTGCAGGGCGAGCACCGCCGTCAGCGGGCAGCGCGATGGTCGCGATCTGGTCGCCGAGCAGCGACACCGACTGGCCGAAGAAGTAGCGGCGGAAGTTCGCGTTGCGGCGAAGGAGGCCAGGGATCCGTGGTCTCACCGGCCGGAATCTACGTGCGGCTCGCGGGTACGATCCCGCTCGTGGGGGTCGTTCTCGCACTCGTCGTTTCGGCAGCGTTCGGCGCCGGCGACCAGTACCTCGGCAGCCTGCTGGGCTCCGGACACGTCTGGGCCGCCGGCTGGGCGAGCGACATCAGCCTGCTCTCGGCGCCCTGGGTCGTCCTCGCGTTCGTGGCCGGTGCGACGCAGCGGGACCCGCGCCGCGCGGCGCTGGTCGGTCTCGCCTGCACGTACGCCGCGCTGCTCGGCTACGCGGTGATGACGCTCAGCCCCGTCGAGAACGCCCATCTGACGGTGGCGACCCTGCGCGGCTTCGTCACGAGCGAGCGCCTCGTGCTCGTCGGCGGCATCGTGACCGGGCCGCTGTTCGGCTGGTTCGGCCAGCAGTGGCGGACGCGGCGCGCGCTCGCGCGGCGCGCTGGTCACGGCCGCCTGCCTCTGTCTCGAGCCGCTCGGCCCGGAAGGTCACGATCGATCCGATCACCTACCGTGACGTCTGGATCGCAGAGGTCGCGCTCGGGCTCGCCCTCGCCGCGGCGGTGCTCGCCGCCCGCTTCGCGAGCCGCTTCTCGCCCGCCGGCCACGCTTAGATACGCGGTTCCTGGGCAGGACCCCGGCTGTGCGGTCGGAGGGTTCCACGGCGGAGCGCGTTCGGCGGCTGCAAGCGGTCACAGACGCAGCGCTCGCGCATCTGCGTCTCGATGAGCTGCTAGCGGCTCTGCTCGAGCGGACCCGGGAGATTCTCGAGGTCGACACATGCGCGATCCTCCTGCTCGACGAGGAGACGGACGAGCTCGTCGCGCGCGCGGCCCTCGGCATCGAGGAGGAGGTCGAGCAGGGCGTCCGCATCCCGGTCGGCGGAGGGTTCGCCGGCCGCATCGCGGCCGAGAAGCGCCCCGTGATCCTCGACGACGTCGACCACGCGCACGTCCTCAACCCGATCCTGCGCGAGAAGCGGATCAAGTCGATGCTCGGCGTGCCGCTCGTCGTGGAGGGAGAGGTGCGGGGTGTGCTCCATGTCGGCTCCCTCGTGCTGCGCACGTTCGAGGAGGACGAGGTCGACCTGCTGCAGCTCGTG
Source organism: uncultured Actinomycetes bacterium (assembly GCA_963790845.1). Classification (GTDB taxonomy): domain Bacteria; phylum Actinomycetota; class Thermoleophilia; order Gaiellales; family Gaiellaceae; genus Palsa-739. Next base: position 157,320 of record CAWBQC010000007.1, on the reverse strand, counting down.
GCCGACCGGGCTGCGCTCGCGATCGAGCACGCGCGGCTCTTCGAGGCCGAGCGCGCCGCCCGCGAGCGGATCGAGCACGTGCAGGCGGTTACCGACGCGGCACTGGCGCACCTCGAGATGAACGAGCTGCTTCAGGTCCTCCTGCCGCGGATCCGGGACATCCTTGACGCCGATACGTGCGCGGTCCTGCTGCTCGACGGGCACTCGAAGGAGCTGGTCGCGCGCGCGGCGCTCGGGATCGAGGAGGAGGTCGAGCAGGGCGTCCGGATCCCGCTCGGAGCCGGTTTCGCGGGCCGGGTCGCGGCGGAGGCGCGGCCGATGGTGATCGACGTCGACGCGTATGAGGTCTACAACCCGATCCTGCGCGAGAAGGGGATCAAGTCGATGCTCGGCGTTCCGCTGCTCGCCCGAGGCGACTCCGTCGGTGTCCTTCACGTCGGCACGCTGTCGCCGCGCCGGTTCACGCGTGACGAGGTCGACCTCCTTCAGCTGGTCGCAGAGCGGGTGGCGATCGCGATCGAGCGCGCCCGCGTGCACGAGGAGCTGGTGCACCTCGACCAGCTGAAGCTGAACTTCGTCGCCATCGCCTCCCACGAGCTGCGGACCCCCGCCACATCCGTCTACGGGATCCTGAAGACGCTCTCCGATCGCGGCAAGGAGTTGACGGACGAGCTGCGGGACGAGCTGCTCCGGGTCGGCGTCGAGCAGGGCGAGCGCTTGCGCAGGCTGCTCGAGGACCTGCTCGACCTGTCGCGGCTCGACGCGCGCGCGATCAACGTGGAGCCGCGGCCGGTGGTGCTGAAGTCCGCGCTGGCGGACGTCGTCCACGGTGCGCTGCCGACTTCCGACGCCGTCGAGCTGGACATCAACGACGACCTGGCCGCGGTGGTCGACCCGCGGGTGCTGGACCGAGTCGTCTCGAACCTCGTCGCGAACGCGGCCAGATACGGTGCGCCGCCGATCCGGATTGCCGCGAAGCAGCGCGACCGGCACCTTCGCGTCACGGTCGAGGACGCCGGTCCCGGCGTTCCGAAGGAGCTCGAGGGCAGGGTCTTCGACCGCTTCGCACGCGGCGGCGGCGAGACGGGTCATGGGCTCGGTCTCGCCATCGCCAGGGCGTACGCGCAGGCGCACGGCGGCGACCTCGTCTACGACCCGGGCGCGCGCGGTGCGCGCTTCGAGCTGATCCTCCCGCAGGAGCTGAACGGGCCCTCTCGGAACCTAAGGGGACAGTGCTTGCCGGAGGGCGGCGAGCGTCTGCTGCCCGACGACGCCGTCCTCTGCAAGCCCCTTCGAGAGCTGGAACTTCTCGACTTCGGCCTGCGTCGTCGGCCCGTAGTAGCCGTCCGCCTTGCCCGGTGAGAAGCCGAGTGCAGTGAGCGCCTGCTGGAGGATCTTCACCTGCTCTCCCGTGTCTCCCGGGTTGAGCGTCTGCTGGGGGGCCTGCGCGGTGGGCGTCGTGGGGGTCGTCTTGGGCTGGGTAACCGTCACGGTGTTCCGGGCAGTCGGCGTGGTGATGGGCGGCACGGCGGCCTTGTTGCTGCTGAAAGCGCCGGTGGCGGCGAGGAGGGCGAGAACAACGGCGATGATGGACACGGCGATGATCGCTGCCTGTGTCGTGGTCAGTGTCCAGTTCCCGATCACGATCTCGCCGCGGTGCGCTGGGTCGCGGGCCGCCTCGTCCTCCGGCAGCACCCAGACCTCCTCGACGTCTTCGTAGACGCCGCGGTTGGCTCCACTCTGCGTCTCGGTCGGCGGCTCGGGCTCGTCGAACCAGTCGTCGTAGCCCGGGTCGCCCTCCTCGCGCCCCTCCATGAGGGCTGACCGTACAGCGTGCCGAGCCGTCGCGCCAGGCCAGGTAGCCTCGCGCGCGGTGACGGCGCTTCTCATCGTGCTCGCGGTCGGCTTCGCGTGGAGCATCGGGGCCCACTACACCGGCGCGGTGATGGGGATGCCTCACGCGCTGCGGGCGATCGGGGCGTGGCAGGCCCTGCTCCTGATGGCCCCGCTCGCGTTCCTCGGCGCGACGTTCGCGAGCCATGAGGTCGAGCAGCGGGTGGGCTCCGGGCTGACGGACGCGCGCCTGTCCGTGAGCCAGCAGGTCGTCGTGATCGGCGTCGCGTTCGCGGTCACGACCTTCTTCAACCGGTTTCGCATGCCGACCTCGACGATCCAGATCCTCGTCTTCTCGGTCGTCGGTGTCGCGCTCGCAACGGGGACGGGCGTGAGCTGGTCGTCGATCGAGCGCCTGATCGGCGTCTGGGCGGCGGCGCCGGTCGCGGCGATCGTGCTCGGGCTGCTCCTGACTCTCGTCCTCGACCGGCTTTCCCTCGGCCGCGGGATCGGCGCTGCGCTCGTCGCCGTGGGCGCGTGCGCCGCCTTCGCGATGGGTGCGAACGACGTCTCGAACGCGAGCGGCGCCCTTGTCGGGACCGGCACGTTCGGCCCGCTCGCGGCGGGGGCGATCGGTGGCGCGGGAATCGCGCTCGGGGTGCTCACGTGGGGGAAGCCGCTGCTGCGGCGGGTCGCGTTCGAGATCGTCGAGGTCGATCGCGCGATGGCGACGGCCGCGCAGCTCGTGCAAGCGGGAGTGGTGCTCGCCGCCGTGGCGTTCGGGTTCTTCACCTCGATGAACCAGGCGCTCGTCGGTGCGATGGCGGGCGCCGGTTTCGCGCGGGGCCGCGAGACGGTGCACCTCTCGACGCTGCTCTCGATCCTCCAGGGCTGGGTGCTCGGGCCGGCCGCGTCGATCGCCGCCGGCTACGTCTTCGGCTTGCTCGTGCGCTAGAGCGCCGCGAGGAGCGCGTCGACGACCCGCGGATCGAATTGCGTCCCGGCGCACCTTCGCAGCTCGGCCACTGCCGCCTCGTGCGAGAGGGCCTTGCGATACGAGCGGTCGGTGGTCATCGCGCTCCAGGCGTCGCAGGTGCACACGATGCGGGCGACCAGGGGGATCGCCTCGCCGCTGAGCCTGTCCGGATAACCGTTTCCATCCCAGTGCTCGTGACACGAGCGGACGTACGGGCCGACCTCGCGCAGTAGGCCTCCCGCGCGCTCGAGCATCTCCTGGCCGAGGATGGTGTGCGTGTTCATGAGCGCCCGCTCCCCGTCGTCGAGCGGGCCCGGTTTGTTGATGATCTCGCTCGGGATCCTCAGCTTTCCAACGTCGTGGAGGAGCGCTGTGAACTCCGCCATCCGCTGCGCATCGGCATCGAGGCCGAGCCGCTCCGCGACCGATAGGACGAGGCCGACAACGTCGCGGCTGTGGGAGCCGGTGTACGCGTCGTCCGACTCGATCATGTCGCCGAGGAGGTAGGTCGTCCCCTGGTATGCCTCCTTCAGCTCGAGCACCTTGTCGTTCTTCTCCTCCCGCTCCCGGCCGACCCGCGCGACGATCAGCACCATGGGCAGGAGGAGCAACAGCGCCTCCGGATGGCGAGACGCCGGGAACGCGGCCAGCAAGCCGAGCGGCGCGAGCACCGTGTCAAAGCCGTAGGCGGAGAGCATGCTCCGAACGTGGTCTCGCAGCGAGAGTCGTATGACGGAGCGCGCCGTGACGTAGGTCGAGGCGGAATCGAGGACGAACTGGGCGCCGAGGGCGGCGGCGTAGAAGGGGACGTCCTGCCAACGCGGCCCGTGCGTGCCCGCAAGGTAGAGGACGACCGCCGGACCGAGTGAGAACCAGCAGTTCGCGATCGTCAGCGCGAGGCGGTCGGCGGGCTCACGGCGCCGGAGGACGTTCGGCAGCTTCCCGACCACCATCGCCGCGCAGATGACGAGTGGAAGCGTCTTCAGCGGCAGCACGAACCACATCCCCACGAACAGGGCCTCCGTGGGCAGGGCCACGAAACTGGGAAACTCGACCTCCACACGGGAGGCGATCGCGTACGCGACGAGGCATGTCGCGAGCGCCGCGAACGAAAGCGGCCGGTGCGAAGGGAGCAGGAGTGCCGTGAGCGCGACGGCGACGAACCCCGCTGCGAGCAGGCCGGTGACTCCCGTACGGGAAAGGTGCTTCGATGCGCTCTCTCGCGCGAGCGCGAGAACGGCGTCGTCAGTGGTCCGGGCGGCGCCCGCCGCGATGATCTCGCTCACCGGAACATGATCGGCATCCCGCCGAGGGAGGCTTGAGCTTCGGCCGAGAAACCCTCGTTCGAGGGAAACATGACCCCCACCGGGGTGATAGCCCGCCCGCGGCGGCGAACCCAGGATGGGGAGCACTGTTCCTGCGGCTCTGGCGAGGTGTCTGATGTGCGGTAAGGGGATTCGTCTGTGGTTTGTTCTCGCGGTCGTGCTGGCGGCGACCGGGCTGGCCGTACCGGCCGCTTCCGCCGGTTCCTCGGGCGGCCTGCTAGGTGGGCTTCTGCCCCCGTGCGGGGCAACGACCAATCCGTTCAAGGCTTGGGGCGACCCTGCGGCCTACTGCGCGTTCCCGAATCTCGGCTTCGAGAGCGGCGCGACGAAGTGGACGCTGGGTGGCAAGGCCTCGATCGTCGCGGGCAACGAGCCGTGGCACGTTTCGGGCTCCGGCACTCATGCGCTCCAGCTCGCTCCCGGCGCGACCGCGCAAAGCGCGACGCTGCCCGTCAACCTCCTCGACCCGTGGGTTCGCCTGTTCGCGCACAGCTCCGGCGCCAACGGCTCGCTCCGCGTGAAGGTCGTCTTTCACGGCCTCCTCGGGAACATCACGGGGCTGCTCAACGCCGGCAGCCTCTCCCCGGGCGGCTACGCGAGCTGGCATCCGACGCAGCGTGTGCTCTCCTCGCTCGCTCTTCCGGTCTTGACGACGTCGGCGCAGGTGGTGCTCACGTCGACGGCGAGCTCGGGAACCTGGCAGGTGGACGACGTCTACCTCGACCCCTGCGCCTCGAAGCTCGGCTGAAACTCTCCCATCCCTAGCCGGGAAGTCGTGACCGACCCGTCACGCCTTCCCGGCTAGCGTGCTCGGCATGGCATCGAGGGCGGCGACACCGTGGGGACCTGCGGATCTCGTGGAGGAGCTGACCGTCCCGCAGCAAGCGGGGACCAAGCGGTTCTCGTCGAAGGTGCAGCTGCTCGAGACGGCGAAGGGGGAGCGTCTCGTCCGCTTCTCCTACGCAGGGGCGGGCGGCGGCACGCGCGGGCCGGTGACCCTCCGGGAACGAGACATCGGACGGCTCAAAGCCGCCCTCGCCAAGCATCCGGCGCTTGCGGAGACGCTTGGACTTCCGCCCTAGATCGCGGCGAGCACCCGGTCGCGGGCGGCGTCGACGAGCGAGGCGAGGAGGAGCGCGCCGTCGTCGGAGCCGAGCAGCCGGTCGACCGCGTGCTCCGGGTGCGGCATGAGCCCCATCACGTTTCCGGCCTCGTTGCAGACGCCGGCGATGCTGTCGACGGATCCGTTCGGGTTGTCGACGTAGCGCAGCACGACCTGCGCGGGGTCGAGATCGGGGGGCGGCAGGTAGCGCCCGTCGCCGTGTTTCACCGGAAGCACGAGCTCCTGGTTCTCGGAGCAGCGACGCGTGAAAGGCAGGTCGGCTCGCTCGACCGCCACGCGCACGTCCCGGCACACGAAGCGGAGCGACTCGTTGCGCAGGAGCGCACCCGGCAACAGACCGGCCTCGCAGAGGATCTGAAAGCCGTTGCAGATCCCGAGCACGAGGCCTCCCGCTGCTGCGAGCTCGCGCACCGCGGCCGTCACCGGCGAGAAGCGGGCGATGGCGCCGCAGCGGAGGTAGTCCCCGTAGGAGAAGCCGCCCGGCAGGACGACCGCGTCGAGATCCGGCAGCTCGCGCTCGTCGTGCCAGACCGGCACCGCCTCGGCGTCGAGCGCGGCGAGGGCCCAGAGCGCGTCGCGATCGTCCTGCGAGCCGGGGTAGGTGACGACGCCGATCCTCGGTTGCGGGCTAGCCAACGATCTCCACCTCGTACGACTCGATCAGCGGGTTGGTCAGGAGCTGTTCGCACATCTGCTCGACCTGAGCCCTGGCCGCGGCGTCGTCGTCAGCCTCCACCTCGAGGTCGATCACCTTGCCGACCCGAGCGTCCTGAACCTCGAAGCCGAGGTGGCCGAGCGCGGAGCAGACCGCCTCCCCCTGCGGATCGAGGATCCCCGGCTTCGGCCGGACGAGAACGGTGGCCCTGCGAACGGCCGCTCTCATCCGAGCACCACGCTGGGATCGTCGAGGTACGCCGGGAACGGGATCGTCGTCAACCGCTCGAACGCCTCGTGGTACTTCGCGCGGGTGACGAACACCACGTCCTCCGGGAGCTCCGGGCCGGGGTCCGTCTTGTCCCAGCCGGTCGTCTCGCAGTAGTCGCGGACGAACTGCTTGTCGAAGCTGTCCTGCGCACGGCCGGGCTCATACGCGTCCCCGGGCCAGAAGCGCGAGGAGTCGGGCGTGAGCGCCTCGTCGCCGAGGACGAGGTTGCCGTCGGGATCGAGCCCGAGCTCGAACTTCGTGTCGGCGATGATCAGCCCGGCGCGCAACGCGTGGTCGGCCGCCGTCTTGTAGAGCCGGAGCGAGACGTCCTCGACCTCGCGGAGCCGCTCCTCGCCGACGAGCTCCGCCGCCTGCTCGCGCGTGATGTTCTCGTCGTGTCCCTCCTGCGCCTTCGTCGCCGGCGTGAAGATCGGCTCGGGAAGCTTGTCCGACTCGCGCAGTCCCTCGGGCAGCCGGTGCCCGCAGACCTCGCCGCTCGCCCGGTAGTCCTTCCAGCCCGACCCGGCGAGATAGCCGCGCACGACGCACTCGATCGGAAGCATCTCGAGCCGCCGGCACTCCATCGAGCGGCCGTCGTCACGGATGGCGAGCATGTGGTTCGGGACGATCGGCGCGAGAAGCGTGAACCAGTAGCCCGAGAGGCCGGTCAGGACGCGTCCCTTGTCAGGGATCTCGGTCGGCAGGACGACGTCGAACGTCGAGATCCGGTCGGACGCGACGAGCAGCAGCCGTTCGTCGTCGATGGCGTAGATCTCGCGCACCTTCCCGGACGCGATGTGGGTCTCAGGCATGTAGTGGTTCCTCCTTGAGGGCTTCGAGGCGGGCGAACACGGTGTCGACGTGGCGCGTGTAGGCGCCGATGTCGAAGGCCGAATCGAGGTCGACGCGCGAGGCGATCTCGTCGTCGGCGCGGCAGAGCTCGCGGAAGTCGAGCTCCTCCTCCCAGGCGCGCATCGCGGCGCGCTGGACGAGGCGGTAAGAGTCGTCGCGCGCAAGCCCCGACTCGACGAGCGCATTGAGAACGCGCTGGCTGAAGAAGAGGAAATGGCTCGTCTCGAGGTTCCGGCGCATCCGCTCGGGCCGCACGACGAGGCCCTCCATGAGCCACGCGAAGCGATCGAGCATGTAGTCGAGAGCGAGGAACGCGTCCGGGAAGACGACGCGCTCGGCAGACGAGTGGGAGATGTCCCGCTCGTGCCAGAGGGCGACGTTCTCGAGCCCGACGAGGGAGTACGCGCGGACGACGCGGGCCAGCCCGCAGATCCGCTCGGCGACGACCGGATTCCGCTTGTGCGGCATCGCCGACGACCCCTTCTGGCCACGGCCGAACGGCTCCTGCACCTCGCCGACCTCGGTACGCGCGAGATGCCGGACTTCGAGCGCGAAGGAGTCGAGGGACGAGGCAACGACGGCGAGAGCAGCCAGCAGCTCGGCGTGCCGGTCGCGCTGGAGGATCTGCGTCGACGTGGGTGCGGGCTCGAGGCCGAGCCGCTCGCAGGCGATCCGCTCGAGCTCCGGGTCGGTCGCCGCATACGTCCCGACCGCGCCGGAGAGCTTGCCGACGCGCATCCCTTCGAGCGCCCGCGCCACCCGCTCGCGGCCGCGAGCAAGCTCGAACGCCCAGCCGGCGAGCTTCAATCCGAACGTCGTCGGCTCGGCGTGGACGCCGTGCGTGCGGCCGATCTGCAGCGTCTCGCGGTGCTCCTGCGCGCGCGCCTCGACGGCTTCGAAAGCGCGGTCGAGCCCTGCGAGGATCAGCACGCCGGCTTCGCGGATCTGCACCGAGAGCGCCGTGTCGACGACGTCGGAGGACGTGAGGCCGTAGTGGAACCAGCGGCCTTCCTCGCCCAGCTGCTCCGCAACGGCGTCGACGAACGCGGCGGTGTCGTGGTGGAGCGTCGCCTCGAGCTCGGCGACGCGCTCCGGCGACGGCGGGCTCGCCTCCGCGATCTGCGCGGCCGCCTCGCTTGGCACCACTCCGAGCTCGGCCCACGCCGCAGTGGCGGCGAGCTCGACCTCGAGCCAGGTGGCCAGCTTCCCCTCGTCCGACCAGATCCTGGCCATGGCCGGTCGCGAGTAGCGGGCGATCACGGCTCCAGTCTAGAGCCCGCGGCCGTCGGTGTTCGGGGCCTGTAAACGCGTCCTGCGACCCGCGAAAGACCTCGCTACTCTGGCGCGGCTTTACCCCGCGAAACTTGTAGGAAGGTGCTTTTGAAGAGGTACGTTCTTTCCGTCGCCGTCGCTGCTGCGGCCACCCTTGCCGGCGCCGGCGCCGCTCTGGCTCTCAACCATCCCGCCAAGGGTCACGGCGTGAACCCGGGCGTCAGCCACGGCCTCGTCGCGCGCTTCGCGCCCCACCTTGGCTTCTGGCTGGCCGACCAGCATGGGACTGCTCCTCGCCAGCGGCCGCACCACGCGGCTCCACACCGCCGGACCTCACACCGCCCTGCCCCGCACCGCCAGCCGCGGGAGCCGCATCGCCTGCGCGGCACGACGTCGTCGCTCTACGAGCGGACGGCGAAGCCGTGGATCCTCGCCCGCCAGGGTTGCCTGGCCGCGCAGCGGCACGAGACCGGCGTCGTCATCCTCGACTTCGGCAAGCCGGCCCACAAGCACCACGGCTACGGGACGATCCTCTTCTCGAACCGCTTCGCGTCGAACCACAAGATCACGATCGCGATGGTCGGCTACGCGCGCGGTTACGTCCGCTGCCTCCACCGGGGCTCGCGGGCGCACATCACGCTCGCGCGCGGCACGAGCAACTACCACCCGGACGTGCCGAGCGCGTACGTCGCAGGCGTGCGCTGGGCTCGCGCCACCAACAAGTTCGGCCACCTGCTCCGACGGCACGGACTTGCGGCGCACGTCGAGTCGGCGGCCGCGAACGACGCCGAGCCTGCCTGGGACCGGAGCTTCCACAAGACGAAGCAGTTCTTCCACGGCTTCCGCGCCGCCGTTCACGGGCACACGCTCTACGACTACGGCTCGCTCGACGGCGGCGTCGGCGCGATCTGGAGCGCGCGGCAGATGTGGTACGTCGCCGGAGGGCTCCGCCACACGAAGGCGCTGCCGGAGATCTACTACCCCGCGATGGCGCAGCAGTGGGCGGAGCTGGCCCGGATCGCCCACCGCCGCTACCACCGGGACGTCCTATTCGCGGGCGTGATGACCCAGGGCGGAGCGACCTGCCATTGCGGCTACACGCCGCACGCGGCGCATCGCGTCCTCGCACACGCGCTTGCGTCCCAGGGCGTCGGCCATCTCGCGCTTCCGCGTGGCGGCACCAACATCGTGGGCTAGCGCGCTATGCGTTCAGGATGCGGAGCGCGAGCGCCGCGGCGTTCTTCGCGTTGTCGACGCCGACCGTGGCCACCGGCACGCCCGGCGGCATCTGCGCGATCGCGAGCAGCGCGTCGAGGCCGTCGAGGACGCTGAGGCTCGAGCGGAGCGGGACACCGATCACGGGCAGGTCGGTGTGCGCCGCCACCGCGCCCGGTAGCGCGGCCGCCAGGCCGGCGCCGCAGATGAGCACGCGAAGGCCGCGGTCGCGAGCGCTCTTGGCGTACTCCGCGACGGCGTCCGGCGTGCGGTGCGCCGACCGCACTTCGAACTCGTAGCCGACGCCGGCCTCGTCGAGCAGCGCCGTGGCGTCCTGCATCCGCTCGCGGTCCGAGTCCGAGCCGACGAGGATCCCGACCCGGGGCCCGTCAGCCATCCCGAGGCTCCGAGAGCGGGACCCGGCCAGGGGTCTCAGGCACGGGCGATGTCCGACCGGAACTGCATGCCGGCGAAATCTATGCGGGACGCAGCGTCGTAGGCTGCGGTTCGCGCCTCGTCCACCGTCGCGCCCACTCCGACGACGTTGAGGATGCGCCCGCCGTTGGTCACGAGCCGGCCCTCGTGAAGCGCGGTCCCCGCGTGGAGAACGAGGGCCCCGGTGGCCTCGGCGTCCTCGACTCCTTCGATCGGCGTGCCCTGGTCGCTGCGCTCGGGATAGCCCTCGCCGGCGACGACGACGGTCACGGCGGCTCGATTCGCGACCTGCGGTGCCTCCGAGAGATCGCCGGCGAGTAGCGGGACGAGGTCGCTCTCGAGTCGTGGCAAGAGCGATTGCGTCTCCGGGTCGCCGAAGCGGCAGTTGAACTCGATCACGCGCAGCCCGTCATCCGTCTGGATCAAGCCCGGCGTAGAGGAGCCCGTGGAACGGGCTGCCGCGGTGCGCGAGCTCGCGGAGCACCGGCAGATGCACGAGCTCGAGGATCTCGTCGCTTGCCTCGTCCGGGACGTCGGGCAGCGGCGAGAAGGAGCCCATTCCGCCGGTGTTCGGGCCCTCGTCGCCGTCGCCGACTCGCTTGTAGTCGCGGGCCGGGGGAAAGGCGACCGCCGTCTGGCCGGCGCACACGGCGAAGACAGAGAGCTCGGGCCCCTCGAGCAGCTCCTCGACATGGAACGGCTGACCGAGTCCCTCCGCCGCCGGTAGCGCCGCATCGAGCTCGTTCTGCGTGCGGCAGACCCAGACTCCCTTGCCGGCGGCGAGCCCGTCGATCTTGACGACGCACGGCGGCCGGGCGACCGGCAGCGTCGTCGCGGTTGGCACTCCGGCGGCCTCCATCACGTCCTTCGCGAACGACTTCGAGCCCTCGACGCGGGCCGCCGCCGCGCTCGGGCCGAAGACGGCGATGCCGCGGTGGCGCAGCTCGTCGGCGAGCCCTGCGACGAGCGGCGCCTCGGGCCCGACGACGACGAGGTCGATCCGGAGCTCGCGCGCGAGCGACACGAGCGCGGAGTGATCGTCGGCCCGCACGGGATGGCAATGCGCAAGCGCCGCGATTCCGGGATTCCCCGGCGCCGCGTGCAGCTCGTCGAGGCTCCCGCCGCGGGAGAGCGACCAGACGAGCGCGTGCTCGCGACCCCCCGACCCGACGACAAGCACTCGCACCCTTCGATCCTACGACAGCCCGAGTTTGGATTCTGGGCACGGCGCGCAGGATTCGGCCATGCAGGAACCTGGTCTCGACCGTCATGCGTGGGAAAGCGAGTGGCAAATGCTCGAGGACAGCATCCGGGCCAATGCGACCGATGCTCTCAGCGAGCTCGACCGGCTCGTCGCGCGGATGCTCGAAGAGAGCGGCTACGACCTGACCGACCCGGTCGTGCGCGAAGGGGAGGAGCGGGAGATCGTCGCCGAGTACCTCGCCGCGCACGAGATCGTCGAGGCAGCGGAAAGCGGGTCCGAGGATCTCTCGCCCGGGGACGTCGCCGCCGCGATCAACGGGTACCGCGCCGTCTCCGAGCACCTCGTCGCCACCCGCGCCGCCGCGGACGCAGCCAACAGCGCCTGACGCCGCGGTTACCCTGCGAGTTCTGATGGACGCGCCGCCTTACTCGGCCGCCGCGGTCGACGTCCTCCGGCTCCCGGCCGGCGCGACCGAGCGCGACCAGGTGGCCGTCGAGGAACCGCTCGAGATCCGGATCGGCGGGCAGCCGGTCGCCGTCACGATGCGGACGCCGGGTCACGACGAGGAGCTCGCGCTCGGCTTCTGCCTCTCGGAGGGCCTGCGCCCGAGCGAGGCGCGGCTGCCGGACGATCTCGCGGCGAACCGCGTCGACGTCGACGCGCCCGGCTTCGACCCGGCGCGATTGCAGCGCAGCTTCTACACGTCGTCCTCGTGCGGCGTCTGCGGCAAGGGAGCGCTCGAGGCGGTCGCGGTCGAGGCGCCGAGGGTCGAATCCGAGCTGCGGCTGCCGCTCGCGCTCGTCGCCGCGCTTCCCGACCGGCTCCGCGAGGCGCAGGCCGCGTTCGCCGCGACCGGCGGCCTTCATGCGACGGGGCTCTTCTCGGCTGCAGGGAAGCCGCTGTGCGTCCGGGAGGACGTGGGCCGGCACAACGCGCTGGACAAGGTCGTCGGCTGGGCGTTCCGGGAGGGGCTCCTCCCGCTCGCCGAGCACGTGCTCTGCGTCAGCGGACGCCTCTCGTTCGAGCTCGTCCAGAAGGCCGCCGTCGCCGGCTGTCCCGTTCTCGTCGCGGTCGGCGCGCCGTCGAGCCTCGCCGTCGAGCTCGCCGCCGACCGGGGCATCACGCTCTGCGGCTTCGTCCGCGGCGGCTCCGTCAACGTCTACACGGAGCCGTGGCGGATCGAGAGCTGACCGGGATCCTGCTCGCCGGCGGCGCGAGCACGCGCTTCGGCTCGCCCAAGGCGCTAGCCCGGTTCGAGGGCGAAACGCTCGCGGAGCGGGCGTGGCGGCTGCTCGGCGAGGTCTGCGAGGAGAGGATCGCCGTCGGAGGCGACGACGGGCTGCCCGACCCCGGAACCGGGCCGGTTGCCGCGATCGCGGTCGGCCTGCGAGCCGCGACGAACGACGTCGCGATCGTCATTCCCGTCGACATGCCGCTCTTGACGGTCGGCGCGCTCGGGTTGCTTGCGGATGCTTGCCGGGAGGCGGCGGTCGCCCAGGCAGGCCCGCTCCCGTGCGCTGTCGCTCGCAGCGCGCTGCCGGCCTTCGAGACCGGGGAGCGCCGGCTACGCACCGTCCTCGACGGGCTCGACACGGCGCACATCGAGCTCGAGGAGCAGCTGCTTGCGAACGTCAACACGCAAGCCGATCTCGATACCCTCGCGCCGTGAGCTCGCAGTTCCGCGTCGACGGCGACGCCTACGACGACTTCATGGGCCGCTACTCGCGGCAGCTCGCGGTGCGGTTCGCCGACTTCGCGGGGGTGAGCTCGGGCATGCGCGTGCTCGACGTCGGCGCGGGCACCGGCGCACTGAGCGCGGAGCTGGCCTCGCGAGGCGCCTCGGTTGCGGCCGGCGGATCCGTCCCCGGAGTTCGTCGACGCGTTCCGCAGGCGGTTTCCCGACGTCGAGGTGCACGAGGCTCCGGCAGAGGAGATGCCGTTCGACTCCGGCTCCTTCGATGTGGCGCTTGCTCAGCTCGTCGTCGCCTTCGTGTCCGACGCGCCGGCCGCGGTCACCGAGATGGCGCGCGTCGCGCGGCGTGTCGCGGTCTGCATGTGGGGCGTCGCGGAGGTCGACATGTTCGCGGCGATCGACCGAACGGCGTTGGCGATCGGCGCGTCGAGTCTCGCCGAGCCTCGCCGTTTCCGGACGCCGCAGGAGATCAACGACCTCCTCGCTCCGCTCGGCGAGGTCGAGTCCGCTGTGCTGGACGTGACCACCGGGTATCAGGACTACGACGAGTTCTGGCAGACCCTCCAGCGCGGCGTCGGTCCCGCCGGCCACTGGATCGCGTCACTCGACGCCGAAGCGCACGTGCGCGCCCACGACGAGCTGCGCCGCCAGCTCGGCGACCCGGGCGGGCCGTTCGAGCTGAACGCGCGCGCCTTCGCGGCGGCGGTTACGCCCGCGTGAGCACCGAGGAGCGCTCGGCGCCCGTGCCGACGAGCGTCACCTCGACCTCGAGCTCCCGCTCCACGAACTCCACGTAGCCGCGCGCCGCGTCCGGTAGCTCGGCGACCGACGAGCAGTCGTCGAGCGGCTCCTGCCACCCCTCGAGCACCTCGTAGACCGGCTTCGCGGCGTGGAAGTCGCTCTGATGCGCCGGGAAGTCGTGCGTCTCCCGCCCGTCCCGGGTGCGGTAGCGCACACACACCGGCAGCTCCGCGAAGTGCGAGAGGACGTCGAGCTTGGTCAGCGCGAGCCGGTCGATGCCGTTCAGCCGCACCGCGTAGCGGAGGGCGACGAGGTCGAGCCAGCCGCAGCGCCGCTCGCGACCGGTCACTGTCCCGTACTCGCCCCCGAGCTCGCGGAGCCGCTCCTGATCCGCGCCTTCGATCTCGGACGGGAACGGCCCCTGCCCGACGCGGGTCACGTACGACTTCGCGACGCCGATCACGCTGTCGATTCGCGTCGGCCCGATCCCGGTGCCGACCGCGGCGCCGCCGGCGACCGTCGGCGACGAGGTCACGAACGGATACGTGCCGTGGTCGAGATCGAGCAGCGTGCCGTGGGCGCCGTCGAAGAGGACGTGCTTCCCGTCCCGGAGTGCCGTGTCGACGAGAAGCGAGGCGTCGACGATGAGCGGACGCAGGCGCTCCGCGAACTTCTCGTGCTGCTCCACGAGCCCCTCGAGCTCGATGGGCTGCTCGCCGTAGACGCGCTCGAGCCAGAGGTTCTTCTCGGCCAGCGCGACCTCGATCTTCTGGCGCAGGATCTTGGGGTCGAGGATGTCCTGGACGCGGATCCCGAGCCGCATCGCCTTGTCGGCGTAACACGGGCCGATGCCCCGCTTCGTCGTGCCGATCGCGAGCTTGCCGAGGCGCCGCTCGCTCGCCTGGTCGATCGCGAGGTGCCACGGCATGATCAGGTGCGCGTTGCCGGAGAGCCGAACGAGGTCGGTCGCGACGCCGCGCGATCCGAGGTCGTCGAGCTCCTCGATCAGCACCTCCGGGTTGACGACGCACCCGGCGCCGATCACGCATTCCTTGCCCTGGAGGATCCCCGACGGGATGTGCTTCAGCTTGTAGGTCTCGCCGTCGACCACGAGTGTGTGGCCCGCGTTCGGGCCGCCGTTGTAGCGGCAGACGAGATCAGAGTCCCGGGCGAGCAGGTCGACGATCTTGCCTTTCCCCTCGTCGCCCCACTGCGCTCCCACAATCACGGTGGCGGACACGGCGCAAGGCTACCGGGCGAAGAGCTTCGCTCTTCGCCCGGGGACAAACGAACTGCGCCAACGGGAGACGCGGTCTCCCGTTGGCTCCGTGCTGAGGGCACATGGGGCGGCTGGGTTCGCAGTCCCGCGAGCTCCGCCTTGGCGCCCAGAGGGGTCGAACGCCTGAACCACTCAGCGCCGAGGGCCGGAGGCTAAGACCGCCGCGGTAGCGGCGACTTAGCCGCAGGCCGAACCGCGCTCGCGCCGGCCTCCGCCGCGCGCGAGCGCACAAGAGTGGCCTCCCGTCCAGGGATCGAACAAACAGCACGGAGCGGGCCGGAAACCGCGCTTTCCGGCCCGCGCAGTTTCTCCCAGCGAGGAAACGCGCAGCGTTTCCGGCTACTAGGCGGCTTCGCGCTCTCCGGCGGCGCAGTTCCGTTACACCGCGAGCGAGACCGTCAGGTCTCGCTCGCGATAGTCGTTGCGGGCGTCCACGTGCAACTCGCGGGCGAGGCGGCGGAGACGACTCGCGGTCGGGCCGCCGACGCGGCCGGCCAGCTCCCGCCACTCGTGGTTCGTCGTCACGATGACGAGCCGCCGCTGCTGCTCGCGCTGGTTGACGAGGTTGTAGATCCGGTCGCGCGCCCAGCTCGACCAGTCCTCGGCGCCGAGGTCGTCGAGGACGACGAGGTCGTAGCCGCTCGGGTTCGGCGGCGGCTCGCCGTCGCCGTAGCTCTCACGCAGGGCGTTCAGCCACG
The DNA here is from genome assembly GCA_963790845.1 of uncultured Actinomycetes bacterium. Lineage (GTDB taxonomy): Bacteria > Actinomycetota > Thermoleophilia > Gaiellales > Gaiellaceae > Palsa-739. Next base: position 141,749 of record CAWBQC010000007.1, on the reverse strand, counting down.
CGGGGACGTTGAGGAAGAGCGCGGTCGGCCGCGGCTCGCGGTCGCTCCAGATGACCTCGCGCAGGATCGCCACCGCGAGGTGCGTCTTGCCGGCGCCCGGGTTGCCGCGCAGGAGAAGGCCTTGGCGCAGGTCGGTTCCTGCGCGGAACTCCTTCGTCCACTGCCTGCAGACGGCGAGTGCGTTGCGCGTGTCCGGCACCGGCTCGAAGTTCTCGAAGGTGCAGTCGTCGTATGCAGAAGGCACCCGCACTCGCGCCCAGCGCTCATCCGCACGGCGCTGCTGGTCGACGACCTCCTCCGTCGCCCGGCAGAGCTGGCAGTAGCGCTCGGCCGGGAACGTCTGGCCGAGCAGGACGACCTGCTCGGTCTCGAACTCGCGACGGCAGCCGAGGCAGTTCGCTGTGAGGCTAGTGGGCAAGGCTCGCGAACTTGGCGTATTTGCTGATGAAGGCGACGTTGAAGGCATCGGTGGGGCCGTTGCGGTGCTTCGCGAGGATCACTTCGGCGATGCCCTTCTTCGTGTCGTCGGCGTCGTCGCGTTCGTAGTACTCCTCGCGATAGAGGAACATCACGAGGTCGGCGTCCTGCTCGATCGACCCCGACTCGCGCAGGTCGGAGAGCATCGGGCGCTTGTCGTGGCGCTGCTCGGGCGAGCGGTTGAGCTGCGAGAGCGCGATCACGGGCAGGTCGAGATCCTTCGCGATCTCCTTCAGACCTCGGGAGATCGACGACACCTCTTGGAGGCGGCTCTCCTCGCTCCGCCCGGTCGTCATCAGCTGGAGGTAGTCGACGACGACGAGGCCGAGGTTGGGTTCGCGCCGCTTCAGCGTCTGCGTGCGGGCGCGGAGCTCGAGGAGGCTGAGGGCCGGAGTGTCGTCGACGTAGAGGGGCGCCGACTCGAGCTTGCTGCACGCCTCGGTGAGGCGCGGCCAGTCCTCCTTCGAGAGCTTGCCTGTCCGGATGTGGTGCGCATCGACCCTGCCGCGCGAGCAGATCAGGCGCTGCGCAACCTCCTGCCGCGACATCTCGAGGCTGAAGAAGGCGCACGGCGTCTGCAGGTCGACCGAGACGTGGTTCGCGATCTCGAGAGCGAACGCACTCTTACCCATCGACGGCCGGGCGGCGAGGATCACGAGGTTGGCCGGCTGGAAGCCGGCGGTGATCTTGTCGAGGTCCTTGAAGCCGCTCGAGAGTCCGGTGACGTCGGCGCCCGACTCGTAGAGGTGGCTGATCCGCTGGAAGGTCTCGACGAGCGTGTCCTTGAAGAGGACGAGCTCGCCCTGGGCGCGCCGCTCGCCGAGCTCGAAGACGAGCTGCTCGGCCCGGCCGACGAGCTCGGCCGGCTCGCCCTCGCGTTCCCAGCCGAGCTGCGCGATCTCGCCGCCGGCGCGGATCAGGCCGCGCAGCGTCGCGTTCTCGCGAACGATCTCGGCGTAGTGGCGGGCGTTGGCAGTGGCGGGAACGAGGCGCGCCAGCTCGTGCAGCCGGACGCGGCCGCCGATCGTCTCGAGCTCGCCGCGCTGCTCGAGCTCGTTCGTCAGCGTGATCGCATCGACCGGCTCGTTCTTGCCGTAGAGCTGGAGCGCGGCGCGATAGATCTTCGCGTGCGACTCGCGGTAGAAGTCGCCGGCGTCGAGGATCTCGCTGACCGCTGCGATCGCGCCGGGTGCGATCATCATCGCGCCGAGGACCGACTCCTCGGCTTCCAGGTTTTGCGGCGGGACGAGGCCGGGGGCAGCCGCGGGCGACGGGACGGGGGCGAGCGTCATCCGCCGCGATTCCACCATGCGGCGCGCCGGGTTACTAGGTGTTGGTATGTCGGTTTTGAACAGGTCATTTTTGGCCATTTGCAGGCGAAACAAGCAGGATTGCAGGCGCGCCGGACGGCGCACCTGTGGACGGTGCGACCGCTCGGAGCGGCAACTTCGTGCGCAATCCACACCTCCGTGGACAGCGTGTTAACCAAGCTCGCGAAGCGGCTTCGCTCGCTGGGGAACGGAACTGCGCGGGCCGGAAAGCGCGGTTTCCGGCCCGCTTCGTGCTGCTCTTGCCTGTCGATCCCTTGACGGGAGTCCACTCCTGTGCGCTCGCGCGCGGCAGAGGCCGGCGCGAGCACGGTTCGGCCTGCGGCTAAGTCGCCGCTTCGCGGCTGTCTTAGCCTCCGGCCTTTGGCGCTCCCGTGATTTCTGCGCCTCGAACCGAAGAGCGCGGCTCTTCGTCCGGCGTTCCTACTCGTCGGCGAGGGCGGCGTCGGCGTCGGCCCGCCAGTCGGGCTCCGCCTCCGCTTCTGCGGCGGCGGGCTCCGCATCCGCCTGTTCGGCCGCGGCGGCTTCGGCTGCCTGGGCTTCCTCGGCCGCGTCGGCCTCGGCGAGGATCTCCTCGAGCTCGGCGGACGGCTCCTGTGCCTCCGCCTCTTCCTGCTCGGCGCGCTCCGCGGCCTCCATCTCCTCGAGCACCTCGTCGGGCGGCAGCTCTCCCCCCTCCGGGATGACCTCGGTCTTGACCTCGGCGCGGATGTCCTCGAAGAGCCCGATCGGGATCTCGTAGCGGCCGATCCGCTTGATGGGGTCGGTCTCGATCTTGCGCCGGTCGACGCGGATCTTCTTCGAGCTCCAGAGCTCGTCGGCGATGTCGGTGGGCGTGACCGAGCCGAAGAGGGAGCCGGTCGGGCCCGCCTTGACCTCGAACCGCAACACGGTGCTCGCGAGTGCGTCCGCGATCTCCCGCGCCTGGTCGGAGGTCTTCGCCTCGTGGCGGGCACGCACGGTGTTCCGCTTCTGCAGCTCCGAGACGCGCGCTGCCGTCGCTTCCTCCGCGAGCCGCCGGGGCAGGAGGTAGTTGCGGGCGTAGCCGCGGGCGACCGAGACGACGTCCCCGCGGAGGCCGACGTGCTCGACGTCCGAGAGGAGGATGACCTCCATCAGCGGTCGCCTCTGTCGCGGTCGCCGCGATCGCGCCGGCCGCCGCGCTCACGGTCATCGGCGCCTTCGGCGACGTACGGCAGCAGCGCCATCTCGCGCGCCCGCTTCACCGCGGTCGCCACCTGCACCTGGTGCCGGCGGCACGCGCCCGTGATGCGGCGGCTGCGGATCTTGCCCTTCTCGGAGATGTAGCGGCGCAGCTGGTTGACGTTCTTGTAGTCGATCTCCGCGATCTTGTCCTTGCAGAAGAAGCAGTTGCGGCGCCTGATCTGCCCCGCGGGCCCGCCGGGCCGCCTTCGCTGTTGCTGCTGACTCTTCTCTCTGGCCATCTCTCTCCTAGAACGGGATGTCGTCGTCGGCCGCGGCCGGGAAGTCGGCGCTCTCGGATGCCGCGCCCGCGGGCACGAACTGGTTGCCGCCGCCGCCGGCAGCGCCGTCACCGTCGCCACGGCTGCCGAGGAACTGGACGCTCTCGGCCACGATCTCGACGGCCTCGCGCTTCGTTCCGTCCTGGGCCTCCCACTGGCGCCAGTCGAGGCGGCCGTCGATCGCGACCGGGCGGCCCTTGCTCAGGTACTGGGCGCAGCTCTCCGCCTGATTGCCGAAGACCGAGATCCTGAAGAAGTTGGGCTTGTCGGTCCACTGCCCGGATTCGTCCCGGCGGCGGCTGTTCACCGCAATGCCGAGGTTGCACACCGGCGTGCCGCCCGGCGTGTGGCGCAGCTCGGGATCTCTCGTCAGGTTCCCGACCAGTACGACGCGGTTGATGTTCGCTGCCATGCCTTACTCCTCTCCCTCTGCCTCGGCAGGCTCCTCTTCCGGAGCAGCCTCCTCTTCTGGAGCAGCGTACTCGGGCTCGACGGTCTCCGAAACGGCCGTTTCGGGCTCGGTCGTTTCGGCCGTCGCGGCCGGAACAGCTGCGGCATCGTCACGCGGCGCGCTCGTGCGGGAGCCGGCGATGTGGCGCGTCGCCATGTGGCGCAGCACGGCGTCGTCGATCTTGAGCACGCGGGAAACCTCGCTCAACGTCTCCGCCTCCGCGGCGAAGACGACGAGGTGGTAGACGCCCTCCTCCTTGTGCGCGATCGGATAGGCCAGGCGGCGCCGGCCCCACGCGTCGTGGCTCTGCCAGGTGCCGCCGCCCTTCTCGACGAGATCGCGCGTGCGCGCGACGATGTCGTCCTGGCGGGCCTCGGCCTGCTCGGGGTCCAGCATCAGCAGGATCTCGTAAGTCGTCAAGGTCCCGATGTCCTCCCTTCCCATGGTCTCGATGTCGGCCCCGACTGCCGGCGCCGCTCGGGACAGAACGGCGCGATGACGGGGCAGGAAGCGGCGGCCACTGTAGCATCGAGCCACTGATGCGCCGTCTCATCAAGTGGATCGGGGGAACCGCCGGCGGGATCGCCGCCTACCGCTTCGTGCGCCGGCAGGAGGCCTCGCTCCAGGCGTCACCGGAGACCGCGCCTACCGAGCAGGACGTGCGTGCCGAGGAGTTACGCGAGAAGCTCGCCGAGTCACGTGCCGTCGAACCGGTCATGGAAGAGGAGCCGGCAGCGGAGCCGGAGTCGCCGGAGGAACGCCGAGCGCGCGTGCACGAGGAAGGCCGCGCCGCGCTCGACGAGATGCGCTCCGAGTAGTCCGCGAGACTCGAGCTCAGCTCGTCTGCTCGGCGACCTCGCCGGCTTCGCCCGTCTTCTCGACGATGAGGTAGTTCTCGTGGCGCTCGACGATCCGCTCGAGCTGAGGCCCCTCGTGCCCGGGGCGGACAAAGAAGAGCCGGGGCTGCTGACGCACACGGCGATAGGTTTCCGGATCGATGGCGACCTGCTCGGCGCAGCCGGCGTTGGCGCACTCGCAGACGTACGCAGTCTCGGTCGCGGTGGTGCCGTGGCGCTCCTCGAGCCGCGCGATGTTCTCGTTCACCTCGCGGAAGAGCGCCTCGTTGCGGGCGGCCCGCTGCTCCCAGAGTGACGACATACGACCGCCGCGAACGTTAACCGTTACCGAACGCCGGGCGAAAGCGGTTGACGGAGCGGCGCCGGAGTCGAACCGACCTAGCCGTGGGTTACACGACCGTACGGGTTTTGAAGACCCGCTGGGCCACCGGGCCCAGCCGCTCCGCCCCGAGGCTACCGCGCTACTTGTCGCCTTCGAGGTACTGCGTGTCCCAGCCGGCCGGCGCGTACGCCTGACCGGGCGCCGCGGCTCCGACCGCGAGGACGAGCGTTCCGTCGGCCTTCGCCGTCGCCGAGCGCTTCGCCCCCGGCTCGTTGACCCACACGCAGGTGCCGGCCGGCGCGTCGATCTCGTCGCCGTCGACGAGGAACGTGCAGTGGCCGGTCGCCACGTAGAAGAGCTCCGGCGCGCCGCTGGCGGACTCGTCGTGCTCCGGGACCGCGCCCTCGCCGGTGTCGCGGCGGTACGCGTTCATGCCGAAGGTCTCGATCCCGAAGTGGTGGCGGATCGGGATCCAGTGCGGCCACTGCCTCGACGCGATCTCGTCGATGTGTGCTGTCTCGTAGGTAGCCATGGGGCGACCCTATTCCTGTTGCAACTGCCTGAACAAGGTCTCCGGGGGGAGGTCGGCGAGCGAGTCGAGCACGACGTCTGCGCCCGCTTCGTCGAGGCCCAGCTCTCGCGTCACCTCGTTCGGGATGGCGACGAGAAGATGCCTGCCGCCTTCGCGGCCAGGACCCCGTTCGGGGAATCCTCGAACGCGACCGCCTCGCCCGCGTCGACCTCGAGCAGCCGGAGCGCCTCGAGGTACAGCGCCGGAGCCGGCTTCGCGCGGGTGCGATCGCCGTCGGCGGTGCAGATCGCATCCCAGCCGACCGCCTCCTCGAGCCGCTCGAGGTGCATGTCGACCCAGCGGCGGCTGAGAGCTCGACACGATCGCGCGCTTCAGGCGGTTGCGCCGGGCGGCGGCGAAGTACTCGGCGATGCCGGGCCGCAGCTCCTCCGCCTCGATGAGGGCGATCTCGTGGGCGTAGCGCCGCTCGTTCAGCGCGTCGCGGTCGAGCGGCGCGCCGACGAGCTCCTCGAGGTGCTCCCTCGGGCTCCACGGCGCATGCGTCGTGCCGACGAGCGTTGCCCAGAGGTCGGCCGGCAGCTCGTGGCCGTGCTCGCGGTAGAGCAGCTCCCAGCCGGCGCGCGACGCGAGCTCGGTGTCGAGGATGAGGCCGTCGAAGTCGAAGAGGAAGGCGCGAACCCGCACGGCGGTGCAGAGTACGCGCGTGGCGATCCTGGGCGTCGACGTCGGCGGGACGTTCACGGACGCCGTGCTCGTCGACGAGAAGAGGATCCGGACGGCCAAGGTGCCGACCGCGGCGCGGCAGGAGGAGTCGGTGCTCGCCGCGGCTCGTGCGGTCGGCGCGGGGACGGCGTCGCGCGGTTCGCTCACGGGACGACCGTGGCGACGAACGCGCTGCTCGAGCGGCGCGGCGCGCGCACCGCCTTCGTGGGGAACGCCGGCTTCGAGCATCTCCTCCACCTGCGCCGCCAGACGCGGGCGCACCTCTATCGCCTCTGCGAGGAGCATCCGGAGCCGCTCGTGCCGCTCGAGCGCTGTCACGGCGTCCGGGGCCGGCTCGGGCCCGACGGCGAGCTCGAGCCGCTCGACCTCGACACGCTTCCGGACCTCGGCGACGCGGAGGCGGTCGCCGTGTGCCTGCTCTTCGCGTTCCGCGATCCGTCGCACGAGCGCGTTGTCGCGGAGGAGTTGCGGCGGCGGCATCCCGCTGTGCACGTGGTCGCGTCGCACGAGCTCGCGCCCGAGTTCCGGGAGTACGAGCGTGCGTCGACGACCGCGGCCGACGCGTACCTCGCGCCCGTGCGGCGTCGGTACCTGCACGCGCTCGCGGCAGCTGCTGCCGACGCGGGGCTGCCGGACCCGCTCGTGATGCTCTCCTCCGGCGGAGTGCTTCGGTTGGACGGAGGCGGCGGAGCATCCTGCGCGATCCTGGTGTCCGGCCCGGCGGGCGGAGTCGTCGGCGCGGGGCTCCTCGCGCGCCGGGCCGGCTTCGAGCACGCGATCGCCTTCGACATGGGCGGCACCTCCACGGACGTCTGCCTGCTTCCGGGCGGCCGGGCCGCTCGCGTGGCCGAGCGCGAGGTCGGCGGCCTGCCGATCCGCTTGCCGACGGTCGACCTCCACACCGTCGGCGCGGGCGGCGGCTCGCTCGTGCGACGCGACGCCGGCGGCGCGATGCGGGTCGGGCCGGAGTCGGCCGGCGCGTATCCCGGGCCCGCGTGTTACGGCCGCGGCGGCGGCGCCGACGGTGACCGACGCGAACCTCCTGCTCGGCCGGCTGCCTGCGGAGCTGCCCGGCGGCCTCGTGCTCGACCGCGACGCTGCGGCGTCGGCACTCGAAGGGTTCGACCCGGCCGCGGTGGTCGAGGTCGTCAACGCCGAGATGCTGCGGGCGCTGCGCGTCGTCTCGGTCGAGCGTGGACATGACCCGCGTGAGTTCGCGCTCGTCGCCTACGGCGGCGCCGGCCCGTTGCACGCCTGCGCGCTCGCCGAGGAGCTCGGCATGGAGGCCGTGCTCGTCCCGCTGGCGGCGGGCGTCCTCTCGGCGCTCGGACTTGCCGCGGGCGACGAGCGCCGCGACCGCGTCGTCTCCCACGTCCGGCCGCTCGGCGAGGTGGACGACCTGCCGCAGGACGGCGAGGCAGATCTGCGTTACCACGGCCAGTCGTTCGAGCTGACCGTGCCGCTCGGCAGCGACCTCGAGGAGCGCTTCCACCGGGCACACGAGGAGCGTTACGGCTACGCCGACCGTGCGCGGGAGGTCGAGCTCGTGGCCGTCCGCACCGCCGAGATCGATCCCGGCCCGGAGTTGAAGCTGCCGGACGGCGAACCACGGCGCGTGTCCGGCCCGGGCCTGGTCGAACTGGACGGGTCGACCTTGTGGATTCCCCCCGGGTGGGTGGGGGCTAGGGATGGTGCCAGCTGGATCGTGACCCGTGAGTGACGGGATCGCATCGATTCAGCTCCAAGTGATCGGTGCGTCGCTTCGGTCGATCGCGGAGGAGATGGGCGCCGTGCTGATCCGCTCCGCGTTCTCGGCGAACATCAAGGAGCGCCGCGACTGTTCGACGGCGCTGTTCGACGAGCGCGGCCGGATGATCGCGCAGGCGGAGCACATCCCCGTCCACCTCGGCGCGATGCCCGACGCGGTCGCGGCCGTGATGCGGCTCGGGTCTGGACGCCGGGCCAGGTCGCGATCCTCAACGACCCGTACACGGGCGGCACGCACCTGCCCGACGTGACGCTCGTCTCGCGCACCGTCCTCGGCTTCGCGGTCTCGCGCGCCCATCACGCGGACGTCGGCGGGATCGAGCCGGCGAGCCTGCCCGCATTCTCGCGCACGCTCGAGGAGGAGGGCGTGATCCTGCCGCCGCAGCTCCTCACCGACGGGGTGCTCGAGCGCTTCGTCGAGGCGACGCGGCAGCCCGAGGAGCGGAGCGGCGACCTCCGCGCCCAGCTCGCGTCGCACCGGCTTGCGGAGCGGCGACTCGAGGAGTTGTGTGCCCGACGCGGCGGCGACCGGGTCGCCGCCGCGATGGACGAGCTCTACGCCTACTCGGAGCGGATGGTGCGGGCGGCGATCGCGCAGCTCCCGGACGGGCGCGGCGAGGCCGAGGACGTCGTCGAGGCGGTCGACGGCGACCTGCCGATCCGCTGCACGGTCGAGATCGAGGGGGACGCGATCCGGATCGACTTCGCGGGGACGGCGCCGCAATACGACGGCAACCTGAACTGCCCGCTCGCGGTGACGAAGTCCGCCTGCTACTTCGTCGTGCGCTGCCTGACCGAGCCGGACCTGCCGGCCTCGGGCGGCGCCTTCGCACCGGTCACGGTGACCGCGCCCGGAGGGCTGCCTCGTCAACGCGCGCTCACCGGCCGCGGTCGTCGCCGGCAACACCGAGACCTCCTCCCGCATCGTCGACGTCGTCTTCGCAGCGCTCGGCCGGCTCGTGCCGGTGCCCGCGGCGGGCGAGGGAACGATGAACAATCTCGCCTTCGGCAACGACGGCTTCACGTACTACGAGACGGTCGGCGGCGGCCAGGGCGCGTGCCCGGACTCCGACGGCCCGAGCGCCGTCCACGTCGCGATGTCGAACACCTTCGCGACGCCCGTCGAGGCCGTCGAGCTCGAGTATCCGCTGCGGGTCGAGCGCTGGGAGCTCCGGCTCGGCTCGGGTGGCGGGGGCGCGCATCCCGGGGGCGACGGAGTCGTGCGCGAGCTGCGCGTGCTCGAGGACTGCAGGCTCTCGGTGCTCGCCGAGCGGCGTCGCCACGCCCCGCCGGGTCGAGCCGGCGGAGAGGACGGCGCGCGCGGCCGCACCCTCGTCAACGGCGAGGAGCAGCCGCCGAAGTTGACCCGCCAGCTGCATGCCGGAGACCTCGTCCGCGTCGAGACTCCGGGCGGCGGCGGGCATGGCGCGCCGGAGTAGGCTCCTCGGCATGGAGCGGGCGGTCAGGGTCGCGTGCGTGCAGGTCGAGCCGGTCGTGCTCGATCGCGAGGCGACGCTGGACAAGCTCGAGACGGTCGCCGCCGAGGCGGCCCGCGAGGGTGCCGAGCTCGTCGTCTTCCCGGAGACGTTCGTGCCGGTCTATCCGTCGTCCGTCTGGGCGAAGGCGTTCGCGGGCTGGGAGGCGACGGGCGCGAAGGAGACGTTCGCGCGACTCGCCCAGGAGTCGGTCGCCGTCGGCTCGCCCGCCGAGCGGCGCATCGGCGCGGCTGCGCAGGAGCTCGGCGTCTGGATCGTCACCGGCGTCAACGAGGTCGAGCCCGAGCGGCCCGGCACGATCTACAACTCGCTCCTCTACCACTCGCCGGCCGGCGAGCTCGCGCTGCATCACCGCAAGCTCGTGCCGACGAACCACGAGCGGCTCGTCTGGGGCCAGGGCGACGGCCGCGGCCTCGAGACGGTCGAGACCGGCTTCGGCCGCGTCGGCGGGCTGATCTGCTGGGAGAACTACATGCCGCTCGCGCGCGTCGCGCTCTACGAGGCCGGTGTCGAGATCTACGTCGCGTCGACCGCCGACGACGGCGACGCGTGGCAGCAGACGCTCGTCCACATCGCGCGGGAGAGCCGCGCGTACGTCGTCGCGCCGGCGCACTTCCAGCGGGAGTCCGCGTATCCGGCCGACTTCCCGCTCGCCGCCGAGATCGAGGGAGCCGGGACGATCGGCCGCGGCGGCAGCGCGATCCTCGCCCCGGACGGCTCGTATCTCGCCGGGCCGCTGTACGACGAGGAGGGAATCCTCTACGCCGAGCTCGACCCGGCGCGCCTGCTCGCCGAGCGGCAGCGCTTCGACCCGGTCGGCCACTACAGCCGCCCGGACGTGCTCCAGCTCACCGTTCGCGCGGACGGTGCGAGGACGAGTACACGTCCTTCCGCAGAATCAGCCCGTCTCTGAGCGGGAACACGTCGACGCCGTCCCACTCCTTCGAGCCGGTCGACGCCGTCCACTCGCACACCGCGAAGTCGTCGCCGACGAAGAGCGACCGCGTCGTGAAGCGCAGCGTCGGGTTGTTGCGGAAGATCTGCGCGATGTGCTCGCGGACTGCTGCGGAGCCCTCGGCGCGCTCGCCGGCTGTGTGGTTGTCGAACACGATCTCCGGATCGTGGAGCTCGTGGATCGCGTCGAGGTCCTGCGCGTTCCAGGCGGCGTTGTAGCGCTCGATCAGGTCACGGACGTTCATCGTCGTCTGCGTAGGACTCTCGCATCTCCCGCGCGCCGCGTCACCCCGTCGGCGTCGAAGCGCTCGAGATAGAGCTGCGCCGTCTTCCTGCCGACGCCGAGCGCGTCGCGGAACTGGGCCAGCGTGATGCCGTCGACGAGGACGGCGCGCGCTTGCTCGTACGCCTCGGGCGAGATCGCGAAGCCGTCGCCGACCCGCACGAGGCGGCCCTGCTCCTCGAGGAAACGCGCGAGCTGCGCGTCCTCGACCTCGCACCGGCTCGACGCCGAGCTGCGCCGCGAGCGCCTCGGCCGCCTCGGCGCGCTCGCCGAGCTCGGCGGCGGCGCCCGGCCGGTAGAGCTTCGCCCCGCGCAGCTCGAGCCCGAGGTAGGGGACGACGGCCTTCGACCACTCGGCGGCCGGCACCGGGACGCCCGGGTCGAGCGGATCGGCGGCGTCGATCGCTTGCGTCGAGCTCGGCGCGCAGCTCCTCGAGCCACTCGTCGAGACCAGCGCCACTCGCCCGTCCACGCGCACCGGCGCGTGCACGAGCGTCTCGCCGCGCTCGAGCGCCTCGAACCGCGCGACGTCGCCGTGGCGCGGCGGCGTCGGGATCGAGCACGACCCCGCCGGCGACCGTCGTTCCTGCGCGCAGGACGACGTGGTCGCCGCGCGCCGCGACGACCGGCCGCGAGAGGCGCAGCTGCGCGAAGCGGTCACCGGCGCGCGCCACGCGAGCGACGGCTTCGGCGGTTCCGTGGTGGAGCAGGACGCGGGACGGAATCTCTCCAAGAGCGCTCGAGGGTCACGTCGAGCCGGAAGCTCGGCCGGACGGAGCCCGGCGTGACGAGGACGTCGCCGCGGCGCAGCTCCTGCCGCTCCACGCCGGGAAGCGAGACGGCAACGCGCTGCCCGGCCTCGGCACGCTCGACGGGCCGGTCGTGCACCTGCACGCTTCGCACCCGCACGCTCCGGCCGCGCGGCTCGACGCGCAGCTCGTCTCCCTCTCCGATCGTCCCCGACCAGAGCGTCCCGGTCGCGACGGTGCCGATGCCGCGCAGCGTGAAGGAGCGGTCGACGTGAAGCCGGGCGGGGCCGTCGGCGTCGTGCCGGGCGATGCGGGACGCCACCTCGGCCAGCGCCGCCCGCAGCTCGTCGAGCCCGGCGCCGGTGCGCGCGCTCGTCGCGACGATCGGGGCGCCGGGCACGAGCTCCTCCGCCTCCGCGCGCGCGAGCTCGAGCGTCTCCTCGTCGACGAGGTCGGCCTTGGTGAGCGCGACGACGCCGTGCTCGATCCCGAGCAGCCGCAGGATCGCGAGGTGCTCGTGCGTCTGCGGCCGCGCGCCCTCGCCGGCGTCGATCACGAGCAGGAAGAGGTCGATGCCGCTCGCACCGGCGACCATCGTCCGCACGAAGCGCTCGTGCCCCGGGACGTCGACGACGGAGAGGCTCGTCCCGTCGGGCAGCTCGAGCGGCGCGTAACCGAGGTCGATCGAGATCCCGCGGTCGTGCTCTTCGGGCAGCCGGTCGGTGTTCTTCCCGGTCAGCGCCTCGACGAGCGCGGTCTTGCCGTGGTCGATGTGACCCGCGGTGCCGACCGTCAGCGGCATTGAATTGGCATAGCAAACTTGCTATATATCGGGTGTGCTCCGCTCGATCGGATGGCTTGCGTGGATGATCGTCGCATACCTCCTTGCCGCGGCATCGTACGAGCTCGTGCTCGCGCTTCAGCGCTCGGCCAGCGAAAACGATTCGGTGTGGGGCGTCGCCATGCTCGCGATGCTCGTCGGCGCGGGACTCGTCTTCCGTTCCGGCCGTCGCGTTACCAGCCTGTTCGCGCCTGCGGCGGCGTTCTTCGTGACCGCGCGCTTCTACACGGGCGACCCCTATTACGGGTCGACCTTTCGCCGGTACGCCGACGGCGGGATCTTCCCGCCTGTGTGGATCTTCGTCCTGCTCGGACTCGCGCTCGCTCGACGGGACTCACGACGCTGCTCTGGCGGCGCAGAGCATCGGTCGAGAGCGCGGCCGTTCTGCTCCTTCTTGCTCCTTACGGCGCTCTATATGGGCGCAGGGCACTGACGGCAGCCGCGGCCTCCTCGGCCTCCGCGTCCGTCAGCGTGAGACAGTCGAGCAGGAGGCGTCCGTCGCGGACGACTCCCACAACCGGCGGTTCGCCGGTGCGCAGCGGGCCGGCGAGCGACTCCTCGAGCGCGCACGCGAAGCTGGGAAGCTCGGCGAGCGGCAGCGCTCCGCCACCGACGCGCCCGACCGTCTCCTCGACCTCGCCGCCCGTCGCCGCGGCGAGCCGCTCCGCACGTGTGCGCACCGTCGCTGTTTCCTGAGCGAGCGTCCGCAGGACGGGGATCCGCTCGGGCGCCTCGAGGTGAAGCAGGAGCGTGCCCTCGAGCGCCGCGAGCGAGAGCTTGTCGATCCGCAGCGCTCGCTGCAGCGGATGGCGGCGCAGTCGCTCCACGAGCTCGGCGCCGCCGAGCACGATCCCGGCCTGCGGGCCGCCGAGCAGCTTGTCTCCGGAGAAGCAGACGAGATCGGCTCCGGCCGCGAGCGACTCGCGCGCCGTCGGCTCCTCCTGACCTAGTAACAGTCTGTTACTGCGGAGACATGCTCCCGAGCCGAGGTCGTCGACGAGCGGAAGATCGTGAAGACGCGCGACCGCAGCGACCTCCTCGAGCCGTGGCCGCTCCTCGAAGCCGACCACGCGGAAGTTCGACTGGTGCACGCGAAGGAGGAGCGCCGTCTCCGGCCCGATCGCGCGCTCGTAGTCGGCCGCGCGCGTCCGGTTCGTCGTCCCGACCTCGATCAGGCGAGCACCCGAGCGCACGAGGACGTCCGGGATGCGGAACCCGTCCCCGATCTCGATCAGCTCTCCTCGCGAGACGACCACCTCGCGTCCCTCCGCGAGCGCAGCGAGAGCGAGGAGGACGGCGGCGGCGTTGTTGTTGACGACGAGCGCCGACTCCGCGCCGGTCAGCCGGTGCAGGATCGCGGCGACATGATCCTGGCGGGAGCCGCGCGAGCCCTCGCCGAGGTCGTACTCGAGGTTCGAGTAGCCGCGCGCGACCTCGGCCACGTGGGCCACAGCCTCCTCGGCCAGCGGCGCGCGGCCGAGATTCGTGTGGATTACGACGCCCGTCGCGTTGATCACGCGACGGAGCCGTGGCTGCCGCGCGTCCGCGAGCTCCTCCCGCAGCCGAGCGGCGAGATCTCCCGGATCCGCGCCGGCCCGGATCTCCTCCCGTGCCCGCTCGATCACCGCACGGGCGGCGTCCACCGCGAGCGGGTCGCCGGCCTCGCGCGCAAGCTCGTCCACCGAGGGGAGATCGCGGAGCTCCACTACTGCGCGTCCGCCTTCTCGGGCGCGTGCGGGCTCGGCCTTCCGTCGCCGGCGCGATAGGCGTCGAGCACGGTCTCGAGGGCCATGCCCGGCTCGTCGGTCAGCGTCAGTAGCGCGAGATCGTCGGCCGAGACCATCCCGTCGGCGAGCGCGCTCTGACGCACCCACTCGAGCAGCGGCGTCCAGTACGCCGTGCCCATCAGCACGACGGGGAAGTGGAGGACCTTGCCGGTCTGGATCAGCACCAGCGACTCGAACAGCTCGTCGGCCGTGCCGAAGCCGCCCGGGAAGACGCAGAAGCCCTCGGCGGCCTTCACGAACATCGTCTTGCGGGCGTAGAAGTGGTCGAACACGAGGCCGAGGTCGATGTAGGCATTCATCTCCTGCTCGTGCGGCAGCTCGATCCCGAAGCCGACGGAGAGCCCGCCTCCCTCGCGGCAGCCGCGGTTCGCCGCCTCCATCACGCCGGGCCCGCCGCCGGTGACGACCGCCCAACCCGCCTTGGCAAAGAGGCGCGCCGTCTCGCGTGCCAGCTCGTACGGCTTCGATCCTTCCTGCGAACGCGCCGAGCCGAAGCAGGAGACGGCCGGCCGATCGATCCGCTCGACCGCCTCGAAGCCGGCAAAGAACTCTTCGCCGATCGCCCCCGAGTGCTCGCGGAGTCGCTCGAGCGTGTGGTGCGTCTGGAGGAGCTCGCGGTCCTGCATCGCCTTAGAGCATCCCGCTGTGGCGCGTCGCGAGCAAGCCGCCGACGAGCGCGGCCGCCAACAGCACGTAAAGCATCGCGAGCCGTGCCGCGCGCTCCTTGTCGGGCGCGTATGCCTGCACCGGCACGCCGTCCTCGTAGCGGATCTGCGGCCTGCGCCATGTGTCGGTCACGGCGCGCCACACGGTGCCCCCGTCGAGGAAGCCGATCGGCAGCAGGTTGAACGCGTTGAGGAGGAAGCCGATGTTCGCGAGCACCACGAGCCACGTCGCGTTCTGGGCGGACCCGACCGCCCAGACCGCCGCCGCGCCGAGTCCGCCGACGAAGGGGCCCGCGAGCGAGATGAGCGCGCTGCGCCACGGCGACAGCCCGGCGTTCTGCACGGTCACGAAGGCGCCGAAGAACGGGATGAACGTCGGCAGCGAGACCGGGACTCCCTGCCGCCTCGCCTCGGCTACATGGCCGAGCTCGTGCACCAGGATGAGCAGGACGAAGCCGAGCCCGAACTTCCAGCTGCCGAACCAGAACGAATACGCGGCGAACGAGACGAAGAAGGTGCCGAACTTCACGAACACGAAGCCCCACTTGAGCGCCGCCCCGCCGATCACGACGGCAAGGCCGGCGAGCCGCTCGAGCGAGCGGCGGACGATTCCGCGTTCCGACTGTTCAGCGTGCACGCTCACGAGCCCCGGCCTATCCATTCCTCGCCGCCGGCGTAGACCTCCTTCTTCCAGAGCGGGATCGTCGTCTTGAGCGTCTCGATCGCCTCGCGGCAGGCGTCGAGAGCTGCCGAGCGGTGAGGCGCGGAGACCGCGATGACGACGCTCGCCTCGCCGATCTCGACCCGGCCGAGCCGGTGGTGGATCGCGACTGCGCAGAGGCCGTGCCGCTCGGTCAGCTCGTCGCCGAGGCGCGAGAGCATCGGCTCGGCCATCTCCTCGTAGGCCTCGTAGTCGAGGTACTCGACGTCTCGTCCACGCGAACGCCTGCGGACGGTGCCGACGAAGCTCGCGATCGCTCCTGCCTCGGCATCTTCGACCTCGCGCAGTACGGCCGCGATATCGAGCGGCCCTTCGACGAGCCGGAACGAGCCGCCGCTGACCGGCGGGATGAGCGCCACCTCGTCGCCGTCCGCGAGCTCGTGCCCGCGCTCCACGTACTCGCGGTTCACGGCATAGAGAAGGCCTGGCGGCTCTGCGCCGAGGTCGAGCTTCGGCCAGACGTCCTCGACCCGCGGCACATCCTCGAGCTCGACCTGCGAACGGCCAGCGTGCTCGCGAAGACCGGCAAAGAGGCGAACGGTGACGCGCACGGAGCGATCTTGCCTGTAGTAGCCGGGCGAAGAGCCGTGCGCGTTGCCCAGGTGAATCGAACAATTCGGGGTCAGGTCTTGCATTCGTTCAGTCGTTCCTGATGGGGATCCGTCAATGCAAGACCTGACCCCAGGATCCAGCGAGCGCAGCGTCAGCTTCGCGCGCTAGACACACGTGAGGCCGGCGAATGCCGGCCTCACGCGACCAAGGAGAAGATTCCAACCGCCCTGCGGGGGCTCGGTTGACTGAACAGCCAGTCAAGCATATACGGCGCAGCCAGGCCGTGTCTACGATCTCGCAATGGCGTCCACCGGCGACCGGCGCACCGAGTCCGGAATCGAGGTGAAGCCGGTCTACACAGCGGCAGACGCGCCGCGCGAGCTCGAGCCGCCGGGTGAATACCCGTACACCCGCGGGCCCTATCCGGACATGTACCGAGGCCGGCCGTGGACGATCCGCCAGTACGCCGGATTCGCCTCGGCGGAGGAGTCGAACGCGCGCTACCGGTATCTCCTCGAGCGCGGCCAGACCGGCCTCTCGATCGCCTTCGACCTCCCGACGCAGCTCGGCTACGACTCCGACGACCCGCGAGCGCTCGGCGAGGTCGGCCGCACCGGCGTCGCGATCGACTCGATCGCCGACATGGAGATCCTGCTCGCGGGGATCCCGCTCGGCGAGGTCTCGACGTCGATGACGATCAACGCGCCCGCCTCGCTCCTGCTCCTGCTCTACGAGCTCGTGGCCGAGAAGCAGGGCGTTGCCGCGGACGCGCTCCGCGGCACCGTCCAGAACGACATCCTCAAGGAGTACATCGCCCGCGGGAACTACATCTTCCCGCCGCGGCCGTCGATGCGGCTGACGACCGACCTGTTCGCGTACTGCGCCGAGCGGATCCCGCACTGGAACACGATCTCGATCAGCGGCTACCACATCCGCGAGGCCGGCTCGACCGCCGTGCAGGAGCTCGCCTTCACGCTCGCGAACGGCATCGCCTACTGCGCGGCGGCGGTCGAGGCGGGGCTTTCGCCCGACGAGTTCGGCGCACGCCTTTCCTTCTTCTTCAATGCGCACAACGACTTCTTCCAGGAGGTGGCGAAGTTCCGCGCAGCGCGGCGGCTCTGGGCGCGGATCATGCGCGAGCGCTTCGGGGCGACGAACCCGCGCTCGCTCGCCCTGCGCTTCCACGCCCAGACCGGCGGCTCCACGCTCACGGCCCAGCAGCCGGAGAACAACATCGTCCGCGTCGCGATCCAGGCGCTGTCGGCCGTCGCCGGCGGTGCGCAGAGCCTCCACACGAACTCCTTCGACGAGGCCCTCGCGCTGCCGAGCGAGCACGCGGCCCATATCGCGCTGCGCACGCAGCAGATCATCGCCGCAGAGGCGGGAACCACCGAGACCGCCGACCCGCTGGGAGGCTCCTACTACATCGAGTCGCTGACGGACGAGCTCGAGGCGCGCGCGTGGGAGCTGATCGAGCGGGTGGACGAGGCGGGAGGCGCCGTCGCCGCGGTCGAGTCGGGCTTCGTGCAGGAGGAGATCGAGCGCGCCGCATTCGAGTTCCAGCAGCAGGTCGAGTCGGGCGACCGGGTCATCGTCGGCGTGAACCGCTTCCACGAAGACGAGGCGGAGCGGATCGAGCTGCTGCGCATCGATCCGGCGGCCGAGCGGCGGCAGCTCGAGCGGACGGCAGCCGTTCGTGCCGAACGGAATGCGGACGAAGCGGCGGCGGCGAGCGCAGCGGTGCGCGAGGCGGCGCGCGGCGACGCGAACCTGCTCCCGCCGATGCGCGAGGCGCTACGGGCGCGCTGCACGGTCGGCGAGATCTGCGAGACGCTGCGCGAGGAGTGGGGGATGTACGACACGCAGCGGCCTCGTTCCTGACCGGCGGTTGGAATCCCAAGCGCTTTCCGCACTCGCTCGGGTCCGCGATTTGAAATGGTTTTGCTCCGGCCCAGAAAACCAGGCAAAGGAGTGAGACATGAGCAAGCGTCGCTGGCCTCTGTTCTGCGGCGGCCTGATCGCAGCGATGGTGCTGCTGGTCGGGACGGCAGCCGCCTCGGGGGAGCCGCAGCATCCGGCGGGCGTGCCCCACTTCAATCACGTGTTCGTGATCATGATGGAGAACACGGGGATCGAAGCCCTGCTCAACAATCCGAATGCGCCGTGGATCAACCAGGCGGTGAAGACGTACGGCGTCGCCGGCAACTACTACGGCGTCACGCATCCGAGCCAGCCGAACTACGTCGCGGCCACAGCCGGGACACGGGCCGGAGTGCCGGACGACAACGACGTCACGGTCGACCTGCCGAACATCGTCGACCAGCTCGAGAGCCATCACAAGTCGTGGAAGGGGTACATGCAGAGCTACTCGCTCTGTGCGACGAAGCTCGACCACGCCTGCGGCAACCAGCTCTACGAGAGGAAACACAACCCGTTCGTCTCCTTCACCGACGTTCAGACCAATCCGGAGCGGATGGCGAACCTCGTCGATCTCAGCCAGCTCAGCGCCGATCTCGCCTCGGACCAGGTCCCGGACTACTCCTGGATCAGCCCGGACCAGTGCAACGACATGCACGGCAGGGGCGGCGGAGGCCCGTCCGATCCGTGCGACTTCTCGAATGTACCAGCTGCTGATCCAGGCGGGAGACACGTTCCTCGCGAACACCGTCGACGAGATCATGTCCTCGAAGGCATGGGGCCCGAACTCGGTGATCTTCATCACCTGGGACGAGAGCGACTTCACCGGCTCGCCCACCGACTTCGGCTTCGGCGACACCCGCGGCTGCTGCGACGCGAACCCGGGCGGCGGCCATGTGCTGACGCTCGTGATCCGAGGAAACCAGCACGAGCCTGACGCCTCGTTCACCGCGTACAACCACTACTCGATGCTGCGCACGATCGAGGACAACTGGCATCTCGGTTGCCTCGCCAACACCTGCGACACCGCGAACGTGCCGGCGATGACCGACCTCGTCGACCGGCGGAGATAACGACCTACTCCGGGAGTGCCGGCCATCGCCGGCGCTCCCGGCTCACTCGCGGCGATTCAGCGGACGCGAAGCGCATCGTTGGCGGCGACGAGCAGCGCGCTGCCGCCGAAGTCCGCGCGCGAGAGCGCATTCACTCGCGCCACGACGTCACTGGATCCGTGGATCAGCCGCGGCGCGCCGCCGACCATCTGCACCGGCAGGAGCTTTCCGGAGACCAGGGTTCCGTCGGCGCCGAGCGTCACGACGAGGATCGCGCACTCGCCGAGAACGCCGCCGGTGGAAAGTGCGTTGCCCGCCGTCGCGAAGTTGCCGACCGAGTACGCGATCGGCGTGCCGTGGAATAGCTGGAGCCCGCGCAGCACATGCGGGCCCGAGGCGACTACGAGGTCCGCGCCCGCGACGACGAGCGCATGCGCGAACCGGCGCTCGTTGCCGCGATTCTCCCCCAGGAAGTACTCGGTGCCGGCCGGGACGTGCTGGTGGTCGACACCCTCGGCGCCGGCGTGCAGGACGGCTACGACGAGGTCGGCACTTGCCGTCGCCCGCCGCACGAGGCTCTGCGCCGCAGGAACGTTCGTCAGGCTCTGTGCCCACGGGTACGGCGCGAAGCCGACGACGGCCACGCGCACGCCGCGTGCCCGAAGCACCGTGATCTGGCCCGGCCTCCCGCTCCAGCGCAGCCTGTAGCGCGCGAGTGCCCGCAGAGTCTGCTGCTGGCCGGAGGCGCCGTAGTCGAAGGCGTGGTTGTTCGCGACGTTGAGGTCGTCGAAGCCCGCGCCGCGCAGGACTGCGGCCGACTGCGGCGGCGACTGGAAGGCGAAGCATCCCGTGCTGTGGCGTCCGCATTTCGACGTTCCGCCCGAGCTCAGCGTCCCTTCGAGGTTCCCGATCGCGACATCGGCTCGGCGGAGCTGTCCCCGAGCTCCGGCGAAGATGGAGGACGGGGCCGGCCCGAGCAGCGCGATGTCGCCCGCGAACGCGATCGTCACGCGCGCCGAAGGCGCCGCAGTCACGCGGCCGGAGAAGGCCGATGCCGGCAGTTGGAGCAGTGCCCAGGCCGAGGCGGCGACCGCCAGCGCGGAGAGCCCGGGTCTCAGTCGGTCCACCACCCGGGCACGATCTCGCCGTCGTTCTCCTCCGCGATCGGCGCGCCGAACGCGATCAGCGTGATCCCGCCGGAGCCGGCCTCGAGATTGCGCATCACGCCGGGCCCGATGCGCAGGATGTCCCACTGCTCGAGCTCGTGGATCTCGTCGTCGAGCTTGATCCGACCCGAGCCCTCGGCGATCACGTAGATCTCCTCCTGCTCCGAGTGCGTGTGGCCGAACGGCTGGCGTACCCCGGCCGGCAGCTTCTCGATGCCGACGCCGCCGACCGAGCAGCCGAGGTGACGCTTCGGGAAGCGGACGTCCATGCCCTCAGGCATCTGGAACTTCGGTGCGACGTTCTCGACGTCGCCGAGCTTCACGATCGTGTAGTCGCTCATGCCCGGGAGGCTACGTCGTCCAGGAGCTCGTCGAGCTCGACGGCTGCGCCCGTTGCCTGCAGCTCCGAGGCTCGCTCCCCGAGCTCCTCGACGACGTAGGCGGCGACCCGCTCGCGGGTCTCCGTCTCGTCGGGACTTGGCACGGCTCCGATCTCGCGAAAGAGCCGGTCCGAGGCGCCGAGCATCACGGCGGCTCGCTCGGGATCGGCCTCGATCATCGCCAGCTCCGCGAGCCCGCCGATGCAGTACGCGATCACCTCCCGATAGCCGATCCGCCGCGCGATCGTGAGGCTCTCGCGCAACGCCTCGAGGCCGGGACCCGCCCGCTGAAGGGCCAGCTCCGACCGCGCGAGGTTGTGCAGGTTGACCGCGGCGCCGTCGATGTCGCCAGTCTCCTTCGCCAGCTCGATCGCCTCCTCGTAGTAGTCGACGGCGGTCGCGAACGCCTGTCGCATGTGGGCGATCGTGCCGAGGTTGCCGAGCCCGGCCGCCACGCGGCTCGGGTAGCCCTGCATGCGGAAGAGCGGAACGGCCTCTTCGTAGAGCGCGGCAGCGCGATCGAGGTCGCCCTCGGCGATCGCGATTCCACCGAGCTCGGCGGTTGAGCGGGCGATCCCCTCCTCGTCGCCGAGGTCTCGGTAGAGATCGAGGCTCTCCTGCAGCAGCTCGGCAGCCCGGCGCGTATCTCCCTGCCGGAACGGGAAGATTGCGCCCTGCACGAGGGCTCGCGCACGCAGCTCCCGCGACGCGCCGGCAGTGCGCTCGAAGACGCCGTCGAAGAACCCGCGCCCCTCGCTCAGGTGGCCCTGCACGACCCACCACCAGCGCGCGGCGACGGCAAGCCGCACCTCGAGCTCGAGCTCACCCGCGGCGGCTGCCCACCTCAGGGCTGCATGCAAGTTGGCTTGCTCCTCTTCGAGGACCGGGAAGAGCGACTCGTGTGGGTCTGTGCCCGCATGCCATGCCGCGGATCCTTCTTCCACCCGCGCCAGGATGTGCTCGCAATGGAGGCGGCGCACGGCCTCGCTCTCGACGGAGGCGTCGAGCAACTCGGCGGCGAACTCGCGGATCGTCTCGAGCATCGTGAATCGCGGCTCCCCGGTCGGACGGTGCAGCGGACGGACGAGGCTCTTGTCGACGAGCGAGGCCAGGGTGAGCAGGATGTCGACGCCGTCTCCGCCACAGACGGCTTCTGCTGCCTCGAGTGACCAGCCGCCGGAGAAGGCAGCCAGGCGCGCGAGCAGCTTCCGCTCGGCCTCGTCGAGCAGGCCGTAACTCCACTCGAGCGTCGCGCGCAGCGTGCGCTGGCGGTCGGGCAGGTCCCGGGCGCCGCCCACGAGCAGGTCGAGCGCCTGGTCGAGACGGCGGGTCATCGCCTCCGGAGGCAGGAGCTTCGAGCGCGCGGCCGCCAGCTCGATCGCGAGCGGGAGCCCGTCGAGGCGCTCGCATATGCGGGCCACGCTGACGGCGTTGGCGTCGTCGAGCGCGAACTCCGGAGCGACGGCACGAGCCCGAGCTGCGAACAGGCTCACGGCGTCGTTTGCCGCAAGCGCCTCGAAGCCCGCTCCCTCGGCAGGAAGTGCCAGCGGAGGGACGGCGTACTCGTGCTCGCCCAGGAGCCGGAGCGGGGCGCGGCTCGTCGCGAGCACGCGGAGCCGCGGAGCCGCGGTCAGGAGCTCGGCGACGAGTCCCACGTCGGGAAGGAGCTGCTCGAGGTTGTCGAGGACCAGCACCATGCTCACGCTTCGGAGATGCTCGACGAGCGTCTCCCGGACGGGCACCCCGCCCTCGGCGAGGCCCAGCGTGCCTGCGATCGAGGAGCCGAGCAGAGCCGAGTCCTGCACGGACGAGAGGTCGACGAACACGGCGCCGTCTCGCAGCTCGGGCCAGAGCTCGGCGGCCGCCGCCAGCGCGAGGCGCGTCTTGCCCGCGCCGCCGGGGCCGGTGAGCGTCACGAGACGCACGTCGTCCCCCCGCAACAGCGCGCAGACCGCGGCAACCTCGAGGCGGCGGCCCACGAGCGGGGTCGGCGGCGTGGGCAGGCGCACGAGAGCAGGCGCCGGCGCCTCGGGCGCCGCGAGCGAGGGATCGTGACGCAGGATCCGGCGCTCGAGCTCCTGCAGCTCGGGCCCGGGGTCGATGCCGAGCTCCTCGACGAGGAACGAGCGGGCCGCGCGGCAGGCTGCCAGCGCGTCGACCTGCCGGCCGGAGCGGTAGAGGGCGAGCGCGTGCTGCGCGCGGAAACGCTCACGGTACGGCTGTTCTGCGATCGAGCCTTTCCAGCTCGGGCACGAGCGCGTCGTGTCGTCCCAGAGCGAGCCCGGCATCGTGGAGGAGCTCGTTCGCCCGTAGCCGTCGCTCCTCCAGCTGCGGGGCTTCCGACTCGTTAAACAGGCTCTCCCGCGAGGTCGGCGAGCGGCTCGCCCGTCCAGAGATCGAGCGCGCGCCGCAGATCCTCGGCTGCATCAGCCGCTCGTCCCGCAGCGAGAGCTCTCGCCGCGGCTTCGACGAGGCGCTCGAACCGTCCGAGGTCGAGCTCCTCCGGCTCGAGCTGCAGCCGGTAGCCGGTCCCATGCCGCTCGATGCGTTCCGCGCCGAGCGCCTTGCGGAGCCCGTGCACGTACACCTGGAGCGACGAGACGACGGACCGCGGGGGCTCGGCGCCCCAGAGAGCGTCGACGATCCTGTCTCGAGATACGACCGTGTTCGCGTTCAGCAGCAGCAAGGCCAGCAGGGCGCGCTGCTTCGGCGCTCCCAGCGGGAGCGGCCCTTCGTCCCCGACGGCCTCGACTGATCCCAGGACGCGGAACTCGATCCCGTTCGACCCCCTTTTCTAAAGCGCACGCCAAGTGGCTCTTAAGCGCCCGCCTCGATGGTGCTTCCGACCCGAACGACCGGAAGGAGCACATACATGATTCATGCAGGCGACACGATTCACAACCCCGTCACCGGCGAGCGCATCGTCTTTCGCCAGACATCTCGCGAGACGAACTGCGAGGCCGTGGTGATCGACACCTTCGTCCAGCCGAACGGCTTCGTCGCGGCGGCCCATGTCCACCCGAGCCAGGAGGAGCGCTTCGAGGTGCTTCGCGGCAGTGTCGGCTTCAAGGTCGGGCGGAAGAAGCTCGTGGCAGGCCCGGGCCAGCGGCTTACGGTGCCGGCCGGAACGCCGCACAAGTTCTGGAACGCGGGTGACGATGAGGCTCACTTCGTCTGTGAGGTTCGGCCGGCCCTCCAGTTCGAGGCGCTGCTCGAGACGATGTTCGCGCTGGCCGCCGACGGCAAGACGAACCGCAAGGGAATGCCGAACCCGTTCCGGCTCGCGGTGATCGCCAACGCGCACTTCGACACCGTCCGCCTGCCCTTCCCGCCGGCGATCGTCCAGCGCATCGGGCTCGCCCTCGGTGCCCCGCTCGGCCGGGCCCTCGGCTACGAGCCGGTCTACGTCCCCGCCGCGCCTGCGCTGGTCGCGGTCGCGGCCTCGCTCTGAGTCCGAGAGGAGAACGACGTGCACAACATGCTCACCACACCGCTTCCCGGCTCCTGGCTCTCGAGCCGTCTCGGCGTCAACCTGCGCGAGATCGAGCGTCTGCGTGATCTCGGCGAGCTCTTCGCAGTGCGCGACCGGGACGAGTGGCTCTACCCGGCGTGGCAGTTCGGGCCGGGCGGCTCGATCCCGGCCGGTGTCCGCGAGGCAGTCAAGACGGCGCGGGCCGTCGGCCTCGACGAGACGCGGCTCGTCGCCCTGCTTCGGCGCCCGGCGGGCCTCGTCGGCGGCGGGCGGTTGCTCGACCTGCTCTTCGAGGGCCGCTCCGACTTCGTCGTCGACCTCGTCCGCGGCGCGGCGACGGCCTAGACGCTGCTCGGCGCACGGGGCCCGCGTACGCTGGCCCCGTGCGCATCCTGCTCGTCTCGCAGATGTACCCGGGGCCCGACGCCCCCGATCTCGGGACGTTCGTCGCCCAGCTCGAACGAGAGCTCGCGGCGCGGGGTCACGCAATCGAACGCGCCGTACTCGACACGCGGTCCGGCGGGAAGCTCCGCTATCTGACGCTCGCGCAACGGACGCTCGCGGCGGAGCGGCCCGACGTCGTCTACGCGCACTTTCTCGTTCCCTCGGGCCTGATCGCAGCTCTCGCCGGCCGGGCGCCGCTCGTCGTGACCGCGCACGGGAGGGACGTCCGGAACATCGGAGCGATCCCCGGTGTCGCCGCTGCGACCCGGCTCGTCGTGCGCCGCGCGACGGCGGTGATCTGCGTCTCCGACTACCTGCGACTCGAGCTCGAGACGAAGCTGCCGGAGGCGCACGGCAAGGTCGAGGTCGTCTCGAGCGGCGTCGACCGCGAGCGCTTTGCCGTCACGCAGGCGCCGCCGGGGCCGCCTGGCTTTCTCTGCGTGGGGGCGCTCGACGAGCGGAAGAACGTGACCCGCCTCGCCGACGCGTTTGCGCGGCTCGGGGAGGGCACGCTCACCTTTGCCGGCGACGGGCCGCTCCGGTCCCGGCTCGAAAGGCGCGACCGCGTCCGGCTGCTCGGGCGCGTCCCGCACGACGAGATCCCGCAGCTGCTCGCGGAGTGCCGCGTGCTCGCGCAGCCGAGCCTCGTGGAGCCGCTCGGACAGGCGCTGCTCGAAGCGATGGCCTGCGGCCGCTCGGTTGTGGCCACGCGGATCGGCGGTCCGCCGGAGTTCGTCCCGCCCGAGGCGGGCGTGCTCGTCGACCCGCTCGACCTCGACGCGCTGGCGCGCGGGCTCGAGCAGGCCGCCGCGCTGCCGTGCCCGAACGACGCTGCGCGGGAGGCGACGGCGGAGCACGACGTCCGCCGCCAGGCGGAGCGGATCGAGGCGATTCTCAGCCGGGCTGCTGCTGCTGCTCGAGGTCCGCGAGCCTGACTTCGACGAGCGGCCGGATCCGATCCTCGAGTCCCTCCTCTTGCGCGAGTGCGAGGGCCTGCTGCCAGCTCTCGCGTGCCTTGGCCGGATCGACGCCCTGCTTGAGGCGGTTGTCGCCGGTCACGAGCAGCTTCTGGATCCGAGCTCGGGCGTCCTCTTCCACAAATCGACGCTAACAGCCAGGATGAGCGGATGCGCACGCGCAGATCGAAGCCCAAGCCGCTCCGTGTCCTCATTGCGGACGACCATCGGCTGTTCGCCGAGGCGCTCGAGGCGATCCTCGGGACCGACGAGCGGATCGAGGTCGTGGGTCAGGCATCGGACGGCGAACAGGCGGTCGCGCTCGCGCGGAAGCTCGGCCCGGACGTCGTCCTCATGGACGTCAGCATGCCGGTGCTCGACGGCTTCGAAGCCACCCGCGAGATCCGGGCGGCGAGCGACGACGTCCGCGTGCTCATGCTGACCGGGTCGAACTCGCGGGCCGATGTCGACCGCTCGCGGGCGGCCGGTGCGTCCGGCTATGTCACGAAGGACCGCATCGCCTCCGAGCTCGTGGCGTCGATCGTCGAAGTCACGCGCCGCTAGAGCGGCTACCCTGAGCCGGTGATTGCGTTCCTCGCAGTGGTGCAGGTGCTCATCGTCGTCGGCCTGACGACGCTCATCCTGATGCACTCAGGCCGCGATGCCGGCATGGGGGGGATGGGGTTCACCCCCGCCTCGCAGGGTGGAACGCACATCGTCGAACGCAACCTCACGCGGGTCACGCTCGTGCTCGCGGTGCTCTTCTTCGCGAACAGCGTCGCCCTGTTCCACTACCTGAGGTAGGGGCTACACTGCGCGGGCTCTCGCGCTGGTGGCGGAATTGGTAGACGCGCTAGGTTGAGGGCCTAGTGGCCGCATAGGCCGTGGAGGTTCAAGTCCTCTCCAGCGCACTTCCAAGGCTGCAAGCGTCGCCGGCAAAGCCGGCGCCGCGCGGCCGAAGATCTCAAGGCTGCAAGCGTCGCCGGCAAAGCCGGCGCCGCGCGGACGAAGATCTTGGGGCCGCCGTCCCCGGCGGCGTTTTCCTTGCCGCGGTTTGACGCCGTCCGGAGGAGTCCGTACCCTGCTGTCGAACACTTGTTCGCCACATCACCGACCCCCGGAGCGTGAGATGCAGACCACAGCCGAGCTGACCGGACGGCAACGAGAGATCTGGAGCTTCGTCGTCGACTACGCCGACCGGCATGGCTATCCCCCGACGGTGCGGGAGATCGGGAGCGCGGTCGGGCTTGCCTCGCCCTCGACCGTGCACGCTCACCTCGCGAATCTCGAGCGCGCAGGGCTGCTGCGGCGGGATCCGACGAAGCCGCGGGCGCTCGAGCTCGTCGGTCGCGAGAAGAGCACCGAGTCTGTCGCCGCCGAGCTGCCCAAGCTGCCGTTGCTCGGCCAGATCGCCGCAGGTGGGCCGTTGCTGGCGGAGCAGAACGTCGAGGACGAGATCGCGGTGCCGGAGAATCTCCGAGGCGACTTCCTGCTGCGGATCAAGGGCGACTCGATGATCGAGGCCGGGATTCTCGACGGCGACATCGTCGTCGTGCGCCGGGCGCAGGACGCGCGGGACGGTGAGATCGTCGTCGCCCTCGCCGGCGACGACGAGACGGCCGACGAGGCGACGGTCAAGCGGTTCTTCCGCGAGAACGGCCGCATCCGGCTGCAGCCCGAGAACTCGGCGCTCGAGCCGATCTACGCTCCTCATGTCCAGGTGCTCGGCAAGGTCGTGGGGGTGTTCCGCGAGCTGTGACCGGGCTCATGTCACTCCACCGGACTCTCGAGCAGGAGCTCCTCGCGGTGCTGCGCGGGGCGTCGCTCGAATGCCTGGTTTGCGGCGAGTTCGTCCTCCACGAGGGCGCGCTCGTGCGCTGCCCCGAGTGCGCGATGCGGCTGCACGGCAGGCTCGCGGGGGCGGGGTCGGCCACGCAAACCGTCGGGAGACAGGCGGGTAGTTAGACCCGCGAGCCTCGGCTCCTACGAGCACGGATCGGGGCGGGCCACGCCGGGCGCGATCGCGCTCCATTCGTTCGCGCTAAAGCTGCCCAAAACAAGGCTGCAGATCCGCCCCTTGAGCTGCGCCCGGTCCCGCCACAGGATCCCTTGCCAGATCCTCACTTCACCGCCTGCGGCAGCGACGACGCTCGAGTCGGGGCTGAACGCGACGCCGGCATCTCCGAACGCCGGGAGCGGCAGACCCAGAGGCGTTCGCGTGGCAACGTCCCAGAGCTGAACTCCGTCGCCGCTTCCGTCAGGTTGCAGCGCTGCGAGCGTCTTCCCGTCGGGACTGACCGAGACGCCGGCGAGGGCAGGGCCGCCACCCCGTGGGAACATCTCCGCAACGAGCCTCCAGAACCAGGCGTTGCTCCCGTCGACACCCAGTGACTGCGCGGTGGCAGGCGGGGTCAGAACATGCTGCACCTTCGAATGTCCGTCCCAGCGATCGATCGACCAGCTGTTCGAGCCGACGATGAGGACGTCCGACCCAACAAATGCGAGGCTGGACACCCCGGCCGGATCGACCGTCTGCGCGATCAGTCGGTGCTGCGGGACGTTCCAGAGCCGCACCGCCCCGTAGTCGTCGCCGATCGCCAGCTCGTCGCCGGACGCGTTGAAGGCGAGCGCGCCGAGCGTCGCTTGTGGATGGGCTCGCAGGTGCCCGTCCGGTTTGTGCGTCCTGGAGATTCCAGAGCTGAACCGAGCCATTGTCGTTCCGAGCAGCGAGCGTCTTGCCGTCAGAGCTGTAGGCGATGTTGTCCGCCCCCGGGCCGATGCGCAACCAACTCGGTTTGCGCGTCGCGCCGGTGCGGATGTCAACCAGGGAGACCGGATTGTCGTATCCCCCCGCCGTAGCCAGACTCCGCCCGTCGTGGCTGAAAGCGAGCTGGTAGAGGTTGCTGTCAAACGCGCCGATCGTGCGGCCGAGCTCGAGTGGATGGAGCACAGGCACCAGTCGCACACTCGTGTCGTCGGGCGAGGACACCGCAATCTCGCGCCCGTTACCGCTCAGAGAGAGAAGGTTCACTGCGCCGCCAAGCGGCTGGAGCGTTGGGCCTAGCCATTTCCCGGTGGCCGGCGAAGCCTCCTGAACGCTTCCATCCTGGAGGCCCGCTATGACGGTGAGGCCACTCGGCGAGAACGCGACGCTCGAGACGTCCAGCTTGCTCTTGACGGTCAGTCCGACCGGCTTCCGGCTCCGTGCGTTCCATACGCGAATCTCGCCGTAAGCGCTCTGGGGCTCGTACTTGGTGTCCGCGAGGTCTGCGCCCGCTGTCACCAGGAGATCTCCGTGCCGTGCGAACGCGAGATCGAAAACAGCGTGGTCGTCGTTGGGCAACAGCCCGAGCGGCTTCGAGCTAGCCGTGTCGTAGACGGCAACCTCGCCCGGGGTCCCCGGGTCGACGACGGTCGTGTTGGTGACGCCCGCCGCCAGCGTGCTGCCGTCGTGGCTGAACGCCAGCGTGACCTCGGGGCCCGGCGGAGCAGGAAGCTGTTGGCGGGGGCCGATCGGGTGATTCCAGAGCCAGATGTGGCCATGGCCGTCGGCGGCGGCAAGTCGATGGGCGTCCGGGCTGATGGCGGCAGCTGCTATGGCGCCTGGAACCTTGAGCTCTCGGATCACGGGACCCGGAGTTGGCGTTCCAGAGGCGGACGACGCCGTTGGCGCTTGCTGCCATGACGAATCCCCGTCCCGCGAAGCCAACGCTCACGACGCGCCCCGACCCGGGCGGGTCGAGCGTCGAGAGCGCTTTGTGCCTTCGAACGTCCCAGAGGCGGACGGCTCCGTCCTCGCTGCCGACAGCGACCTCCCAGCCTTTGGGCGTGAACGCAACGCTGTCGACGACCGAATCGCCGTGCAGGAAACCGCCGACACCAAGCGTTCGTGCTTCCTCGAGCGCATTCACGGCGGCACCGCGTGCCTGGGCGCTCGGGCTTGACTCGTAGGCGGCGAGTGCGAGCAGGAGCGCTTCGTCCGGGTGGGTGTTGGCCCGGTCCTTCGAGGCCGACGCCAGCGCGACGGAGGTGGCGGCCCGCGTCGCCCGCCGCGCGTCGTTCCGCTGGAGCAGGGAGAGAATCCCGAGCCCGATCGCGACGGCGAGCGCGATCGACACGCCGCCGAGCAGCAGGCGCTGCCGCCGCGTCGCCGCGCGCCGGCTCTCGAGGACATAGGCGGAGTGCAGCTCCGTCGGCTGCGGATCCTTCGCGGCGCCGGTCGCGAGCTCTCGCTCCGCGCTCTGCAGGTCGCTTCCGCGCATGAGGAAGCTCGCGTTGCGCTTGTTCTTGTCCCATTCGACCGCGCGGACGAGCAGCCGCGCATGCTCCCGCGTCCACTCGAGGTCGGTGTCGAGCCCGTGCAGCACCCTCTCGAAGGCCTTCGCTCGGTCGGCGCCGTCGCGGCACAGGATCCAGTTCAGCTTGCGGAGCTCGTCGCGGGCCGCACTCGAGCCCGAGTCGTCGCAGGCGATCGGGACGATTCGCTTCCCGTGCGCGATCGCGTGCTCGAGCTCCTTCGCGCATTCCTCCGAGGCGAGCGAGTGGGAGCTCACCACGAACACGAATCCGGCGGCGGCGTCGATGTTCCTCGCGATGTCCTCCCGCCACTCCGATGCCGGCGGGATGTCCTCCCAATCGACCCACACGTCCTTCTGCCTGTCGATCAGGAAGCCATGCAGCTCCTCGACGAACTCCTTGTTCTTGCGCGAGTACGAGAGGAAGACGTCCGGGTCGGCGTCGGCCATGACGTCAGCGCTCGGCCGTCGCGGCGCCGCCCGTGTCGGAATGAGCCTTGGGCTGCTGCTCCTGCACGATCTTCGTCACGTAGCGCTCGGCCTCTTGCTCGAACAGCAGCTCGACGTTCCCGGCGAATGTGCGGAACGCCGCCTCGTGCGTCGGATGCCCTCGGTAGACGCCGGCCAGGTGGGCCAGCTGCCATCCGTGCGCCTTCAGGAGCTCGGCGGTGAGCCGGTAGTTCCGCCAGCGGTCGCCGTAGTGGAAGAACTCCTCCACCGCGGCGCTCAGAGCGACGAGCAGGCTGACGCCGAACGTCGTCCGACCCGATGCTCGCCGCGATGTGGTTCTCGCGGACGTTGAGGCTGACGAGTGCCGGGACGATGACGCCGCCGACGATCGTGACGAGGCGAAGCGCGTAGTACCGCTTCTGCGCCACCTTCGCCTTGGCCTGCATCCAGCGGATCTGGTCGAGCCAGCGGTCGCGCATGTAGTCCTTGCTGTGCTCGTCGAGCTCCAGCGCTGCGATCAGCCGGCCGTACTCGTCATTGCCCACGGAGATACTCCTCGACCCGGGAGGGAAGCCGCTTGCGATCTTCCCGCAGATCGAGGAGCTCGACAAGGCCTGACGCCAGGAGGCTGCGGGCGCGGTCGCTCTCGCCCAGCGCGAGCTCGTCCGCAGCGCGACCGCTTCCGGCGAGAGCGAGGATCCGCCGCCCGGCGCCGATGCTCTCGGCGGCGTCGAGCCAGCTCACGTCGCCGCCGCCGATCAGAACGGTGACGGAGGGCCCGTCGCGCGCGATCTCGCCGGCGATGTGCGCTATCCAGGCCGACTCGGCGCCGAAGTCGGAACCCTGGAACGAGGACGAAGTGCGTGTGATGCGGCTCGAGCTCGTAGGTGTGCAAATCGGCCGGCTCGCCGGGGAGAGCCACGACGCTTGCCGGCGCAACGCCGACGAGCGGCGGGCCGGGCTCCTCCCGGGCCCTCCCTGCGGCGCGCATCGCGCCCACGTCCGTCCCGCCGTCGACGATCGCTGCGCCCACGCGCGCGGCGGTCGCCACCAGCGGCTCGACGAGCTCCTCGACCGACGCAGCCTCCGTTTCGGTGGCTTGCGCGGCGCTCCCGACCAGGACGAGCACCGGGCGCTGCGTCTCGAGCCCGAGCGCATCCAGCGCCTCGCCGATCTCCTCCTGCCTGCCGACTCGCACGGCGAGCGCTCGATTCCCGTTCGGGAAGGCGACCGCGAAAGGGCTTGCCACCCGCCGAGGCTACACTCCCTGTTCGCAGGCCGGGTGACCGCGGCGGCCCTCGGAGGCGTCGAGGAAAGTCCGGACACCGCAGGGCAGGACGCTCCCGCGAGGGAGGCGGCGAAAGCCGACGGAAAGTGGCACAGAAAACAGACCGCCGGTCGCGAATCTCCGGAGTCGCGGCCGGTAAGGGTGAAACGGTGGGGTAAGAGCCCACCAGCGGCCCTGGCGACAGGGCCGGCTCGCTAAACCCCGTCCGGTGCAAGGCGAACAGGCTCCGCCGACGCGGCCCGCCGAGGAGCCGGGTAGCCGCACAGATGGATGGCCACCCTCGACAGAATCCGGCTTACAGGCCTGCTAACGGAAAGCCCCGCAGATGCGGGGCTTTCCTATTGATGCCCGAACGGATTCGCCGCCGCCCGGCGTCATGGCCAGGGATCTTAGGTCGCGATTATCCGGTCAGAGCCGGCCCCGTCAGGCCGAGTCGCTTCAGTGATCGGTGCAGGTAGTTCGCATACGCGATGGCGCCTGTGCCGGTCATGTGGATCCCGTCCCCACTGAACCACGAGGAATGCGCTGCGGAGTAGCGGTTCCAGTCGAGCACAGTCATGATCGGCCACTTCTGTTTCGCCGCGTAGATCGCGTGATTGATGTCGACGTACTGCTTGTAGACCGCGCGCAGAGTCAGCCAGACGACGTGCTTGACGCCGTGGTTCCGCATCGCCCTCAGCACGGAGGGCATGCCGTCCCGGTACGTCGCCGGGTTGTCGTTGTAGCCGACGAAGACGACCACGGTCGGCCCGATCCTCCGCCCGAGCTCGCGCACGACCGAAAGGACGCTCGGAGGGGGAGGCGTGATGCAGCCGGGCTGAACGAGGCGCCCGCACGGGTGAAGCTCGAAGAGGACGCGGTTGCCATGCTCGAGGATCCTCTTGGCCGTCGAGTCCCAGCCAAGGGACGCCCCGGACGAGTCGGCGAAGAGCGTCAGGTGCTGATCGGGCCGCGGGCCTGCGGCTGCGGATGCGACACGAGCGTGCAACAGAAGACAACTGCGGCGAGCAGTGCGATGGGGCGACCCACGGCGCTGCACTCTAGGCGGAAACTCGGACGATTGAGAAGCGGTTTACGTCCGCAACACGACCTCGAGCGCGGTGCCTCGTCCGGGCATGCTCCGAACGGTGAAACCGCCCTCGATCGACGACGCCCTGTCGCGCATGTTCCGCAGTCCGTACCCGGCGGTCGCGACGTCGGGCGGAAAGCCTTCGCCGTCGTCCTCGATTGCGACGAACCGCTCGCCGGAGGGGCGCTGTCCGATCACGACCTCGGCGCGCGTTGCGTTCGCATGGCGACGGACGTTGCCGAGCCCCTCCTGGACGATGCGGAAGATCTCGATCTGCTCGTCAGGGGCGAGGCGGATCGCCGGGTCGATCTCGAGGTCGACGTCGAGCTTGCCGTCCGCCGTGAGGAACTCGACATAGCGGCGCAGCCCAGAGTCGAACGATGCGGTGCCGCTCGCCGACGACAGCGCGAGAACGGCGAAGCGCGCCTCCTGTTGCGCGAGCGCCGCGGCCTGTGTGAGTTGGGGCCCGACCTCCTCCACGGGACTCCCCGCGGCGAGCATCTGAGCGTTCGTCGAGACGGCGAAGAGATACTGCGCCAACCCGTCGTGGATTTCTCGCGCGACGCGTGCCCGCTCCTCCGCGACTGCCCGCCCGAGCTCGGCTGAACGGATCGCCCGCCAGGCGCCCACGAGTATCAGCCCGAACGCGAGCAGGCGCAGGAAGTCTCCGGCAGCGACGTATGTCGTGCCGCGCGGCGGCGTGAACACGAAGTGGAGGGCCGCGAAGAGCTGGAGGGTGAAGCCGAGCGCGAGCCACTGCGCGAGGTCGTCCCCCGTCCTCGCAAGCCTCCGCCCCCAGCCGACCACGGCCAGGAGATCGAGGAGGGCCAGCACGGCGAGCGCGGAGGCCAGGCCTGCGCGAGCATGGCCCACGCCCGGTTGCGACGTCAGCGCCGGAAGGCCGCCGCTGTGGGCGCGGAGCAGGAGCCAGGCGGCGGCGAGCGCAATGGCTGCCGCGATGACGGTGTCACGCAACGCTCGGTCGCGAGTCCTGCTGCGGCCGCCGAGGAACGGTGCGAGCGCGATGAGACCTTGCGCGGCGATGCCGCCTGCGAGCCCCGCCCATCGGTCGGCCCGACTCAGAACGCCGCCGTCGAGCACGGGAACGATCGCGAAAGCGATAGTGGACAGCGACCCGACCAGGAAGCCCGCCGCCAACAGCACGTCGGTTCGAAGGCCGTCCGTTGAGAAGCGGACCGCAGCCAGGAGCGCGACGAGGATGCCGGCCAGCGCCATCGTGGTCTCGAGCACCAGCAGGAGTTGCGGCCTGTCGTACTGCGTTCGCAAGGCTGGATACGCAAGGAACAGCGCAAGGCTTGCCGCGAGCAGCCCGGACAGGACGACCTCACCCCACAGCCAGGCCTGCAGGTCGGTACGCCGTCTCTTCACTTACCCCCTTGTCGGCAGAAGCGCTGCTGCCGATAAGGGACCCGTGGCAGCTCGCATTCTCGTCGTCGACGACCATCCCCTCACGCGCGAGGCGCTTGCGGCGCTTCTGCGTTCGCGCGGCTTCGAGCTCGTCGGGCTCGCGGCCGACGGCGAAGAGGCGATCGCGGCCGCGGCCGCGACCCAGCCCGATCTCATCCTTCTCGACCTCCTGATGCCGGGCCTCGACGGTCTATCCGCGTTGCCGCGCCTCCGAGAGGCAGCGCCGGGCTGCGAGGTCGTCGTCCTCACGGCCTCCGGAACGGAGGAGAACCTGCTCGCCGCGATTCGCGGCGGCGCTGCCGGCTACCTCCTCAAGACCGAGTCGCCCGAGCGGATCGCGGAGTTCCTCGACGGCGTCGTGCACGGCGAGGCTGCGCTCTCGGGGCCGGTCGCGCGCAGGCTGCTCGACCAGGTGCGGACAGGCGCGCGTGGCTCGGGCGTGCCCGACCGCATCGCATCGCTCCTCTCGGCTCGCGAGCTCGAGGTGCTGCTACTGCTCGACGAGCACCACGGGACGGACGAGATCGCCCAGCGGCTGTTCATCTCAGAGCACACGGTCCGCTCCCACGTGAAGAGCCTCCTCCGCAAGCTCGAAGTCTCGTCGCGTCGCGAAGCTCTCGAGCAACTCGCTCTCGCGCGCACCTGACGCCGAGGCTCTTCGCTCAGCCCGTAAAGCCGTCGAGCGCCGCGTCGACCAGGCTCGGCAACGTCTCGAGGTTGTAGCCGCCCTCGAGCACGGCTGCGACGCGACCGGAGAGCTCCCGGCAGCGGCGGGCAAGCTCGCGAAAGCCCTCCTCGGTGATGCGCATACCCCCGAGAGGGTCGTCCGCGTGCGCGTCGAAGCCGGCCGAAACGAGGACGAGCTCCGGATCGAACCGTTCCACCGCCGGCTGCACCACGCGATCGAAGGCCTCGAGGTATTCCGTGTCGCCCGACCCGGCCTGCAGCGGCACGTTGACGGTCGTCCCCGCCTGGTCGTCGGGACCGCCGCTGCCCGGATAGAACGGCCATTGGTGGAGCGAGACGAAGAGGACGCTGTCGTCCTCTCGGAAGATCGCCTCCGTGCCGTTCCCGTGATGGACGTCGAAGTCCACGATGGCCACTCGCTCGAGGCCGAGGCGCTGCTGCGCCGCGCGTGCCGCCACGGCGACGTTGTTGAAAACGCAGAACCCCATCGCGCGGGCGGCAAGGGCGTGGTGACCGGGCGGCCGCACGAGGGCGAAGCCTCCACGCAACGCAGCCTCGATGGTCGTCCCTGCCGCGAGCGCGGCCGCCTCGAATGTCGTCGCCGTGCAGACGGTGTCGCCGTCGAGCCAGACCTGGTCCTCGACTGCGCGGACGAGCTCAACGTGCTCGGCGGTGTGGCAGAGCTGCAACTCGTCCGCCGTTGCTGCGCGGCCCTCGCTCCAGACGTACTGGTGCTCGAGGAGGACGGCGAGCCGCTCGGGCCGCTCGGGATGGCCGCCGGTCGGGTGCAGCCGGGCCAGCGCGGGGTGCGTCAGGACGTCGATGGAACTCTCTTCGGCACGACCACGCGCTGACCGGGTGCGATGGTCGAGTGCGAGACAAGGACGCCGGGAGCGTGAGTAGCAGCGCTATTCGCGCGACTGAGGACGCAGGATCGCGCCGACCAGCGCGGCCGGGCGGCTCGTGCTTCTTGCCGAAGCGAGTTCATAACGCGCCTACGCGTTCGGCGACCCCGCCGAGGCCGAGTTGGTCGAGATAAGAAGACGCCTCCGCCCACGCCGGGGTTGTTTCTGCGAGGGGAGGAAGGGGAGCGGAGGCGTCCATCGTCGCGATTCGCCGGAACAGCCTCAAGTCCTCCGCCTCCGCCGCGAACCGTCCGTCGGCGAGCGCCGCCTCGAGGGAGCCGTACTGCGCGAGCAGGTCCGCCGCCTTCTTCGGCCCGATGCCGCGCGCCCCCGGGAGCTTGTCGGACGGATCTCCGCGCAGCGCGATCAGGTCGGGCACCTGCTCGGCCTCGACGCCGTAGCGCTCGCGAACCTCGGCGGGGCCGATCCGCGCGAGCTCGCTGACACCGCGCGCCGGTTGCAGAATCGTCACTCGCTCGCTCGCAAGTTGGAATGCGTCGCGGTCCGACGTCGCGACGAGCACGTCTTCAGGCCACTCCTTGGCCGCTGCCGCGAGGAAGTCGTCCGCCTCGTAGCCCGGCGCCTTCGCGACGAGGAACCCGAACGCGGCCACGACCTCGGGCAGGATCTCGAGCTGCTTGACGATCGAGTCCTCGAAGACGCGCCCCGACTGGTACGGAGCGAACGCCTCGTGCCGGTAGGTCGGCGTCGAGAGTGTGTCCCATGCGACGAGGACGGCGTCGGGCTGTTCCGCCTGCCAGAGCCGGACGAGCATGTTCGTGAAGCCGACGACGGCGTTGAGCCGGATCGACTTCGGGAGCGCGTGGTAGGCGCGGTGAGCGAACGAGTCGCCGTCGACTGCCAGTAGCACGCTCATAGAGACGCCTCGAGCTCGGCGATCCGGGCGATCAGCCGGTCGGTCGCCTCCTGCGACGAGGCCCGCAGGTCGTCGCTCGAGCGGAGGTCTTCCAACTCGATGGGAGACCCGTAGGCGATGCGGAGCGGCCCGAGCTTCAGCAGGCGGTCGGTTCCTGCGACGGCGGCCGGAAGGAGGGGCACGCCCGCCTCCAGCGCGATCCGGGCCGCGCCCGAGCGCGGCCGCGCCTCGTGCTTCTTGATGAGACCTTTCCTTCGCCGCGTCCCCTCGGGGAACATCGCGACCACGTGGCCCTGGCGAGCGAGCTGAACGGCCGTCTCGATCGCCTCGCGGTCGCCGAGACCGCGCCGGACCTTGAACGCGCCGGCACCGTTGAGCACGAGGCTGAGGGGCCACCAGTAGAGCTCGGACTTCGCCATGAAGCGGAGCCAGCGGCGCGGCCACAGTGGCAGCCCGACCAGCCACGGGTCGAGGCTCGAGACGTGGTTGCAGGCGAGGATGTAACCGCCGGTAGCCGGGAGGTTCTCGCGGCCGCGGGCGCGCAGCCGGAACAGCCCGTAGAGAACGGGCCAGCTCAGCACGGCGACGGCCTGGTAGGCGAGCGGCGGGCGCATGCCTGGAGTATCGCGTCCGGACGAATGGCCCCGGCCTGAAGACCCCGGGACCGCCTTTGTCGGCCCGTTGGGTGGCTATCGTGACCGGCCGTGCCAAAGCGTCTCGTCATCGTCGAGTCGCCTGCGAAGGCGCGCACGATCGCCGGTTACCTCGGGCCGGACTTCATCGTCGAGTCCTCCGTCGGCCACATTCGCGACCTTCCGGACAGCGCCGCGGAGATCCCCGAGCAGTACAAGGGGGAGTCGTGGGCGCGTCTGGGCGTGGACGTCGAGCACGAGTTCGAACCGCTCTACGTCGTCGACCCGGACAAGAAGAAGACGGTCGCGCAGCTCAAGAAGCACCTCGCCGACGCGGACGAGCTCCTGCTCGCGACGGACGAGGACCGCGAGGGCGAGGCGATCGCGTGGCACCTGCTCGAGGTGCTGAAACCGAAGGTGCCCGTGCGGCGCATGGTCTTCCACGAGATCACCCGCGACGCGATCGAGCGTGCGCTCGGAGAGACACGCGAGGTCGACGAGCGGCTCGTCGACGCTCAGGAGTCCCGGCGCATCCTCGACCGGCTCTACGGCTACGAGGTCTCGCCCGTCCTCTGGAAGAAGGTCATGCACGGTCTCTCGGCGGGCCGCGTCCAGTCGGTTGCGACGCGCCTTGTCGTCGAACGCGAGCGGGAGCGGATGGCGTTCCGCGC
This sequence comes from uncultured Actinomycetes bacterium, assembly GCA_963790845.1. Classification (GTDB taxonomy): domain Bacteria; phylum Actinomycetota; class Thermoleophilia; order Gaiellales; family Gaiellaceae; genus Palsa-739. The sequence continues at coordinate 104,071 of CAWBQC010000007.1, read as the reverse complement.
AGCCCAGTGGTGGGACCTGCTCGCGACGTTCGGCTCAAGGCTGGAAGCGACGGCGGCCGAGCCGCCGTCGCCCGGCCAGGTCGGGTCGCCCGAGGCGACCCGGGGGGACTCCTTCGACGCGCGACTGCTCTCGGTGGGCGGTCAGCGCGTCGCGACCGGCCGCGACTTCGGCCCCGACGGGAAGCTGCGCGGCGACGCGCGCCAGCTCGACGAGGATGCCGCGCGCGGCCTGGCCGAACGCCTCCAGGCCTCGTCCTTCCGGGTCTCTCGGGTCGAGCGGAAACCGTACGTCCGTCGCCCGAGCGCGCCGTTCATGACGTCGACCCTGCAGCAGGAGGCGAGCCGCAAGCTCCGGTACTCCGCGCAGACGACGATGCGCCTCGCCCAGCGCCTCTACGAGAACGGCTACATCACGTACATGCGCACCGACTCGACGACGCTGTCGGAGTCGGCGCTCACGGCCGCGCGTGCGCAGGCCACGTCTCTCTTCGGTGCCGACTACGTCCCGCCCGAGCCGCGCCGCTACGAGCGAAAGGTGAAGAACGCGCAGGAAGCCCACGAGGCGATCCGCCCCTCGGGCGATCACTTCCGTACGCCGCAGGAGGTGCGCTCGGAGGTTTCGCCCGACGAGCACGCGCTCTACGAGCTGATCTGGATGCGGACGATCGCCTCGCAGATGAAGGACGCGCAGGGTCAGACCGTCTCTCTGCGCATCGCGGGCGAGTCGAGTGCGGGCGGCGCCGAAGGCGGCGCGGTCTTCGGGCCGGGCGCCGGCGGCTCCGCCGCCGGCGCTTCCAGCCAGCGCGAGGCCGTCGAGTTCGGAGCCTCCGGGACCGTGATCACGTTCCGCGGCTTCCTCGCGGCGTACGAGGAGGGACGCGACGACGACCGTTCGCCGCAGGAGGACGACGAGGAGCGGCGGCTGCCGAACCTCGCCGAGGGCGACTCGGTCGAGCTGCGCGGGCTCGAGCCACAGGGCCATGAGACGAGCCCGCCGGCGCGTTTCACCGAGGCGACCCTGGTGCGGACGCTCGAGGAGCTCGGCATCGGCCGCCCGTCCACGTACGCCTCGATCCTCGGCACGATCCTCGACCGCGGCTACGTCTTCAAGCGCGGCACCGCGCTCGTTCCGGCCTTCCTCGCGTTCTCCGTCGTCAGCCTGCTCGAGCAGCACTTCGGGCAGCTCGTGGACTACGACTTCACCGCGCGGATGGAGGACGACCTCGACCGGATTGCGGCCGGTGCTGAGCACCGCGTGCAATGGCTGGGGCGCTTCTACTTCGGCGATCCAGGGCCGACGGGGGCCTCCACCGCACCGGCGCTGCACGAGCTCGTCTCCGACCTGAGCGCGATCGACGCGCGCGAGATCAACACGCTCGAGATCGGAGATGGGATCGCGCTCCGCGTTGGACGCTACGGGCCGTATCTCGAGCGGGACGGGCAGCGAGCGAGCGTCCCCGACGAGCTCGCTCCCGACGAGCTCACGCTGGAGCGCGCAGAGGAGCTGCTTGCGCAGCCCAGCGGCGACCGCGAGCTGGGCATCCATCCCGAGACGGGCCGCGCGATCGTCGCGCGCACCGGCCGCTACGGCCCATACGTGACAGAGGTCCTGCCCGAGGACTCGAAGGAGAAGCCTCACACGGCGTCGCTCTTCAAGACGATGTCGCTCGACACAGTCACGCTCGAGGACGCGCTTCGCCTGCTTCAGATTCCGCGGGTGGTCGGCGTCGCCCCGGACGGCGAGGAGATCGTCGCGCGCAACGGCCGCTACGGGCCGTACATCCAGCAGGGCAAGGAGTCGCGCTCGCTCGAGACGGAGGAGCAGCTCTTCACCATCGACGTGCCCGGCGCGCTCGCGCTGCTCGCCCAACCGCGGCAGCGACGCGGCCAGCGAGCCGCCGCGGCGCCGCTGCGGGAGCTCGGCACCGATCCCGTCGGCGGCAAGGAGATCGTGCTCAAGGAGGGCCGCTTCGGTCCGTACGTCACCGACGGCGAGACGAACGCGAGCCTCCGCAAGGGCGACGACCCCGACACCGTCACGCTCGACCGCGCGGTCGAGCTGCTCGCGGAGCGCCGCGCGAAGGGCCCGGCGAAACGGAGCCCGCGTCGTCGCAAGGCTTCCTGAGCAGCCGTCTGCAAACTTCGTCAGCCGGTGGCCGTCCTATCCTCACGGACCCGAACGAAGCGCGGAATACACTTGCGCCGCGGCTCGTTCGACCGACCGGACGGCGCGAGGGTGGTAACCGGAGGGCTTCCCTCCTAAGGTAAGTAAGAAGGCTTGCTCGCCAGCGACGACGCAGGACGAAAGGACTGAGGGAACCCTGACGCAGAACCAGCTGAACGAGTTGCTCGAGTCAGACCAGATCCGCGCGATCGTCGAGAGTGCGGAGGAACGTGGCTTCATCGACCCGGCTCAGATCGAAGCCTTCGCGGCCGAGGTGGAGCTCAACGACGAAGAGGTCGAGGAGCTCACGCGCGAGCTCGAGCGCACCGGCCTCGAGATCGGCCCGCCGGCCGCCGCGTCGGCTGCACCGGCCGCCGAGGTGCCGAAGGATGAGCCGGAGAAGCCGGCCGAGCCGGCGCCCGAGGCAACGCCTACCGTTGCCATTTCCGGCTCCGCCGACAGCCTGCAGCTCTTCCTCGCCGACGTCGGCCGCCACAAGCTGCTGACCGCAGCCGAGGAAGTCATGCTCGCGAAGCGGATCGAGCGCGGCGACCCCACGGCCAAGCGGCACATGATCGAGTCGAACCTCCGGCTCGTCGTGTCCATTGCCAAGGGCTACCGCGGCCTTGGCGTCCCCTTCCTCGACCTGATCCAGGAGGGAACGCTCGGGCTGAACCGCGCCGTCGAGAAGTTCGACTGGCGCCGCGGCTACAAGTTCTCCACCTACGCAACGTGGTGGATTCGCCAGTCGGTGCAGCGCGCGGTGGCGAACCACGCGCGCACGATCCGCGTCCCCGTTCACGTCGTCGAGCGCCAGCAGAAGCTGTCGCGCGCCGCGCGCCGGCTCGAGGTCGAGCTCGGGCGCGAGGCGACGAAGGAGGAGCTCGCCGAGGCGACGGGCCTGCCGATGCAGCACGTCGACGAGGCGCTGGGCGCGGCGAACGCATCGGTCTCGCTCAATCAGACCGTCGGCGCCGACGACGAGGGTGAGCTCGGCGATCTGTTTGCCGACCGCGAGGCGGCCGATCCGTTCGACGAGGCCGAGGAGTCGCTCCGCCGGCAGGGCGTGCGGCGGGCGCTCGAGGCGCTCCCGGAGCGCGAGCGGCGGATCCTCGAGCTGCGCTTCGGCTTCGAGGGCGAGCCGTGGACGCTCGAGGCGATCGGCAACGAGCTCGACCTGACTCGCGAGCGCGTTCGCCAGCTCGAAGGCCAGGCGCTCTCGCGTCTCGGGGCGCTGCGCGACCTCATCTCGGTCGCGGCGGCCTAACAAACACCAAGCCTGGACGTTATCCCAGCGTTAGCCTCCCGCTTGACGGTGCGGGGCGTTTGCGATTGGCTCTAGGGGCGCGGAGCGGAGCGAATCGTCCCGCCTCGCCGCACAACCGGTTGAAGGAGGGACAACGGATGGGCAAGACACGCAAGAGGTGGTTGCTACTTGCGGTAGCAGTTGCGGCCGTCGCAGCGGCCGCCGGGACCGCCTACGGCGGCGGTAAGACAAGTAAGGCTCTGCCGGTGATCGTCGACGGGACGACGGGCACCGTCGTCAACCTCGACCCGGCGAATCAATACGACTACGACTCGTTCACGGCCGACCTGAACATGTACGAGGGGCTTTACGGCTTCCCGAACGGCGCGAAGCTCGCGCCGGTGCTCTCGACCGGCTGCACCCACTCGAAGAACCTCAAGACGTGGACGTGTGGTCTGCGGAAGAACGTGAAGTTCTCGGACGGCACCCCGATGACGTCGGCCGACGTGAAGTGGTCGTTCGACCGCGTGCAAAAGATCAAGGGCGACCAGGGCATCTGGACGCTGCTGAGCGACCTTGCGAGCACCGACGCGCCAAGCAAGTACCAGGTGGTCTTCCACCTGAAGGCGCCGTTCTCGATCTGGCCCTACATCCTCTCGACGAACGCCGGCTACGTCGTGGAGAAGGCCAAGTACCCGGCGGACAAGATCCTCGCCAACACGGACGTCAAGAATCTCGTCGGCACGGGCCCATATTCGCTGACGAAGTTCACGCCGGGCCAGCAAGCCGTCTTCACGCCGAACAAGTACTACTGGGGCGCTAAGCCCAAGAACGGCGGCCTCATCATCAACTACTACACCAAGTCGTCGACGATGAAGCTCGCACTCGAGCAGGGCAACCTAGACATGGCGTTCCAGACGTTCACCCCGACCGAGATCGCTGCGATGAAGAAGGAGTCGAAGCTCACGGTGCACTCCGCGCCAGGCGTGGTCATCCGCTATCTCGTCTTCAACGTCAAGCGTCCGCCGTACAACAACATCCACGTGCGGAAGGCGATCGCCTACCTCTTCCCGCGCCAGACGATCGCGAGCCGCGTCTACCACGGCACGGTGACGCCGCTCTACTCGATGGTGCCGAAGGGGCTGCCGGGAGCGAACCAGGCCTACAAGAAGATGTACGGCGGGAAGCCGAACGTCGCCAAGGCCAGGGCGGAGATGAAGAAGGCGCACGTCAAGAAGCCGCTCAAGATCCAGATCTGGTGGACCCCGTCGCACTACGGTGACGCTTCGGCAGACGAGTACACCGAGATCCAGCGGGCGCTCAACGCGTCGAAGCTGTTCAAGGTGACGCTGAAGTCGAGCGAATGGACGCAGTACTCAGGCGCGCTCGGGAAGACGTATGGAGCGTTCCAGCTCGGCTGGTTCCCGGACTACCCGGACGCCGACGACTACACCGTCTCGTTCTACCAGCCGAAGTCCTTCTACAACAACGGCTACGCCAACAAGGCGATGAACAAGCTCATCGCCAAGCGAGCGCGCGGCAGGCACGAACAAGGCGCGGTACGCAGCCCTTGCCGGAATGCAGAACCTCGCCGCGAAGACCCTCCCGACGATCCCGTACTGGCAGGGCAACATGATCGCCGTGGGGCGCAGCAACGTGAAGGGAATCGACTCGACGCTGGACGCGACGTACTACATGCGCTTCTGGCTGCGTCTCGAAGTAACGGAACCGAACGAACGGGAGGGGCGCTCCGGTCTGGGGCGCCCCTCCCTTAAGCTGAATCGCCCGTGACCGGCACCTCGCTCAGGACGTACCTCATCACGCGCCTCGCGCTCGTGGTGCCAATGGTGCTCATCCTCCTGACGCTCGTCTTCCTGCTGATGCGCGTCGCGCCTGGGAACCCGATCCAGGCCGCGCTCGGCGGACACGTACCGGAGAGCGTCGTCAAGCCGATCGAGCATCGGCTCGGCTTCGACAAGCCGCTCCTCACCCAGTACGGCGACTACCTCTGGGACATCCTTCGGGGCAACTTCGGCACGACGATCACCGACAATCGGCCGCTCTCGCAGATCATCAAGCAGAACGGCGCAGCCACTCTTGAGCTGACGTTCTTCGCGATGCTCATCGCGATCGTCGTCGGCGTGGTGATCGGCCTCGTCGCCGGGCGCTATCGCGACACGTGGCTGGACGTCGGGGGGCGGATGTTCGGGATCGTCGTGTACGCGACGCCGCCCTTCTTCCTCGGTCTGCTCGCGCAGCTCGTCTTCGGGGTCTGGCTCGGCTGGCTTCCGACCTCCGACCAGGCGAGTCCGCTCACCCAGGCGCTCCTCACGACCCATACGAACATCTTTTTCGTCGACGCGATCTGGGACGGGAACTGGGGAGCGCTCTGGGACGTGACCAAGCATCTGATCCTCCCTGCGACGACGCTCGGCCTCATCACGGCGGGGGTGTTCGTCCGTCTGGTCCGCGTCAACGTCATCAGGACGATGCGCGACGACTACATCGAGGCGGCCCGCGCCCGCGGCATCGCGGAGCGGCGCGTCGTCTTCAGCCACGCCTTCAAGAACGCGCTCGTCCCCGTGATCACGGTCGTCGGCCTCAACCTCGCACTGCTGCTCGGCGGCGCCGTCCTCACGGAGACGACGTTCAACTGGCCGGGCATCGGCCACGAGCTCGTCCTGTACCTCGAGAACCGCGATTACGCGGGCGTGCAGGGAATCATCGTCGTCTTTGCGCTCGTCGTCGTCGCGGTGAGCGTGATCGTCGACTTCATCAACGCATACGTCGACCCGAGGATCCGGTACTAGCCGTGGGCTCGACGTCTGCGCCCGCTCCCCTCACGCCGCACGGCCGCGCGAAGCTGATTGCGCTCGGGCGCGCGACGAAGCCGATTCGCGAGGCGAGCGGCATAGCCGCGTGCCATGTTCTGGACCGGAGTCGGCATCACGGTCTTCTTCATCGTGCTCGCCGTCTTCGCGCCGCTCCTCTCGCGCTACAACTTCACGCAGTACGCGTCGGGAGGCCACCGTTTCCCGCAGCTCGGGCATCCCTCGGCAGCGCACTGGATGGGAACGACGGTGCAGTCGAGCGACGTCATGGCGCGCGTGGTCTACGGCGCCCAGACGGAGCTCGAGGTCGTCGCGATCGCGCTCGCGATGTCGCTCAGCGTCGGAGTGCCGCTCGGCCTCATCTCCGGCTACTTCGGCGGGATCCTCGACCGCGCCCTGGTCTTGCTCATGGACGCGCTCTTCGCCTTCCCCTATCTGCTGATCGCGATCGTGATCGCGTTCGTGCTCGCCACCTCGAGCATCGGCGGGGGAATCCTCACGGCGGCGATCGCGATCACCGCTGCCTACGTCCCCTTGTACTTCCGCGTCGTCCGCAACCACGTGATCAGCGTCCGGGAGGAGCCGTACGTGGACGCTGCGCGCGCGCTCGGCGCGCGGCCCCGCACCGTGATCCGCAAGTACGTCTTCTTCAACGTCGTCCAGAACGTGCCGCCGATCGCGACGCTCAACGCCGCCGACGCGATCCTCCTGCTTGCCTCGCTCGGCTTCCTCGGCTACGGGATCCAGCCGTCGCAGGGCGCGGAGTGGGGCTACGACGTCTCGCGCGCCGTCTCTGACGCCTCCTCCGGCATCTGGTGGACGGGTCTCTTCCCCGGCCTCGCGATCGTCCTGCTCGTGACGGGCCTGACCCTGCTCGGCGAGGGCCTGAACGAGACGCTCAATCCCGTACTGAGGCGGCGTCGTTTCGGTCGCTTCGAGTTCGACGAGCGCGAGCCGAGGGAGGAGGCTCTGCTCGACCAGTGAGCGGCGAACCGGTCCTCCAGGCGCGCGACCTTCGCGTCTACTACGGGACGCCCGGCAAGCCCGTGCGCGCGGTCGACGGCGTCACGCTCGACATCGGCGAGAGCGAGGTCGTCGGGCTCGTCGGCGAGTCGGGTTGCGGGAAGTCGACCCTCGGCCGCGGCATCCTCGGGCTCCTACCCGAAGGCGCGCGCGCCGACGGTGAGGTGCTCTACGGCGGCCGGAACCTCGTCACGCTCTCGCCGAAGGAGCTGCGCAGGTTGCGCGGCCCGGACCTGGGGCTCGTGTTCCAGGAGCCGATGACGCGGCTCAACCCGCTGCTGCGGATCTCGGATCACTTTCGCGAGACGCTGAAGCAGCACGAGCCGAACCTCTCCGACGATGAGATCCGTCGTCGCTCGCTCGAGACGCTCGGCCGGATGGGCATCCCGCCGACGCGGTTCCACCAGTATCCGCACGAGTTCTCGGGCGGGATGCGGCAGCGGATCATGATCGCGCTCGCGCTCGTGCTGAGGCCGAAGCTCCTCGTCGCCGACGAGCCGACGACGTCGCTCGACGTGATCGTCGAGGGGCAGATCCTCGCGCTCCTCGCCGACCTGAAGCGGAACTTCGGCACGGCGCTTCTCCTCATCACGCACAACCTCGGCATCGTCGCCGAGGCGTGCGACCGCATGGCCGTCATGTATGCCGGCAAGATCGTCGAGGAGGGGCCCGTGCGAGAGGTCTTCGCCGACCCGGCACATCCGTACACGCGCGAGCTGCTCCGTTCGACGATCTCGCTCGAGACGACGGAGCTCCACTCGATCCCGGGCGCGCCGCCGAACCTGATCGATCCGCCGCCGGGCTGCCGCTTCCATCCGCGCTGCCCCGATGCGATGCGCGTGTGTGCCCAGCTGCTGCCGGTCGAGCAGCGCCTCGACGGCGGGCGGCGGGTGCAATGCTGGCTGCACGGGCCGGAGCGACTGATTCCGGCGGACGGAGAGCAACCGCTCGAGCGCGAGGCGATCGGAGTCGCGGATGAGGCCTGAGGCCGCCGCGCCGCCGCCTGAGACGCGCGCGGACGAAGCGCCGCTCGTCTCGATCCGCAACCTCGAGACGTACTACTCGATCCGCGGCAACTTCGCCGACCGGCTGGTCGGCCGCGAAGCAGGGGTCGTACGGCGGTCGACGGCGTGTCGCTCGACATCCGGCGCGGCGAAGTCCTCGGGCTCGTCGGCGAGTCGGGCAGCGGCAAGACGACGCTCGGCCGGACGCTGCTCGGGCTCGTTCGGGCCACCGGAGGCAGCGTCGAGTTCGAGGGACGCGAGATCACGGGCCTGCCGGAGCGGAAGTTCCGCGAGCTGCGGCGGCGGATGCAGGTCGTCTTCCAGGATCCGCACGCCTCGCTCAACCCGGCGATGACGATCGCCCAGGCGGTCGGCCATCCGCTCCAGATCCACGGGCTCGAACACGATCGCGACCCAGTTGCGGGCCCGGGTGGCCGACGTGCTCGAGCGCGTCGGGCTCGCGCCCGCAGAGCAGTTCCTCGACAAGTACCCGGGCGACCTCTCCGGCGGGCAGAAGCAGCGGGCCGTGATCGCGCGCGCGATCATCCTCAACCCGGTGCTGCTCGTCGCGGACGAGCCCGTCTCGATGCTCGACATGAGCGTCCGCGCGAAGATCCTCGAGCTGATGCTCGCGCTCAAGCACGACTTCGACCTCACGTACCTCTACATCACGCACGACCTCGCGACGGCGAAGTTCTTCTGCGACCGGATCGCGATCATGTACCTGGGGCGGATCGTCGAGATCGGGCCGGCGGACGCGATCTACGCCGATCCCAAGCATCCGTATACGCAGGCGTTGCTACGCGCGATCCCGGAGCCGGATCCGACGCGGGCCGTGCCGCGAGACCTGCCGCGGGGCGAGGTCCCCGACGCGGCGTCGCCGCCGCTCGGCTGCCCGTTCCACCCGCGCTGTCCTCGCGCCTTCGAGCCGTGCGGCTGGGAATCGCGCGACCTTCGCGACCTTCTCGAGTTTCGCTGGGCGCGTCTCGCGGGCGAGCCGCGCGTGGAGGAGGAACAGGCCGTCATCGGCGATCTCGACGTGCTCGACAAGCCGTCCCCCGAGGTTCGGCTTCCTGCCGCGCGTGGACGCAAGCCGCAGGAGATCGTCGATCTGCTCGATCGCATCCGCGCAGAGGATCCGCAGGAGCCGTTCTGGAAGGGCGTCAAGCGTCTCGAGGCGAGCGGTTCACACGTGGCAATCGACTTCCATCTGCCGGAAGAACCGCTACTCGAGCCGGTCGGCGACGTCGACGTCGCCTGCCATCTCTACGACTCCGCGGCGAGCGGGTAGAGCAACGCGGCCGCACGCAGGATCGCCTCGCGCTGGAGCGGCGCGATGCGCAACTCCGGCGGCGGTCGGCGCAAGAACGAGTCCACGAGCATGAGCTCGTCCAGGTCGAGCTCTCCCGGGCGGTGTGCCGCCGCGAGGCCGGCCTCGACTTCGAGCGCAGCGCCGCCGCCGGGAGGCAGCGTCCGTTCCGCCGCCACCCGCCCACCGGCGACGAAGAACGCGCGCACGTAGCCGGCATCGCCGGCCGGGACGAGCACGCAGCGCTCCAGCTGCCGTACCCGCTCAAGCCGCTTCAGCTCGCGGCAGACCCGCTCGAGCGCGGCGACGCGGTCGCGGAGCCTGCCTGCGTCCTCGAATCGTCGTGCCTCGGCCAGCTCTTGCAGGCGACGCCGCAGCCGTGGAAGCGCCGACTCGGGCTCGGCGAGCTCGTCCGGGGCGAGCACCCGAGCGGCGAGCTGCGCCGTGCGGCGCGACCGCAGCGGGCCCACTGGCGAGGGCCGGGTCGAGGCGACGACCTCCTCGCCGCGCTGCCGCAGCCACACGTGTCGCTCTGGTCGGGAAACGCGAGCGTTGCCCGGCGGCCGGAGCTCTCGGATCAGACGAAGCTCCTCGAGCGCTGCCTCCAGCTCGGATCCCGTCACCCGCCATTCGATTCGTTCCGCTGCGGCGAGTGCCGCCTCGACCGCCGGCCGCTGCCGGTCGCTGCGGAAGTACGAGCGCAGGCGCGCCCGAAGGTCGCGCGCTCGGCCCACGTAGAGGGTCTGGCCGTTGCGGCCGAGGAAGAGGTAGACGCCGGGACGAGTCGGCGCGCCGTAGGCGAGGTGGCGCTTGTCGAGCAACCGTCGCGTCCTCGTCGCCGAGAGCGCCGCGAGATCCGCGACGGTGCGGGCGCCGCGCTCCTGCGCCAGGCCGATCAGCGTGAGCAGCAGCTCGGAGGTCGCCCGCGCATCCGGCAACGCGCGGTGACACGGTCGTTCCGCCGTGTCCAGAAACCACGCGAGCTGCGCGAGGCCGAACCCCGCGACGCGGCCGGCGAGAAGCGTGCGCGCGAGGCGCACGGTGTCGAGGACGGCCGAGCCGATCCGAGAACCGGTCAGCCGCTCGGTCTCCCGGTCGAGGAACGCGAGGTCGAAGCGCGCGTTGTGCGCGACGAGGACGGCGTCACCCGCGAAGGCGAGGAAGCTCCGCACCGCGTCGGCCGGCCCCGGCGCCCCACGGAGCTGCTCGCTCCGGAGCCCGGTCAATGCGGTCACCCCGGCGGCGATGGGAAGCCCGGGATCGACCAGCGTCTGGAACTCGGCGTCCACTTCGAAGCCGCGCAGGCGAACGGCGCCGATCTCGCAGATCCCGGACTGCCCCGGCCTGAGTCCCGTGGTCTCGAGGTCGACGACGACGTACGACGCCTCCTCGAGCAGGAGCGTCGCGCCGGGTGGCTCCGTGAGGGCGACCGCATCTCCGTTCCACGTGAGCCGGGCGTCGGTCTCGACGACGTCTGCCAGCAGCGAGCGCGCGAGGGCGACCGGCGCCTGCCGGAGAGCGAAGAGGCACCTCGCCGCTTCCTCCGCCAACACCGGTCCGCGTTGCTCCTCCACGAGCTCCACGAGCCGATCGGCCGCGTCTAGCCTGAGCTGCATGGCTGAGAGCCTAAGCGAACATACGTTCGCACGCCAGCTCGCGCCGCTTCGAGTCGATCCTGCAGACGACGCCGAGCAGGTCACGCAGGCTCTGCCGCCGAGAAGCTGTCCGAGGCGGAACTGCGCCCAGGCGACCTCGTGACCTACGGCACCCCGGAAGACGCCGACCACATCGCCTTCTGGGTCGGCGGAGGCCGCATCCTGCACGCGACCGGGCGGGATGGAGTCAACCGGGTGGTCGAGGAGGAGGAGCCCGCAGACCTGGGCCGCCGACGCCGCGCGCTGGTGCGGCTCGGCGCGGCGGCGTTCCTGCTCGGAGCGCTCGGCGCCGGTTGCGGGAGCTCGGGGCATACGCCGACGACCATCCAGAGCCACACGAACCCGACGATCACGACTGCCGTCGCGCCGAATCCCGCGACCGCTCCCGCTCACCGATTCCCGGACTTCCGGATCGCGATGGACGAGTCGCTCGACTACCTCGATCCCGGTCTCTCGGACACGACCGAGGGCTGGGGTGTGATGTGGAACGTCTACCTCCCCCTCCTCGGCTATCGCCACGCGAACGGGAGGTCCGGAGCGAAGCTCGTGCCCTACCTCGCGACGTCCCTGCCGCAGATCTCGCGAGACAAGCGGACGTACCGGCTCACTTTGCGCAAAGGGCTGTACTACTCCAACGGCAGCCCGGTCAAGGCGAGCGACTTCAAGGCGACGATCGAGCGCGATTTCCGGCTCGATTCGGCGGGCGCCGGGCTCTTTCGGAACATCGTCGGCGCGAAGGCGTTCGCGAAACGGCAGAAGGGTCGGATCCGCGGCATCGTGGTGGACGACCCGACGCGGACGATCCTCATCCACCTCGGCGCGCCACAGGCGGATTTCGCGAACGTCCTCGCGTCGGAGTTCGCTGCGCCGGTGCCGGCGAGCTCGTCGCCGGCGGACGCCTCGCTCGACCCGCTTCCCTCCACGGGGCCGTACAAGATCACGAGCTACCGGCCCAGGGCGCGGATCGTCGAGGAGCGCAACCCACACTTCGACGCATCGCTGTTCCAGGGAAACGTCCCCGCCGGCAACCCCGACCGCGTCACGTGGGACGTCGTTCCCACGGCCACAATCGCCTTGCGCCGTGTGCTCCAGGGCAAGGACGACTGGATGGGCTACTACCAGATCCCGAGCAAGCGGCTGCCGGACATCGAGCAGAAGTACGAGGAGCGGTTGCGGACCTTGATGCCACCGAACCTCATGTACTTCTTCATGAACACGCGCGTGCCGCCGTTCAACAGCCTCAAGGTGCGGCAAGCGGTGAACTACGCGATCTCGCGGCGCTGGCTCAAGCACCTCGCCGGCGGCCTCGCGCACACCACCGAGAACATCCTCCCGCCGCCGTACGCCGCGTTCCGCTCACACAACCTCTACCGGCACGACCTGCGCAAGGCGACCCGGCTCGTCCGCGAGTCCGGTTACAGCGGGAAGCGGGTCTTCGTCTGGAACCACGACGTCCCCGCGGATCGCCCGTACACGGAGTACCTCGTCTCGGTGCTGAACCGGATCGGCTTCGATGCGACCGAGAAGGTGGTGACAGCCGGCAGCTACTGGACGACGATCGGTGACGAGAAGACGAGAGCGCAGATCGGGTTCGCCGACTTCGTGCAGGACTATCCGCATCCGCTCGACTGGTTCGGCCTCCTCGACGGGCACAGGATCGCGCCGACGCACAATTCGAACTACGCGAACTTCGACGTCGGCTGGGTGAATCGCGCAATCGAGGCCCTCACGCGGCAGCCGAAGCTGACAGCGAATGTCGACAGTGGCTGGGCAGCGCTCGACAAGAAGGTGATGCGGCTCGCGCCGTGGGCGCCCTTCCTCAACCAGGAGGAGACGGACTTCTTCAGCGGGCGCGTCGATCTCGGCTGTTACGTCAACAACGTCTTGTACGAGTTCGACTACGCGAGCATCTGCGTGAAGAAATAGTTCGGATCGTTTAGCCCCGGATTACTAAGGACAACGCCCCGGGTAGCCGGGCCAGGAGCGCAGGGCCACGCGGCCCAAGACAGTTCGTGCTCGCTACCCAGGAGGTGTGAAGAAGTGAGAAGTAAGCGAGGAATACCCGTCGCGATCGCGGCGGTTGTCGCGGCGGGGCTCGCATTGGTGGTGAGCGCCTGCGGTGGTGGCAGCACTGGTGGGTCGAACAACACGACCTCTGCCCCGGCCGGGAAGACCTTCCCCACGCTGAAGGTCGCCTGGGGGACTACGGACTACTTCGATCCGGGTCTCTCGTACCGCCTCGAGTCGTGGCAGCTGTTCCAGGATGTCTATCTCGGCCTGGTGGTCAAGGCTCACGTGAGCTGTCAGACCGACAACTGCACGAAGATCGAGCCCGGCCTGGCGACGACGACGGGCACGGTGACCGACGGCGGCAAGGACTTCAAGTTCACGCTGCGCAAGGGGATCAAGTATTCGAACGGCGAGCCGGTGAAGGCGAGTGACTTCAAGGCGACGATCATTCGCGACTTCAAGCTGAACTCGCCCGGCATCGGCTTCTTCTCGAACATCGTCGGTGTCGACGCCTGCGAAGGGAACCCGACGAAGTGCTCGGATATCTCGGGCATCGTCACGGACGACCAGGCCGGGACGGTCGAGATCAAGCTGAAGACGCCGGAGTCCGACTTCCTGTACGTCCTCTCGATTCCGTTCACGGCGATGGTGCCGGCCTCGACGCCCCAGAAGGACACCGAGAGCCCGCCGCCGGCAGCGGCCGGGCCGTACTACATCACGAGCTACAACCCGAGCAAGTCGTTCACGGTCAAGCGGAATCCGTACTGGAAGAAGAACGAGATTCAGGCCGTTCCGAACGGGAACCCGGACACGATCCAGGGGACGATGACGGACGACCAGTCGCAGTCGGCGCAGCTCGTCGCGTCGGGGCAGGCCATGTACGACGAGAACGTTCTGCCCGTCGACCGGCTCGCGTTCTACAAGAAGAAGTACCCGGACCAGATCAAGTTCTTCACGACGCCGTCGACGTACTACTTCTTCATGAACCAGCAGCTCGCGCCGTTCAACAACCTGCAGGCGCGGCAGGCCGTGAACTACGCGATCGACCGGCAGCAGCTCGTCAACCTCCGCGGCGGCCTCGGAGTGCCGACGTGGAACTTCCTGCCGCCGAGCTATCCGCAGTACAAGAAGATCACCCCGACGCCCTATCCGTACGACCTGCAGAAGGCGAAGCAGCTCGTCCAGCAATCGGGGACCGCCGGCCAGAAGGTCACCATCTACACGATCTCCGATGTGGCGGTCGACCTCTCGACGGGCGAGTACCTCCAGTCGCAGCTGAACAAGATCGGCTGGAAGGCGACGCTCAAGCCGATCGCCGGCGCCAACTACTTCACGATCGTCGGCAACCAGTCGACGAAGGCGCAGATCGGCTTCACCGACTGGTTCGAGGACTACCCGTACCCGTCGGACTGGTTCAACATCCTGCTGAACGGCGAGCACATCAAGCCGGTTCACAACAACAACTACGGCAACGTCAATCTCAAGTCGCTCAACAAGGAGATCGACCGCCTCGATTCGCTCCCGCCGAGCCAGGCTCTCTCGGCGAGCACGAACGCGGCATGGGCGAAGATCGACAAGGCCTATAGCGACAACGCAGCCACGGTGCCGTATCTGAACGGCATCCTGACGTCGTTCTTCTCGTCGCAGATGAACGTCGCTTGCGACGTGTTCACGGACAGCCAGGACGATCCCGCTCAGTTCTGCATGAAGTAACCGGTTGACGCCGTGCGCGGCGGTGCGCCCCGCATCGCCGCGCCGGCTTGCGCCCGTTGACATTGAACCCGTGGCGACCACAAGCCAAGAGGAGTTCTCGCTCGACACCGCCGCCGAGCTTGCGCGCGGTAGAGAGCACGAGCCCAGATCCAGGGCAAGAGCCCGTGGGTTCTTCGCCTGGCCGGCGTCTGCGCCGCAACTACGTCGCGCTCGCCTTCCTCGGGGTCTTCTCTCGTGGTGGTCATCTGTTGCCTGCTTGCGCCGGTGTACGCGTCAGCACGTCTCGCACATCAGCCCGAACGACGTTCGCACCGGCGACACGTCGGTCATCGAGCACGGCAGGAAGGTCGACGTCATCTCGCAGGGCGGCACGAAGATCGTGAACGGCGTCCCGCAGATCGTCTTCGGCGGCGATCCCGATCGGGCCCAGTGGTGGCGCCGCCGGCGGCAAATTCATCCTCGGCGCCGACGAGCTCGGACGCGACATCGCGGTCCGGCTGCTCTACGGCGGCCGGAACTCGCTCTTGATCGGCTTCGGCTCGGCGCTGATCTGCACGATTCTTCGCGGTCGTCCTCGCGCTGCTCGCCGGCTACTTCGGCGGCGGTCGCGACTGGGTCATCTCGCGCTTCTTCGACCTGATCTGGGCGTTCCCGGTGATCCTGCTCGGGATCGCGCTCGGCACGGCGCTCTCGATCAACGGCTTCCACCACGGGCCGATCGACATCCCGAGCGGCGAGCCTCTGGATCCCGACGTGTCATCTCGTTCGTCCTCATCCCCTACATCGGGCGGCCGCTGCGCGGCCAGGTGCTGGCGCTGCGCGAGAAGGAGTTCATCGAGGCCGCGATCGCGCAGGGCGCGGCCCGTCCGGATCATGTTCACGGAGCTGCTGCCGAACATCGCGTCGTCGGTGCTCGTCCTCTTCACGCTGATCATCGCGAACAACATCCTCACCGAGGTCGGCCTCTCGTTCCTCGGCGCCGGCGTGCAGCCGCCCGAATCCGTCGTGGGGGACGCTGATCCAGGAGGGCTCAGGACCGGCATCCGACCGCTCCGTGGCTGACGCTCTTCCCCGGCATCGCGATCGTGCTCGACGGTCGCTCTCGCTCAACATCTTCGGCGACGGCCTGCGGGACGCGCTCGACCCGCGGGCCAAGATCCGGATCGAGCACTAGGATGGCTGCGTTCATCATCCGCCGGCTCGTCGGGATGGTGCTCGTGCTGCTCGCCGTCAGCTTCATCGTCTTCCTGATCTTCATCGTCGTTCCCGGCGGCGACCCGGCGCAGCGGATCGCGGGCAAGGTCTGCGACGACGAGCAGAACATCGCGAACATCAGGCAAGACTGGGGCTTCGACCAGGCCGTTCCCGTCCAGTACTACGACCATGATGAAGAAGCGTTCACCGGCGAACTCGTCTCGTACACGAACCAGACGAACGTCGTGACCAGATCAAGCAGGGGCTGCCCGGCGACGTTCTCGCTCGCGATCGGCGCCGCGATCATCTGGTTCGGGTTCTGGGTGCTCGTCGGCGCGATCTCAGCCGTCACGGCCGGCCGGATCTCCGACCGCGCGATCACGGTGCTCGCGCTGATCGGCATCTCGTTGCCGGTCGTTCTGGCTCGGCCTGATCGTTCGCTACTTCCTCGCCGAGGACGGCAGGACGACGTTCGTTCCCGGACGGCGGCTACGTCCCGCTGACCTCAGGACCCGGCGCAGTGGTTCTACCACCTGATCCTGCCGTGGTTCGTGCTCGCGGTGCTCTTCATCGGCTTCTACGGACGCGTACTGCGCTCGAACATCCTCGACACGATCAACGAGGACTACGTGCGCACGGCGCGAGCGAAGGGCCTTCAACCCGCGCCGCTGATGCTCAAGCACGTCCTCCGAAACTCGCTGATCCCGATCGTGACGCTGTTCGGTCTCGACTTCGCGGCCGTCCTCGGCGGCGGCGCGATCCTCACCGAGACGGTCTTCGACCTGCACGGCGTCGGGCAGTACGCCGCCCAGTCGATCACGACTGTCGACCTGCCGCCGCTCATGGGCGTCACGCTCTTCGGCGCGTTCTTCATCGTCTTCTTCACGCGCTCGTCGACATCGTCTACGCGTACCTCGACCCGAGGATCCGGTTGAGCTGATGGCCGAACGCCTGCTCGAGGTCAACGACCTCAACGTCAAGTTCGCGACCGAGGACGGGATCGTCCAGGCGGTCGACGGGGTCTCGTTCGACCTCGAGCGCGGCAAGGTGCTCGGGATCGTCGGCGAGTCGGGCTCGGGCAAGAGCGTTACGGCGATGACGCTCATGGGGCTCACGCGCGGGATCAATGCGCGCTTCGGCGGCGAGGTGCTCTACAAGGGGAGGACCTGCTCGAGGTCTCGGACCGCGACATGCAGAAGTATCCGCGGCAACGAGCTCGGGATGATCTTCCAGGACCCGATGACCTCGCTGAACCCGGTCTATCGAATCGGAGAGCAGATCGCGGAGGCGATCCGGGCCCATGAGAACGTCGGCAAGCGCGGGGCGCGCGCGCGCACGGTCGAGCTCCTGCGCCAGGTCGGCATCCCGAACCCGGAGTCGCGCGTCGACGACTACCCGCACCAGTTCTCGGGCGGCATGCGGCAGCGCGCGATGATCGCGATCGCGCTGTCGTGCAATCCCGCGGTCCTCATCGCCGATGAGCCGACGACGGCGCTCGACGTGACGATTCAGGCGCAGATCGTCGAACTGATCGGCCGCCTCAAAGACGACTTCAACTCTGCGGTCATCTTCATCACGCATGACCTCGGCGTGATCGCCGACATCGCCGACGAGATCATCGTCATGTACGCCGGCCGCGTCGTCGAGCGCGGCACGAAGCGTGACCTCTTCTACGACCCGCAGATGCCGTACACGTGGGGCCTGCTCGGCTCGATCCCCCGTCTCGACCGGCCGCGGCCTGAGCGTCTGCACACGATCAAAGGGTCGCCGCCGTCGCTGATCAACCCGCCGGAGGGCTGCAAGTTCCGGCCGCGCTGCCCGCACGCGTTCGACAAGTGCACGCAGGAGCCCCGGCTCGAGAACCGCGTCGAGACCCCCGGCCACCTCGACCGCTGCTGGCTCGACGTCGAGTACAAGCGTGACCATCGTGATGAAACGATCTCCGGCGGCTCGGCGGAGGCGGCATGAGCCAGGGAGCCGCTCCTCGAGGTTCGCCACGTCAAGAAGTACTTCCCGATCCGGAAGGGAGTCCTGCAGCGGGAGGTCGCCCGGGTGCACGCCGTCGACGACGTGAGCTTCGCGGTGCGTGAGGGCGAGACGCTCGGCCTCGTGGGGGAGTCGGGTTGCGGGAAGTCCACGCTGGGCCGGACGCTCGTGCGGCTGCTCGAGCCCACAGAGGGCGAGATCATCTTCCAGGGGCAGCCGATCCAGAGCCTCGGCACGCGCCGCCTGCGGCCGCTGCGGCGCGAGATGCAGATGGTCTTCCAGGATCCGTACGCGTCGCTGAACCCGCGCAAGCGCGTCGGCACGATCGTGTCCGACCCCATGCGGATTCACAGCCTCGGTAGCCGGTCCGACCAGAAGCGGCGAGTGGAAGAGATCCTCGAAACGGTCGGGCTATCCCCCGAGCACTACAACCGGTTCCCGCACGAGTTTTCCGGCGGCCAGCGCCAGCGAATCGGGATCGCCCGGGCGCTCGCTCTGCGGCCGAAGCTGATCATCGCCGACGAGCCGGTCTCGGCCCTCGACGTCTCGATCCAGGCGCAGATGCTGAACCTGCTCGAGGACCTGCAGAACGAGTTCCAGCTGACGTACCTCTTCATCGCTCACGATCTCGGCGTCGTCCGGCACGTGAGCGACAGGATCGCGGTGATGTACCTCGGCAAGATCGTCGAGCTCTCGCCGGCCGAAGAGCTCTACACGCGTCCGATCATGCCGTACACCGAAGCGCTGTTGTCGGCCGTTCCGATCCCCGATCCGGATCTCGCGGAGAAGCGGGAGCGGATCGTGCTCGAGGGGGACGTGCCGAGCCCGATCAACCCGCCGAGCGGTTGTCGCTTCCATCCGCGCTGCCGGTATGCGACCGACGTGTGCAAGCAGATCGAGCCGCCGCTCGTCGATTACGGCAATGGGCACCTCGCCGCTTGTCACCATCCGCTCAATGTCGACGAGGCGACGTTGCAGCACGTGGAAGTGGCGGAGCGGCATTCGCCGGCCGACGCGAACGGCTCTGCGTTGCCGCAAGACACCTCGGGTCGCTCGAATCCGGCTGTCTCGCCTACCCACGACACCCATTCGAGGTAGACCCGTCCGCTAAAGCGGCTTGATCATGCGGCCGATATTCGGGTCGTGGACGCAGCTGAGCGTAAGGAGATCCTCAGCCGTTATCTGACGCATTCGCGCCGCTTCGAGGAAGTTGCGGCGCGGCGTCGCGGTACCGGCGGCGCGGACGTGATCCCGCTGCAGAGCCCGCTTCGCGAGCTCGAGCAGGAGCCGACGGGCCGGGAGGTCGAAGTGCTTCAGCTCATCTCCGACGGGCTCGTGAACCGCGAGATCGGCGAGCGGTTGTTCCTGTCGGAGGAGACGGTGAAGTCGCATGTGAGGCACCTGCTCGCGAAGCTTCAGGCTCGCTCGCGTGCGCATGCGGTGGCCGTCGGCTTCCGCCGCGGGATCATCGGCTAGTTGCTGTCCACAGCCACGGTCTGAGGCTGTGGACAAGGAAAAACGAAGCGCCGGGTGAAGATCACCCGGCGCCCGTGAATCCGTCTATCCGTCTCCCAGCCCTTACCCGGATCCCCCGCCCGGGGGAAGCTCGGATGCTGTGGATAACGGACTATCCGACGGGTTTACCAGAACTTGGTCGTCCAGAACTTGGTTGCCCAAGCGAGACGAGAAAAGGAACTCATTGAGAACTCCGATCGATCGGGGACTGACGGCCCCGCCAGCCTATACCCCTTTTGGGGGATACGCAAGGCTGGACCGGATCGTCAAAGGTCTGGGTAGCGCCGAAGATCGCCGAGCTTTCGCCTGGGCGTGCATTCTCTTCGCCGCGTCCGCTGCGACCGTCGGCGCCCTTTCGGTCTACGGCTATGCGCTTCCACCGATCTGGGCTGCGCTTGTACTAGCCGCGGTTGCGGCAGTTGCGGAACGCCAGAGCATTGATGTGACCGAGCAGGTGAATCACTCCGTCTCGCTTCTTCCGCTTGTCTTCTCAGCCATCGTGTTTGGGCCGCTCGGCGCATTTGCGGTCGCTGCCCTCTCGAATGTCTGGGATCTACGCGAATCGCGCCTTCAAGTGGTGCGTGTACACGCCAATCTCGCGGCCTCACCGCGGCGGCGGCCGGCCTGGCGGCCTGGACGCTTGTGCCCGCCCCGACAAGCTTCGGCGGGATATCTCTTCGCCAGCCTTGTTGCAGCGGTCGCTTACCTCGCCGCGGAGGGTGCTCTTCGTCGGCATGACCGCCTGGGTCCGGGGTGGGAGCGTTCCCGGAGGTCTTGCGCGAGATCGGCGCCTCCTCCGTGACTCACGGTTCCGCTCTACGTTCCGGTTGTGGCGCTGTTTGCCTACGGCTACCACCTGTACTCGCTAAAGCTCGTCCTCATCTTCTTCCTGCCCGCACTCGCGGCGCAGCGCCTGCTGCAGCTCTACCAGCAGGAAAAGGTCGTGAGCCAAGACTTGGCCACTGCGAATGAACGGCTTCGGCGAGCAAGCCTTTCCTTTGCAACTGCCCTCGTCGCCACGCTCGACGCGCGAGATCAGTACACCGCTGGTCACTCCGCGGCCGTGGCGATCTACGCGAGAGACATCGCTGAGCGTATGGCGTTGCCGGAGGATCAACAGGAGCTCGTCCACCTTTGCGGCCTCGTCCACGACATCGGGAAGATCGGGCTGCCGGCCGGCCTGCTCGAGAAGCCTGGCGCGCTGACCCTCGAGGAGCGCCGGCAGATGGAGCAGCACTCCGAGATCGGCGAGCGGATCCTCCGCAACGTCGACGACTACTCGGAGATCGCCGACATCGTGCGCTCCCATCACGAGCGCATCGACGGCATGGGATATCCCGATGGCATTCACGGCGACGAGATCCCACTCCTCGCGCGGATCATCGGTGTCGCAGACGCATATGACGCGATGACCTCGGACCGCCCCTATCGTGACGCGTTGCCGAGTCGTGTCGCTCGAATGCGCCTCGCGCAGGCTGTGGGAACACAATTCGACACCGCGGTCGTCGCGGCGTTCGAGGCGATCCTTGCGACGGCCGACGACAGTTACCGCTCGGGCCGAGCCTCCTCTTTCATGCGCGAGCAGTTGCAGCTTCAGCAGGGCGGCGAAGACATCGCCGTGGCCCGCTAGACGCCGTCACCTAACGCGCGAGCTGCCTCGAGCCGCGACCGAACTCCGAGCTTCTCGAAGATGTGCTTGACGTGCACCTTGGTCGTCGAGAGGCTGATGTGGAGCAATTTCGCGATCTCTTCGTTAGTCAGTCCCTGGGCGAGTAGGCTCGTGCACCTCCGCTTCACGGGGGCTAAGGCCGGTCTTTGTCTTGGCCTCCCTTGGGACGCGTAGACCGAGTGACGCCGCCACTGAGGCGTCCCGCGAGGCGGCGAGGATCCGCTGGAGCCAGGTTCGCCACTGCGGCTGCGCGGCGATGAAAGACCCAAGGGGAGGCGCGGCACGTACCGCGATTACGATCGGATCGCAAACTCCGGCTCCAATCACTGTCTTGAGCGGAGCGGCGGCCTCGTCGGGGTTCCCCTCCCCGAGCGCGATCACCGCCTCGGTCAGGAGCGCCAGACTCTCGGCTTCCAAGCCGCGGCCCGCACGGCGCGCGTCGGCGACCTGAACCTTGGCGCGATCTAAGTCTCCCGCTGACCGCAGTCAGCAGTGCCTGCCAGCCGAGAAACCCACTTGCGCCTGTCCTCGGTAATGCGGGCAGGCGGACCGAGCGATAGGACGCGCAACGCCCGTTCAAGGTCGCCCACGCTCGCGTACAGGCGACCGCGCTCGGTCTGGATCCTTCCGTGGAAGTAGCCACGGGGTTTGTCTTGCATCTGACGTTCCAGGAGCGAGAGCGTTCGCGTGGCCGGCGCGAATCTCCGGAGACCAATGAGCGCCTTCGCGCGTTCGATCTGGGCATATGGAATCGCGAATGCTATGGCGTTGCCGACGGCCAGCGTTGTCAGCGCATCTAGGTGCTCCAATGCTTCCTCGTATCGCCCATTAAGGAGAAGCGCGCCGCTATACACGCTCAGGAACCCGGTATGTGCGATCGGATCGACACCTCTCGAAGCGAGTGCGAGCACATCCCTAGCGTTATCGAGCGCCTCGGGCAGTCCGCCCTCGATTAGGGCGCCGCCAAGCTCCGCTGCTGCGACCATGAGCGACTGCTTGAGACCGCTTTGTGCCGCAGCCCGGAACTCTTCCACGCGTTCCGTCAGATCCGGTGCTTCCTGCTCGAGTGCGCTGAGGTATCGGAGCCATAACGCCCCCTCGAGTGTTTCGACGGTTTCGGCGGCTGCCGCGGCGAGGTCCGCATGATGGCCTGATCGACTCGGGTTGTCAGTCAGGTGAGCCGATCTGCCAGCGACCAGATGCGCGCGAGCAGCGAGGTCCCCCACGAGCGAGCGTGCGGCTTGCGTGGCAAGACCTCGTGCGCTGTCGAGTTCGTCCCCTCGGAAGAGCGCTTCGCTCTCGGCGTAGTCGATGAGGCCGCCTTCGGCGCCCGCAGACCGAGCGGCACCAACCCAGCGTTGGAGGCTGCTCGTCCGCCCGGCCGCCAGGAGGTCGTCCAATGCTGCCGCTATGGCCTCTGTGGCGAAGACTGCGTCACCGGCGATCTCGGCAACGCTCAGCGCTTCGTCCCATCGCTGCGCCTCGAACAGGTTGCGGCAGCGGAAAGCAGTGCCTGACGTGCGTCCGCATCGGCCTCTCCGAACCGCTGAATCAGCAACTCGCGCAGTAGCGGATGGAGCGAGAGCGCCTTGCGGTCTGTCACGGCGACTAGGCCGCGTGCCAGCGCATCTTCGATCAGCTTGTCAGCGCCGGGTCCGAGCACCGTGCGGGCCACCTCGACGTCCGCGATCGACGCAACTGCGAGCACCATCAGCGCTCGCCTGCGTCTCGGCCGAAGCGGCCGCAAGCAGCTCGCTCGCGAGGAAGTCATAGAGGGTGTGCGATAGGAGATGGCTCGACGTGAAGTCGACGTCGCCGCTCATCGCGGCGAGGCCCAGTACGGCTGGCCAGCCGTCGGCCGTACGCATCAGTCGAGCTCGGCCGGCGACCGCTCCGACTGCGGCGAGAACCCTGGACGCCTCGCCGTCCGTCATGGCGAGCTCGTCGACGCCGATCTCGAGACCCTCGCCGTACACCTCGAGCCGCGGGGTGAACCATTCGGGACGGGTTCTCGTCGTGATCAGGAACCGGATGTCGAGCCCCTCGACGAGCATCGACAGGAGCTCTTCCGCCTCGTCGGTGGCCGCGGCTTCCCACTCGTCCACGACCAAGAGGACATCGTGGGTGAGCGGCTTGAACGTCTGCAGGATCGCGGCAGCGAGCGGTTTCGGGCTTGCGTTGACCGATGCGATCGACGCGACCCGCCCAGGCTCGCGCGGCAGATCAGACGCGACCGAGGCGAGCACATCGTCGAGCTGTACGGCGAGCAGTGCGATGTCGCCGGACGCCCGCGTCGTGCGGTACCACGCGACCGGCCCGGTCTGCCGCTTCGACCACTGGCGCGCGAGCGTCGTCTTCCCGTAGCCGGCAGGAGCCGCGAGAACCGAGACGCGCGAGCCGCCTCCCTCTGCGAGCCGTGCGATCAGCCGCGGACGCTCGATGATGTGGTCGAGCGCGGGCGAGGCCGCAGCTGTGATCGTCTCCACCATTCCCCTGCCGGGTCGCGTCGGCCCGGGATCCGAGGACCCTACTCCTCTCTCACCTGCTCGTCACGACTGCTGCAAGCGGGGGGCCCGCGCTCGGGGTAGGGCCCGAGCGCGGGTCGCCGTCAGCCCCCGGCGCCGGCCAAAGCCGGCGCAAGCTCACGTGCGAGTGGGTCCTCGCCGGTGAGCGCCTTGAATGCGGCAGGGATCTGCCGCCGCCTCGGCACGCCGAGCTTCTGGCGCAGGACGTCGCAGTGCGCCTTCGCCGTTCTCGGCGAGATGCCGAGACGCTCTCCGACCTCGTCGTTCGAGCACCCGCGCGCGATCAGTACAACGATCTGGAGCTGGCGCTCGGTGAGGTCGGGCTTTGCCTCGTCGGTTCCTCTCATGGCCCGGCACGCTATGGCCGGGCCGCCGCCTCAGCTATCGGCCGACGGGGGTATTCGTCCAGGCAGCGCTCGATCCGCGGACGAAGCTCGCCTCGTGGCCGCGCGCGTTCGCTTCGGTCAGCTCATCCTGCGTGAGCGCGCCGCTGCGCAGCAGCAGGTCGAACTCGTCGCGGAGGTGCGTCCGCATCATCTCGGGCCCGTCCGTCGCGATCGTGAACAGGACGCCGTTCTCGACGAAGGTGCGGAAGACTTCCCGCACCGCCCCCTCGTCGGCCAGTGCCTTTGTGAGGAGGTTCGAGGTCGGGCAGATCTCGAGTACCACCTCGCGGTCGCGCAGCTCCCGCATCAGCTCGGGCTCGCCGGCGGCAAGGATCCCGTGCCCGATCCGATCGGGCCGGAGGAGCTCGAGCACCTCGCCGATCTCCGTGCGACCCATCTCGCCTCCCTCCTCGCCGACGTGGATCGTCACGCCGAGGCCGGCCGCACGCGCCTCCTCGACCATCGGCTGAACCTGGGAGTAGTCGTAGCGCTCACCGCCGGGCCGCGGCCCCGCGATATCGATCCCGACCACGCCGCGCGGCGCCCAACGAATCGCCTTCTCGACGATGACCTCGTTCTGCTGCGGCGAGAACGTCCGGTCCATCATCAGGATGAGGCCGGCGCGCACCTGCGGGTACTCGAGGCTCGCAACGTCGAGCCCGCGGATCGCGGCGAGGATGATGTGATCGAGGTCGCGCTCGCCGCCCCGGTTTCTCTTCATCGGATTGAAGCGAAGCTCGAGCGTCGTGATTCCCTGGGAGCGGTATGCGCCGCCGATCGCGCCGTGCACCGAGACCTCGACGGCGAGCGGGCTCGACTGGATGAGCTCCGTCCAGTGGTAGATCGCGTCGAGCGCATCGAGATCGGGCACGCCGCGCGGATCCGAGACGGTTACGAGCCGGTCGAAGTCCCAGAAGTCCTTGACCGGAAGCGCAATGCCTTGCTCGTGGGCGAGCGACCAGAGGATGTCGGACGAAACCGAGCCGCCGAGGTGGGTATGCAGCTCGGCGAGGCCTTCCATCGACGAATCTTACTCCCAGCCGACGACCGCCCAGCGGCGGCGTGCGAAGCGCGGGCCGAGCAGCGCGAGGCGCGCCGCGATGAGGACGTCGAGCGCCGCCCAGACGCCGACGACTCCCCAATCGAAGGAGAGCGCGAGCGCCGCGAGTGTGATGAAGAGACCGCTTGCCGCGAGCATCGACCACATCAAGTAGCGCGTGTCGCCCGCGCCGATGAGGATCCCGTCCAGTGCAAAGACCGCGGCGCCGAGCGGCTGCATCGCCGCGAGGAACGGCCAGAGGAGCGCTGCCTGGTGGAGCACCGCCGGATCGCTCGTGAACGCGCGCGGCAGGGCGTACCAGAGCGGCGCAAGGACCACGGCAAAGACGAGCCCGACCACAACCGACCACCCGATCATTCGCACGGCTGCCGCGTGTGCGCCGTCCGCGTCGCCGGCTCCGAGCATCCGGCCGACGATCACCTGGCCCGCGATGGCGATCGCGTCGAGCAGAAGCGCCAGGAAGGTGAAGAGCTGGTACGCGATCTGGTGCGCGCCGATCTGCGCGTCGCCCATGCGCGCCAGCACGGAGGCGGCGACGAGGAACGACGCGTAGAGCGCGGCTGTGCGGACGAAGATCTGCCTCCCGACCCGGAAGAGCGGCCTCATCTCGCGGAGGCTCGGCCGTCGCGACGGCGCATGAGGGCGGAGAAGCTCGACGACGAACGCGATCCCCATCCCGGCCTGGGCGATGGCCGTCCCCGCAGCCGACCCGGCGATCCCCCAGTGGAAGCCGTAGACGAAGAGCAGCTCGAGCACGATGTTGGCGGCATTGGCCGCGACGACGATCTCGAGCGGCCTGCGGAGATTCGAGACACCACGCAGGTATCCCTGACCCGCGAGAGCGACGAGCGCGGCGGGCAGTCCGGCCGCCGCGATCCGGAAGTAGACGAGCGCGTAGTGGCCGGAGCGACCGTGGCCGCCAAGTCCGTGCAGCAGTGGTGCCGCAACGATCTCGCACGCGATCAGCAGGGCGAACCCGAGGCCGAGCGACGCCCACAGCGCCTGAGCGGCTAGGCGGGCAGCTTCCTCCTGGCGGCCCGCACCCGACGCCCGTGCGACGACAGCCGTCGTCCCGTAGGTGAAGAAGTTGAAGATCGTGAAGGAGCCGGCGAGCACCGTCCCGGCGAGGCCGAGCGCCGCGATCTGGGGCCGCCCGAGGTGGCCGACGATCGCGGTGTCGGCGAGGACGTACAGCGGCTCGGCCGCAAGCGCGCCGAGAGCCGGCAGCGCGAGACGGACGATCTCGCGATCGTGAGGGGAACGAAGACGCACCGGGCCGCCGACGATAATGGCCCGATGGCGCCCGCGAACGAGTCGTCGCACGAGCCGAATCGGATGTTGCACCTACCGCTCAACCGCGCGGTGCGGGTGGTGTTGGGGCTTCTCTTTCTCGCGGCGATCGCCGGCGTGCTCTGGTGGAGGCACGACAGCCTTGCGTCCATCGGCAGCGCGTTCAGAGCGGTGCGCTGGGAATGGGTCGTCGTGGCGATTGCGCTCAATCTCCTCTCCGTCGTCGCGAGGGCGTTCGCCTGGACGAGGGTCATTCATTCGGCGATGGAGCCGCCGCACCCGCGCGCGCCGCTCGTGTTCTCGGCCTTCTCCGTCGGCCTGTTCGCGAACGCCGTTCTGCCCGGCCGGATCGGCGAGCTCGCGCGCGTCGCGGTGCTGACCCGAAAGCTCCCTAGGCGAAAGGGGACGTGGGCGACGCTCGTGGGGACCGTCTTCGCGCACCGCGTCTTCGACATCGTGCCGGTTCTCCTGCTGATCCTCTACGTCGTCCTCACGGCGAGCATCCCGAACTCGTTCGCCCGCGCGAGCCTGCTCGCCTTGATCGGCGTGGGAGTCGGACTGTTCGTCTTCGCGTTTCTCACCGCCCGCCGGCACACGCTGATCTCGCTCGAAGGGCTCGGCCCGGTTCGCCGGCTGCTGACGATGGGTCGAGCCGGGCTCGGAGTCATGCGCTCGCCCGTTGGGAGCGCAGGCGCCATCTTCTTTCAGATCTGCGGCTGGACATGCCAGATCTTTGCCGTCTACACGGCGATGCGCGCCTTTGGCATTCACTCGCCGCTACCGGCAGCGGGTGTCGTCCTGCTGGTGATGAACGTTGTGACGATCTTTCCGTTCTGGCCGGGCAACGTCGGTCTTCTTCAGGTTGCGATCGCGTCTGCACTCGCCGGCTACGGCGTGTCGTACAGCGTCGGCGTCGCCTACGGGTTCGGGCTGCAGGCGATCGAGGCGTCCGTCGGCATCGGCGTCGGCCTCCTCTTCCTCGCGCGCGAGGGGCTGTCGTTCGCGATGCTCCGCGTGATGCCCTCGGCGAACCAGGCCGAGCTTCCGGAGGAGCGAGGTCGGGGAGGACGTGCGCCGCCGGGCCGAGGGCGCGGCCGTGCGCTAGTCGGCGCCCGGTTCCGTCTCGGGCGCAGCCGGGGGTCGTGACTGTTCCGCGCGGCGCGCGAGCTCTTCGACCCGCCCCTCCGCGGCGTCGAGCTTCGTTCGGCAGAAGGCGTAGAGCTCTTCGCCCCGCTCCCACAGCTTGAGCGCCTCGTCGAGCGGCGCCTGGCCGCGCTCGAGCCGCTCGACGATCTGCTCGAGCTCGGTCTGCGCTTGCTCGAAGGACGGCTCCGCTTGCTCCGTCACGGGGTCACGTCCTCGACGCGGGCGCCGAATCCGCCGTCGGCGAGCGTGACGTCCACGCGCGCGCCCGCGGAGACGTCGCTCGCCGACCCGACGAGGCCGCCGGATTCCGTCCGAACGATTGCGTACCCTCGTCTGAGTGTTTGCACAGGTGACAACGCAACGAGCGTGGCGGCGCTCTTCTCGAGCACCGCCCGCTTTCGCTCGACCGCAAGCGCTGGCGCAAGCCGTAGCCGTTCGCGAGTGCGCTCGAGACGGAGGCTCTCTCGCTGGACGACGGCCCGTGGGCCGGCCCTGAGCCGCTCGGCGGAGCGGATGAGCCGCTGCCGATCCCGCTCGAGTGAGCGCTGGACGTTGCGCGCAAGCGCCTCGCGGGTGCGGTCGAGCCTGCCGCACAACTCAGTCAGCTCGGGGACGACGATCTTCCCGGCCGCCGTCGGGGTCGAGGCACGAACGTCGGCGGCGAGATCGCAGAGCGGCGTGTCCTGCTCGTGCCCCACAGCCGAGACGACGGGCACCGGGCAGCCGGCAACGGCACGCACGACGCGCTCGTCGCTGAAGGGGAGGAGATCCTCGAAGCTCCCGCCTCCGCGGGTCAGGATGAGAACGTCGACGTCGGGCTGCTCGCAGAGGGTGCTGATCGCCGCGACGATCTCGGCTGCCGCACGCGGACCTTGCACATAAGTCTCCGCGACGAGGACGGACGCCGCCGGAAAGCGGGAGCGGATCGTGGTCACGACGTCGCGCTTCGCTGCCGCGTCGTTGCCGGTCACGACCCCGATCCTCCGGGGCAGGAACGGGAGAGGCCGCTTGCGAGCCTCGGCGAAGAGCCCCTCCGCGGCGAGGCTCGCCTTCAGACGCTCGAGGGCAGCGAGGTGGGCGCCGGCGCCGAACCGCTCGATCGTGAGCGCACGGAGCTTGAAGTCGGCGCGCTGCTCGTAGAGCTCCGGCCGCCCGAACACGTGCACGCGTTCTCCGTCCGCGAGGTCGAGCCGGAGCGCGTCGAACTTCCCGCGTCCGATCGTGACGCCGACGCACGATCCGTCCGCCGGGTCCTTGAGCGTGAAGAAGACCGTCGCCCAGCGCTCGTGCCGGCGGAGCTCCGTCACTTCGCCTTCGACCCACACGGTGGGGAGGCGTCCGAGCCACTGTCCGACTCCGCGGTTGAACGCGGCGACGGAGTAGACGGTCCGGTCGTCGTACGGCAGCGCCTCGACCTTGGCCACGGTCGCAGCGTACTGGCCGGGGTGTTACAGAAGAATCTCGGCGGCGGTCTCGGGCGCGCAGCCCTGGCCGAGCATCTCGCACGCGACGTGCAGGTCGGCTTCGCTCACCGCGAGCCGCTCGGCGAGCGAGAGCGGATAGCCGGCTTCGATCAGGATGTGGAGGCGCCAGCTCTCCACTTTCGAGCGCTCGTCGAAGAGTGGTTCGAGGATCTGAGTCGTCGTCTCGCTCATGGCCGCAACAGTTCGTGCTGCTACCGACGAACCCTCCCCGGCCTTTGTTAGAGCGCTCCTGTAAAGGGTTTGCTAGGAGCTGCGCGCGTCTGCGGTCGCGGCGAACCGCCGCACGAGCTCCTGCAGGCGGGCTTCGAGCACGCCGCGCTCGGCGTCCAGATCGGCGCGGAGCTCGTCGATTCGCCGCCGCATCTCTGACTCCAGCTCGCCGAGCCGTTGGTCGTGCGCCGCCGCAAGCTCGTCATGCCGGCGCTCGAGGTCACCCGCGACGTTCGAAACCCGATGCTCGATCCTCTGCGCGCCGGCGTCCCCGACGTGCGCGAGCCGTTCGGCAAGCACCGTCTCGGCTTCCCGGGCGAAGGCGCTCACGGCCCGGTCCAGCTCGCGCGCGAGGCGCTTCGCCGCGTCCTCTCGTGAGGTCTTGACGAGTTGCGCGAACCGTTGCGCCGCCTCGTCCGCGTGCGATGCGACCGCTCGGTCGACGGCGCGCTCGAGCTGCTCGATCTGGCGCCGAGAGATGTCCTCGAAGCCGCCGCGAATCCGTTGCGCCGCATCGGCCTCTTCCCGCTGTGCCTGCTCCGTCAGCTCGCGTTCCCGGCGCGCGAGGCGGGTCTCGAGATCGTGGAGCGCCCGGCGGCGCTCGGCGGCGTGCACCTCGAGCTCGTTCCGCACGGCGCCGAGTGCGTCGTCGAGCGTGCGCGTCAGCTCGGCGCGAAGCCGCGCCACTCCCGCCCGCTGCTCTTCGCTCTCGGCCGAGAGTCGTTCGGCGTCGGCTGTGAGCCGGAGCTCGATCTCCCGCAAGAGCTGCTGCTGCCGTTGCTCGAGCTCCCCGATCCGCATCTTGGTCACCTCGGTGGTGCGATCGAGATCCTGCGACCACTCCGCGAGCCGGTGCTCCATCTGTGCCTGAACCGTGTTCAGCTTCTCGCCGAGAGTCGTCGTTGCGTCGTGTTCCCGCTCGGCGACGAGGGCCCGCCGCTCCTCGGCGATCTGACGCTCCTGCTCCTCGAGGAGAGAGCGCGAATCGGCGCGAGCGCGTGCGAGAGTGAGCTCGAGCTCCGCCGCGAGTGCGTTCTTCTCCTGCTCGACTGCGGCGAGGAGGTCCGTTTCGGCCTCGGCAAGACGCGCGTCCATCGCACCGACCCGCCGCAGTGCGCGGCGCAGGAGGATCGCCGCCCCGGCGACGAGCGCGCAAGCCGTGAGCCCGCCCGCGGCCACGGCGAGCGGCCGGTCGTGGCGCAGCGCAAACGCGACCCAGATCCCGATCGCTCCCGCCGCTTCGAGAGCGGTGGCAACGGCGAGCAGCGAGCTCGGCATTCGCTGCAGCGCTGCGCCGGCGAGCGCCAGCGCAGCGAGCACGATGCCGCCGGCGAAGATGAGGTCGGCGATGGTCGTCAGCGCCATCGCCTGAGTGTAGAGCTAGCCCGCGCGAAGCAGGAGCAGGGCGACGGCGACGAGCACGGTGGCCACGACGAGCGCCTTGAGCGCCGCCTCGGGCTCCGCCGCGAGCGCGTCCGCGTCGAGCGGCACGCTCGTTCCGTCGTCGAGATCCATCCTCCCTTCGACGGCGACCACGCGGCGGCGGACGAGCCGCACCGGGGTCGACAGGCGACGTTGAACCCAGCTCGAGGCGAACGCATACCCCGCCGCCGCGAATGCCGCGCCGTGCAGCGTCCGCGCCGAGGCGAAGTACGCCGTGAGCACCGGGAAGGCTCCCCAGGCGGCCGGGAACCAGAGCCCTCCGTGGAACGTGCCGCCGAACAGCTCGAGGTTGTACGCGACGACGAGGAAGGCCCCCACGGCGACGAAGACGAGCAGCCACAGCGTGCGCGAGACCGCCACGGCAATGCCGATCGCGGCGGCGCCCGCGATCGAGAGCGCGGCGAGCGTCGCCAGGATCGTCCGGGGGATGCGCGTCTGGAGCGGTCGTCCTTTCAGCTCGTCGAGAGCGTGCGCGCCGACGCCCATGGCGAGCGCGAAGGCGAGCGTCGTCCAGCCGAGGAGCGGCCAGTCCATCCGCGGCGCGAGCGCCGCGCCGACCGCGACGTACGAGAGATGCCAGAGCGTGTACGGCGGGTGGAGGAGCGTCACGTAGTCGCGCCAGCCGCCGGAGCGCAGCGCGTAGAACGCCGGCCGCGCCGCGCCGCGTCACACGCGCCGTCCCCAGACGACGATGCCGCCGCCGAGGCTCAGCCGGCGCGCGTGGACGTCGGCGAGACCCGCCTCGCGCCAGGCGTCGAGGAGTCGCGGCTCCGGCCAGTCGCGCCAGAAGCCGCGGATGCTCGGGCCGAGGAAGCCTCCGACTTCGCGCCAGCCGGGTGAGACGACGGCGCCCGCGCGCGGGCAGGCCCACCCGCACGTAGAGCTCCCACAGCGGCCGCCACGTCCCGCGCGGGAGGCCGAACTCGAGCATCGCGACCGTCCCGCCGGGGCGCACGACGCGGGCGAGCTCGCGCAGCGTCGCGCGGTAGTCGTCGACGTAGCGCAGGAGATACGTGAAGGTGAGCGCGTCGAACTCTCCGTCGGCGAACGGCAGCGCCTCCGCGCGTCCCTCGCGCAGCTCGATCCGCTCGCCGAGGCCGGCCTGCACGACGCGCTCGCGTCCCGCCGCGAGCATCTCGGGGCTCTGGTCGATCCCGACCACCGAGCGGGCGGGCTCTGCACTCGCGAGCTCGATCGCGACGGCCGCGGTGCCGGTCGCGACGTCGAGCACTGCGCGCGCGTCGGGCGGGATCCGTGAGACGAGAAATGACCGCCAGCGCGGGTCCTGGCCGAACGAGAGCAGGCGCGCGTAGCGGTCGTAGGTCGGGCCGAGCGGCGCGAACAGCTCGCGCGCGTGGCGTGTCGCGGGCGGCTTCCACGGCCCTATTCTGGCCGGATGACGGTCGCCGAGGACGTTGAGCGGATCGCAGGCGCCGCCGCGGCCTTCGCGGCGCCGGGCGAAGAGCTCGCCGGCGTGCTCGTCGCGGAGACGCTCGGCAGGCGCGTCTATCTCTGTGCCTTCGAGTCGGCGGGAGGTCGCGCCTGGCTCGCGCTCGACGCTGGAGGCGCAACCGCTCACGCGACGCGCGTCTCGTGCGGGAAGCCGCCTCGCTCGCCGGGCTCTGCGAGGTGGCGGAGGAGTCCGCCGGAGGCGGGCGACCTGCCGGAGCTTCGGGCCCGGCTCGCGGAGATCCGCGAGACCGACGACCCGGTCGGGATCGAGGAGGCCGAGGGAGCGGCCGCGGCGCTCGCCGAGACGCTTGCTGCCGGAGCCGCGGGTCGCGAGCGGCGCGTACCTCGACGCAATCGGTTCCGCCGCGCGCCGGCTCGAGCAGGCGCTCGGCGACGACGCGGCGCTTCTCCCTTCGCCACGGCGATGCAGGCCGCGGCCGGCTCCGTCGAGGAGCTGGCGGCCGACGTCGAGCGCAACCACAAGCTTCCGCTGACGTAGTCGCGCGGCACGCGGCTACCCTTGCCGCATGGAAGGAAGCGGAGGATTCGGATTCCCGTTCGGGGGCGACCCGGAGGACCTGATGCGCGGCTTGCGCGAGTTCGCCGAGCAGCAGGCCGAGAGCGTCCAGGAGGCGCAGCGCGAGCAGTTCGCGACGCTGACGCTCAACACCGCGGTCGAGCTGACCGCGGCGGCGCTGCAGCAGGTGCAGCCGCAGGGCGGCGTCGACGAGCAGGCGGTCGCGCTCCGCGACGCGATGCGCGTCCTCTTCCCCGAGGCGGTGGCGCTCGTCAGCGCCGCGCGCCAGGGCTTCATGCGCGAGACCCCTAGGCGCCGGGCGCGCGGCCCGTCGCTGCGTAGAATCGCCGCGCCCGTGTCGCTGCTCGACTCAGCGCTCGTTCGCCTCCTGCCGGCGGTGCCGAAGCCGGTCGTGCAGCTCTTCTCCTCGCGCTACATCGCCGGCGCGACGCTCGCCGAGGCTGTCGACTGCGTCCGCGCGCTCAACGCGGGCGGGAAGCTGGCGACGGTCGACGTCCTCGGCGAGGAGATCACCCGCGAGGAGGAGACGCGCGACGATCGCGCAGGCGTACCGCGACGTCTTCGCGGCGATTCACGAGGCCGAGCTCGACTCGAACGTCAGCGTCAAGCTCACGGCGCTCGGGCTCGAGCTCTCGTACGACCTCTGCCGCGAGAACCTCCTCGACGTCGTGCGCACCGCGGCCGGCGACGGCAACTTCGTCCGGATCGACATGGAGGACTCGTCGACGACCGACGACACGCTGCGGCTCTACCGCGAGCTGCGCGAGGGCGGGCACGACAACCTCGGCGTCGTCCTGCAGGCGCGCCTGCGCCGGACGCTCGACGACGTCCACGCGCTCGCCGACCTGCGGCCGAGCGTTCGGCTCTGCAAGGGCATCTACCTCGAGCCGGCGTCGATCGCGTTCACCGACGCCGAGGCGGTGCGCGCGAACTTCCTGCGCTGCCTCGACGCGCTGTTCGACGCGGGCTGCTACGTCGGCGTCGCGACGCACGACGAGTGGCTGATCGGGAGTCGCTTGCGCGGATCTCGCAGCGCGGGCTCGAGTCGCCGAGTACGAGCTGCAGATGCTGCTCGGCGTGCGCGAGGACAGGCGCGACGAGCTCGTCGCGGAAGGACACCGGCTGCGCGTCTACGTCCCGTTCGGCGAGCAGTGGTACAGCTACTCGCTGCGCCGGCTGCAGGAGAACCCGGCCATGGCGGGGACGATCGCGCGCGCGACGGCAGGGCGAATGCTCGGCCTCTCGCGGTGATCTGGGCACGCGCCGAGGGCTGCCGCGTCACGCTCGCGGACGGGCGCGAGCTGCTCGATCTCACCGGCGGCTTCGGCGTCGCCGCGCTCGGGCACCGCAACCCGCGCATCCTCGAGGCATGGCGCGAGCAGGAGGTCGTGCACGCGCTCGGGGATCTCGCCGACGCCGAGGTCACGGTGCGGCTGCGGGAGGCGCTCCCGCGGCCGGCGAAGCTCGGCGTGACGGGGGAGGACGCGGTCGAGATCGCGCTCCGCACGGCGCTTCTCGCGACGGGGCGGCCGGGGATCGTCGCCTTCGACGGCGCCTACCACGGCACCGGGCTCCTCGCGCTCGCCGCGACCGGGTTCGAGCAGTTCCGCGAGCCGTTTGCGCCATGGCTCCCCGGCCCGGTGCACCGGCGGCCGTACGGCGAGGATCCCGGGCCGTTGCCGGAGGACTCGGCCTGCGTGGTCGTCGAGCCGATCCAGGGACGCGTCCGGGTCGCGGGTTCCGCCGGACGACTTCCTCGCGACGCTGCGCCGTCGATGCGACGAGGCCGGCGCGCTGCTCGTCGTCGACTCGATCTACGCCGGGCTCGGTCGGGTCGGAGAGATGTGGCCGGGTGCGCAGGTCGCGGACGTGCTCTGCGTCGGCAAAGCGCTCGGGTGGCGGACTGCCGCTGTCTGCCGCACTCTTCTACCGGGATGGTCTCGAGAACGTGTGGCAGCTGGGGCCCGAGGACGTCTACACGCACACGCACACCGGGAACCCGCTCGCGTGCGCGGCGGCGCTCGTCGTGCTCGACGAGGTGCCGAAGCTGCTGGAGCGCGTGCGAGCGGTGGGCGAGCGCTTCGAGCGGGCCGGCTGGTGGGGCCGCGGGCTGCTTCGGGCGCGCGCAGGTGACGCGGAGGAAGCGCTCGCGCGCGGCGTCCTCGTCGTCCCGGCCGGCGACGGCTCCCTCATCCAGGCGACGCCGCCGCTGACGATCACCGACGCCGAGCTGGACGAGGCGTTCGAGAAGCTCGGCTAGGCCGCGCGGCGCGCGTAGAGCAGGAAGGTCGCCGGGATGCGGCGGTCGTGGCGGAGACGCGACGTGCCGCCCGGGTATTCCTCGAGCGCCTCGACGTGCAGGCCGGCACGCGCGAGTGCGCTCACGACCTGGCCGAGCCGCCAGAGCCGGTCGGGATCGGCCGGTCGCGGAAGTAGTCGTTGCGCCAGCGCTGCAGCCCGTCGACGCAGAGCGCGACGGGGTGGTCGTCGAAGACGAGCAGCTCGCCGCGCGCGCGGAGCGCGCCCCGATGCCGCGTCGCCCACCCGTCGAGGTCGGCGAGCCCCCCGATCACGCCCTCGGGCGAGTAGACGAGGTCGAAGCGGCCGCGCCGCAGCTCCGCGCGGCAGCGCCTGTGGCGTCCGCCTGGATCCAGAGGATCTTCGGCCACCGCTCGCGCGCCTCGTCGAGCAGGCTCCGGACGCGGTCGACCGCGGTCACGACCGCGCCCTGCTCGGCGAGCTCGGCGCTCGCCTCGCCGGTCCCGCACTGCAGGTGGAGCACCCGCTTCCCCGTCAGGTCGCCGAGCGTCGCCTTCACGATCGGCGGCAGCCCGACGGGCTCTGCACGCGCTCGGTGCCGTTCTTCGAACGCGCGGCGGTTGTGCTCGGTCGGCTCCATCGGGCCTACGCCCCGAGCGAGTAGCCGCCGTCGACGACGAGCGTCTGGCCGCACACCATCGCGGCGTCCGGCGAGCAGAGGAAGGAGACCGCCGCCGCGATGTCCTCCGGCTCGACGAGCCGTCCGGCGGGCGTTCGCTTCGACGGTCGCGAGCATCTCCTCCTTGTTCGGGAACCAGCTCGAGCGCGCCGGTGTCGACGACGCCCGCCGAGACGCAGTTGACGCGGATGCCGCGGGCGCAAGCTCGACTCCGAGGTAGCGGACGACGGACTCGAGCGCGGCCTTCGAAGTGCCGACGAGGACGTAGTTCTCGAGCACGCGCTGCGAGCCGAGGCTCGAGATCGCGACGATCGAGCCGCTTTCCTCCATCTCCGGCGCGGTCGCGCGCGCGAGCGAGAGCAGTGCGCGCGCGTTCGCGTTCAGCGTCCAGTCCCAGTGCTTGTCCTCGGTCTCGAGCGCCGGGCGGATCACGCCGGTCGCCGCGTTGTGGACGACGACGCGGTACGGCCCGTGCGCGGCGAGCTCCTCGACGACGCGCTCGTCGGAGACCTTGCCGCGCACGAGCACCGGCTCGGCGCCGGCCGCCTCGACGCAGCGCCGCTGCCTCTTCCGCTGCCTTGTCGTTCCGCATGTAGCCGAGCACCGCGCGCGTCGCGCCGTCGCGCACGAGCCGGAGCGCGATCGCCAGGCCGATCCCCCGCGTGCCGCCGGTCACGAGGACCGACGAGCCGTCGAGGCTCATCGCCGGGGCAGCGGCTCGTCGGCGGGCGCCGCGCTCGGCAGCTCGGACCAGCCGGGCCGCGACGCGCGGCTCGCGCCCGCCGTCGTCCGCCTTCGAGGACGCGTGGCCGAGCCGGTCGAGCAGCTCCATCTTCTCCTCCGCGTAGCGCCGCACCGGATGCGTCGTCCGGCAGGTCGAGCACGAGCTCGCGCACGCGCGCGCGCAGCTGGTAGGCGAAGTGCGGCGTCGCGGGCCCGACGAGGGCGTCGATGTCGGCGAAGGTCGGCTCGGGCATCGCAGCAGAGCCTAACGGAGGTAGCGTTCGAGGACGTGCGGCAGAGCCTCTCCTAGTCGACGCGATGCTGCTCGGCACCGTCCTGCTCTGGGCGCTCAACATCACCGTCACGAAGTACATGTTCGAGCACGGCTGGCAGCCGCTCGCGTACGGGACGATCCGCTACTTCGTCGCGATCGCGCTCTTCTGGGTCTTCACCTACTGCCGGGAGCGCTCGTTCCGGATCGCGCGGGCCGACTGGAAGCTCGTCCGCCTCGCCGCGCCGGCGATCTTCCTGAACCAGCTCTGCTTCGTCTACGGCCTCAAGCTCGCCCACGCCTCGACGGTGGCGCTCCTCCTCGGCTCGACGCCGATCTTCATCGGGCTCATCTCGCTCGCCTTCCGGCTGGAGACGTGCAGAGCGCGTTCTGGATCGGCGCCGGTATCACGTTCGGCGGCGTCGCGCTGATCGCGGCCGGCGACGGCGGAGCGTCGGCTCGAGCTTCAACGGCACCTGATCGCGATCGCACTCGCGCGTCACCTGGGCCTGCTACACCGTCACGATCGCGCCGCTGATGCGCCGCTACTCGCCGTTCCGGATC
This sequence comes from uncultured Actinomycetes bacterium, assembly GCA_963790845.1. GTDB lineage: Bacteria > Actinomycetota > Thermoleophilia > Gaiellales > Gaiellaceae > Palsa-739. The sequence continues at coordinate 66,722 of CAWBQC010000007.1, read as the reverse complement.
AGCGCGCTCGTGCTCGCGATCGGCTGGGTGCCGCTCGCGCTCGTGAGCATCCCGCAGGTCGGCCACCAGCACTTCTCGTTCGGCCGGAAGGTCTGGCTCGGCTTCGCCTACGCCGTCATCGGGCCGCTCTTCCTCACGAACATCCTCTGGTTCACCGCGATCGACCGCGTCGGCGCGTCGCGAGCGTCGCTCTTCACCAACCTGCAGCCGTTCTTCGCCGTCTTCTTCGCGCTCCTGATCCTCTCGGAGTCGCTCCACGGGCTCGAGATCGCCGGCGGCGTGCTCATCTTCGCCGGGATCGCCTACGAGCGGGTCCGGCGTCGCCCGCGGGCGACAGCCGCCGAGCTCGAAGGCCCGGCATAATCGAGGCCATGGCCGAAGACTTCATGCCGCTCCTCGGCTGGGATCACGTCGAGCTCTGGGTCGGCAACGCGAAGCAGTCTGCGTACTTCTACGAGCACGCGATGGGCTTCACGCGCACCGCGTACGCGGGCCCGGAGACGGGCGTCCGCGATCGCGCCTCCTACGTGCTCGAGCAGGGAGACGTCCGCTTCGTCGTCACGAGCGCTCTGCGCGAGGAGCACGAGATCACGAAGCACCACGCGAAGCACGGCGACGGCGTGCACGACATCGCGCTCACCGTGCCCGACGCGACCGAGGCGTACCGCCAGGCCGTGTAGCGCGGCGCGCGCGGCGTCATGGAGCCGCGCACCGACGAGGACGAGTTCGGGACGGTCGAACGCGCCGCGATCGCGACGTACGGCGACACGATCCACACGTTCGTCAACCGAGCCGACTACAGCGGCCCGTTCCTGCCCGGCTACGTCTCCGCCTCGGCGAACGGCCAGACCGGCCAGGGCGTCGGCCTCCTGAACGTCGACCACATCGTCGGCAACGTCGAGCTCGGCCGGATGAACCACTGGGTCGAGTTCTACGAGCGCGTCTTCGGGATGACGAACATCCTCCACTTCGGCGACGACCAGATCCAGACCGAGTACTCGGCGCTCATGTCGAAGGTCATGTCGGACGGCGCGGGCAAGATCAAGTTCCCGATCAACGAGCCGGCCGAGGGCAAGCGCAAGAGCCAGATCGAGGAGTACGTCGAGTTCTACGGCGGCGCCGGCGCGCAGCACATCGCGCTCGCGTCGACGACATCGTCGGCACCGTCGAGGCGATGAAGGAGCGCGGCTTCATCTTCCTCGACACGCCCGACTCGTACTACGAGGAGGTGCCCGGCCGCGTCGGCGAGATCGCCGAGGAATGGCCGATCCTCCAGAAGCACAAGATCCTCGTCGACCGCGACGAGGACGGCTATCTCCTCCAGATCTTCACGAAGACCGCGCAGGACCGGCCGACCGTGTTCTTCGAGGTGATCGAGCGGCACGGCGCGACCACCTTCGGCGAGGGCAACTTCAAGGCGCTGTTCGAGGCGATCGAGCGCGAGCAGGCGCTGCGCGGGAACCTGTAGTAGGAGGGAGGACGCTCTCTTGAGCGTTTTCGACGACGCGAGGGCGGCGAGCCGGCAGGCGCGCTCGCTGCGCAGCGTCGGTCACCGTCCGTTTCCCCTGCCCGACAGCCGCTGGACGCTCGGGCAGACCTGGGAGCACCTCTTCTGGGCGCACTGGCCCGTGCCGCTCGAGGACGTTCGCGCGCGAGTCCCGGACGAGCTCGAGATCGAGGAGCACGACGGCAGTGCCTGGCTCTCGTTCGTGTTCTTCCGCGTGCGCGCGCTGCGGGCCCGGGGCGCGCTTCCGCTACCGGGCATCTCGTCGTTCCTCCAGCTCAACGTCCGCACCTACGTCCGCGGGCCGGACGGGTTGCCGGGCGTCTGGTTCTTCAGCATCGACGCCTCGAGCCGGCTCGCAGCGCTCGGCGTCCGCCGCATCTACCGCGTGCCGGCGTTCCATGCGCGGATGACGCTCGATCAGGCGGGGGACTGGCAGGACGTCGAGTGCGTCAGGGTCGGCGAGCCCGGCCGTGTCTTCTCGGCTCGCTACCGCCCGACGGGCGAGACGTTCCACGCGGAGCCCGGCTCGCTCGACTGGTTCCTGACCGAGCGCTACCGCCTCTTCGCGGCGGATGCCGCTGCCGAGATGCACCACGACCGGTGGCTCCTCAGCCGCGCGGAGGCCGAGATCGAGCTCGCCTCGATCGCTCCGTTCGCGCTCGGCGGCACGCCGGTCTGCCACTGCGCGTTCCGGCAGGACGCGCTCATCTGGCCGCCCGAGCCCATCGCCTCCTAGCCGTAGGCTTCCCGCGTGGAGGCCCAGCGGAAAGCTGCGCTCTGGTCGGTCTTCGCCGCGCTCGCGCTCATCGGGCTCAAGCTCGGCACCGGCCTCGCGACGCACAGCCTCGGCCTCATCTCCGAAGCTGCTCACTCCGGCACGGATCTCGTCGCGGCGCTGCTCACGTTCTTCGCCGTCGGCGTCGCCGTGCGACCCGCGGATCTGGGCCACCAGTACGGCCACGGCAAGGCGGAGCATCTCGCCGCGCTCGCCGAGGGAACGATCCTCGTGGGCGCGAGCGCCGCGATCATCTGGCGGGCGATCTCGCGGCTCGTGAACGGGGGCGGTTCCGTTCACGCGACGTGGTACGCGCTGGCGGTCGTCGGCGTGGTGATCGCCATCGACATCTCCCGGACGACGGCGTCGTGGCGGGCGGCGCGCGCGTACTCGAGCCCCGCGCTCGCGTCCAACGCGCTCCATTTCGGGAGCGACCTCGGCGGCTCGCTCGCCGTGCTCGTCGGGCTGGTGCTCGTGCGCGCCGGCCATCCGCGCGCGGATGCGGTCGCGGCCCTGTTCGTCGCCGTGCTCGTCCTGTTTGCCGCTGCCCGGCTGATGCGGCGGAACGTCGACGTGCTGATGGATCGCGCTCCCGCCGACGCCGAGGAGGCTGCCCGCCGCGCGATCGTCGGCGTGAGACCGGCCGTGCAGCTGCGACGGTTGCGCATGCGCCAGGCAGCGGGACGGTTCTTCGCCGACGTCGTGATCGGCGTCGACTACGGCGCCGCCGTCGGCCAGGGCCATGCGGCGGCCGACTCGGTCGAGCGCGCGGTGCAGGCGGCGCTGCCGGAGGCGGATGTCGTCGTCCATGTCGAGCCGCTCGGCGCCGCCGACGCCGACGTGCGAGAGCGCGCGCATGCCGCCGCGCTCAACGTCCCGCGCGTCCGCGAGGTGCACAACGTCTCGGTCGTCTCGGTCGATAGCGGCACCGAGCTCTCGCTCCACCTCAAGCTCCCGGGCGACCTGTCGCTCGAGGAGGCGCACGCGATCGCCGAGCAGGTCGAGCGGGCAATCGAGCGCGCCGTTCCCGAGGTGTCGACCGTTCGGACGCATCTCGAGCCGCTCGGAGAGGAAGCGGCCGGGACCGAGGTCGCCGGCGACGAGGCGACCGTGCGCCGGATCGTCCGCACCGAGCTCGGCGTCGAGCCGGCGGAGCTGCGCTTCGTCGACACCGACGAGGGGCTCGTCGCCTACCTGACGCTCCGGCTCGGCTCCGGCACGCTCGCCGACGCGCACGCGGATGCCAGCAGGATCGAGGAGCTCATCCGGCGCGAGCGGCCCGAGATCGCCGACGTCGTCGTCCACACGGAGCCCCGATGAAGCTGTGCATGTTCAGCCCGAAGGATCCGTTTCTGGAGCGCGGCTGGCCGGGCCGGCTCGACGGGGAGAAGGTGATCCAGCTCGCGGCGCAGACGCTGCAGTCGTTCTTCACCGGCGGCGGGCAGGCGCGCGAGCACGCGGAGTACCCGCTCGCCGACGTCGTCTTCCGCGCGCCGGTGCTCCACCCGCCCTCGATTCGCGTCTTCGACGACACCGGCGACTTCGTCTTCGCGAACCCGGCTGCAATTCGGGCGATCGGGGAGGAGCCGGGCGTGGCAGGAGCCGAAGAGGTGGAGCGAGTCGCGGCGATCATCGGGGCTCGACGGTGCGATCGGTGGCTTCACTCCGTTCGTCGAGTGGGTCGCGCCGCAACTGCACGGCGCGAAGCAGCGTGACTTCGCGTTCACGCTCGGTCCGGTCGTGACGACGCCCGACGAAGACGTGCCACCCGGCGCCGACTGGGAGCAGCTCGTGGCGCACGCCGCCGAGAACACGAGGCTCTTTCCCGGAGACCTCATCGTTCGATGAGGGTCGCCGTCGTGGGGGCCGGCGTGATGGGCTGCGCGACCGCGTGGGCGCTGCGCGAGCGCGGCGCGGACGTGACGGTGCACGAGCAGTTCGCCCTCGACCACGACCGCGGCTCGAGTCACGGCCGGACGCGCATCTTCCGCGTGGCGTATCCCGAGGAGTACTGGATTCGCTTCGCGCAGGAGGCGTACGCCGGCTGGCAGGAGCTCGACCCCGATCTCCTCGGCATGTACGGGCTCGTGGAGCTCTCGCCCGATCCCGCGCTCCTGTCGACACGCGCACTCGAGGAGACCGGCGTGCCGATCCGGCTACTCGACGAGGAGGAAGTGCGTGCGCTCGGCGCGACCCTCCCCGATGGCTGGACGGCGCTGTACACCGCAGACGCAGGCGTCGTCTTTTCCGAGCGGGCGCGCCACAGGTTCCTCGAGGCGGCCGGCGTGGAGGTCGAGACGAACCGGCGGATCGCGTCGACCGACGAGCTCGATGCGGACGTCGTCGTCGTCACGGCAGGCTCCTGGATTCGTGACCTCGTCCCCGACCTGCCCGTGACGGTCACCCGCGAGACGCTCGCGTACTTCAAGTGGGACGGCCCGCCGCGGCCGTGCATCGTCGACCTGAGCGCCGAGACCCGGACCCACGCGATGTACTCGCTCCACGATCCGGTTCACGGGCTCAAGGCCGGCGCACATCACGGCGGCTCGGAAGCCGATCCCGATACCGAGGGCGAGCCCGACCCCGCGATCGTCGAGCGCATCACCTCATGGGTGCGCGAGCGCTTCCCCGACGTCGATCCGAGCCCGGTCGAAGCGCAGACCTGCCTCTACACCTCGACGGCGGATCAGAACTTCGTGCTCGAGCGGCGAGGCCGCGTCGTGGTCGGCTCCGCCTGCTCGGGGCACGGCTTCAAGTTCGCGCCGGCGGTCGGCCGCAGGCTGGCGAAGCTGGCGCTCGACTAGCGATACGCTGTCGCGATGCCGTTCTACCAGCGCCTCGGAGACGTCCCGCGCAAGCGGCACGTCCAGTTTCGGGACAACGGGACGCTCCTCACCGAAGAGGTGATGGGCCTCGAGGGCTTCACCGGCAACGAGTCGATCCTCTACCACCTCCACTCGCCCTGTCGCGTGATGGAGCTCGGAGGCTTCGAGCCGACCGAGCGCGAGGAGTGGGTGCCCGAGCAGCACACGCACCTGCACTTCAAGACGTTCGACACGGCCCCCGAGGGCGACGAGATCACCGGCCGGCGCGTCCTGATGTGGAACAACGACGTCGAGATCTCGCTCTGCCGCCCCGCGGGGTCGATGGACTACTTCTTCCGCAACGGCGAGGGCGACGAGGTGATCTTCGTCCACGAGGGCGTCGGGGACGCTGGAGACGATCTTCGGCGATCTGCCCGTACTCCGAGGGCGACTACGTCGTCGTCCCGCGCGGCACGACCTACCGGTTCAGGCCGGAAGGCGAGCAGCGGTACCTCGTCTTCGAGACGCCGGGCCTGATCGAGATCCCGCGCCGCTACCGGAACCAGTACGGGCAGCTGATGGAGGGCGCGCCGTACTACAACCGCGACGTCCACCCGCCGACCGAGCTGCACACGGTGCGAGAGCAGGGGGAGTACCCGGTCAAGGTGCGGGTCCGCGGCGGCTACCAGACATACGTCGTCGACTACCACCCGTTCGACGTCGTCGGCTGGGACGGCTATCTCTATCCGTGGACGTTCTCGATCCACGACTTCGAGCCGATCACGGGCCGCATCCACCAGCCGCCGCCGTCTCACCAGACGTTCCAGGGGCCGAACTTCGTGATCTGCTCGTTCTGCCCGCGCAAGCTCGACTTCGATCCGCTCGCGGTGCCGATCCCGTACCACCACTCGAACCTGCAGTCCGAGGAGATGATCTATTACGTCTCCGGCCAGTTCGGCTCGCGCAAGGGCGTCGAGGTCGGCTCGATCACGCTCCACCCGTCCGGACTGCCGCACGGGCCGCAGCCCGGCCTCGCCGAGAAGTCGATCGGGCTGCACGAGACGCACGAGCTCGCCGTGATGTGCGACACGTTCAACCCGCTGCGGCTGACGACGTTTGCCCGCGGCCTCGACGACGGGACGTACTGGCGCTCCTGGTACGCGAACGCGCAGGACGGCGACGCGGCCGAAGGAGCGGACGCCTCCGGCGCGGGTCTCACGTCTCACCTCTGACATGAGTGAGTTCGCCGGAACGTCTGGGACGCGCTGAACGCGTCGGTCTGGCAATTCGCGCCGGGAGTCCGACTACGGTCCGCGCATGGCGCTCCTCGCCGTGCCAGAGCCGTTCTCGCTCGAGCTGACGACGGCTCGCTTTCGCGCCTTCGGCCTCGACCGGGCGACGGTCTGGGAGGACGGGGCGCTCTACCGCGCCGTCGGCGGACGAGAGGTTCGGATCTCCGCAGCGGAAGGCGGTGTCGAGGTCGACCCGCTCGACGCCGAGACGGAGCCCGTCGTCCGCAAGCTGCTCGGCTTCGACTTCGACCTCGTCGCCTTCTCCGCGTGGGCGGCCGGCGAGGAGAAGCTCGCTCCGCTCGTCGCCCGTTTCGCCGGTTTCCGCCCGTCCCTCTCACCCGACCCGTTCGAGGCGCTGGTCACGTCGATCACCGCGCAGCAGGTCTCGCTCTACGCGGCCGTCGCGATCCGGAACCGGTTCGTCGAGCGGCTCGGCGAGTCGCTCGGCCGCGTCTGGGCGTTCCCGACACGCGAGCGCGTCGCGCTCGCCTCGGAGGAAGAGCTCGTCGCGCTCGGGTTCTCCCGCCGCAAGGCCGAGTACGTCGTCGGCCTGGCCCGCTCCGCCCTCGACCTTGGCGGGCTCGCACTCCTTCCCGACGAAGAGGTGAAGAGCCAGATCGTCGCGATCCGCGGCCTCGGCGAATGGACGGCCGACTGGTTCCTCGCCCGCCATCTCGGGCGGCCGCGCGCCTGGCCGGCGGGCGACCTCGCGCTGCGCAAGGCGGTACGCGCGCTCTATGGTGACGTGGACGTCCGCGCGACGGGCGCGCGGTTCGAGCCCTTCCAGAACCTGACGGCCCACTATCTCCTCGCACAGTTCCTGAATCCGTGATCAGAGCCGCGACTGCCGACGACCTTCCGCTCGTCCGCGAGCTGTGGACGGCGTTCAACACGGAGGTTCCGGACGAGCCGTGGCGCGAGGACGACCTCGCGGAGGATCTGGAGTGGCTCGAGCGGGCCGTGAAGGAGGACGTCGTCCTGCTCGCGGACGAGGACGGGCTCGCCGTCGCGCGGCGGAGGGGAGATCGCCTCGGCTTCCTCGAGGTCGTCTACGTTCGCCCCGAGGCCCGGCGCGGCGGTCTCGCCGCGGAGCTCGTCCGTGAGGTCGCGACCCGGCTCCGGGCGGCGGGCGCCGAGATGCTCGAGCTGGAAGTCCTCGCGTCCAACGCCGAGGCGCGCGCGATCTACGACCACTGGGGCTTCAAGCCCGTCGAGCTGACGCTCGGCGCGCCGCTCGCGCAACTCGAGCAGCGGCTCGCTCCCGCGGACGGCCCGACGTTCGGCTTCGTCCACGTCCAGACCGACGACGTCGAGAAGGTCAAGCGGGACGCGGTCAAGGTGCTCCGCAGCGAACCGGACGTCGAGGTCGAGGGCGGCTGGGTGCGCGTCCGTTCCGACGCGACCGACGCGGATCCGGCCCGGCTGAAGGCGCTCGCCAAGGAGCTCTCGTACACGAGCGGCGGTGTGGTCCTCTTGCTGGGCGTCGAGCGGGGCGCCGTCGTCCGCTACGACCTCTTCGATCGCGGCTACGACGTGGACGAGTACCTCTCCGTTCCGGAGTACTACGGAGCGCTGCCGCCGGGCGATGCCTATGCGCTGGGGGCGAATGCGACGGTCGTCGCGCGGCTGACGGGCGCCGACCCGAAGCGCGTGCGCGAGGTGGCGCGAACCGCGTCCTCGCCGGGCGATCTGCCCCCGGCGCAGGAGCTCTACGAGCAGCTCGCAGCGGTCATGGGACTCCAGCCGTGATCACGCTCTACGACGCCGCGCGCTGCCCGTACTGCGCACGCGTCCGGATCGTCCTCGCCGAGAAGGGCATCGAGCTGGACGTGGTCGAGGTGGACCTGTCCGACCGGCCGGCGTGGCTGTACGAGAAGAACGCGACCGGCCGCGTTCCGGTGCTGGAGGAGGACGGACGGCCGCTGCCGGAGTCTGCGGTGATCATGGAGTTTCTCGAGGAGCGCTACCCCGAGCCGCGCGTTGCTTCCGCCCGATCCCGCCGACCGCGCGTTCGTGCGGCTCATGATCTTTCGCGACCACGAGCTCACCGACCCGTACTACGCCTTTCGTCGCGGCGAGGAAGGCGCTCGCCCGGAGCTCGACGCAATGCTCCATGCGCTGGACATCGTGCTCGGCGAGCGCCGGTACCTCGGCGGCGCCGAGTACGGGCTCGCCGACATCGCGTATGTCCCGTGGCTCCTTCGCGCCCGCGACATGCTCGGGATCGACCTCGGCGACTTCCCCTCGCTCGCCGGATGGCTCGCCCGGCTCGAAGAGCGGCCTTCGATCGCGGCCGAAGCAGGTATCGTCGCCGCGCTGTGAGGGCCGTCGTCGATTCCGGCTGGCTCGCCGAGCATCTCGGCGAGGAGGATCTCGTGGTCGGTGACGTCCGCGGGCCGAACGCACACATGCGCGGCCACATCCCGGGCTCCCGGCCGCTGGTGCTCGGCTCCCCGCCGCCGGCGGCGGACGAGGAGTCGGCGCGCGACCTCGCGAAGGAGATCGCCCTGCGGCTCCGGCGGCACGGGATCACGGGCCGTGAGCGGCTCGTGCTGGCCGACCGTGGCGACGGGGTCGGCGCGATGCCCGCGGCTCAGATGGCCGAGCTCGCGGGCCATCCCCAGGTCGCGATTCTGCTGGGCGGAATGGCCGGATGGGACGGCGAGCTCCAGGAGGGAGCGGTCGAGCTGGAGCCGGTGCGCGAGGCGCAGGCCGCCCTCGAACCGAATCCGCGGGCGCTGCCCGACAAGGCAGGAGCTCGCCGGCCGGATCGGAGATGCGTCTCTGACGCTTCTCGACGTGCGTACCGCGGACGAGTTCAGCGGGCGCCGTGGGAACCAGTGCGACCCGCGTCAAGGGCACATTCCCGGCGCGCGGAATCTCGAGGTCGGCGAGCTGTTCGAAGGCCTGGGACGACCCGCGCAGCCGGAGCGCATCCGCGAGCTCGTCGGCTTGCCCGAGGGCGCGGAGATCGTTGCCTACTGCCACTCCGGCTCACGCTCGGCACTCGCGACGCTCGCGCTCCGCTCCGCGGGCTACGACGCGCGCAACTACGCCGGCTCCTGGCACGAGTGGAGCCGGCACGACGAGCTTCCGCTCGAGCGCTAGTTACTCCTCGGGGGCCGGCGGAGCTTCGGGAGGAGGCTCCGGCGCTGCCGTGGATTGCTGCGCCTGAGCCCACGGCATCTCCTCGCCGGACGCCCGCATCTGCATGACTGCAGCGGCGACCGCGGCGATGCCGGCGATGAGCGCGATGTAGAGGCCGTATCTTGCGCCGGCGTCGTAGCTGAGGTCGCTGATGTGGTAGCGAGGCAGGCTCACCCAGCGAATGATCACGAGCAGCAGGCCGAGCGCTGCGATGCCGGCTACGAGCACCGACGGGCCGACCTGAAGCGAAGGCAACGTGGCGCCCGAGCGGCGGAGCACCAGGAGCACTCCCGCGAAGGTGAGGAGCAGCGCTCCCGCCCACGCGGTGAAGCCCGCCGACCAGCCGCTCACGGATGCGCTGAACGGCCCGACGCTGACGCCGTACCAGGGCAGGAAGGACGCGATGAACGCGACGGCCGCACCGCCGGCAATCACACGATCCAGGGTGTTGAGCTGCTTCAGGTCGAACCGCATGTCGCCACCTCCAGGATTCCGCCTAGGGCCCCCAACCGCCGCAATCGTGAACGGCCCGTCGGACGTCAGGACAGCGCGATCAGCGCCACGCCGCCCGCGACCACGGCTGCGCCCGCGAGTCGCGTCGGTCCCACGCGCTCGCGGAGGAACACGGCGGCGAGCAGCGTCGCGAGGACGATGCTCGTCTCGCGAACCGCGGCGACCTCCGGAGCAGGCGCGAGCCGGAGTGCCGCAAGCACGAGCGCGTACGCGCCGAAGGCCGCCACCGAGGCGACCACCGTTGACGCGGTCAGCTGAGCGCGGAGCGCCCGAGCTCCTCGCCGCACCGCGACGATCGGCACCGCAATCAGCCCGACCGGGGCCAGCACCAGCTCGAGGTAGGGGAGTGCCGCCGCGTGATGGAGCCCGTCCTTGTCGACGAGCGTGTAGCCGGCGATCGCGCAGCCGATGGCGAGCGCGACGAGCACGCCTTCGTCGCTGCGTGTGAAAGCCGCGCACGAGGACGACGCCCACGGCGACCAGACAGACGCCGGCCGCTGCTGCCACCGAGACGTGGCGACCGAGCACGACGGCCGTCCCGAGGAGCACGAGGAGCGGGGCGGATCCGCGAGCGACTGGGTAGACGACCGACAGCTCACGGCGGCGGTAGGCGGCGACGAGCAGCGCGAAGTACAGACCCTCGAACACGGCCGATGCGGCGACGTAGGGAGCGACCGCCCACGACACCGACCATGTCGCCGCGGCGACCGGCGCGAAGAGGAGAAGCGAGAGCCCGAGGACGACCGCGAAACTGGCTTCGACGTCGTCCGAGCCGCGCAGGAACACGTTCCAGCTCGCGTGAAGGACGGCGGCGGCGAGCGTGAGAGCGAGGGCGTCAGCCGGCACGTGACGAGTCGCTCGGCAGCGACGAGGAACGAGCGGCAGAGCCGACGTCCGAGCTCGTTCCACGGTCCGATCCGCTCGCGCGTCTCGCGCAGCAGCCGCTCGGCGTCGGGCGGCGGGTCGCTCCCGTCGGCGATCCAGCGGCCCAGCTGCGGTTCGGTCACCTCCGGATGGAACTGGACGCCCAGCAGGCGTCGCCGAGCCGGAACGCCTGGAGCGACGCGTCGTTGCGCGCGAGCGCGACAGCGCCCTCGGGCAGGCCGTGCCCGTAGTGGTGCCACTGCAGCGCGTCGAAGCGCTGCGGAAGGGAGGAGAGGACGGGATCGGCGCCGCCGGCCTCCGTCAACTCGACCTCGCACCAGCCGATCTCCGGCTCCGCCAGCGGCCCGACCGGGGCGCCTGCGGCCTGCGCGAGGAGCTGCGAGCCGAGGCAGATTCCAAGCGTCGGCGTCGTCCCCTGGACGAGCTCGCGCAGCCAGCTCGCCTCCTCGCGAAGCCAGGGGTGAGCGTCCTCGTGGTCGACGTGCATCGCGCCCCCGAAGACGAGCACCGCGTCGTACGCGTCGAGGGGCTGCGGAGGCGGCGCGCCCCAGCCGAAGCTCCACTCGTCGAGGCGGTGTCCCGCCTCGGCAACGAGGGGCCCGAACAGCGAGGCGCCCGCGTCCTCGCCGTGGACGATGGAGACGACGTTCATGCTCCGCCGCTCGCCGCGATCCGGTTCACGTCGAGGAGCCCGCGCAGCTGCCGCGCGTTCGTCGCCGCCTGGGAGACGCGGCGGAGCGGGTTGTCCGGATCCTCCGACGAGGCGTTGTTGTTGAAGAAGGCATACGCCTGCTCGGACTGTCCCGCGAGCTCGCGCAACGGCTCCATCCACTCCCCGAGCTCCTCGTCCGAGTAGAGGTAGTCGAAGCGCTCGGCCGCCGAGCCGCCGCGCTTGTTCCAGGTCCCGAGGTTGCGGCCGTGGAAGCGGACGTAGGCGATCGGGGACGTCGTCGCGACGACGGTCGGAACGAGGTTCTTCGCCGTCTCGGACCGCGGCGCGTCGACGACGACGTAGCCGGCCCCGATCCGCTCGAGGAAGGCGAGGCTCGCCGCGCGGTTCTCGTCGTCGAGCCACGAGCGGTGGCGGAACTCGACGAGCATCTCGTGCCCGCCGAGCTGCTCGCGGGCCCACTCGAGGTAGTCGAGCGAGTAGTCCTTGTAGACGACGTACGGCGGCAGCTGGAACAGGATTCCGCCGAGCTTGCCGGCGGCACGAAGCGGCTCGAGCGCCTCGAGGAAGAGCTTGAAGACCTCGCCGCGGAGCTCGCGCGGCGGCCGGTCGACGCGCCCGCGCTCGTCGAGCGGCATCTCCTCGCGGAGGCCCGGCGGGATGGTCTCGGCCTTGACCGGATGCCGCGTCATGAGGCCGAACGCCTTGATGTGCATCGTGAACCCGTCGGGCGTCCGCTCCGCCCAGCCCTGCACCATCGATTCGCTCGGCAGCCGGTAGAAGGTCGAGTCGACCTCCACCGTGTCGAAGTGCTCGGCGTACCAGGCGAGCCTCTCCTTCGCCGGCAGCTTCGGCGGATAGAACCACTTCGAGAGCGCCTCGTCCGCCCACGAGCACGTGCCGATCCGGATCGTCGCCGCCATGCGGCGGACGCTAACGCGAGACGGTCTTCTTGAGCAGCGACAGGTTGAGCGTGACGCGGCCGATGGTGATCACCTGCGGCCCGCCCGGGCCGCCGAACAACGGGAGGTAGACGCCGTCTGCCGTGCGTCGAGCCGAGCGTCACGACGAGCTTCTTGCCGCGCGGGCAGCAGCACGGCCTCGTCGAGAAGCGGGATCTTCACCACGCCCGCTCGCTTGCCGAGCTTCGCAGCGCCAACCGTGATCGGCGTACTGCTCCCCTTCTCGGAGACCATCGCGCGGATCGCCGTCAAGGCGCCGGTGTTGCCGGAGTACCGGACACTGACGAAGCTGTCTCCGAACGTCTCGAGCGGCCCGCCCGTCAGCCGAACCGAGCGTCGTACCGTCCCGTTGGCGGCGATCCCCTTCGTTCCCGGGAGGTTCACGGTCGTGTGCCGCGTGGGCGGCGGCGCCTTGTACGAGGTCACCGTCCCGTCCCACGGGTCGCTGGCGAGCTCGAGGCCTCCGCCGAGCGGTTCGATTCCGACGAGGTAGTGCCCGAACCAGGCGACGGCTTCGCCGAGGTACGTCGGGAGCTCCGCCGGGGGTTCGTGGCGGGCGGATGGCCGAGATCGCCGAGGTAGAGCCGCTTCGGGCCCGCGAGCAGCTTGTAGGCCGCGAGCGCCTGGTCGATGTCGAAGAGGAAGTCGTGGCGTCCCTGGATCAGCAGCGTCGGCGACGGTGAGCGAGTGGAGCTTGGAGCGCGACGAGCGCGCCGCCTCCGCGCTCTTGACCGTCGCCGTGTCATGCTCCCGGCGAGCAGGCTGTCCGCTGGCCGCGTGAGCGAGGGATCCCATTGCGAGCACGGGCACGACCGGCGCGAGCTAGCCGACGAGCCCGGCGTCTTCGGGACGCCCTTGCGGGGCGAGCGCGGTCGCGAGATTCGTCCAGGTGATCGCCGGGACGATCGCCTTGAACGGAACGCCGGCAACCGCTGCGTTCCAGACCGCGCCGCCGCCGAGCGAGAGGCCGAACGCGCCGATCTGCGTGTCGGAGACGTCGCTCCGCGCGGCGAGCCAGTCGAAGAGATCGCGCGTGTCCTGCACGTCCTTCGGGCCGTCGAGCCCGAACATGCCGCTCCGACGCGCCGGTGCCGCGGGCGTCGCACGCGAGCGAGGCGAACCCGACGGGTGCGAGAGCGGCGCTCGCGATCGGCTCCATGTCCGGCGTGGCTCTGCCCGAGGCCGTGGAAGAGCATCACCCCGGGCCAGCCGCCGGCGGGTGCTGCCGCGTCGGGAGGACGAGCGCGCAGGCGAGCTTCGCCCCGTCCGAGACCTTGATCGTCAGCTCCTGCGTCGAGTCGCGCGCGGCGGAGGCGGATCCGCCGCAGACGAACACGGCGAACGCGACGGCGAGGAGGACGCCGAGCCCGACTCACGACCGCACGCTACCGCGCCTTTACGATGCACGCATGGACCCGCGGCCGGTTGGTGTCTTCGACTCCGGGGTCGGCGGCCTGACCGTCCTCCACGAGTGCCTCGTGACGATGCCGCACGAGGACTTCGTCTACCTCGGCGACCACGCGCGGCTGCCGTACGGGCCGCGTCCGCTCGAGGAGATCCGCGGCTTCGCGCGCGAGATCGGCGCCTATCTCGAGCAGCAGGACGTGAAGCTGATCGTCGTCGCGTGCAACACCGCGACCTCCGCTGCGCTGCCGCAGCTGCAGGAGGAGCTCGCCGTGCCGGTGATCGGCGTGATCACGCCCGAGGCGCACGCCGCCGTGCAGGCGACGCGCAACCGGCACGTCGGCCTGCTCGCCACCGCGGCGACGGTCGACGCCGGCCGCTACGACGAGCTCGTGCACGCGCTCGACGCCGGCATCTCGTTCTACCCGGTCGCGTGCCCGCGGCTCGTGCCGCTGATCGAGGGCGACGACCCGTACGGCGAGGAGACGGAAGCGCGCGGTGCGCGAGTACGCGGCGCCGCTGCAAGGCGGAGGGCGTCGACACGGTGATCCTCGGCTGCACGCACTACCCGCTGATCCGCCCGATCTTCCAGCGCGTCTTCGGCCGCGACGTGACGCTCGTCTTCTCAGCCGAGGAGACGGCGCGCGAGGTGGCGGAGACGCTCGCGCGCAAGGGCATCGAGAACGACGCGGCCGCGATGGCGCCTACCGCTTCCTCACGACGGGCGACCCGGCCGCCTTCCGCGAGATGGGGCGCCGCTTCCTGCAGCTGCCGATCGGCGAGGTCGAGCACGTGACGCGTCGCGACAGCTCGAGGAGGCGGCGGCATGAGCGCGAGCGAAGGAGGCCGCAAGCCCGACGCAGCTCCGGCCGCTCTCGATCGAGCCGGACTATCTCGAGAACCCGCACGGCTCTGTCGTCGATCACGCAGGGCAAGACGAAGGTGCTGTGCACGGCGATGGTGCAGGAGGACAGTCCCGCGCTGGCTGCGCAACCAGGGGCGCGGCTGGATGACGGCGGAGTACTCGCTGCTGCCGGCGTCGACCGGCGACCGCGTCGAGCGGGAGGCGTCGCGCGGCAAGCAGCAGGGGCGCACGGTCGAGATCCAGCGGCTGATCGGGCGCGCGCTTCGCGCGGTCGTCGACTTCGAGGCGCTCGGCGAGCGGACGCTCTGGCTCGACTGCGACGTGCTCCAGGCCGACGGCGGCACGCGCTGCGCGGCGATCTGCGGCGCGTACGTCGCCGCGAAGCGCGCGCTCGACCGCTTCGGCCTCTCGCGCGCGTTCCTCGACTCGGTCGCCGCGGTCTCCGTCGGCGTCGTCGACGGCGTGCCGCTGCTCGACCTCGACTACTCGGAGGACTCGAACGCCGACACCGACATGAACGTCGTGATGACCGGCGACGGCCGGCTCGATCGAGGTGCAGGCGACGGCCGAGAAGCGACCCGTTCACGCGCGAGACGCTCGACGAGCTGCTCGCGCTCGCGCGAGCGGGCATCGGCGAGATCGCGAGAGCTTCAGGCGGAGGCGGTCGCGCGTTGCAGCTCCCTTAGCTTGCTCGCGATCGTCCACACGATCGGCTGGCCGCACGTGCTGCTGCGCCTCTTCGTCGCGGCTGCGCTCGGCGGCGCGATCGGGCTGGAGCGCGAGCTGCGCGAGCGGCAGGCGGGACTGCGCACGCACCTCGTCGTCTGCGTCGGCTCGGCGCTCTTCACGCTCGTGTCGGCGTACGGCTTCCGCGAGTTCCTCGTGACGGCGGCTCGCTCGTCCGCACCGACCCGACGCGGATCGCGGCGCAGATCGTCAGCGGCATCGGCTTCCTCGGCGCGGGCGCGATCATCCGCCAGGGCCTCTCCGTGCGCGGGCTCACGACCGCCGCGACGCTCTGGCTCGTCGCCGCGATCGGCATGGCGTCGGGCGCCGGGCTACTACAGCGCCGCGCTCATCGCGACCGCTCGGCGCGCTGCTCACGCTCGGGCCGCTCCGCATCGTCGCCTACCGGATCGTGCAGCCGGTACCGCCCCCAGGTCGACCGGCTGCTCGTCGAGATCCCGGCGGGCGGCAGCCCGGTGCCGTGCTCGAGGCGATCGAGCGACGCGGCGGCCGCGTCGTCTCGCTCGAGATCGCGCAGGAGGGCGACCGGCGCTCGTCGGCATCGACGTCGAGCTGCAGCGGCATCGAGGCCCCGCGCAGTCGTCGCCGACGTCGGCGAGATCGACGGCGTGCTCGAGGTGCGGTGGACCGACTGATACGCGGCGCTCTGCTCGCGCAACGCGCACAAGGCGCGCGAGCTCGAGGCGCTCATGCCCGGCTGGACGATCGAGCCGCTCGACGCGGACGACTATCCGCCGGAGACCGGCGCGACGTACTACGAGAACGCGCGCCTCAAGGCGCGTTCGGTCGCGAGCACGCGGCCGGGCTGGACGATCGGCGAGGACTCCGGCCTCGAGGTCGCTGCGCTCGGCGGCCGCCCCGGCCTGCACTCGGCGCGCTACGCGCCGGAGGGTGCGCCGGCGATCGCGAAGCTGCTCGGCGAGCTCGAGGGCGTCGAGGACCGGCGCGCGCGCTACGTGTCGGAGCTCGTCGCGATCGCGCCCGACGGCGCAGAGCTGCGCGGCACCGGCATCGCTCGAAGGCCGGATCGCGACGAGCCGCGCGGCGAGGAGGGCTTCGGCTACGACCCGGTCTTCATCCCCGACGGCGAGGAGCGCGACGGTCGGCGAGCTCGGCGACGACGTGGAAGGCGACGCACTCGCATCGGGCGCGCGCGGCGCGCGCGCTACGCGAGGCTGTCGAGCGAGCGGGCTCGGTGCGTAGCGCTCGCCGCTCGAGCCACCAGTTGATCTCGGCGCCGAAGACGATCACGTTCGCCATCAGGTAGAGCCAGAGCAGCAGGATCACCGGGCCGCCGAGCACGCGCAGCGTCAGGTTCACGTCGGCGAGCCGCACGAAGATCGGCAGATCCTGGAACGACGCCTCGAGCACGATCGCCGCCGATCATCGCGCCGGGGAGCACGTCGCGCACCGTCCACCCGCGCGTTCGTCAGCCAGCGGTAGACCGCGAGCACGAAGACGAAGACGCCGGCGAGCGACACGGCGATCGAGACGATGTACGCGAGGATCGGGCTGTCGGCGAACGCCCCAGGTTGTCGCTTCAGGACGCTCGACGCCGAGCGCGCCGACGACGAGGCTCGCGAACAGCGTCGTGAGGACGCTCGTCGCGAGGGCCGCGGCCACCAGCTTCCCGTGCAGGAAGCGCCGGTTCGGCCGGCCGTAGACGATGTTGAACGCCGACTCGAGCGCGCTGAAGAGCGAGAGCGACGACCAGAGCAGGCGCGACGCCGCCGATGATCCCGAGGGTCGCCGCGTTGTCCTGCACCCGGTGGACGAGCTTGAGGATGCTCTTGAGCGAGGTCCTCGGGAACGCGCGCTTCAGCTCCTTGATGAGGAAGTCCGACGCGTCGGCGCGGTGGACGAGGCCGAGCAGCGACAGCGCGAGGAAGATCAGGGGCACGAACGAGAGGAGCGCGAAGTACGCGACCATCGCAGCGAGATGCGTGCCGCGGTCGGCGAAGAACTTGTGTCGAGCTGGCCGCTTGCGGATGCGCACGGACGCGAAGTTTGCACCTTGATAGCGTCGGAGTCGTGGATGCCGGGCGAGCGCTCGCCGATCTCGACCGAGATCTCGCTCGCAGATCGAGGCGGCGGCCGTCATGGCGGAGACGGCACGCCGCCGGCTCGGTGGGCGTCGCCGAGGAGCAGGCGGACGCGGTTGCGCGCGCAGCGCGCGAGCTGCTGGACCGCGCCGGCGCGTTCCGCAGCGACGGCGATCCGCGTGACCCAGACTCGATGCCTCGACTCGGCGACGGCGAGCGTCTTCGCCGTGACCGGCGCAGGCGCGGCGGACCGTCGTCGACGGTGGCGAGCCGAGCGGACGGCGCCGGTCTCGTCTTCTACGACCTGAAGCGCTGCCTCCGCCGCGGTGGAGGCGAAGCCAGCGTGAAGAAGGCCGAGTGAAGCGTGGCTTCGCATCGCGGGCTTCGCCACCGGCATGCTGCGCGGGCAGCGTCGCCTACCGGCGCTCGTTCGCAGGCGGACGCGAGCGGATCGACGTCTACTTCGACGACGGCTCGATGGTCTCGTTCGTCGGACGGCTCTCCGGAGGCCGGCAACGCTGGTTCCGCTCGCGGAGCGCGTCGCTCGCGGCGCGTCAGGTCGCGCGTGAGCGACGCAGAGCTCGGTCAGGCGCTTGTCGCGCACGCCTATCTCGAGGGCGACTTCGTCCTGCGCTCGGGCAAACGGTCGCGCTACTACCTCGACAAGTACCGCTTCGAGACGCGGCCCGAGCTTCTGCGCCCGCTCGGCGAGCGCATCGCGGCGGCCGTGCGCGAGCACGAGCCCGACGCGACGCGGCTCGCGGCGCCGGTGCTCGGCGCCGTCGCGCTTGCCGCGGCCGCGTCGCTCGCGTCGGGGCTCCCGTTCCTCATCGTCCGCGACGCGGCGAAGGAGTACGGCACGGCAAATCGCATCGAGGGGCCCTTCGAGCCGGGCGAGACCGTCTGCCTCGTCGAGGACATCGTGACCTCCGGCGGAGCGCTCCTCGAGGCAATCGAGGCCGTCCGCGAGGCGGGTCTTGCCGTCCGCACAGCCGTCTGCGTGGTCGATCGCGAGGAGGGCGGGGCGGACGCTCTCGCGCGCCACGCCGTCCGTCTCCGTCCGATATTCCGGGTAAAAGACTTGCTACAGGGGGAGAAAACCCCCGCAAAACCGCATGGTTGAGCGGCAAACACGGAGTTGGTAGGGTCGTTCAGGCCCAGAAAGCGTCTAAGGACTGGAGGAGAGAGTGACGAAGCAGGAGTTTGTTTCCGAGGTGGCCCGCCGCGCGCAGCTGTCGAACGCGCGACGCGGGCAAGGCTGTCGACGCGTTCCTCGAAACCATCACGGACACGCTGAAGGGGAGAGGCGAGGTCACGTTCACGGGATTCGGCAAGTTCTCGACCGCAGAACCGCGCGGCACGCACGGGCGTCAACCCGCGTAACCCGACCGAGAAGGTGCACATTCCCGCAGCGACGCGTCCCGAAGTTCTCGGCCGGCAGCGGGCTCAAGTCGGCCGTCAAGAGTGGGGGATCGTCCTACTAGAGACGAGCCCAACGTCTCCTCCGAGGATCGAGAGGCCGCCTTCGGGCGGCCTCTTCGTCTTCGGGGACGCCTATCCTGACAGCCGATGAGCGCGGGGCATTTCGCGGATCGGCTCGCCGCGGCGGTTGAACACAAGGGCGTCCCCCTGTGCGTGGGCCTCGACCCCGATCCAGCGCTGATGCCCTCGGGCGTCGGCGTCGCGGAGTTCTGTCGGGGGATCGTCGACGCCGTGGCCGAGCATGCGGTCGCCGTCAAGCCGCAATCTGCCTTCTTCGAGGCGCAAGGCTCGACGGGCTGGGCGGCGCTCGTCGAGGTCTGCGAGTACGCCCGAGACGCCGGGCTCATCGTGATCGCCGACGCCAAGCGCGGCGACGTCCCCTCGACCGACCGCGCCTATGCGGCCGCGTTCGCGCCGCTCGCGGACGCGGTCACGGTCAATCCGTACCTGGGCTACGACTCGCTCGAGCCGTTCTTCGCGCATGAAGGGCTCGGCGTGCTCGCCATCCTCAAGACGTCCAATCCGGGCAGCGCGGACATCCAGGACCTGGTGCTCGCCGACGGGCGGCCGCTCTGGCAGCACATCGCGGGCCTCCTCGACAGCTGGGGAGAGGACCTCGTCGGCGCACGCGGGCTCTCCAGGCTCGGCGCGGTCGTCGGCGCCACGCATCCGGAGGTGCTCGAGACGGTTCGCAACCTCATGCCGCAGGCCGTGCTTCTCCTGCCCGGCGTTGGAGCGCAGGGCGGCAGGCCGGAGGATCTCGCGGCCGCCTTCGCGCCCGGCCCGGGTAGCGCGCTCGTCTCCGCCTCGCGTTCGGTCATCTACGCGCGCGAAGGCGGCGCGACCTGGCAGGAGGCGGCGGCTGCCGAGGCCGCACGCCTCGCCGGCGAGCTGCGCGCAGTTGCCGTCCCGGGCTGAGCTGTGAACCGGCGGAACGTCGCGCGCGTCGCCGCCCCCGTCGCCTTCCTCGCGGCGGTCACGATCGGTGCGCTCGTCGTCCGCGCCGGGTTCGAGCACGGCAAACACCGCGCGAACACGCAGCCGACAGTGGTGACCACGGCGAAGACGAAGACGACCCGGACGGACGGCCACAAGCGGCGACAGCTGCGGACGTACACGATCCAGTCCGGGGACACGTTCGCGTCGATCGCGATCAAGGAAGGGACGACCGTGGCCAGGCTCGAGCACCTCAACCCGAACGTCGACCCGACGACGCTCCACGTCGGCGAGAAGATCCGCGTCCAGTAACCTCCGCCCCGGCGTGGTGCACCGGCAGTGATCGTCACCGTAACCCTCAACGCCGCGGTCGACCGGACGCTGACCGTGCCGAACTTCCAGTTCGGTCACCGGCACCGGGCATCGAGCAGCCTCACGAGCGCGGGCGGCAAGGGCATCAACGTCGCGCGAGCGCTGAAAGGGCTGGAGACCCCGGTCGTCGCGACCGGCCTGGCGGGCGGGCGCACCGGCGAGCGGATCGTCGAGGATCTCGCCCTCGAGGGGATCCTCAGCGACTTCGTCCGCATCTCCGACGAGTCGCGCACGTCGATCGCGGTCGTCGACCCGACGGCCGGGGCGCTCACCGAGGTCTACGAGTGGGGCCCGGCCGTGCGGCCCGAGGAGCTGCAGATGCTGTCGGACAAGCTCCACTACCTCTCGCGCGTGGCCAGCTACGTCGTCTTCTGCGGCTCGCTCCCGCGCGACGTCGAGAACGACTTCTACGCCCAGGCGATCCACGACCTCAACCGGCGCGGTATCCGGTGCGTCCTCGATTGCGAGGGCGAGCCCCTGCGCCTCGGCGTCGAGGCCGAGCCGTACCTCGTCTCGCCGAACCAGCAGGAGGCCGAGAGCCTCGTCGGGCAGGAGTTCTCGGACGAGGAGGACTTCGTGATGGCGCTCGACACGATCGCCGACCTCGGCGCCCGCAATGTCCTGATCACGCAGGAGACGGCGTGCTTCGCGCTCGCTCCGCGAGGAGCGGCAGGTGCAGCGCTTGCGCGCCTCGATCCCCCGCGTCGAGCCGATCGCGGCGGTTGGCGCCGGCGACGTTCTCCTCGGCGGCTACCTGTCCGAGCGCTTCAACGGCCGCGCGGGGGCCGATGCCCTGCGGACGGCAGTCGGCTGCGCCGCCGCGTCGGTCGTCGAGCTGGGCGCCGGACGCTTCGACCCGCGTGGGGCCGCGCGCCTCGCGGCCGGCGTCGAGATCGTCGAGCTCGCGCCGGTCGAGGCTTAGTTCAGGACTAGCCAGTCGGGAGCGCGCGGATGCGCCCGTAGCTCTCGCGGTTCTCCGCCCAGACGAGCCGGTCGTTCGCGAGCGAGAGACCGAGGGAGGTCTGTGCCGTCTTCGCGAGCATGCGGATGCTGCCGTTGGTGGTCGAGACGCCGTACAGCGTGCGATCGACCTGGTACACGATGAGCTGGTCGCTCACTGCGATCTGCGGCGCGGCGCGGCGAGAGACGAGGACGCTGCCGAGCCTCGTCCCCGTGGTCGCCGAGAACCAGACGACCCGGTCCTTGGGGCCGCGTTGCGTGAGCACGGCGAGCACGTGCGGAGTGAGCGCGATCGCGGCCGGGATTCCGTGCACGGACGCACTGCTGATCGAGCTCCCGGTGGTTCCGTCGACCACGTCGACGAAGCCGTTCGTGCTCGCACCGGCCCGGTTGGCCGGAACCCTCGTCGCCGGAACGTAGGCGATGCGTCCCGCAGACGCCGCTAGCTGGAGCGCGGGCCCCACGTTGGGCAGCGGCGCTTTGCCCGTCGGCGTGACGACCCGGATCCCACCGTCTGCGATCTTGCGCCGGCAGGAGCCTCCCGAGAGGCAGGCGAGCTTGTCGACGTACTCGACGTCGTTCCAGGAGTAGGCGAGCGTCTTGCCCGATCCCGCCACGCTGCCGAGCCAGTCGCCCGTGCCGTCGCTCGCGTGGGCGAGCCGCTCGAGCGTTCGCTCGGGGCCGCCGACGGCCGCCGCGAGGACGTAGTCGAACGGGGCCGGGCCGCTCTCGTGCAGCGTCCAGAGCGCGGTCGAGATACCTCTTGCGTAGGCGAGCTGCGACTGCCCGTCGGTGAGATCCCAGTTGCAGGTCATGCTCTCCGGGGACGGCTGGGGAAGGGTGCGGTCAGGCTTGCCCGGCGACAGCACGTGGATCGCGTCGCATCCTTGCGTCCCGCCGTACGTGAACCAGGCCAGGCTGCTGCCGTCTTGCGTCACGGCCTCGATCGGCCCGGTCGGGCTCTTGCGCAGGGTGTGCGCCGACGGCGACCCGGCGGCCGCCGAGCCGGCCAGGACAAGAAGTCCCGCAGTCGCCAAAAGGGCCCGCACGCGGCCACCGTAGCTCCGCCCTGTTAGGGCGTTGTCAGGGATTTCGTCCCAGTGGGTTGGTACCCTGGCCGTCTTGACGGAGCACGTAGCAGCCGAGCTGAACGCCGACGACGTCCAGCGGCTGCTGGAGCTCGACCGGAAGTTCGGTCGCGAGGGGTTCACCTTCGACGATGTGCTCCTCGTCCCGGCCGAATCGCACGTCCTCCCGAACGACGTCTCGACCCGCGCCAGGCTGACGCGCTCGATCGGCCTCGCGATCCCGATCGTCTCGGCCGCGATGGACACCGTGACGGAAGCGCGTCTGGCGATCGCGCTCGCGCGCGAGGGCGGGATCGGCGTTGTTCACCGCAATCTCTCGATCGAGGCGCAGGTCGCCGAGGTCGACAAGGTGAAGCGGTCGGAGTCGGGGATGATCGTCGAGCCGGTGACGCTGCCCCCCGACGCGCCGGTGCGCGCCGCGCTCGAGCTGATGGCGCGCTACAAGGTCTCGGGCGTTCCGATCACCGACGGTGACGGCGTCCTCGTCGGGATCCTCACGAATCGCGACCTCCGCTTCGAGAACGACGTCGCGCAGCCCATCTCGGCGCTGATGACGGCGCGCAACCTCGTCACCGCGCCGGTCGGGACGACGCTGGCCGAGGCCGAGGAGATCCTGCACCGGAACAAGATCGAGAAGCTCCCGGTCGTCGACGCGGACGGGCGGCTGTGCGGCCTGATCACGGTCAAGGACATCCAGAAGAAGATCGAGTTTCCCGAGGCGACCAAGGACGACCAGGGGCGGCTGCGGGCGGCGGCCGCAGTCGGCGTCGGCCCAGACGCGCTCGAGCGCGCCGAGGCTCTCGTCGCCGCCGGCGCGGACGTGATCGTCGTCGACACGGCGCACGGCCATTCGCAGGGCGTGCTCGAGATGGTGCGCCGGATCAAGGACGCCGTCTCGGTCGAGGTCGTCGCAGGCAACATCGCGACCGCCGAGGCTGCACGGGCGCTCCTCGACGCAGGAGCCGACGCGCTCAAGGTCGGCGTGGGGCCCGGGTCGATCTGCACGACGCGCGTCGTCGCCGGCGTCGGCGTTCCTCAGGTGAGCGCGATCCACGACGTCGCGAGCGTGGCGGCGACCGAGGGCGCGCCGGTGATCGCCGACGGCGGCATCACGTCCTCCGGCGACATCGCGAAGGCGATCGGCGCCGGGGCCGACGCGGTCATGGTCGGCTCGCTGCTTGCGGGCGTCGACGAGTCTCCGGGCGACGTGATCCTCGTCCAGGGCGAGCGCTTCAAGGAGTACCGCGGCATGGGGTCGCTCGGCGCGATGAAGGCGCGCGGCTTCTCCAAGGATCGCTACTTCCAGGGCGACGTCGAGGACGTCGAGAAGCTGATCCCGGAGGGGATCGAGGGGCGAACGGCGTACAAGGGCCCGCTCCAGCACGTCGTCCACCAGCTCGTCGGCGGGCGTGCGCCAGGCGATGGGCTACTGCGGTGCGGCGACGATCGACGAGATGAAGCGCGCGCGGTTCGTCCGGATCACGGCCGCGGGCCTGCGCGAGTCGCATCCGCACGACGTGACGATCACGAAGGAGGCGCCGAACTATCGGCGCTGAGGAGGCGCAAGGTCTTCGCGTTTCCCGGCCCGGGAGGACCGGCCGGTTCTCGTCCTCGACCTCGGCGGGCAGTACTCACAGCTGATCGCGCGGCGCGTGCGCGAGTGCCGCGTCTACTCGGAGCTCGTCGGCCACACGATCACGCCCGAGGCGGTGCGCGCCCGGAACCCGTACGCGCTCGTCCTCAGCGGCGGCCCGGCGTCCGTCTACTCCGACGACGCGCCGCGCGTCGACCCGGCGCTGTTCGAGCTCGGCATCCCGACGCTCGGCATCTGTTACGGCGCGCAGCTGATGGCGCTCGAGCTCGGCGGCCGCGTCGACCGCACCGGCGTCTCGGAGTTCGGCCGGACGTCGCTGGAGGTCGACGGAGTCCCGGCTGCTCGCGGACACGCCGGCGGAGCAGACGGTCTGGATGTCGCATCGCGACACGGTCGTCGCGGCGCCGGAAGGCGCGCGCGTCGTGGCGAGCTCGCCGGCGACGCCGGTCGCCGCCTTCGAGGCGCCGGAGCGCGGCCTTTACGGCGTCCAGTTCCATCCCGAGGTCGTGCACACGCCGCACGGCATGGACGTGCTGAAGAACTTCCTCTATCGCGTCGCCGAAGCCCCGCCCGTCGTGGACTCCGGCTGCGGTGATCGAGGAGCAGGTCGCGCGCATCCGCGCGCAGGTCGGGCACGAGCGCGTGCTGTGCGCGCTCTCGGGCGGCGTCGACTCGGCCGTCGCGGCGCTGCTCGTGCACAAGGCGGTCGGCGAGCAGCTCACGTGCGTCTTCGTCGATCACGGCCTGCTGCGCCAGGACGAGGCCGAGCAGGTCGTCGAGACCTTCGGCGAGCACTTCCATGTCCCGCTCGTCCACGTCCAGGCGCAGGAGCGCTTCCTCGAGCTGCTCGACGGCGTCGAGGAGCCGGAGGAGAAGCGCAAGATCATCGGCCGTGAGTTCATCCGCGTCTTCGAGGACGAGGCGCAGCAAGCTCGGCGACGTGCGCTGGCTCGTGCAGGGGACGCTCTACTCCGACGTGATCGAGTCGGGCGGCACCGAGGGCGTCGCGGCGACCATCAAGTCGCACCACAACGTCGGCGGCCTGCCCGACGGACATGAAGATGAGCCTCGTCGAGCCGCTGCGGCTCCTCTTCAAGGACGAGGTGCGGCGGGTGGGCGAGGAGCTCGGGATGCCCGAGCGGATGGTCTGGCGCCAGCCGTTCCCCGGCCCGGGCCTCGCGATCCGGATCATCGGCGCCGTCACCGCCGAGCGGCTCGAGATCCTGCGCCAGGCCGATGCCATCCTGCAGGAGGAGGTGCGACGCGCCGGCCTGTACGGCGAGCTGTGGCAGTCGTTCGCCGTGCTGCCGGCGGTCCGCTCGGTCGGCGTGCAGGGCGACGAGCGGACGTACGGCTACCCGATCGTGATCCGCGCGGTGACGAGCGACGACGCGATGACCGCCGACTGGGCGCGGCTCCCGTACGACCTCGTCGAGACGATCTCGGCGCGGATCGTGAACGAGATCCCGGGCGTCAACCGCGTGGTGCTCGACGTGACGTCGAAGCCGCCCGCGACGATCGAGTGGGAGTAGCCGCCGGGTTCGTAGAGCGGCTCGCCGCAGCCGAGATCGGCGACACCTTCAACCAGTACGCCGACTCGCCAGCGGAGGCGGGGTCAGGTCTTGCATCGAGGGTCCGGAGGCGGGGTCAGGTCTTGCATCGACGCACGGCGGCTGGGTCATCTCTCTGGGGCGCGAGAAGGCTGCTTGAATGCAAGACCTTCCGACCCCGGTTCGCGGACGCGTTTCGAGGACGACCCTGCGAGCGTCTTCTCACAGCGCCGCCGCGCGCACGGCGAGGTCGTGAAGTGGAACCGCTGGAGCTTGTAGAGCGGCTCGCCGGAACGACCATCGGCGCTACGTACAACCAGTACGCGGGATCGCGACTGCTGCGGGACCGACTCCGTTCCTACCTCGAGTCTCATTGCCATGCGAAGGTCGTCCTCGTCGGCGAGGCTGCCGGTTACCGCGGCGCCCGGGTCAGCGGGATTCCGTTCACCTCGGAGCGTCAGCTCACCGGCTCCGGTCCTGCTGAGGCAACGGCGACGATCGTCCACCGAGTGCTCGCGAAGCTGGGGCTGGAAGATGAGGTGCTGCTCTGGAACGTCGTCCCGACGCATCCCGGGAGCGAGACATCGAATCGTCGGCCCACACGAGCCGAGATCCAGGCCTCGGTGCCGTTCCTCCGCGAGCTGACACGAGGGCGCACGGCGATCCCGGTCGGACGGCTTGCCGCTGCGGTTCTCGACGCTCCGTACGTCCGCCATCCGTCGCACGGCGGCGCGGCCGAGTTCGAGGCGGGATTACGCCGGTCATTCGCTACAATCGGCCGCCGGCGGGCATGAGTCCGCCGCTTTCTATGAAGACCTACAGCGCCAAGCCGGGAGAAGTCACGCGCGAGTGGTATCTCGTCGACGCCGAGGGCAAGACGCTCGGCCGCCTCGCGACCCAGATCGCCGACACGCTCCGCGGCAAGCTGAAGCCGCAGTACACGCCGCACGTCGACACCGGGGACTTCGTGATCGTCGTGAACGCCGAGAAGATCCAGGTCACGGGCAACAAGCTCGACCAGAAGCGGTACTACCGTCACTCCGGTTATCCGGGCGGTCTGCGCAGCCGAACGCTCCGCGAGCAGCTCGAGCGCCGGCCCACCGAGGTGCTCCGCGTCGCCGTGAAGGGGATGCTCCCCAAGAACCGGCTCGCGCGGCAGCAGATCACGAAGCTGAAGATCTACGCAGGGCCCGAGCATCCGCATGAGGCCCAGAACCCCCGTCCGCTGGAGACGAACTCGTGAGCGAGCTGGCCCAGTACCGCGGCACCGGCAAGCGCAAGACCTCGGTCGCGCGCGTGATCCTGCGGCCCGGCGACGGCTCGACGTGGGTCAACGGCCGCACGCTCGAGGAGTACTTCCCGCGCTCCGTCTGGCAGACGATCGCCGTCTCGCCGCTCAAGGTGGCCGGGGTGGAGGGGCAGTACGACCTCCGCGTCCGCGTCCACGGCGGTGGACTGACGGGACAGGCCGGCGCCGTGCGGCACGGCATCGCCCGCGCGCTCGTCGAAACGAACCCGGAGCTGCGCATCCCGCTCAAGCGCGAAGGCTTCCTCACGCGCGATGCGCGCCAGGTCGAGCGCAAGAAGGCCGGCCTGCACAAGGCGCGCAAGGCGCCGCAGTTCTCGAAGCGCTAGTCCGCCGCTTCTAGTCCGGGATCTGCTGCAGGACGTAGATGCGCCCGTCCGGCGCGCGCACCCAGAACCACGCCCATTCTCCGAAGTCGGGGTTGTCGAAGGCCTCCGCCGCCCACACCGGCTCGTTGACGACGTCGAGGCCGGCCGCCTGCACGTCCGCCATCGCCTTCCGGATGTCGTCGACGACGAAGGCGATGACGAAGTCGGCCTCGTCCGGGATCAGCCGAGGGTCGCTGTACGTCTCCGAGTAGACCTCGATCAGATCCC
Source organism: uncultured Actinomycetes bacterium (assembly GCA_963790845.1). Taxonomy (GTDB): domain Bacteria; phylum Actinomycetota; class Thermoleophilia; order Gaiellales; family Gaiellaceae; genus Palsa-739. The sequence continues at coordinate 39,225 of CAWBQC010000007.1, read as the reverse complement.
GCTCGTGCGTCGGGAGCCGCTGGAAGGTCACGGCCTCGTTCCCGCTCACCGCCTCGAGACCGAGAACGTCCCGCAAGAAGCGGGTCATGCCTTCGACGTCGCTCGTGCGCAGTCCGACATAGCCCACGCGCTTGACCTGCACGTGCCGACCCTACTCCGCCGCTATCGTCCCGCGCCGTGGCGCGGCAGTACTTCGGAACGGACGGCGTTCGGGGCGTCGTCGGCGAGACGCTCACCGCCGACTTCGTGGAGCGGCTCGGGAAGGCGACGGCCCTCTGGTGCGGCCGCGGACGGGTCTTCGTGGGACGCGACACGCGCGCCAGCGGCCCCGAGCTCGAGGACGCGTTCGCGCAAGGCGTCGCTTCCGCAGGAGCAACCGCCGTGCTTGCCGGCGTTCTCCCGACTCCCGCGGTGGCACTGCTCCGGCTCGACCTCGGGGTCGTGATCTCCGCGTCCCACAACCCGCCGGAGTACAACGGCGTCAAGTTCTTCGACCGCGACGGCCGCAAGCTGACGGATGCTGCCGAGGAGGAGATCGAAGCCCTCCTGGACGCTCCAGCCGAGGGCGGCGGCGAGATCGACCGTGTGGAGGTCGCCGCCGACAGCTATCTCGACCATGTGCTCGACCGCTTCGGCACCGATCTGAGCGGTCTCCGCATCGCCGTCGATTGTGCGAACGGCGCCTACGCGGGCCTCGCGCCGCAGGCGTTCGAGCAGCTCGGGGCCGAGGTGACCGCGATCGGGAACGCCCCGGACGGGACGAACATCAACGTCGGCTGCGGGGCGACCGACCTTCGCGCGCTGTCCGAGCTCGTCCGCAGCGGCCAATTCGACCTCGGGATCGCCTTCGACGGCGACGGCGACCGGATGCTCGCCGTCGACGAACGGGGAGCGCCGGTCGACGGCGATCAGACCCTCGCCGTCCTCGCGCTCGACCTCGGGGTCGAGGGCGTCGCGGTCACGACGATGACGAACCTCGGCTTCCACCGGTTGATGGAGGAGCGGGGCATTCGCGTCGTCGTCACCGACGTCGGCGACCGGTACGTCCTCGAGGCGCTTCGGCGCGAGGGGTTGCTCCTCGGCGGCGAGCAATCCGGGCACCTGATCTGGCTCGACACCCACGTGACCGGGGACGGGCTCGTCGCCGCGCTCCTTCTCTGCAAGGCGCTCCGAGGCCGCGCTCTATCGGAAGCCGTCGCCGTGATGCCGCGCTTTCCGCAGGTCCTGCGCAACCTGCCGCGCAGCGGCCGAGGCCCGTTGCCCCGGAACCTCCTCGATGCTGTCGAGAGCATCGACTTCGAACTAGGCGGCTCGGGCCGCGTCCTCGTCCGCCCATCGGGCACGGAACCGGTCGTCCGCGTGCTGGCGGAGGCCGAAACGCCGGAGGACGCAGAGGGGCTCTGTGCTAGGATCGCCGCCCTGGTGACAGACAAGCTCGGCTGACCTGTCCGCGACGCTGCGATCGGGTCGTCAGCCGGGCTTTTTGCGTTTTCAGACAGCGTTTTTCGGGCCGCTGGGGGAAAGGAGCGGACGTGTGCGGAATCGTCGGATACGTCGGATCGCGTGAAGCGAAGCCGCTGTTGCTCGAGGGACTGCGCCGGCTCGAGTACCGCGGCTACGACTCTGCAGGAATCGCGCTCCGTGAGGACGACTCGCTCGAGTACGTCCGCGCCGTCGGCAACCTGAGCAACCTCGTCGCCGCCGCGGGCCCGAACGGCTCCCACTCGTGCCACGGGCTCGGTCATACGCGCTGGGCGACCCACGGCGGCGTGACCGAGAGGAACGCGCATCCTCTCACCGGTTGCGAACCGCACCGAATGGCGATCGTGCTCAACGGGATCATCGAGAACTACATGGAGTTGCGCGAGCAGCTCGCCGAACGCGGCCACACGCTCACGTCCGAGACCGATGCCGAGGTCGTCGTCCACCTCCTCGAAGAGGCGTACGAGGGCGATCTCGCGCAGGCGCTCTCGCGGGTCTACCGGAAGCTCGAGGGCCACTTCTCGATCGTGGCCATCCACCACGACCAGCCGGACGTGCTCGTCGGCGTCCGGCACCAGACGCCGCTCGTGATCGGGCTCGGAGAGGGCGAGAACTTCCTCGCCTCCTCGATTGCCGCCTTCCTCAGCGAGACCCGCACCGTCATCCACCCGCACGACGGCGAGGTGGTCGAGGTGACGCCCACGAGCGTCCGCTTCTTCTCCGACGGCGCAGAGGTCGAAGCGCCGGAGCCGCAAGAGGTCGACTGGGACGAGGAGAGCGCGGAGAAGGCCGGCTACGAGACCTTCATGCTCAAGGAGATCTTCGAGCAGCCGGAGGCTGTGTCCGAGACGATCGGCGACCGCGTTCGCGGCCACAAGCTCATGCTGGAGGCGCTCGGCATGACCGAGCTCGAGGTTCGCAACCTGCGCCGCATCGTGATCGTCGCCTGCGGCACGGCGTACCACGCCGGCGTGGTGGGCCGCTACATCCTCGAGGAGTGGGCCCGCGTTCCGGTCGAGCCGGACATCGCCAGCGAATGGATCTATCGCAACCCGGTTCTCTCGAAGGACACGCTCGTGATCGGGATCTCGCAGTCGGGCGAGACGCGCGACACCGTCAACGCCGTCAAGCTCGCACGAGCGGCCGGCGCGCGGACGCTCGCGATCACGAACCTCATGGGGACGCAGATCACACGGGAGGCCGAGGCGACGCTCTACACCCGCTGCGGGATGGAGGTCGGCGTCGCAGCCTCGAAGACGTTCACTGCGCAGGTGGCGCTGCTGAGCCTGCTCGCGCTCAGGCTCGCCCAGATCCGGCGGACGCTGCCGGAGAACGAGATCGAGTTCATCCTCGACAAGTTGCATGGGCTGCCGCAGAAGATGCAGGAGTTCCTCGACGGCGACCACCCGATCGAGTCGATCGCGCAGCGGTTCCACGACGCACCGTTCTTCCTCTACCTCGGCCGCCACATCGGCCTGCCCGTCGCACTCGAGGGCGCGCTCAAGCTGAAGGAGATCTCGTACATCCCGACCGACGCGTACTCGGCCGGCGAGATGAAGCACGGGCCGATCGCGCTGCTCGCCGAAGGGACGCCGGTCGTCGTCGTCGCGACGAACATCCACGTCTACGACAAGATCGTCTCGAACATTCAGGAGACGCGTGCCCGCGGCGCGCACGTGATCGCGATCGCGACCGACGGCAACGAGGACATCCAGCACCACGCCGACGACGTGATCTACGTGCCGAGGACGCCGAACTTCCTCCAGGCGTCGCTCGCGGTGATCCCGCTCCAGCTCCTCGCGTACCGCATCGCGCGGCTGCGAGGGCTCAACGTCGACCAGCCGAGGAACCTGGCGAAGACCGTCACGGTGGAGTAAGAACTCCCACCATGGGTTTGACCGAACGCCTCGCACGAACGTCAGCGGCGCGGCCGCGCAGGACGTTCGCGTTGTGGGGCGTCGCAGTGCTGGCGGCGCTCGCGCTCATCGCGACCTCGCTGCACGGGCTGAGCTCCAACTCGCACGTCGTCGGGAAGCCCGAGTCGACGAAGGCCGCGGACGCCATCGCGCGGGCCTTTCCGCAGACGGCGGCGAACTCGAAGCGGGACGTGGTCGTCGTCACCTCGCGGCGCTACACGGTGGAGTCGCCGTCGTTCCGGACGTTCGCGAAGCGGCTCGCCGCCGAGCTCCAGGCCACGGGCCAGGTCAGCAATCCGACCCCGGCGGCCGTGTCGCCCGACCGGCATTCGGCGCTCGTCTCGCTGCTCATCCGCAGCGACTCCGGAGCCGCGCCGGTGGAGAAGGTCGTCGAGCAGGCCAACGGAGGCGCGTTCGAGGTGGGCATCACGGGCTATCGCACGGCGAACCACGACTTCGGCAAGCAGTCGCAGACCGACCTCGAGAAGGGCGAGCTCGCCTTCGGCCTGCCTGCCGCGCTCATCGTCCTCGTCCTCGTCTTCGGCGCCGTGGTCGCCGGGCTCGTGCCCGTGCTGATGGCGATCCTCGCGATCATCGTCGCGCTCGGCCTCGTCGCAATCCTCTCCCAGGCCTTCGAGCTCTCGGTCTTCATCGTGAACATGCTCACGGGGATGGGGCTCGCGCTCGGGATCGACTACTCGCTCTTCGTCGTGTCGCGCTACCGCGAGGAGCGGCGACTCGGCTTCGCGAAGGACGATGCGATCGCGCTCGCCGGCGCCACGGCGAGCCGCGCGGTGCTCTTCAGCGGGAGCACGTTCGTCGTCGCGCTGATCGGCATGTTCATCGTCCCGACCTCGATCATGCGCAGCCTCGCGCTCGGGGCGATCCTCGTCGGCATCGTCTCGGTCGCAGCGGCCCTCACGCTGCTGCCGGCCCTGCTGAGCGTCCTCGGCGACCGGGTCGACTCCCTCCGAGTGCCGATCCTCGGCCGGAACCTCGGTCGCGCCGACGCGGCGGAAGGCCGCTTCTGGCGCCGGATCGTCGACGGCGTGCTCCGCCGGCCGGCGCTGTGGCTTGCCGTCGCGGCCGGCGCGATGCTCGCAGCCGCCTCGCCCATCTTCGGGCTGCACATCGGTGCGAACGGCGTCAGCACGCTGCCGTCGAACCTGCCCTCGAGGCAGGGCCACGACCTGCTCCAGCGCACCTTCCCCGTCCAGAACCCGGAGCCGGTGCGCATCGTCGCCGTCGGCGGCAGCGCTGCGACCGTCCACAGCGATCTCGTGCAGCTCAACCATCGGCTCGTTCACGAGGGCAATTTCGGCGTGGGGACGATCCAGACGTCGAGCCGCAATCACGTGGCGCTGCTGACGTCGCCCGTTCGTGGCGACGTCGTCGGCGGGTCGGCGGTCAGCGCCGTACGCGATCTCCGCAAGAACGTCATCCCGTCGATGTTCGGCGCCAGCGGCGCGCAGGTCTATGTCGGCGGCATCACTGCGGAGAACGTCGACTACTTCGACGCGGTGACGAAGCCGACCCCGTACGTCCTCCTGTTCGTCCTCGGGCTGAGCTTCGTGCTGCTCACCGTTGCGTTCCGGTCGATCGTCGTGGCGCTTGTCTCCGTCCTGCTCAACCTGCTATCGGTCGGCGCGGCCTACGGGCTGTTGACGCTCGTCTTCCTCTACGGAGACGGAGCGGGCCTGTTCGGCTTCCAGCACACGCACGTGATCGACGCGTGGGTGCCGCTCTTCCTCTTCTCGGTGCTGTTCGGGCTCTCGATGGACTACCAGGTGTTCCTCATGAGCCGGATCAAGGAGCGCTACGACGCCTCGGGCTCGACGCACGACGCGGTCAGCGGGGGCGTCGCATCGACGGCGCGGATCATCACCGGCGCGGCGCTGATCATCGTCGTCGTCTTCGCCGGATTCGCGGCCGGGAAGCTCGTGATGTTCCAGCAGATGGGCTTCGGCGTCGCGGTCGCCTTGCTTCTCGACGCGACCGTGATCCGGTCGGTCGTCCTGCCGGCCATGCTCGGCCTCCTCGACCGGCGAAGCTGGTATCTGCCGCGCTGGCTCGACTGGCTGCCGCACGTCGAGGTCGAACGGCCGGCGGCGACGCAGCCTTAGGCGAACAGCCCGTCAGTCGAGCTCGCGGCGCAGTCGCTTCGTCTTGGAGCGGCGCTTCTTCTGTTCGAGGCGGCGCTCGCGGGCGGCTGCAGTCGGCTTCGTCGGGACGCGCTTCCGCTCCACCCGAAGGGCGTCTCGCAACGCCGCGACCAGCCGCTCGACCGCGAGCTCGCGGTTCCGGGACTGGCTCCGCTCGTCCTGCGCCACCGCTCTCAGCACCGGGCCGGCCCGCGCGACCACGCGCCGCTTCTGCGTCTCGGTCAGCGCGCCCGACGCCTCGACGTCGAAGACGGCGACGACGCGCGTCTCGGATTTCTGCGCGTGCTGTCCCGCCGGGCCCGCTCGAACGGGAGACCTGCAGCTCGATCTCCGCCAGCGGAAGCACGACCGAACGCGTGACGCGAATAGACTCGCCGTTCATGGCCGCGATTCTGCTCGACGTGGACGGCGTCCTGCACGTGTCCGGTCAACCACTCCCGGGTGCGGCCGACGCGGTGCGGCGCCTCCGCGACGGCGGGCACCGGCTGCGCTTCGTCACGAATGCGACGACGCGCTCGAAGGCGGACCTCGCTGCGAGCCTGCAGGCGATGGGCATCGAGCTCGACGTGAGCGAGGTGCAGACGACGGCCGACGCGGCCGTCGAAGCGATGCGCGGCCGGCGCGTCCTCGCGCTCGTGATGCACGCGCTGGTCGGCGACCTCGAGGGCATCGAGCTCGTCGGCGACAACGTGGACGCCGTCCTGATCGGCGGCGCCGACGACTCGCCCGAGACGAACCTCGTCTTCTCGTACATGAACCTCGCGCGGGCGTTCGCGGAGATCGAGGTCGGCGCCGACCTCTACTGCCTGCACAGGAACCGCTGGTGGCAGACGGAGCGCGGGCCGCTGCTCGACTCCGGCTGCTTCGTCGCCGGGCTCGAGTACGCAGCGCAGACTGCGGCGAACGTCCTCGGCAAGCCGAGCCCTTCCTACTTCGACGCCGCGTGCCGGGCGCTCGATGCGCGAGCCGTCGATGACCTGGATGGTCGGCGACGACATCGAGACCGACGTCGCGGGAGCGCGCGGCGTCGGTATGCGCGCCGTGCTCGTCCGCACGGGCAAGTTTCGGCCGGACGCCGTCGAGACGTCGCGGATCAAGCCGGACGGAATCGTGTCCTCGATCGCGCACCTGCCCGAGTGGCTCGAGGAGCACATCGCATGAGCGTAGGCTCGACGGAGCTCATCAAGGAGCGGAGGCGCCGACATGCGCGGCGCCGGAGCGGGAAATGAGCGTCAGCGTCGGCACCGATCTGATCGAGATCGAGCGGATCCGGCGGTCGCTCGCGCGCTACGCGCGCTTCCGCGAGCGCTGCTTCACCGAGGCTGAGCGCGCCTACTGCGACTCGCGCGCGAACCCGGCGCAGAGCTACGCCGGCCGCTTCGCAGGCAAGGAGGCTGTCGGCAAGGCGCTCGGCTTCGGCGTTGCGCGGGCGTTCGCGTGGAAGGAGGTCGAGATCGTCGGACGGCCGAAGCCGTCGGTGCATCTCTCCGGCCGTCTCGCGGAACGCGCAGCGGCGCTCGGCATCGGCTCGGTCGACCTCTCGATGACGCACTCGCGCGAGCTCGCGCAGGCCGTCGCGATCGCCGTCGATGGCTGAGCTCGAGCCGCTCTACACCGCCGAGGAGATGAGGGCCGCCGAGGCGGGCCACGACGTCGACGCGCTGATGCAGCGCGCCGGCGCAGCCGTCGCCGAAGAGCTCATGCGCCGCTTTCCCGACGCGCGGCGGATCGCGCTTCACGCGGGCGGCGGTGCGAACGGCGGCGACGGGCGCATCGCGGCCGAGATCCTGCGCGCGCAGGGATGCGAGCTCGTCGACGAGCGGCCGGATGTCGTGATCGACGCGCTCCTCGGCACCGGGCTCGAGGGAGCGCCGCGCGACGAGACGTCGCGCGTCATCGAAGCGATCAACGGAGGCGGTGTCCCGGTGCTCGCGGTGGACATTCCCTCCGGCGTGAACGCATCGACCGGGGAGGTTGCGGGCGCCGCGGTGCGCGCCGACATCACCGTGACGATGCACGGCCCGAAGGTCGGCCTTGCGGTCGCGCCTGGTCGTTTCCTCGCCGGCGGCGTCGTCGTCGCCGACATCGGGCTCGAGCAGGCGGAGACCGAGCACCGGCTCGTCACGCCGCAGATCCTCGGAGAGGTGCCGCGCCGCTCGGCCGCGCGACAACAAGTACACGGCGGGCCACGTCCTCGTTGTCGGCGGCTCGAGGGGCATGACCGGAGCTGCAGCGCTCGCCGCACGCGCGGCCTTTCGCGCGGACGCCGGCTACGTCACGATCGCCGCGCCGGGCGAGTCGATTCCGGTTCTCGAGACGCTCGTGCTGGAGGCGGTGAAGCGGCCGCTGGACGATGTCTTCGAAGCGGCAGCGCGGGCGACGGCACTGGCCGATCGGCCCGGGACTCGGCCGCGGGGACGACGCAAAGGCGCTCGTCCGCCGGTCTGCTCGCCGACGTCGAACGTGCCGGCGGTCGTCGACGCCGACGCGCTGTACGGGCTCGAGCCTGCCGAGTGGCCGGCGCCGCGCGTCCTCACTCCGCACGAGGGCGAGCTTGGGCGCCTGCTCGGGCGGGAGTCGAGCGAGGTCGCAGCGCACCGCCTTGCGTCGGTGCAGGAGGCGGCGGAACGGTTCGGTTGCGTCGTCGTCCTCAAGGGCGAAGACTCGCTCGTCGCCGCCCCGGGACGCGGCGTTCTCGTCGTCGCGCTCGGTCCTGCCGTCGCTCGCAACCGCGGGAACCGGCGACGTGCTGACCGGTATCACGGCCGCATTCCTCGCCAAGGGAATGGACCCGCAACGTGCCGCCGCGGCTGCGTGCGCGGCACAGCAGCTCGCGGCGCGCGAGGCGCCGCAGCGCTACGGCCTCGTCGCGAGCGACGTGATCGAAGCGCTCCCGCAGGCGCTCGCGCGAGACTAGGCCCGTGCACCGGAGCGAGATCACGATCGACCTCGGCGCGATCCGCCACAACGCGCGGCGGCTCCTCGAGGTGCTCGACGGCGCCGAGCTCTGGGCTGTCGTCAAGGCGAACGGGTATGGGCACGGCGCCGCGGACGTCGCGCGTGCCGCACTCGGCGCCGGCGCGACGGCGCTCTGTGTCGCAACTGTCGATGAAGGGCTCGAGCTCCGGCAACGTGAGCCGGAAGCCCGGATCCTCATCATGGGCCCGCCGAACGAGCCCCGCGATGTCGCCGCGGCAAGGGATGCGAGGCTCGAGCTCGTCGTCTCGGGCGGTGAGATTCCTCGCGACATCCCGGTCCACCTCAAGCTCGACACCGGCATGGGGCGGTGGGGGCTCTCCGAGCTGCCGACGCCGTCCGCGAACGTCGTGGGACTGATGAGCCATCTCGCCACCTCCGACTCCGACCCCGCCTTCGCTCGACAGCAGATCGAGCGGTTTCGCGAGGCGACGGAGCCGTACGCGCACCTCACGCGTCACATCGCGAACAGCGGCGCGGCGCTGCGACTCCCGGAGGCGCGTTTCGACGCGGCTCGCTCCGGGATCGCGTTGCTCGGGATCTCACCCTTCGAGACGGATCCGGCCGAGGACGGTCTGCGCCCTGCACTGTCCTGGCGGAGCCGGCTCGCCCAGGTGCGCCTTCTCCAGCCGGGCGAGAGCACCGGCTACGGCCGTCGGTTCGTCGCCCGGCGGCCGACGTGGATCGGGATCGTTCCGGTTGGTTACGAGGATGGATTCCGGCGAGACATGTCCGGCACCGAGGTACTCGTCGGCGGCGAGCGGCGGCGAGCGATCGGCACGGTGTCGATGGACGCCGTCGCCGTCGAGCTGGATCGGGAGCTGCCGGTCGGGACGCCCGTCACGGTCATCGGCGACGGCGTGCTGATCGAGCAGCACGCGAAGGTCGCCGACACGATCGGCTACGAAATCGCCTGTGGGATCAACGCCGGTTCCGCGCGTGCCCGGCGCATCGTCCGTGACTGACCGCTTCGCGCGTACGGCGGAGCGCGTCGCGGCCCGGCAGGACGCCCGCGCAGCGCGCCTTGCCCAAGAGGTGCGCGACTTCGTCCAGCCGAGCGGCGAGGAACGCGTCCTCGACGTGGGCACCGGCGCCGGCGCGCTCGCGCTTGCCCTTGCGCCTTTCGTGCGCGAGGTCGTCGGGCTGGACCCGGTGCCGGAGCTCCTCGAGCTCGCGCTCGAGCGAGCCGCGCCGAACACCGAGTTCGTCGAGGGAGACGGGACGGCGCTCCCGTTCCCGGACGGCAGCTTCGACCTCGCCGGCACCCACCGGACGCTCCATCACGTCGCCCGGCCCGACCTCGTCGTCGCCGAGCTCGCCCGGGTGACGAAGCCGGGCGGCCGTGTGCTCGTCGTCGACCAGCTCGCGCCCGACGACCCGGCCGAGGCCGCCGCGTTGCACGAGTTCGAGACGGTCCGCGACTCGTCGCACCGGCGCCTGCTCACCGATGCGGAGCTACGTGAGCTGTTCGCGGTCGACGGGCTCGCCGTCCTCCGCGAGCGCCGGGAGGAGCAGCGCCGCGAGCTCGCCGCGTACCTCGACCTCGCCGGCTGCGAGGGAGATCGCCGCGCGCAAGCCGAGACGCTCGCGGCCGCGAACGCGGGCCTCCTCGTCGAGAGTGTCGGCTGGTACCTGCTTGCGCGGGGCTAGTAGTGCCCTGCGACGCCGCCGTCGAGACTGGCGAACGCATCGCGCAACTGTGCGCGCTCTGTCTCCAGCGCCGTGAAAGAGAGCATCAGGCGCCGCTCGCCCTCCGACGTGAGCCGCAGGTGAGCGACCCGCGCGTCGCGCTGTGACTGCTCGCGCTCGATGAGCCCGGCGGTCTCGGCGCGGCGGACGAGCTCCGTCACCGTGCTCTGTGCGAGCTGCAGCCGCTCCGCCAACTCGGTCACGGTGGACTGCTCGTCACCGCCGGGCGCGCCCTTGATCATCATCAGCAGCGTGTAGCGCTGCGGGGTGAGCCCCGACTGGCGCGCAACCTTCTCGCTCCGTCGCAGGAAGTGCCGGAGCGCCGACCGGAACTCGGCGACCGCGATGACGTCCTTGACCGAGGGCTGCGTCTCTCCGACCATGAGGCGATTCTACGGAGCTTTCGGGATGCGCGAGAGGACACGGGTGAAAAGGTTCGGCAAAGCATCCTGCAGCGGGGCGACCGGGCCGTAGAACCAGGGCACCGTCGTCTCGCCTCGGCCCTCCTCGAGGGAGCGGAGCACATGGGCCGCGACCTCGCGCGGCCCGATCACGATCCGCTGGACGGGCCGGGGCAGCCAGGACTGCGGGAATCCCTCCGTCTCGGCGAAGCCGGGCTTGACCGTGTGCACCCGGATGCCCTCCCCGCGCAGTTCGGCGGCGATCGTGCGCGAGAACGCGAGCTGCGCGTGCTTCGACGCCGAGTAGGGGCCGCTCGGCGGTCCGGCCACGACACCCGAGACCGAGACGATGTTGACGACGTCCGACGGAGCCGCGGCCCGCAGGCCCGGCAGGAAGGCGCGCAAGCACCAGACGCCGCCGAGGTAGTTGATCCGGATCAGCCGTTCGATCACCTCGGGGTCGCCGTCGAGGAATCGCGTGCGTCCCGGGACGCCGGCGTTGTTGACCAGCACCGCGATCTTCGGGTGGCGCTCGAGGATGCGGCCGGCGACGGCCTCGACGGCTTCCCGGTCGGAGACGTCGCACGGCTCGGCCTCGCCGCCGATCTCCTCCGCGAGCGCCTCGAGCCGGTCGGCGCGGCGCGCGAGCAGGACGCAGAGGTCGCCGCGCGCCGCGAGCAGCCGCGCGATCTCGGCGCCGATGCCCGACGAGGCCCCCGTGACGACCGCGACCCGGCCCACGCGGAGGAGGCTATCTCTAGGATCGCTCCCGTGCCCGGAGCCTTCGAGGGAAAGCGGGGACTCGTCCTCGGTGTCGCGAACAAGCGCTCGATCGCGTGGGCGATCGCGCGGCAGCTCGCAGACGGCGGTGCGCAGCCTTGCCTTCACCTACCAGGGCGAGCGGATCGAGTCGACGGTTCGCGAGCTCGCCGCCTCGGTCGACTCGCCGCTCGTGACGGAGTGCGACGTCCGCTCCGACGAGGACGTTGCTCGGGTCTTCGCCGAGGTGGGGGAGGCGTTCGGCGGCGAGCTCGACCTGCTCGTCCATTCGGTCGCGTTCGCGGCCGCCGAGGATCTCGAGGGCCGCTTCACCGACACGCCGCGCGATCGTTTCTGGCTCGCCGTCGACGTGAGCGCCTACTCGCTCGTCGCCTGTGCACGCGCCGCGGAGCCGCTGATGGAGAAAGCCGGCGGCGGCTCGATCGTGACGATGACGTACCTCGGCGGCGAGCGCGCGGTGCCGCACTACAACGTGATGGGCGTCGCGAAGGCGACGCTCGACGCCTCCGTGCGCTACCTCGCCTGGGATCTCGGCGCGAAGAACATCCGCGTCAACGCGATCTCGGCCGGGCCGGTGCGCACGCTCGCCGCCCGCTCGATCGCTGGCTTCACCACGATGGAGGACATCGTGGAGGAGCGCTCACCACTCCGCCGGCACATCACCGCTGACGACGTCGGCTCCGCAGCTGCGTACCTCCTCGGCGACGGCGCCGGCAACGTGACCGGCACGACGCTGTACGTCGACAGCGGCTACCACGCGATGGGCATGTAGCGTGGGTTAACCCTGTGGACTGCTGCCCGAGGCTCTTCAAGCCCTCTGCGGGACTCGAACCGCCGACCTCCTTGCCATGACAGCACTTCCCGAAGGTGAGCGCTACTCGCGCTACCCGACGCTGCGGAGCCGGTCGGGCCGCGACTCGCGTGGTGCTGACGCCGAGTCGCGCGGGTCGTGGCACCCTGGCGTCCTTTCACTTCGCGGGGGCGCTTCGCGTTGGGCCGCTTCTTCGAGTTCTGCAATCGCTTCGTAGGAGCGCGCGCCTCGTGCCGCGTTGTCCGGCAGGGAAAGACTCGATCGTCATCCCAGCTTCCATCGTGTCCCCGGCTGCGAATTGGCGCTCCACTTTTCTCCTCGAGATGCCGACAACAAGGGTGTGTCTTCGGCACTTCTCCCCATGCTGCTCGTGTTCTCCCTGACGTGGGCTATCACGTTCGTCGCTGTCATCGCCGGCCGCCTGCGCGTCGGCAGAAATCCGGGACGGCTGCGTGGCGTTCGCCGCGTCACCGCAGCGACATCCCGTCGCCGCCGCGTGCGGTTCGCGGGCGACCGTCGCCGGCGTCGGCGGTGGAATCGAATCGAGGCGCTCCGGCTGATCGCGGAGACGTCGACCCCTCTTCGCCTCGCCGAGCTGAGCGCGCTCGCCGACGCGCTGGCCGACCCCAATGAAGACGTGCGCCTCGGCGCCCTTGCAGCCGTTTCGGCGCGCGCGGACGAGTTGGCGGCAAGGCTGCTTGTCACGGCTCTGGTCGAATGGCGGACCGGTCGCGCACGGGTCGCAACCGAGCTCGAGCTGCAGCCGGGCGAGCACGTTCCCCCGCTGCTCGAGGAGCTGCTCGCCGACCCTCGACCGGATGTGAGGTTCTGGGCGCTGCAGGTGATCGGCCGCCGCCGCGCGTCCCTGTCGTGGCCGACGATCACCGAGCTGCTGCACGATCCATCCCCGAACGTCAGGGCGGCACTCGCGGAAGGGTTGCCGGTGTTCTACCGGCGGCCGACGATCGCGCTGCGCCGCCTCCTCGCAGATGAAGAGTGGTTCGTCCGGGTGCATGCGGCACGTTCGCTCGGCGAGGCCGGGGCCACACGCGCGGCTCCTGCGGTCGCCGAGCTGCTGCGCGACCCCTCCTGGTGGGTGCGCGACGCTGCCGAGAAGGCACTCGTCGCCCTCGGGCGGGCGGGGACTCGCGAAGCGCTGCGGCTGCTCGAGGACGACGACCCGTTCGCCCGCGATTCGGCAGCCGAGGTGCTGCAGGACTCGGGGTACCTCGACCGCTGCGTGACGGCGGCCGCGTCGGGAGATGCGGAGGCGGAGGCGGTGCTCGCCAAGGTGCGCAGCGCAACCGGCGATCTCCTCGTCGAGCCCGCGGTCGCGCGCATGGCGCCGTGCGACGACGCAGAGAACGAGCAGAGACTGGCGGTCGCCTCGTGACGCTCGAGTTGCTGCTGCGCTGGGCGGTCTATGCCTGCTTCGGCTATCTCTTGCTCGTCTACGGGGGTTTCTTCGCGCTCGCCGCGGTCTCGTTCGTCGAGGGTGTCTTCCGGGCCCGGCAGCGCGACGCCGAGGACCTCGCCAGCGCGTTCGATTCGCCTTTCACGATTCCGCTCAGCGTCCTCTTTGCCGCGTACAACGAAGAGGTGCCGATCGTGAACGCGGTGCGCTCGGTGCTCGCGAATCGACTATCCCGAGTTCGAGGTCATCGTGGTCAGCGACGGTTCGACGGACGGGACGCTCGACGTCCTCCGAGACGCACTTTCAGCTCCAGCGGCGCCACATCTTCTACCGCAAGCGGTTCGAATCGGAGCGGATCCGCGGGATCTACCGCAGCGAGACCGATCCGAGGCTCGTCGTCGTCGACAAGGAGAACGGCGGCAAGGCCGACTCCCTGAACTGCGCTCTCAACTTTGCGCGATATCGCTACGTGCTCGGCATCGACGCCGACACCGTTCTCGCGTCCGACGCACTGATGGCGGGTATGCGCCTCATCTTGCGCGATCCGGCGACGGTGATCGGCGTCACGAGCATCCTCTCCATCGCGGAGCAGCCGGAGCCCCGGATCCTCGAGCCGCGTGGTCGGCGGCGGATCGACCGGCGACCGCTGCTCGCGTTCCAGCAACTCGACTACACGCGCTCGTTCCTCGCGGCCCGGCTCGGCTGGAGTCGGTTCAACTTCATGCTCTGCAGCGTCGGCGCCTTCAGCTCTGGCGGCGTGACGTCCTCGAGGAAGTCGGCGGTTTCGCCACGGACTTCACGTGCGAGGACATCGAGCTCACGTTCCGCGTGCACGAGCACTTCCGCCGGCTGGGGCAAGCCGTACGAGATCGTCTCGCTCGCGGAGACGGTCGGCGTCGACCGAGGGGCCGGACAGCGTGCGCAAGCTGATCGCGTCAGCGCGAGCGCTGGCAGCGCGTGATCCTCGAGACCGTCTTCGCCTACCGGCGCATGCTCTTCCGGCGCCGCTACGGCGCGGTCGGCCTGCTCGGGATGCCGTTCTATCTTGCTCTCGCGAGATGATCGCGCCCTTCGCCGAGGCTGCTTCTCCGTCGCGGCGCTCGTCGTTGCGGCCGCGACGGGCCTCCTCGATCTGCACGACTTCGCGCTGACGATCGCGCGCATCGCGGTCTTGAACGGCGTCCTGACCAACGTCGCCGTCCTCGTCGACGACTACACGAACGCGCCTCTATCGACTGCGCGACCTGACGCGCCTCTGCCTGCTCGGCCCCTTCGAGCTGTTCCTCTACCGGCCGATCATCAGCCTGCCCGTGCCCGAGGGGTCTTCGGCTACCTGCGCGGCGACCGCGGCTGGAACAAGTTCGCGCGGAACGCACGCGCCACCCTGTAGTCATACGAGCCCACAGGGCAATAGGGCTACGCGCCGGAGCTTCTTGCCTTCCAGCCGATCATGGCATCCGCTTCGATCGGCTGCTCCTCCTCCGGATGGGCGGCCCGGTGCTCTCGGAACCAAGCGACGGTCTTGGGAATCCCCTCCGCGAGCGGCGTCTGCGGCTGCCACTCGAGCAATCTGCGCGCCTTGCCGACGTCCGCGACGTAGCGGGTCACCTCGCCGAGCAGCGCCGGCTCGACGGTCATCTCAGGTTCGACCTCCAACTCGGTGGAAATCAGCTCCGCCAGGTGAATGAGCGTGTTTCCCTCCCCATAGGCGAGGTTGATCGTCTCGTTCACCAGCCGCTGCTCGACGAGTCGTTCGATGCCATGTGCGATTCCGTCAACGCAATCGTCGACGTACGTGAAATCGAGGGTCTTCTCCCGTCCATAGATGATGATCGGCTCTCGCCGCGCGAGACGGTGGATGAAGAGCGGTACCACACGAACCATCCGGTGCAGATCGTTGTCGTAGCGCCCGTAGACGTTCGAAAGGCGAAAGACCAGATACGAGAGGTTGTAACAGCGAGCGTACGAATAGACGAATGCCTCGCTCGCGATCTTCGACGCAGAATACGGCGATTCAGTAAAGGCGAAGTCGGCGGTGGATTCGTGGTGGCCCTCGAAACGATGAATGTCGCCGTAGACCTCACGACTCGACGCGAAGACCACGGGAAGATTCAGCCCACGCGCATACTCGAGCACGTTGAACGTCATGACGGAGTTCTCGAGTGCACGATGCGGCTCTGCTACGAGCTGATGCACTCGCGCGTACGCCGCGAGGTGAACCACCACGTCCGTCGGCGGGTAATCGACTCCGCCAATGCCCCCACGGTAAGCGGGGTAGTTTCCGGCGAGATCCTGGAGAAGCGTCGGGAACGCGTCCGTCCACGGGTTGAGCCTCTTGTCGACGCCGAAGACATCATGGCCGTCTGCGAGAAGACGCAGCGCGAGGTTCGATCCGATCTGGCCGCTCGAGCCGCTGATGAGCACGCGCATCGAGATGGGAGCGTACGCGAGCCATCTGCTGTATCGGGTCCCGAGATCACCCTTGTGCCGGAAATCGGCTGTGGAGGCCCGTCGAGGAGAGGACCGGGTGATGACACGGCACCCGATTCGCACACAAATACCTGCAAGGTTGGCATTTCCACCACGCGATGGGCATGTAGAGGTTGTCACGAGTCTCTCTGCGCTGAGCCGCAGGCGTCGCGGACCGGCTAAGAGAAGGCGACGGAGAGAGACCCGAGCGGGCCGAGGTCGACGCGCCAGCGTTCGCCGGGCGCGACCGGCTGCGGGGGGACGACGGAACCGGCGATCACGACCTCGCCTCCGCGCAGCTCGCGACCGGCCGCGAGCCGGACGGCCGCGAGTACATCGCTGAGGGAGCCCGTCAGCGCGGTCGCGTCCGCCGCCACCGCGACCTCCCTCCCGTCGCGCTCCACCCGCGCGCGTACACCGCGGAGCGTCTGCGCGCGGGCGGGGGAGAAGAGGACGTGTCGGTGGTAGATGCCGGCGGCGAGGATCCGATCGACGTCGTCGGGCGGAAACTCGAGGTCGGCGAGCTCGACCGCGGCACCGAGCCGCGCGCCCGACCCAGACGGCAACCTCCGCCTCGAGCAGCGGCCGCGTCCACCCCGTGAGCGACACCGTCGCCCCGTCTGCGAGACGGCCGGATGCCGGCAGCGGCGCGACGAGCGGCCGCTCGAGCCCCAGTCGCGCGAGCGCCTCCGGCGAGCCGAACCCGACCTTCCAGCCGAGCGTCACGGGAGCTCGTAGCCGGCCGCGTCGAGCGAGCCGGCGCCGCTCCAACCCCAGATCAGGAGCACGTCCTCGTCGCCGGTGTTGTCGAAGCCGTGCCAGTGGCCCCGCGGCGTGAAAACGACGTCGCCGGCCTCCGCCGGCTCACGGCCCTCGTCGGTATAGATCTCGCCGTGCCCCGAGAGGACGACGAGGAACTCGTCGCAGTTCAGGTGCGCGTGCTTCTCGTGGCGGCCCCCGGGCGGCAGCACGGTGCGTCCGACGACGAGCTGCTCGGACCCTGCACGCCGGGCGTCGATCAGGAACTGCACCTGCATGTCGACCCAGCCTTCTTCCTCGCGGAGGCCCTGCTCGAGCGGAACGTCGCGGATCGTCGTTCGGTAGGGGAGCGGTTCGCTCACACGTTCCCACCGAGGCGCCGGAAGATCTCGTAGGCGGCGATCCACTCCTTGTCGCCGAGCCCGGCCGCGGTCGTCGCGGTGAGGAATTGGTTCGCGAGCGTCGCGAAGGGGAGCGGCGTCCCGAGCTCCTGGCCGAGGCGCAGGCCGAGCTCCTGGTCCTTCTGCTGGAGCGGAACGTCGGCGAACGGCGTCTCGGGCATCTTCCCCTCGACGATCATCGGCCCGCGGTAGCCGAGCATCGGCGAGGCGATCACGGACTTGAGGACGGCGTCGACAGCGGCCTCGCGCGCAATGCCGGCCCTCTCGGCCATCGCGACCGACTCGCAGAAGGACATCCCCTGCACGACGAGAGAGAGGTTGATCGCAAACTTCATCACGAGGGCCGAGCCCTGCGGGCCGAGGTACGTGACCTTCGGCCCCATGTCGAGCAGGATCGGCTCGACGCGCTCGAAGGCCGCGCGGTCGCCGCCGACCATGATCGAAAGCTGCCCGGCCGCGAGGGTCGCCGGCGACCCTGAGACGGGCGCGTCGAGGAATGTCGCCCCGGTCTCGTGCACAAGCGCCGCGATCGCCCTCGACTCGTCCGGCGCGATCGTCGAGCAGTCGAGCCAGACCTTCCCGGGGCCGAGCGCCGGCAGGCGCCTCGCGGACGACGCTCTCGACCGCGACCGCGTTCGTGAGCATCGAGAAGACGACGTCGCACTCGCGCGCAAGGTCGGCAGGCGAGTCCGCGACCCGGAGCGCCTCGGGCGCGAGCGCATCGGCCTTCTCGCGGGAGCGGTTCCAACCCGCGACGTCGTGCCCGGCGGCGAGCAGGCGCCGGACGATCCCCGTCCCCATCGCGCCCAGCCCGGCGAAGCCGACCTCCACGGAGGGCGAGCCTATCGTTGCCGGCTGCGAACCACATCGTGACGGCATTGACTTTTCGTGCTGCGAACTGATATCCGTTGCCTGATTGTCTGATCGTCTGATCGCTCCACGGAGGAGGAGGTACGCAATGAGGCAGCGTCGGTTCCGCATCGGCGCGCTCGTCTTCGCGACAGCGATCGCCCTCGGCGTCTGGAGCGCGAGCTCGCTCGCGTCGTCGGCGTCGCGCGATCGAACATCCGCGAAGCCGGTGGTGATCGGCATCTCGCTCTCGCTCTCGGGTGACTTCTCGGACGAGGGCAAGGCCGCGATGCGCGGCTACAAGCTCTGGCAGGCGCACCAGAACGCGCACGGCGGCCTGCTCGGCCGCAAGATCCAGCTCAAGATCGTCGACGACACGTCGCAGCCCGAATCAGGCCGTCACGAACTACACGAACCTGATCACCAAGGACAAGGTCGACTTCGTCCTCGGGCCGTTCTCGACGCTGCTCACGGCGCCGTCGGCGACGGTTGCGCACCGCTACGGCTACGCGTTCATCGAGCCGGCCGGCGGCGGCCCCGCGGTCTTCGAGGCAGAAGCTCGACAACGTCTTCTTCGCGCAGCCGGCGCCGCGATCAGGAACGCCGACGTCCTCGCGCACTACATCCTGTCGCTGCCGAAGTCGAAGCGGCCGAAGACCGCCGCGTACCCGATGCTGGACGACCCGTTCGCGGCGCCGTCCGATCCAGCGGCTCCAGAAGTCCTCGAGAACGCACGGGATCAAGACCGTCTACAAGAAGATCTACCCGGCCGAGACGACCGACTACTCGCCGATCATCCAGGCGGTCGTCGAACGCGAAGCCGGACCTGATCGCCGCCGGGACGCAGGTCGTCGACGGCTATGCGATGGCGAAGGGGCTGATCCAGCTCCACTACAACCCGAAGTTCCTCTACATCGAGAACGGCGCGCAACAGCCCGCTCGAGTTCCCGGCGAAGATCGGGCGCGCAGAACACGGCGGGCATCTTCTCGTCGGGCGACTGGTTCCCGCAGGCGAACTTCAAGGGGAACAAGCAGTTCATCAAGGAGTACGTGAAGCGCTACGGCGGCGACAAGAGCGGTCAGGACATCGACACGACGACCGCCGAGGCGTACTCGTGCGGGCAGATCCTCACGGAGGCCGTGCAGAAGACGCACTCGTTCTCGAACACGAAGATCATCGCCGCGCTCCACAAGGGCACCTGGCACGGCGTGAACGGCAACTTCCACTGGAACAAGTACGGCAGCCCGAACGGCAACTCGGTCCTCGTGCAGTGGGTCGGCGGCAAGCTCGTGCCCGTCTTCCCGTCGTCGGTCGCGGTGCACAAGCCGATCGCGAAGCCGAAGTGGCACGGGTAGGACGAGAAGGGAGGAGAGGGACGAGGTAGCCGGAGGAGGCTGAATGCAGACGTTCGTGCAGGCGGTGATCCTGGGCGTGCTCACCGGCGGGCTCTACGCGCTGATGGCCAGCGGGCTGACGCTCGTGTTCGGGATCATGCGGGTGATCAACGTCGCTCAGGGCGCGTTCGTGATCCTCGCCGCGTACCTCAGCTACAGCCTCTTCGGCCACCTCGGCCTCGACCCGTTCCTCTCCATCCTGGTGCTGATGCCGGCGATGTTCGTCGCCGGTGTCCTGACCCAACTCGTGTTCGTCCGCTCCCTGCGCGGCGCGCACGCCTCGGAGATGTCACTGCTCGTCACCTGGGCGCTCGCGCTCGGGATCGAGGGGCTGCTCAGCCTCGTCTACCAGACGACCGTCCGGTCCACGAACACGAGCTATGCGAACAAGTCGTGGACGCTCGGCTCCTATCGGTTCTCGGAGCCGCGCGTCTACGGCTTCGCCGCGTCCGCGGTCATCCTGTGCGCTCTGTACGCACTGCTCCGCTTCACCCGCTTCGGCCGCTCGATCCGTGCGGTCGTCCAGAATCCCGTGTCGGCGCGGCTGCTCGGTGTGAACGAGAAGCTCGTCTCGGCCCTCGGGTTCGGGATCGGGGCCGCCACCGCGGCGGCCGCAGGCTCGCTTTTCGGGATCGTCTTCCCGTTCAACCCGGGCAGCCACTACGACCTGATCTCGCGGCTGCTCTCGATCATCGTCCTGGGCGGGCTCGGCAGTATCGGCGGCGCGGTTCTGGCCGCGATGCTGCTCGGCGTCACGGAGTCCGTGGTCGCGGTGGAGTACTCGCCGACGTGGGCGTCGATGTCGTTCTTCGTGATTCTGATCCTCGTTCTGCTCGTTCGGCCGCAGGGCTTCTTCGGGCTTCGGGAACGCGTGCTGTGACGTCGATCCGTCCAGTCGGGCTCGTCCGCGGGCTCGCCATCGTCGGCGCTCTCGCTGCCTTTCCGTTTGTCTTCAACGAGCACTGGCTCGTCAACATCGGCGTCTTCACGCTCATGTACGCAGCGCTCGCGACGGCGTGGAACATGTTCGCCGGGTACAGCGGCTACATCTCGCTCGGCCACGTCGCCTTCTTCGGGATCGGCGCATACGCGGTCGCGAACACCTTCAGCACCTCGAGCCCACTGCGCGGCTCGGCGTACAGCTTCAGCGTGCATCCGTTCATGTCGATCGGCAACGGCTACCGGCCGTTCTACGTGCTCCCGCTGATCGGGCTTGCGGTCGCGCTTTTCTCCGTCCCGATCGGCTGGGTCGCGCTGCGCACACGGGCGATCACCTTCGCGATCGTGACGCTGACGTTGCTCTTCGTCTTCCAGAACCTCGCCTTCAACTTGCGCGGCGTCACGAACGGCTCGTCAGGGCTGTCCGTGCCGACGCCGAACTTCCCGGTCGCGACGTACGAACGCCCCTTCTACTACGCACTGCTCGGCGTGCTCGTGCTGGGGCTGCTGTTCTCCTGGCACATCCGCAACGACAAGCTCGGGCTGATGCTGTTCGCGATCCGCGAGGACGAGGAGAAGGCGCGAGGGCTCGGCGTGCGCACGACCGGGGCGAAGCTGATCGCGTTCGCGCTCTCTGCCGGGCTGACCGCGATGGTCGGCGGCATCTGGGCCTACTACCTGACCTACATCTACCCTGAGTTCGCGGTCGACCCGCTCGTGATGATCGGGTCAGTGGTGGCCGTCTTCCTCGGCGGCCGCGGGACGCTCTGGGGTCCGGTGCTCGGAGCGCTGATTCTCGTCCCGGCGCAGCAGTACATGGCGTACCGGCTCGGCGCGAGCGAGCTCTACCTCGTCGGCTACGCGGCCGTCTTCGTCGTCATCCTGCTCGTGCTGCCGCGCGGGATCCTCCCGTCGCTCGGCGACGCATACGAGCGCTGGCGCTATCGCGGCACGCGTGTCGCGCCACAACCGGAGGAGGTGCCGGTCGCGTGACTGCCGGAGGCGCCCCGCTGCTCGAGAGCGACGCGCTCACGAAGCGCTTCGGCGGCGTCACCGCCGTCGAGGAATGCTCCTTCGCCGTGCCGACCGGCAGCATCACCGCGCTGATCGGGCCTAACGGCTCGGGCAAGACAACCCTCTTCAACCTGCTCACCGGCTACGACTCGGCCGACTCCGGCGCCGTCCGCTTCGGCGGCCGCGCGGTGCGCCGGCCGGACCCGATCGCGCTCTACCGGTCCGGGCTTACGAGGACATTCCAGCAGGCGCGGATCTTCCCGCAGCTGACGCTGATCGAGAACATGACGATCGCGGTGCACCAGCCGTGGCGCGCGATCGTGTATCCGGCAGTTCGCCGTGCCGATCGCGCACGAGCGCACGAGCTGCTCGACGAGTTCGGCCTGGCGCGGCTCGAGGGCGAGCGGGCCGGGCGGCTCTCGTACGGCCAGAAGAAGCTGCTCGAGTTCGCGACCGTGCTCATGAGCCGCCCGCGGCTCGTGCTTCTCGACGAGCCGACCGCCGGGGTCAACCCCGTCATGGTCGAGCAAGATCGAGGAGCGGATCCGCGCCCTGCACGCCCGCGGCCTCACCTTCCTCGTCGTCGAGCACAACATGCCGCTCGTCATGGGCCTCTGCGACCGGGTCATCGTGCTCGACCATGGGCGCAAGATCGCCGACGGCCCGCCCGCACAGGTGCAGAACGACCCCGCCGTCCTCGACGCCTACCTCGGCACATGAGCTTCCTCCGCATACACGACGTCTGCGCCGGCTACGGCCAGGCCGACATCCTGCACGGTGTCAGCCTCGAGCTGGAGGCGGGAACCGTCACGTGCGTGATCGGCCCGAACGGCGCAGGCAAGTCGACGGTATTGCGGGTGCTCAGCGGGCTGCTGAAGCCGCGCGTCGGGACGGTGGAGCTCGCCGGCGACCCGGTCGGCGGTCTGTCCCCGGCGGCG
Source organism: uncultured Actinomycetes bacterium (assembly GCA_963790845.1). Taxonomy (GTDB): domain Bacteria; phylum Actinomycetota; class Thermoleophilia; order Gaiellales; family Gaiellaceae; genus Palsa-739. The sequence goes on along the minus strand of CAWBQC010000007.1, from coordinate 16,830 downwards.
CTGCTGCGTAAGGGGATCGTCCACGTGCCGCAGGAGCGAAGCCTCTTCCCGCTGATGACAATCTGGGACAACCTGCTCATGGGCGGCCACTCGCTGCGCGACCGGGCGCTCGTCCGTCGCCGCGCCGAGGAGATCGTCGAGCGGTTTCCACTGATCGAGGAGCGGCGCCACGAGCGGGCGGGCACGCTCTCGGGCGGCCAGCAGAAGCTGATCGAGATCGCGCGCTCGCTGATGCTCGAACCGCGGCTCATCCTCCTCGACGAGCCGACCATGGGTCTCGACGCGAAGGCCCGCCACGCCGTCTTCGAGACGGTGCAGTCCCTGAACGAAGGCGGCCGGACGATCCTCCTCGTCGAGCAGAATGCGCGCCTCGGCCTGTCGGTCTCGCATGTCGGCGCCGTGATGGACATGGGTGTCGTCCGGCTCGTGGACGAGGCGTCGAAGCTGGTCGACGACCCGCGCGTCGCCGCTCTCTATCTCGGCGGCAACCCCGACACGCGCGCGAACGGCGGCGCGGCCAGAGCGCAGGGATGACAGACACGATGGCAGGCACCGTCCCCAACCCCGTCCCCGTCGAGCCGATCGCCCGGCGCAAGACGTACGAGCTCGTCGCGGAGCGGCTCGTCGACATGATCGGCCAGGGTGCGTTGCGCTCGGGCGACGCGCTCGCGACCGAACGTGAGCTCACCGAACGCTTCGCCGTCGGGCGCTCCTCGGTGCGAGAGGCGCTGCGGATGCTCGAGTCGCAGGGAGTGATCCGCGCGGCGGGCGGCAGCTCGTTCGTCGTCGCCGAGGCGATGAATCCGCTCAACAGCTCGCTGCGCATGCTCTTCGCGCTCGACGAGCGAACCGGCATCCACGACCTGTTCGAGCTGCGCCGGATTCTCGAGTGCGAGGCTGCTGCTCTCGCCGCGGAGCGAAAGATGCCCGAGGACCTGGCCGAGATGGACGCGGCGACCGAGGAGATGGCCGCAGCGCTCGCCGACTCCGGCCTCGCCGACGGCTTCATCGACGCGGACCTCCGCTTCCATCTCGCGCTCGCGGGCGCGACCGGCAATCGCCTCGTCCTGCACAGCATGCACGCGGTGCGTGACGTGCTGCGCCGTGCGCTCTTGACCGTCTACCGCATCCCGCAGAGCCCGGAGAGCGCGGTGGGCGAGCACCGCAAGATCCGTGAGGCGATCGCCGCCGGCGACGCCGTCCGCGCGCGCGACGAGATGCGCGCGCATCTGGACCGCGTCGAGCTCGACGTCCAGAAGGGAGGCGGGGATGGCTGAGGTCGGCTACGTCGGGCTCGGCGTGATGGGGAGCTCGATCGTGCGCCGCCTGCTCGCAGGCGGACACGACGTCACCGTCTGGAACCGCACGCGCGAGAAGGCGGAGCCGCTCCTCGCCGAAGGCGCCCGCTGGGCCGATAGCCCGCGCGAGGTCGCGGCGAGCCGGGGAGCTCGTCTTCACGATGGTCACGAACACCGAGGCTGTGCGCGCGGTCACCGAGGGCGAGGACGGGCATCCTCGCCGGGCCTGCGCGCCGGCGCAGATCTACGTCGACATGAGCACCGCGAGCCCGGCGAACACGCGCGCGCTCGCCGAGCGCGTCGCCGCGGCCGGCGCGTCGATGCTCGACTCGCCCGTCTCCGGCACGGCGGTCACGGTCGAGCAGGGCAAGGCGTCGCTCATGGTCGGCGGCGACGCCGAGACCTTCGAGCGGGCGCGAGCCGGTGCTCGAGGCGATCGGCCCGAAGGTGATCCACGTCGGCCCGAACGGCTCGGCGGTGACGATGAAGATCGCGATCAACCTCTCGCTCGCCGTGCAGATGCTCGCGTTCAGCGAGGGCGTGCTGCTCGCGGAGAAGAGCGGGATCCCGCGCGAGAAGGCGGTCGAGGTGATGCTCGCCTCGGTGATCGCCTCGCCGATGGTCGCCTACCGCGGGCCGCTCGTGCTCGGGCACCCGGAGGAGGTCTGGTTCGACTGCCACATGATGCAGAAGGACATGAACCTCGCCCTCGAGCTCGGGCGGCGAGCTCGAGGTGCCGCTGCCGACGACGGCGGTCACGAACGAGCTGCTGACCGCGGCGAACGGAATGGGCATCGGCGAGCGCGACTTCGCCGTGCTCTTCGACGTGCTGGCCGCGATGGCCGGCGTCGAGACCGAGATCCTCGAGGAGGTGGCGGGATGACGGCGACCGCGTCCGGAACGGCCGTCGGGGCCGAGCTTGCGCTCGAGATGTACCGGCGGATGACGCTGCATCCGCGCTCTTCGAGGAGCAGGCGAACGAGCTCTACCGCAGCGCGAAGATGCCCGGCCTCACGCACCTCTACATCGGCGAGGAGGCGCGTCGCCGTCGGCGTCTGCTCCGCGCTCCGCCGCGACGACTGGATCACCTCCACGCACCGCGGCCACGGCCACTGCCTCGCGAAGGGCGCCGAGCCGGGGCGGATGTTCGCCGAGCTGCTCGGCAAGGAGGCCGGCTACTGCCGCGGCAAGGGCGGCTCGATGCACATCGCCGATCACGAGAACGGCAACCTCGGCGCGAACGCGATCGTCGGCGGCTCCGCCGGGATCGCCACCGGCGCCGCCTTCTCGGCCAAGCGCCGCGGCACCGACCAGGTCGCGGTCTGCTTCTTCGGCGAGGGCGCGCTCGGCCAGGGGCTCGCTCTACGAGGTGATGAACATGGCCTCGCTCTGGAAGCTGCCGGTGATCTACGTCTGCGAGAACAACCTCTACAACGAGTACACGCACTACCTCGAGGTGACCGCCGGCGACGATCCTCGCGCGCGCCGCGGCGTTCGGGCATCGAGACGCGCGAGGTCGACGGCCAGGACGTGCGCGCGGTCTACGCGGCCACCGCGCGAGCTCGTCGAGCGCGCCCGCGCCGGCGACGGGCCCGCGTTCCTGCTCGCGAACACCTACCGCTACCACGGCCACCACGTCGGCGACGTCGACCGCGCCTACTACCGCACGAAGGAGGAGGAGCAGCTCTGGCGCGACGAGCGCGACCCGCTCGCGCTGCTCGGCTCGTGGCTCGAGCAGCAGCGACGACGCCACCGGCCGAGGAGCTGCGGCGGATCGAGGAGGAGGCGCGCTCGGAGATCGAGCGCGGCCTCGCCTTCGCGCTCGACGCGCCCTTCCCCGACGCGAGCGAGGTGACGGAGGATGTCTATCGCCTAGCGCGCCGTCTGCCGCCGCTGCGCTCGAGCTGACGTTCGCGCAGGCGATCAACGAGGCGCTCGCGGAGGAGCTGCGGCGCGACCCGACGGTGTTCATCATCGGCGAGGACGTGGCCGAGGCGGGCACGCCGTTCAAGGTGCTCGCGGGCCTCGTCGAGGAGTTCGGGCCGGAGCGCGTGCTCGACTCGCCGATCTCGGAGGCGGGGATCACGGGCCTCGGCGTCGGCGCCGCGATGACCGGGCATGCGGCCGGTCGTCGACATCATGTTCGGCGACTTCCTGACGCTCGTCATGGACCAGCTCGTCGAACCAGGCGGCGAAGATCGCACTACATGTCGGGCGGCAAGCTGAAGGTGCCGCTGACGCTGCGGACGACGCTCGGGCGCGACGCGGCGCTCGGCGGCGCAGCACTGCCAGAGCCTCCACGCCTGGGTCGCGCACGTCCCGGGGCTCAAGGTCGTCCTGCCCTCGACGCCGGCCGACGCGAAGGGGCTCCTGAAGACGGCGATCCGGGACGACAACCCGGTCGTCTTCATCGAGGACAAGATGGACTACGCGGTCAAGGGCGAGGTGCCCGACGGCGAGTACACGATCCCGTTCGGCGTCGCCGACGTGAAGCGCGAGGGCGAGGACGTGACGGTCGTCGCGACGAGCTCGATGGTGCGCGTCGCGCTCGCAGCGGCGGAGCAGCTCGAGGCGGAGGGCATCTCGGCCGAGGTCGATCGACCCGCGCACGCTCGTCCCGCTCGACCGCGACGACGCTCGTCGCGCAGCGTCCAGAAGACGGGCCGCGCGATCGTCGTCGACGAGGGCCACCGCGGCTACGGCGCGAGCGCCGAGCTCGCGGCCGTGATCGCCGAGGGCGCCTTCTGGGGCCTCGACGCTCCCGTGCGCCGGCTCGCCGCGCTGGACGTGCCGATCCCGTTCTCGCCGCCGCTCGAGGACGCAACCGTTCCGACACCCGACCTCGTCGCGCAGACTGCGCGAGAGCTCGTCCGCGGCTAGGAGAGGAGACGCCGATGTCCCTGCGCACGTACGGGACGATGCAGGTCGACTGGGAGCAGCGCGCCGACATGGACCGGCTCCGCCGCGAGCGGCTCGCCCGGGCGAAGGAGCACCTCGACGCGCTCGGACCTCGGGCGCGCTGCTCCTGCTTCGACATGGCGAACATCCGCTACGTCACCGCGACGCACATCGGCACGTGGGCGATGGACAAGCTGATCCGCTTCTGCCTGCTGCCCCGCGGACGACGAGCCGATCATGTGGGACTTCGGCTCGGCCGCGCGCCACCACAAGCTCTACAACCCGTGGCTCGGCGAGGAGCGCTCGCGCGCCGGCATCTCGACGCTGCGCGGCGCGGTCGAGGGGCGGGCGGAGTCGGTCGCGGAGAAGATCCGGCTCGAGCTCGAGCTGCGCGGGCTGCTCGGACGAGCCGGTCGGCGTCGACGTGGTCGAGCTGCCCGTGCTCTTCGCGCTGCAGCAGGCAGGGCGTCCAGGTCGTCGACGGCCAGGCGCTGATGCAGGACGTCCGCAAGATCAAGACGCGAGGACGAGATCACGCTGCTCAACACCGCCTGCGCGATGGTCGACGCCGCCTACGACGAGCTCTACCGGGCGCATGCGGCCCGGCTTCCGCGAGAACGACTGCGTCGCGCTCGTGAACAAGGTGCTGTTCGAGCTCGGCTCGGAGCACGTCGAGGGCGTCAACGCGATCTCGGGCGAGCGCTGCTCGCCGCACCCGCACGTCTTCACCGACCGGATGCTGCGGCCCGGCGACCCCGCGTACTTCGACATCCTCCACGCCTACAACGGCTACCGCACGTGCTACTACCGCACGTTCGCGGTCGGCTCCGCCTCGCGGGCGCTGGTCGACGCGTACAAGCGCTGCCGCGACTATCCTCGACCAGGCGATCGCGACCGATCCGGCCGGGCGTCACGACCGCCGAGGTCGTCGAGCTGTTCCCGAAGGCGGAGGAGTTCGGCTTCCCGGACGAGGAGGCGGCGTTCGCGCTCCAGTACGGCCACGGCGTCGGGCTCTCGATCTGGGAGAAGCCGATCTTCAGCCGGCTCGTCTCGTTCGACCATCCGGAGACGATCGAGGAGGGGATGGTCTTCGCGCTCGAGACGTTCTGGCCCGTCGACCGACGGCTGGTCGGCGGCGCGGATCGAGGAGCAGCTCGTCGTCACGGCGACAGGGGCGCGAGGTGATCACGCGCTTCCCGGCCGAGGAGCTGCTCGTCACCGCCGGCGGCCAGTACACGGTCGGCGGCCCGCTGCCGGGCGTGCGCGAGGTGACCTCCAATCTCAACAACCCGCAGCGTCGCCGACGCAGTGGTCGACTCGGCGCGCGTCGAGGGAGCGCATGCCGGCTGAGGTGATCATGCCGGCGCTCGGGATGGCGCAGGAGACGGGCAAGGTCCTGCGCTGGCTCAAGGCGGACGGCGACGACGTCGCGAAGGGCGAGCCGCTGCTCGAGGTCGAGACGGACAAGGTGACCGTCGAGATCGAGTCGCCCGCAGACGGCACGCTCGCTGCCGTCTCCGCAGCCGAAGGCGCCGAGGTTCCCGTCGGCACGGTGATCGCCCTCGTGCTCGCCGCACGGCGAGGCGCTCGCGGCCGCGCCCGCTTCTCCCTCGGGGACCGCCGAGCCGGCGGCCGATCCCGCACCGGTCGCCCCGCCGGAGGCAGCGGCTGCCCGGCTCGAGCCGCCGGCGCGGCGCAGGCTCGCCTCGCCGAAGGCGCGGCGGCTCGCGCAGGCGACCGGCACCGACCTCGACGCGATCGCCGGCAGCGGTCCCGACGGGGCCGTCGTCGCGGCCGACGTGGAGGCGGCGCGCGGGCGTGCCCGCCGGCGCCGCCGAGGTCGGAGCCGGTCTGGCAGCGAATGGCGGAGCGGATGGCGCGCGCCTGGCAGGAGGTGCCGCAGTTCGTGCTCACGCGCGACGTCGACGCGACGCGCGCTCCGGTCGCCGGTCGCGCACGAGGGCGTCACCGTCACGGACCTGCTCGTGAAGCGCTGTGCCGGGGCGCTCGCCAGGCACCCGCGTCTGACGGCGTCGTGGCGCGACGGCGAGCTCGTGCCCGGGCCCGGCGTCAACGTCGGCATCGCCGTCGCGACCGACGACGGCGCTCGTCGTCCCGGTCGTCCACGGCGCCGACCGGCTGAGCCTGCGCCGAGATCTCGGCGCGGCGGCAGCGAGATCGTCGAGGCGCGCCCGCGCCGGCACGCTGCGCCCGGAGGACGTCCAGGGCGGCACGTTCACGATCTCGAACCTCGGCATGTACGGCGTCGACGCCTTCCAGGCGATCGTGAACGCGCCGCAAGCGGCGATCCTCGCGGTCGGCCGGATCGTCGAGCGGCCGTCGCCGTGCGACGGCGCGCTCGCCGTGCGACCGGTGCTGACCCTGACGGTGACCTTCGACCATCGGGTCGTCGACGGCGCGCGCGGCGCCGAGTTCCTGGACACGCTCGCCGCGCTCGTCGAGGCACCGGCGAACGTCGAGGAGGAGGTGGCCTGATGGCCGTGACGGAGACGGCGCTCGGCGAGCTCGGGCTCGTGCTCGGTGGCGAGCAGGTCGAGACCGGAGAGACGCTACGAGGTCCGGAGCCCGTACGACGGCGCGCCGGTCGCGGTCGTCCACCGCGCCGGCCCGGACGAGATCGAGCGCGCGATCGCAGGTGCGGTCGCGAGCGTTCGAGACCACGCGCCAGCTGCCCTCCTGGCAGCGCGAGCAGGTGCTCGAGCGGATCTCCGCCGGCATCGCCGAGCGGCGCGAGGAGCTCGCGCGCACGATCGCGCTCGAGGCGGGCAAGCCGATCAAGGCGGCGCGGGTCGAGGTCGACCGCGCCGTCGTTCACGTTCCGGATCGCGGCCGAGGAGGCGAAGCGGATCTACGGCGAGATCGTCCCGCTCGACTGGCTGCCCGGCAACGAGGGCCGGGAAGCGCTGATCCGGCGCGTGCCGCTCGGGCCGGTCGACCGGGATCACGCCGTTCAACTTCCCGCTCAACCTCGTCGCGCACAAGGTCGCGCCCGCGCTCGCCGCCGGGAACCCGATCGTGCTGCGGCCGGCGTCGCAGACGCCGTGCAGCTCGCTCACGCTCGGGCGGATCGTGCTCGAGGCGGGCTGGCCGGAGGACGCGATCGCGGTGCTGCCGTGCTCGACACGAGACGGCGCGGCCGCTCGTCGAGGACGACCGGATCAAGCTGCTCACGTTCACCGGCAGCCCGCGTCGTCGGCTGGGGCCTGAAGAGCCGCGCCGGCCGCAAGCGCGTGACGCTCGAGCTCGGCGGCAACGCGGCGGTGATCGTGAACGACGACGCCGACGTCGCCTACGCGGCCGAGCGCATCGCCTGGGGCGGCATTCGCCTACGCAGGGCAGACCTGCATCTCCGTGCAGCGCGTCTACGTCCACGACATGGTCTACGACGCGTTCGCGCGCGAGCTCGTCCGCCGGGTCGAGGCGCTCGTCGGTCGGCGACCCGCTGGACGAGGCGACGGACGTCGGCCCGGTGATCGACCGCGCGAACGCCGAGCGCATCGAGGAGTGGCTCGAGGAGGCGAAGGCGGCGGGCGCGACGGTGCTCACCGGCGGCGAGCGCGACGGGAACCTGTGTGCGGCCGACGGTCGTCGAGGGCGCGCCCGAGGACGTCCGCGTCTCGTGCGAGGAGGTGTTCGCGCCGTTCGTCGGGCTTGCAGCGCTTCGCCGACGTGCAGGATGCGATCGACGCCGCGGGCCGCAGCGAGTTCGGCCTCCAGGCCGGGATCTTCACGAACGACATGCGCGTCGTCGAGGACGCGTTCGACCGCATCGACGTCGGCGGCCTGATGGTCAACGACGTCTCGACGTTCCGGATCGACCACATGCCCTACGGCGGCGTCAAGTCGTCCGGCTTCGGCCGCGAGGGGCTCCGCTATGCGATCGAGGAGATGACCGAGCTGAAGCTCCTGACCACGAACCGGAGGAGCTAGCGATGGCTGCGACGACCGCGGACGTCGTCGTCGCCGGCGCAGGGCACAACGCGCTGATCGCCGCCGCGTACCTCGCGAAAGCGGGCCACGAGGTGCTCCTGCTCGACGCGCGTCCGGCCGCGGGCGGCGCGGCCGTCGACCGAGGAGCTGACGCTGCCCGGCTTCCATTTCGACTCCTGCTCCACCGGACACACGCTGATCCAGCCGAACCCGGTGCTCCGCGACGACGAGCTCGGGCTGAAGTCGGTGTACGGGCTCAGCTACGTCAGCCCGGACCCGATTGCGCACGTCGTCTTCCCGGACGGCGAGTCGTTCACCCACTGGCTCGACCTCGACCGGACGCTCGAGGAGATCTCCCGCTTCTCGCAACGCGACGCCGAGACGTACCGGCGGGGGCTCGACGAGTTCGCGGAGATCCGGCCGCAGGTCGGCGCCTACCGCTTCAACCCGATCGGCTATGCGCCGCCGCTCGACGTCGCCCTCGCCGACCGGCCGCGCTGGCTGCGCCGCATCGCCTCGAGCGCGTACGACGTGATCCGGCGCGAGTACGAGAGCCGGCACTTCCAGTCGTATCTCCTCTGGCAGGCGTTCCAGACCGCGCAGCCGGTCGACTCGCCCGGCTCGGGGCTGCTCGCCTACTCGATCGTCGCGGGGCGGCAGGCGCAGAGCTGGACGCTGCCGCTCGGCGGCTCGGGCGAGCTGCCGCGCGCGCTCCTCGACTGCCTCGCCGACCTGGGCGCGACGGTGGTCTGTGGCAAGCGCGTCGTCGAGCTCGTCGTCGAGAAGGGCCGCTGCACGGGCGTCGTCACCGACGACGGCGAGCGCTGGCTCGCGCGCAAGGCCGTGCTTTCCTCGATCCACGTCAAGTCGCTCGTCGACATGGCGCCCCGCGAGGCGTGGGGCGACGACTTCCTCGACGGGATCCGGACGTACGACCCCGGCATCTCGATCCTCGCCCAGTACTACGCGACGACGGAGGCGCCCGAGCTCCTCGCCCCCGGCGGGACGCAGACCGCGGTCTCGGCGGGGGTCGTGGGCTGGCCGGAGGACGTGCTCGCGGCGGGCCGCGAGGTGCGCGAGGGGGAGCTCCTGCATGCGCGTTGGCTGCTGATTGCGACGCCGACTCTCGTCGATCCCTCTCGTGCGCCTGCCGGCAGACACACGGTCAAGCTCCTGAGCATGGTCCCGTGGAACGACGGCGACTGGGAGACGCTGAAGCACGAGGTCGCCGAGGAGAACTTCGAGGCGATGCGGCGCGCCGCCCCGAACATGACGCGGGACGTCGTCCTCGCCGAGCTCGTCAAGAGCCCGGTCGACATCGAGCAGGCGAACCCGCACATGTGGCACGGCACGATCCACGGCGGCGACCGCTCCTACCCGAACGACGGCCCGCGCCGCCCGGTCCCCGGCTGGGCGCAGCACCGGATGCCGATCCCCGGCCTCTACCAGACCGGCGCCACCACGCATCCCGGGCGGCTCGGTCACCGGCGGCCCGGGCCGGAACGCGGCGATCGTGATGCTCGAGGACCTCGGCCACGACCCGCGCGGAGGTGCTCGCGGCGCCCGTTCGCGGCCGGCTCCCGGTTGCGTGATCGTCGACTGCCACGCGCACGTCGTCGTTCCCGGCCTCGGAGCGGACGTCGAGTGGCGGGACGGCGGCCAAGTCGTTTCGTACCGCGGGCAGGAGATCCGGTCGGCGGTCCGCGAGCTCCAGGACGTCGACCGGATCCTCGAGGAGCAGGACCGCGCCGGCATCGACGTCGTCGTCCTCTGTCCGTGGGTGAACCTCTGCGGCGTCGAGGTCGAGCGCCAGAACGAGGCGCTGGCCGCGCTGGCGGGGGAGCGTGTGCTCGTGCTCGGCACCGTCGAGCCGGAGCGGCCCGAGCAGCTCGGCGAGCTGATGCGGGACGGGCGCCTCCGCGGCGTCGAGATCCCGGCCGTCCCGGGCGGCGTGTACCTCGGCGACCCGCGCCTACGCGAGTTCTGGGCGGCGGCCGAGGAGACGGGAGCGCTCGTCTTCGTCCACCCGAGCTCGCGCGGCTTCGCGCTGCCGGTGATGGAGGAGCACTACCTGTGGAACACGGTCGGCAACCCGCTCGAGACGACGGTGAGCGCGGCGCACATGCTCGGCGCAGGCGTCCTCGACGCCCACCCGCGCCTGAACGTCCTGCTCGCACACGGCGGCGGCGCCCTGCCCGCGCTCCGCGGGCAGGCTCGCACGCGAGCAGGAGATCCACCCGCCCGGCCGCGACGTGCGTGCGGAGCTGCGGCGCTTCCTCGTCGACACGGTCGTCCACGACGTCGAGGTGCTGCGCGGACTCGTCGAGTTCTTCGGCGCCGATCGCGTCCTGCTCGGCTCCGACTACCCGTTCGACATGGGGTCCGAGCGCCCCGCCGAGATCGTCCGCGCGCTCGGGCTGCCGCCGGACGACGAGGCGCTGATTCTCGGCGGGAACGCGTTGCGGCTGCTTCAGGAGAGACCGGCGTGAGAGGCGAGGCCGGCGGTGCCGTCGCCGAGCACCTCCCGGTGCCCGAGGTCGAGCGTCTTCACGAAGCGCTGCGCCCCCGCGGTGAGCGAGACGAAGCTGCCGAGCTCGACGATCTGCGCCTCGTCGAAGTGGGCGCGCAGCCGCTCCCAGAGCGAATCATCGGCGAGGTCGGGATCCCACGCGATCGCGCGCGTGTAGGCGAGCGCCGCCTTCTCACGCTCGTCGAACGCGTCGGACTCCTCGAAGAGCAGGATCTCGTCGACGAGCTCCTCGGAGAGCCCCTGCGCGCGGGCCGCCTCCGAGCGCTGGCCGCCGCAGTAGTTGCACTCGACGGTCTTGGACACGTAGAGGCGGCAGAGCTCCTTGAGTCGGTTGTCGACGTGCCGATCCGAGAACGTCGCGTTCCAGTACGCGGAGAACGTGCGCAGGATCTCGGGCACGTGCGCGCGGATCGCCTGGCTCTCGGGCCGCGGCGTACCGTGCAGTCGGGCGCGTTCCAGGATCTCGCGGTCGGCCGGATCGTCGAGGGACTCGGGGTCGACGTAGTTGATCCTCGGCATACGGACAATCTTACGAGGAGGTAGGGAGACGTGCCCGACGAGAGGGTCGCAGCGGCGATCGCGCACTGGGCGCCGCGCTTCGTCACCAACGGGGTCGACATGAACGACTTCCAGACCGTCACCGGGTCGGTCGAGACGTGGGAGGAGTGGCTGCCGGCCTGGCGCGCGAACGGCGACATGCACGCCGGGCTCGCGCGAGAGGCGGAGGAGGCCGGGCGGACGCGCACCGCGGGCGAGGCGTGGAACCGCGCGGCGCTCTCGTACCACTTCGGCAAGTTCGTCTGGATGCTCGACCTGGACCGCTACCGCGAGAACACGTTCCTAGCGGTCGAGGCGCTCCGGAACGGCGCACCGCCACCTCGATCCGAGCGCGGAGCGGCTCGAGGTCCCGTACGAGGGCGATCGCGATGGCGGCGAACCTGCGCCGGCCCGCCGGCGCCGAGCGGCCGCCGCTCGTGCTCCTCCTGCCGGGGCTCGACTCGACGAAGGAGGAGTTCTTCGCGTGGGAGAACGTCTTCCTCACGCGCGGGATGGCGACGCTCTCGCTCGACGGGCCCGGCCAGGGCGAGACCGGCCTCTCCTCGAACATCGAGCCGGCCTACGAGAAAGCCGTGACGGCCGCGCTCGACTTCCTGGAGGGGCGCGACGACCTCGATCTCGGGCGCGTCGGGCTTGCGGGCGTCTCGCTCGGCGGCTACTACGCCCCGCGCGCCGCCGCGTACGAGACGCGGGTGAAAGCGGCGGTCGGGATCAGCGGCCCGTTCGACTTCGCCGAGTGCTGGGAGACGATGCCGCGGCCGACGCGCGAGACCGTCCAGCACCACGTCGGCGCGGCGGACGAGGAGGAGGCGCGCGCGAAGGCGGGCGAGCTGAACCTCTACGACGCGGCGCCGCGGCTCGACCAGCCGTACCTCGCGATCACGGGCCGGCACGACCGGCTGATCCCGTGGGAGCAGACAAAGCGCCAGGCGGACGAGGCGCCGGGCGGCGAGTTCGTCCTCTACGACGACGGCAACCACGTCTGCAACAACCTCCCGTATCTGTACCGCCCGCTCACGGCCGACTGGCTGCGGGAGAAGCTCGCGTGACCGGATGAGCACCTCGGGCGTCGTCCGCGGCTGGATCGGCCAGGCGCTCGCGCGGCTCGAGGACGAGCGCTTCCTCAGGGGCGAGGCGCGCTACGTCGGCGACATGAAGCTGCCGGACATGCTCCACGCCGCGTTCGTGCGCAGCATCTACGCGCACGGGCGCCTCCTGGGGATCGACGTGGAACGGGCGAAGGCGGCACCCGGGCGTGCGCCTCGTCCTCACCGGCGCGGACCTCGAGGGCGAGACCGACCCGTTCCCCGTCTTCGGGCGCGACGCGGATCTCGTGCCGATACTGCACCCGCTCCTCGCGTGCCACCGCGTTCGCTACGTCGGCGAGCCGGTCGCGCTCGTCGTCGCCGACACCGCCGAGCAGGCCGCGGACGCCGCCGAGCTGGTCGACGGTCGAGATAGAGGAGCTGCCGGCGCTCGTCGACCCGCGGGCGGCGCAGGGCGCTCCGCCCCTCCACGACGAGGCGCCCGACAACGTCCTCCTGCGGCTACGCCTCGGCTCCGGCGACGTCGGTGCCGCGTTCGCCGGCTGCGCACGCGATCGTGCGCCAGACGGTGCGGATCCCGCGGTTGATCGCGGCTCCGCTCGAGCCGCGCGCCGTCCTCGCCTCGTACGAGCAGGCGAGCGACGTGCTCACGCTCTGGCTCTCCGCCCAGGACCAGCATCGCCAGCTCGAGGGGCTTTCGACGGTGCTGCGCCGCCCGCCGGAGAAGCTCCGCGTCGTCGTGCCCGACGTCGGCGGGGCCTTCGGAAGCAAGGGCGTTCCGCAAGCGGAGACCGCCGTCCTCGCGCTCGCCGCGATCCGCCTCGGCCGGGCCGTCAAATGGAAGGAGACGCGCACCGAGAGCTCGCTCGCCGTCTACCAGGGACGCGGCTCCGAGGTCGACGCGGAGCTGGCGCTCGCTGCGGACGGGCGGATGCTCGGCCTTCGCGTGCCCGCGTCCTCGCCGACCTCGGCGCGTACCTCTACACGTCCACGCCGGTCTCCTCGCAGACGCTCGCCTCGCTCCTCGTCGGCTGCTACGCGATCCCCGTCGCGGAAGTGGAGGTCACGGGCGTGCTGCACGACGAAGGTGCCGACCGGCCCCTACCGCGGCGCCGGCCGGCCCGAGGCGGCGCTCGCGATCGAGCGGCTCGTCGACCGCGCCGCCGCCGAGCTCGGGCTCGACCGGGTCGAGATCCGCCGCCGCAACGTGATCCCGGGCGACGCCTTCCCGTACCGCTCGCCGCTCGGTCACACGTACGACTCCGGCGACTACGCGGGCGCGCTCGACGCGGCGCTCGAGCTGTCGCGGTGGGACGACCTCCTCGACGAGCGCGACCACCTCCGCGCCGCCGGCCGGCTCGCGGGCGTCGGCCTCGCGCTCTACGTCGAGCGGGCGGGCCCCGGCTGGGAGACCGCGCGTCTTCGTCTCGAGGCGGACGGCTCCGTCGTCCTGTACACCGGCTCGTCGCCGCACGGCCAGGGCCACGAGACGACGTTCGCGCAGATCGTCGGCGACGAGCTCGGCGTCGAGCCGGAGGCGATCGAGGTGCGCTGGGGCGACTCGTTCGAGGTCCCTGAGGGCGTCGGCACCTTCGCCAGCCGCTCGGTCACGGTCGGCGGCTCGGCGGCGCTCCTGGCAGCGCGCGAGCTGAAGTCGCGGCTCGACGCGGGCGAAACGGCGCCGCTCGAGGTGTCGACCCGCTTCGAGCTCCCCGGGCCCGTCTTCTCGTCCGGCGCCTACGTCGCGACCGTCGAGATCGAGCCGGAGACGGGCGAGACGCACCTGCGGACGCTCGCCGCGGTCGACGACTGCGGCCGCGTGGTCAACCCGCTACTCGCGGAGGGCCAGGTCCACGGAGGGGTCGTGCAGGCGATCGGCGAGTGCTTCCACGAGCAGGTCGGCTACGACGACGACGGCCAGCCGCTCGCGGTGAACCTCTACGACTACCACCTGCCGACGACGCAGTCGCTGCCGGAGCTCGCGACCGCGCTGCGGGAGACCCCGTCTCCGTTCAACCCGCTGGGCGCAAAGGGTGTCGGCGAGGGCGGCTCGATCGGGACGCCCGCCGCCGTCGCGAACGCCGTCGCGGACGCGCTCGCGCCGCTCGGGATCCATCATCTCGACCCGCCCTACACCGCCTCACGGGTCTGGGACGCGATCCGAGCCGCCTCACCGTGACGGGCTTCGCCCGCATCGCAAGACGTGCCGTATCGGTGTCTCCCGGTGATGACTCTATGGTGACCGCGGCCAGGATGCCGGGAAATATGTAGCCCGAGCACCGGGGACAGTCGCCTCCCGCTACCGATCCCCGGCTGGCAGGGCCGGCGGTGGCGGTGGTGCGATGCGGTGCGGCCAGATGTGCCAGCGTGCGGCTCTGCGTTTGATGTCGTGTTCGTGGCGGCTGATGGTGCGGGCGAGCGAGCGGCCGCCGTGTGGCTTGAAGAAGAGCGCGACGCCGAGTTGGGCGAGGACGAGGTAGGTGGCGATCATGCCGGCGAGGACGGCGAGGAAGGAGAGCGGGAGCGCCCGGAAGCCGAAGAGGCGCGCGAAGGGGCCGATGTAGGGCAAGGCGACGCCGATCCCGGCGCAGGCGAGGGTGGCGGTCAGGAGTGGTGTGCTGGGGCGGCTCTTGAGGAAGGGGAGGCGGCGGGTGCGGATGACGAAGATGACGAGCGTCTGGGTGGTGAGCGATTCGACGAACCAGCCGGAGCGGAACAGGGTCGGGCCCGGCGTCGAAGACGCGCGAGCATGACGGCGAAGGTGAGGAAGTCGAAGACGCTCGAGATCGGCCCGAAGAAGGCCATGAAGCGGCGGATCAGGCTGATGTCCCACTGGGAGGGGCGGGCGAGCAGCTCCTCGTCGACGTTGTCGGTCGGGATCGTCATCTCGCTGACGTCGTAGAGCAGGTTGTTCAGCAGGATCTGCGTCGGCAGCATCGGCAGGAACGAGAGGAACAGGGAGGCGCCGGCGGCGGTGAACATGTTCCCGAAGTTGGAGGAGGTGCCCATCAGCACGTACTTGATGGTGTTCGCGAAGATGCGCCGCCCCTCGACGACGCCGTCGGCGATGATCACCGAGGTCCTTGTCGAGCAGGACGACGTCGGCTGCGTCCTTGGCGACATCGGCAGCCGACTCGACGGAGATGCCGACGTCGGCGTCGTGGAGGGCGATCGCGTCGTTGACGCCGTCGCCGAGGAAGCCGACGTCCGCGCCGAGGCTGCGCTCTGCTCGGATTATCCGCGACTTCTGCTCGGGGGTGACCCGGGCGAAGATCGTCGTCTGCGGCAGCAGCTTCAGGAGCGCGTCGTCGTCGAGCGCCTCGAGCGCGTTGCCCGTAATGACCTCGCCCGGGTTGAGGCCGACTGCGCGGCAGAGGTGCGCCGCTACTTGGCCGTTGTCGCCGGTGACGATCTTGACCGTGATCCCGAGTCGAGCGAGGCGGGCAAGCGACTCCTGCACGTCGGGCTTGGCGGGGTCGCCGAAACAGAGGAAGCCGTCCAGCCCGAGATCACGCTCGTCGTCGTGGCTGAGGTGTTCGAGCAGAGCCGGGCGGCTGGCAACGGCGACGACCCGTGTGCCGGTAGCGAACAGCCGGTTGAGGGTCGAGTGAACCTCGCCGGGGACGCCGGCGCAGCGGGCGAGGACGCCTTCGGGAGCGCCCTTGGCGATCAGCAGCCTGCCCTGCGGTGTGTCGACGAGGACCGAGGCGAGCTGGCGTTCGTGGTCGAACGGCAGCTCGTCGCGCGTCGGCCAGTCGGGACCGGTGCGGGCTGCGTTCGGGGCTGCGTGGAGCGCGCGGTCGACCTCGTTTCCGGTCTTGTCGCTGCAGGCCAGACCGAGCGCGAAGACGTCGGCGCTCGGTTTGCCGTGCCAGTCGAGTGACTGCGTGAAGGAGATGTGCCCTTCGGTCAAGGTGCCGGTCTTATCCGTGAACAAGACCTGGACGTTCCCGAGGTCCTCGATGCAGACCAGGCGTTTGACGATCACCTTCCGTCGCGCCAACCGGCGTGCTCCCGTGGCGAGGCTGACGGTCACGATCGCCGGTAGCAGCTGCGGCGTCAGACCGACTGCAATCGCCAGCGCGAACAGGGCCGACTGGAGCAGGGAGCGGCCGAGCGCGGCGTTGATGACGAAGATCGAGCCCGCCAGCAGCGCAGTCACGGTGGCGAGTAGCCGCGAGAACTGCTGCAGCCCCTGCTGGAACGCTGTCTGGCCTTGTCGTTCACCCAGGCGCAGCGCGATTGCGCCGAAGGCAGTGCGCGCGCCGGTCTGAACGGCGAGGCCGCGCCCGTCACCGCTGCGTACCACCGTTCCCATGAAGGCGCAGGAAGGAAGGTCGAGCGACGACTCGCCGGCCGGCTGTGCGTCGGCCGTCTTGGCGGCGGCTTGCGACTCGCCGCTTAACAACGACTCGTCGCACTCGAGCTCGTGAACATCGATCAAGCGCAGGTCGGCCGGCACCACGTCACCGACCCGCAGATGCACGAGATCGCCAGGGACGATCTCGCTCACACGGACCTCGGTCGGCTGGCCGTCACGATCGACGAT
>CAWBQC010000006.1:0-24902 GCA_963790845.1 uncultured Actinomycetes bacterium | reverse complement strand
CGCGCTCGTCCTCGAGGATGGCGACGCGGCGCTCACCGACGTCGACGGAGACGAGCAGCTCGCGCTTCGCTGCGGGAAGCGGCGCCGGCGCTGCGGCTCGCGGCGACGGCGAGTCGACTGGTCGCGGCGCGCTCCTGCTGCTGGGAGAGCTCCGGCGCTGCGGCTGCTTCGCCTCTCCCTTCTCCTTCCGCTCGGGCGCTGCTGCAGTGGCGGCAGAACCGGAGCCGGGCTTCTTCCGGCCGCGCCCTCCGCGGCTACCGCGGCGGCGCTTCGGCTTGGTGGATCGGTTGATTCGGTGCCGGCCGCCTCGGCGGCCGCGTCGGTCAGTTCGGGCTCGGGCTTCGCCTCGAGCTCGCGTACGTCATCGGAAGACTTCTTCCGGAATCGGAACCAGGGCAAGTAATAACTCCTTCGTGGAAGCGCGCGCCGGCAACCCCGTGCGGGGTGCGCGCGCGCTCGTTGTGGATGAAAAGGCTTGGCATGGCCTACGTCCCCAGGGTAGCAACCGTCCCCGCCGGGGTCCGTCCGAGCCCGGACCTACGATCCGGCCAATCACGTCCGGGAGGTGAACGGTTGTGGCGCAACGTGAGGCCGAAGAGCTCCTGCTGATCGAAGAGGCGGATGCCTGGTTCGAGTACCTCGAGGCGACGCGGAGCCAGGCGGAGACCCGCTACCGCGAGATCGAGCCCTGGGCGTGGGCCCGCCTGAGCCAGCGGCTGCGCGCGATCAGAGCGCGGCGGGCGAGGCTTCGGCCGGCTGCTGCGTAGCTAGGAAACGCTGCGCGTTTCCTCGCTGGGATAAGGAACTTCGCGGGCCGGAAAGCGTGGTTTCCGGCCCGCTCCGTGCTGTTCTTGCTTGTCGATCCCTGGACGAGAGTCCACTCTCGTGCGCTCGCGCGCGGCGGAGGCCGGCGCGAGCGCGGTCCGGCCTGCGGCCAAGTCGCCGCTTCGCGGCTGTCCTGGCCTCCGGCCCTCCGCGCTCCCTGCGATCTAAGCGTTCAAACCCACTTGGCGCCAAGGCGGCGGCGTAACGGCACGTTACGACGCCGCGAACCAGCGAGCGCTCTCGCGAACGCGGAGTTCGGTTAACCCCGGGCGGAGAGCGCAGCTCTTCGCCCGCGTGACACGCGACCGCGGGCATGGATCGCAAGCAGCACGCCCATCGCGGCCAGGTTCGCGATGAGCGATGAGCCGCCGACACTGACGAAGGGCAAGGGGATGCCGGTGATCGGCGCGATCCCCATCGTCATGCCGACGTTGACGAAGATCTGGAAGAGCAGGGCAATGACGATGCCCCCTGCGACCACCGCCGAGAAGAGGTCGCGCGCGACGGTGATCACGCGCAGGCCGCGCCACAGCACGACGAGGTAGAGCCCGAGCAGGAGCGCCGCGCCGAGGAAGCCTCGTTGCTCGGCAAAGCCGGCGAAGACGAAGTCGGTCTGGCTCTCGGGGAGGAAGCCGAGGTTGACCTGCGTCGAGTTGTTCACACCGCGTCCGCGGATCTGCCCTGAACCGACCGTCGTCTTCGCCTGATCGAGGTTGTAGCCCGCGGCAGCCGGACAGTTCGAGGGATGCGTGAAGCAGGTCAGGCGCTGCTGCTGGTAGCTCTTGAGCACGTTGACGCCGGCGGCGGGCCCGGCCCAGAGAACGCCGACCGCGACGACCACGACGAGACTCCCGAGCACCGCGAGGTGCCGCCACGGCACGCCGGCGACGAAGAGCATCGCGGCCAGCGCCGCGAGGTAGGCGAGCGCCGTGCCGAGGTCAGGCTGAGCGAAGACGAGCACGACCGGCAGCAGGCCGAGCCCGACCACCCGCAGCGTCGTCTCCCACGCGCCCACGACTCGCTGCCGCTCGGCGAGCATCCCGGCCAGCGCCAGCACGAAGAGGAGCTTCCCGAACTCCGACGGCTGGAAGGTGAAGAAGCCGAGGTGGATCCAGCGGGTCGATCCCCGCGCCGCGTGCCCGATGAGCAGGACGAACGCGATCACCACGGCAGTGCCGATGAAGATGCCGCGCCAGTAACGGCGGTAGAGGTCCGGATCGATGAGCGCCGCGACCACGAGCACGACAGCGCCTACGGCGGCATAGAGGATCTGGCGGTTCAGGTAGTAGGTCGGATCGTTCGTAATTGCGAACTTCGTGACGCCGGCGACGCCCCACAGGCCGACGAGGACGAGCGCGGCGACGCCCATCAGCAGCACCCAGTCGAGCGAGCGCACGACGCTCAGGAGATGCGGGGCCTCGCGCTCGTTGCGCAGGCCGGCACGTTGTGATCCCGCGTACTCGAGCATCAGTCGGAGTGGATCAGCCCTAGCTGGGTCGAGGGGACGTGGAAGAACTTCGCGAAGACCTTCTCGGCCGCCGGCGCCGCGGCCGTCCCGCCGTGGCCGCCGTTCTCGATCACGGCGCACACGACGAGCTTCGGGTTGTTCGCGGGACCATAGCCGCACCACCACGACTGGTCCCGCTCTCCCGTGTAGCCGGGAAGAGTCACGATCTTCTGCGCGGTCCCGGTCTTGCCGGCGATCTGGTACGGGAAGTTCCCGAACACGCCGTACGAGGTCCCGAACGAGTCATGGGTTCCTTCGAAGAGCCCCTGCCGGACGACTTTGAGGTACTTGGGATCGAGGCCCGGGATCGGCCGCGGCGCCGCCGGCGGGGTCGTGGGGACGATCGTTCCGTTCGGGTTCTCGACGTTCAGGAGGACGTGCGGCGTCACGAGCTTCCCGCCGTTTGCGATCGCCGCGTAGAAGCGCGTCATCTGGAGCGGCGTTACGAGCAGGTCGCCCTGGCCGATCGCGAGCTGGATCGAGTCGCCCGGCTTCCAGAGGCGGTCGATCCGCCAGTTCGGGTCGCCGCTCGCTCGTCCGAACCGCCGATGCTTGTAGTCGATCGTCGGCACGAGCCCAGGAACGTCGAATCCGGCATCGATCGTGCTCGCCTGCCCGAAGCCAAAGGCCCGCGCCCACTTCTGCAGCGGCTGGCCGCGGTCCGTCGGCAGCTCGTAGAAGCTGTTGCCGGCACGGTAGAAGTACGTGTCGCACGAGTAGGCGAGCGCCGTCGGCAGGTCCATCGCCTGGTTGACGTTCGGGTCCCAGTTGTGGAAGACGTGATGGGAGTGATCCTTGGGTGAGACGTACGTGCCGGTGCAGGGATAGAAGGAGTACGGCTTGATCAGATGCTCCTGGAGCGCGGCGATCGCGGTGAGCGGCTTGAACGTCGAGCCCGGCGGATAGGTGGCGTCGAGGGCACGGTCGAGCGACGGATAGTTCTTGTCCAGAGCCGCCTTCCCGACTAGGCCTTGCGCCTTGAGCGCACGGGTCGTCACGCGTCCCGGTGTAGACGGACGGGTCGTACGTGGGTGACGACGCGAGCGCAAGGATCGAGCCGTCCCGCGGGCTCATCGCGACGATCGCGCCGCCGTCAGCCGCCCACTCCCCGCCGTTCCGGGCGGTCTGGATCCCGTACTGCAGCGCGTTCTGCGCGGCGATCTGCAGGCCGGCGTCGATGGTGAGGCGAACGTTCTGTCCCGGCTGCGGCTGGGTGGTCAAGGTCCGCGCACTGCGGGGACGGCCGAGGGAGTCGACACGGACGCGGGCCGCGCCCGGGACGCCGAAGAGGTACGTGTTGTACGTCGCCTCGATTCCGGTCTGGCCGATCACATCGCCCGGTGCGTAACCCGACTTCCCGAGCGTCTTCAGCTCCGGTGGCGAGACCTGCCCGACGTAGCCGAGCAGCTGCGGCGCAAGATCCCCGTGCGGGTAACGGCGGACGTAGCTCCGTGCGAGCGTCAAGCCCGGGAAGCTGGCGGCCCGCTCCTGGAGGTAGGTCAGCATCGGGGTCGGCGCGGCGGGGCGCACGACGATCGGGTCGAGCATGTCCCCCGCCTTGCGCCGCGCGACGATGAGCCTCGTCAGCTGACGCACGTTCACGCGCGTGACATCCGCCAGCGCACGGAGCTCGGCCACGCGGCGCGAGTAGACCTTCGGCAGGCCGGACGGCCAGAGCTCGATCGCAATGACCGGCCTGTTCGTCACGAGGACGTTCCGATTCCGGTCGACGATCTGCCCCCGTGGCGCCTCCACGCGCACGGTGCGTACCTGGTTCGCCTGCGCACGCGCCGCGTAGTGCGGCCCCGCGAGCACCTGCAGCGCCCAGAGGCGCCCGACGAGCGCCGCAAACCCGATCACGACGAGGCCTCCGAGCAGCGCCACCCGTCGCGCGAGCTTCGGCGTCAGCCGATAGGGCTCGACCGCGGTCTGCTCGGCGTCGGCCTCCTCCTCGCGCACACGACGCGACGGCGGCAGAGGGAGTCGCCGCGTCGTGGTGCTAGCCAAGGAGCTGCACCTCCGCGCTCAGCTCCTCTCGGTCGGCCGGCCGCAGCAGCCGCCGCACGAGCGCGTAGACCGGCGCGGCGAGGATCAGGTTGAGGACGATCGCCGGGACGAGGCTGCGCACGACCGCTCCTGCCGGCGCGCTCTCGCCGAGCACGAAATGCACCACGAGCAGCCCGAGCTCGTAGAGGACGGTCACGACGGCGATCGAGAGGAACGGTGCGTGCGCGCGCTCACGGCCGGTCGTCTCCCCGTACCGCCCGATCCAGTAGCCGGCGAGCGTCAGCACGAGCGCCGTGAGGCCGAGCGTGCCGAGCGACGCGGTGTCCACGATGAGCCCCGCGAAGAAGCCGCCGACGGCGCCGGAGACGCTGCCGCGCAGCAAGGCGAGCGCGACGAGTGAGACGAGCAGAAAGTCCGGAACGGCGCCGAAAACGTGAACCTGGGAGAAGATCGAGACCTGTGCGATCGCCGCCACGAAGAGCAGGACGGCGGCCTTGACGCCGTCGATCAAGCTCATCGGTGCTTCTTGGTGGGACGAGCACGCCGACCGCGTCGAGCGAGCCGAGGTTCGCGAAGGGCTGCACCTGCACCTGGAGGAAGCTCGCAGTGTCGGCTACGCCGACCGACGTGACCCGGCCGATCGGGATTCCATACGGGTAGCGGTCCGGCAGGCGCGCGTTGTGCGTCCCGTCGGTGACGATCTCGTCACCCTGCTTGACGACGTCGGTCTTCGGCACCAGGTCGAGGATCAGCGTCCCCCCCGTTCCGGTGCGCACCCCGCCCCGCACCCGCGTATGGAGATCGCGGGCGGCGACATAGCCGTCCGGATCACTGATCAGCGTCACGATCGCCGAGTCCGGGAAGATGTTCGAGACGATCCCGACGAGGCCGTCGCCGCTCACCACCGGTGAGCCGAGGCGGACGCCCGCGGAGGAGCCGGCAGCGAGCGTGAGCGTGTGCGTGAAGGGGCCGCTCGGGAACGAGGTGACTTCGGTGTTGATGGCGCGGTAGTCGTTCGGGAAGCTCGGGCCCCGCTCGAGATGGAGAAGCCTCGCGAGCTGCTCTTCCTTCGCCGCCGCCGCGCTGGCCCTGATCTGGGCCGCCCGGTACTCGACGAGCGCCTTCTTCAGCTTCGCGTTCTCCGCCTTCGCCTTCGTCAGGCCGTCGATGTAGTCGTACGCGTCACGGAACGGCTGAGCGACGCGGGTAGCCGCGATCTGGAAGGGCCTCAACGCGGTCGAGCCGGCGCCCTGAATGTCGTGCAGCGCCCCGGCCGTGGGCGAGCGGAACGAGATCGTGACGAGCGTCAGCGCGACGAGAACGAGGACGACGACAACCGTCCTCCGGATGAGCGCGCTGCGTGCCTTCGATGGATACGGGGTCGGCTTCGAACGCTGAACCGACGAGGCGAGCACCGCCGCGCGCGCGCTGCGACTGGGTGGAGCCACCGCAACAGGTTACCGCGGGTTCCCGCTGGTTCGAGCCGAACGGCCGAGATCGACGGCTGCGAGCGTCTCGACGACGGATGGGAGAAAGCCGATCGACTCGTTCAGATGGCGCATGACGGCGTTCTCCTCGGCGTTCGAGGTGGTGACGACGATGACCTCGGGATGCTCTGTGCGAAGCCGCCTCAGGGACTCGACCTTGACCGCCCGCGCGAGACCTTTGCCGCGGTGTGCGGCGACGGTTCCGGTGTCGTCGGTGAATCCGAGCGTGGAGCCACGCGAGACGCGGACCTCCGTGAACGCGGCGATCTCGCCTCCGGCATTCATCGCGACCGTGAGCCGCATCTCGCGGTTGCGACGTTCGAGCGACTCCTCCGACGCGCGCACCTTCTCGGCCGTCCACGACGGGAAGTCCATGCCGTCGGGCGCCGGAGCGTCGTCCATCGCCGCTCGGGCCACCACGTAGGAGGCGAGATGTTCTTCGGGCACGCGACCGAGCCAGGTGACGAGACGGAAACCGTCCGTTGGCTCCAGCTCCGGGAGCTCGGCCGCACGGAGATCGAGGAGCGACTGGACGATCCGTTGCTCGTCCAGCGCGCCGACTGCCGCGGCGAACGCGGCTCCAGCCGGAGTGGAGTGAGCGCCGCGGAGCGCCTCGACCCCGAGCTCGCGACACCGTACGAGCACTCGCTCGAGCAGTGCAGTCCCGAGGCCGCGCCTCCGCCGTCGCGGCTCCACGAGCACGTCGAGGAAGGTCGCGGTCGGCCCGTGCACGTAGAGCGCTGCCATGCCGCCAGCGGCGAGCCAGTGGCAGCTGGTCAGCGTCTCCGGCAAGTGACGGTGGAACGCGACGACCTCCTCGACGCTGCGTCGCGGCCGGCCGGGGCTCAGCTCGTCGTGGCAGGCTGCCTCGAGCGCATGGAAGGCGGCAAGCACGTCGTCGGACGCGCTCCGCGCGTCCACCTCCTCGATATTCACGGCCGGGCTAGTAGCGGCGGCCGTTGCGAGAGCGCGCCTTGTTGCTGCGATGGATCGCCTCGAACTCCTCGAGGCTGCGTCCGGAGCCGACGGCGACGCACGTGAGCGGGCTCTCGGCGAGATGAACGGGCATCTGGGTCTCATGGCGCAGCCGCTCGTCGAGCCCGGTGAGGAGCGAGCCGCCGCCGGCGAGGACGATGCCGCGATCCATGATGTCCGCGGCGAGCTCGGGCGGCGTCTTGTCGAGCGTGGACTTGATCGCCTCGATGATCTGCGTGACCGGCTCGTCGAGGGCGCGGCGGATCTCCTCCGACGTGAGGATCACTGTCTTCGGCAGGCCGGTCAGCATGTCGCGGCCACGCACCTCGGCCTGCAGCTCCTCGCGCAGATCCCACGCGGAACCGATCTCGAGCTTGATCTCCTCGGCTGTCTGCTGGCCGATCAGGAGCTTGTAGTCGCGCTTGATGTGGTTGATGATCGCCTCGTCCATCTCGTCGCCGCCGACGCGTAGCGACTGCGAGACGACGATCCCGCCAAGCGAGATGACGGCGACCTCGGTCGTGCCGCCGCCGATGTCGACGATCATGTTCCCGGTCGGCTCGGCGACGGGGAGCCCGGCACCGATCGCAGCTGCCATCGGCTCCTCGATCAGGTACGCCTGGCGCGCGCCGGCCGAAAGCGTCGCTTCCTCGACCGCGCGCTTCTCGACGCCGGTCACGCCCGACGGGACGCACACGACGACGCGCGGGTGCGCGAAGCGATGCTGGTGCACCTTCTGGATGAAGTGGCGCAGCATCTGCTCGGTGACGTCGAAGTCGGCGATCACGCCGTCCTTCAGGGGACGGATCGCCTGGATCGTCCCGGGCGTCCGGCCGAGCATCCGCTTGGCCTCGACACCGACCGCGTGTACCTCGCCCGAGCGCTGGTCGATCGCGACGACCGAGGGCTCGGAGAGGACTATGCCGCGGCCGCGCACATAGACGAGCGTGTTGGCGGTCCCGAGATCCACCGCCATGTCACGACCGCCGAAGCCGGTCAATCCCGAGAAGAGGCCCATGAACGCGTCACTCTAGCCTCAAACCGGCACAAACCCTTGACCCCGCCGTGACAGGTTGCCGCCTAGCGTGCACGGCATGAACGTGGTCACGCTGATCGGGAACCTCGCAACCGAGGTGGAACTGCGCGAGGTCGCACCCGACAAGCGGGTGGCGACCTTCGTGCTTGCCGTCGACCGCGCGAGCCGTGACGGCGGCGCGGACTTCGTGACCGTGTCGGCGTGGGACCGGCAAGGAGAGTTGTGCGCCGAATACCTCGGCAAGGGCCGGCGGGTGGCGATCGACGGCCGGCTGAAGTCCCGGTCCTGGGAGGAAGAGGGCAAGCGGCGGAGCGCGGTCGAGGTGGTCGCCCGGCGGGTCGAGTTTCTCGGCGGCGGGCCGCGGCGTGACGAGGAGGGTGCCGGCGCCGACGTGATCCCGTTCGAGGCGCCGGCGGCAGCCGGCTAGTCGAGCGACTCGAGGAAATCCCGGATCGCGGCGAGGCAGGCATCCGGACGCTCGCCGATCAGAAGATGGCCGCAGCCCGCGATTGTGCGTAGCGGAGCGCCGAGGCGGCGCGCGTACTCCATCCCGTCGTCGGGACGAACCCAGTTGTCGCTCGCGCCCCACAGGCAGAGACACGGGCACGTCACGCGATCGAGCTCGCCGCGCGGGTCCGAGACGAGCAGCGCGCGAGCGGCCTGGCGGGTGTCGGTGTGGTGCGCAGGCCCGACGAGGAACGCCTCGGCGAGCTCGGGCTCGAGCGCGTCCGGATCGGCGATCCCCCACCAGCCGAACGCGACACGGCGGCCGAGCCGCGAGTGCGCCCAGGCGTGGCGGAACGGCGCGATCATGCGCCCCGGCCGGGCAATGCCGAGCACGGCGAGCGTCACGCGAGCCGTACGGGACGCCGAGCCGATGCCGGCCGCCGCGGCGAGGACGATGCCGCGCACTGTCTCCGGCCTAAGCACGGCGGCGCGCACCGCGACGAGGCCGCCCAGAGAATGACCGAACCACACCGCGCCGCCCATCTCCTCCCCGTCTGCAATCGCGAGGACCGCCTCCGTCAGCGCGTCGATGTCACGGGCCTCGGGCAGCGGCGCCGACCGCCCGTGGCCCGGCAGGTCGGGCACGAGAACGCGGTGACGCTCGGCTAGCGCGGGCGCGAGAGCGCTCCAGTTCTCGATGATCCCGCCCAGTCCGTGAACGAGCACGAGCGGCGGTCCCGCTCCACCGGCGGCGTAGCGGAGCCGCGTTCCGTGCCATTCGAGCTCTCGTTCCTCGAACCCCGACAGTCTGTGTTTGCTCTCCGTCACCGAAGAGGCATATTCTTTGCGCCAATGAATGCTTCTGCAGGGCGGGCAGAGTGATGTCCGCAGACACGACAAGCGAGGGTGCGACCTAACCCGCCGGCGCGTTGTGCGCAGCGGGTTTTTTCGTTCCGGAGCGGAAGGAGTAGAGAGGATGGCGAATCACCTGACGCCCGAAGAACTGTCGAAGGAGTTCGGTCTCGACAGGCAGGAGGTGATCCGGGTGTGCGTCGAGGAGGGCGTGCCGATCTATCAGGGGAGGATCGACAAGTACCTCTTTCTTCTCAGCCTTAACAGCCAGCAAGCAGCGTCACAGCACGCCGCCTAGGCGCGAGACAAAATGACGTTCGAGGGGGGCGGCGACGAGCCGCCCTCTTCGTCAGGCGGACTTCTTCGCCGGCGTCTTGCGGGAACGGGAGCGGCTCTTCGAGGCGGCCTTCCCGTCCTTGGAGCTCTCCGCCGACCGTCGGCTCTGCGCGTCGGCGACACTCTGGCGCAGTGCCTCCATCAGGTCGATGACCGGCGCGTCGGCGACAGGCTCCGGAGCGACGATCTCCTGGCCCGCGAGCTTCGCCTCGAGCATCTGCGCGAGATCACGACGGTAGTCATTCTCGAAGTCCTCGGGCGTCCACTCGCCGGAGAGGCTGGAGATCACCTGCTCGGCCAGCTTCAGCTCGGCCTCCTGAACGTCGGTCTCGGCCACCGCTTCCTCGATCTCGTCCTTCGCCCGAACGTCCTCGGCGAAGAAGAGCGTCTCGAGGAGCAGCGCACCGGCCCTGGCGCGGATCAGGCAGAGGTTCTCCTTGCCCCAGAGCACGAACTTCCCGACCGCCGCCATCCCCGAGTCCTCCATCGCCCGCAGCAGCAGCACGTAAGGCTTCCGCTGCGCGTCGGCATCGGCCGGGGCGAGGTAGTACGTGCGGTCGAAGTAGACCGGATCGACGTCCTCCAGCCGGACGAAGCGGAGAATCGCGATCGACTGCGAGCGCTGAAGCGCAACGGCCTCGAGGTCGGCCTCCTCGACGAACACGTACTGGCCCTTCGCGAACTCCCAGCCCTTGACGAGCTCGTCCGGCTCGACATCGCGCTCGTGCACGGGGCACCAGCGCTTCTGTTTGATCGGGGAGCCGCACTCCCTGTGCAGGGTGCGGAACGAAACATCCTGCCGCTGGGTCGCGAGGGCGAGCCCGACGGGGATGTTGACGAGGCCGAAGCTGATCGATCCGTTCCAGATGGTCCGCATGAGAAGGTCCAGTTTAGTTGGGGACCGGCCGAATTCTCGATTCTCATCGGCTTCCCTGCATACGATTCGGCCCATGGAGAAGCGCACCGCGCCCGAGCTCTGGCGCGAAGCCGTCCGCGACGCACCGCCCGACCCCGCGTACCTGGAGGAGCGGGCGGACGGCTGGGAGCCCGTCTCCTGGGCGGAGGCTGCGGAGCGGATCGACGATCTCGCCCACGGTCTGCTCGCACGCGGCGTGCGGCACGGCGACCGCGTCGCGGTGCTGTCGCGTACGCGGCTCGAGTGGATCCTCCTCGACTGGGCCGTGATGTCGATCGGCGCCGTCGTCGTGGGCCTCTACCCGACGAGCTCGGCGAAGGAGTGCGCCTACATCCTCGAGCATTCCGAGGCGGTGCTCGCGTTCACGGAGGATGAGGAGCAGACCCACAAGCTCGTCTCCATCCGTGGCTCCCTCCCCTCGCTGCGCGAGATCATCCCGTTCGACTGGCTCGAGAAGCTCGAGGCAGACGGGCGCCTGGCCAGGCATCTTCGGCCCGAGCCGGTCGCCGAAGACGACCTGGCGACGCTCATCTACACCTCCGGCACGACGGGGCCGCCGAAGGGCTGCATGCTGACGCACCGCAACCTCGTCACGGCCGCGACCTGTGTCGTGGAAGGGCTGCAGACCGCAGGCGACGTCGTGCTCGTCTTCCTGCCGCTCGCCCACAGCTACGGCCGGCTCGCGCACCAGGCAGCGTCGTTCCGTGGGGCGACCGTCGCCCTCGTCGCCGACGTCGCCCGCGTGCCCGAGGCGATGGCCGCCGTCCGTCCGCACGTCCTCCCCGCCGTGCCGCGCGTCTACGAGAAGGTTCACGCCAACACGCTCGGCGAGATCGAGCGGGCCGGCGGTCTCCGGCGGAGGATCGGGCTCTGGGCGCTCGAGATCGGTGCCCGCGCAAGCCGCGCCCGCCGCGAGGGCGCCTCGGTGCCGCGCCTCCTCGCGTTGCGGGAACGATTGGCCGACCGGCTCGTGTTCACGAAGGTGCGCGACCGGCTCGGCGGCCGTCTCCGCGTGGGAGTCTCCGGCGCGGCGCCGCTTTCGACCGACGTCATCGAGTTCTTCCACGCGCTCGGCGTGCCGGTGATCGAGGGCTACGGCCTGACCGAGACGGGCAGCTCGGCGACCGTCAACGAGCCCGACGACTTTCGGATCGGCACCGTCGGCCGACCGGTCGACGGCGCCGAGATCCGGCTTGCCGAGGACGGCGAGATCCTGATCCGCAGCGACGCCGTGTTCGCCGGCTACTACAAGGAGCCGGACGCGACGGCGGCGGCCCTCACCGAGGACGGCTGGCTCTGCACGGGTGATGTCGGCGAGATCGACGCCGAGGGCTTCCTGCGCATCACCGACCGGAAGAAGGACCTGATCATCACCGCCGGCGGCAAGAACATCGCACCGCAGAACCTCGAGAACGCCCTCAAGACGTCGCGGTTCGTCTCACAGGCGATCGTCGTCGGCGACCGCCGTCCGTACGTGACCGCGCTCGTCACGCTGGACGAGACGCAGATCGCAGCGAGCGGCCGAGACCGGCAAGGGCTCGTGCAGGAGCTCGTCGACGAAGTCAACCGTGACCGGATGCGGGTCGAGCAGATCAAGCGATTCGTGATTCTCCCGCGCGAGTTCACGCAGGAGCAGGGCGAGGTGACTCCGACGCTAAAGCTGCGCCGCGCGGTCATCCACGAGCATTTCGCAGCCGAGATCGAAGAGCTGTACGAGCCCGGCCTAGCCGAGGATCCGCTTGGCGCCGGCGTACTCCGAGGAGTACCAGCCCGCGTTCAGGCTGTCGATGCGGACGACGTCACCCGTGTGCGGTGCGTGGATGAACTGCCCGTTGCCGACATAGATCCCGACGTGGCCGAGGCCGGCGAAGAAGACGAGGTCGCCCGGTTGGAGCGCGTTGCGGGACACCGAAACGGAATTCGAGTAGTTGTACTGAGCGACGGTGTAGTGCGGAAGCGAGATGCCGACCTGGGCGAAGACGTACATGACGAAGCCGGAGCAGTCGAACCCGCTCGGGCTCGCCCCGCCCCACACGTACGGAGTGCCGAGGTACTGCATCGCGATTCCGACGACACCGCCGTAGCGCGCCGCCGGGGCCGCCCCCGTGGGATCGGCGATGTTGAAGCTGCCGAGCGGCGAGCTCGTCCGAGCCGTTGCCGCGGCCCGCGCCTGCTGGGCGGCCGCCGCCTGGGCGGCCTGCTGCTGCGCGATCATCTGCTGGATCTGCGAGCGCACGGAGCTGTAGAGATGGCGGGCGGCGGCGAGCTTTCCCTCGAATCCGGTTACGGGCCGCGGCTCGAGCGGAAACCAGCCGGTGCGCGCTCGCCCGCTGGTGGCGCAGCAGCACCCTGCGTTGCACGATCTGGTGCTGGAACGAGACCACCTCGTTGATCAATGCCGAATCCTGCGTCGAGACCGAGTTGACCGTCTCGATTCGGGAGATCAGGTCGTCGAGGCTGCGAGCGCCGAGGATGACTGCGAGCGACGACTGCTGCTCATCGGACGTGTAGATCGCGACGAGCCGCTTCTCGAGCGCAACTTGCGCCTGGGAGAGATTCCCGCGCGCGACGCCGAGCGCCTGCCGGTTGACGTCGAGCTGATTCTCGACGGAGGTCAGTCGCTGGGTCGCCGCTTCGTACTGGCTGTTCGCCAGCTGCGCAGCCGCGTCGAGTGACTGCAGCTGCGCGAGCACCGACTGAGCCTGAGCCCGTTTGGCGCCGATCTGGTCGGCGCGGGCACGCGAAGCAGTCGACCCGAATAGGCCGACCAAGAGCAAGCCGATCAGCAGCGCCGAGGTGGCTGCCAGCCGTCTCGACGCACGCCATGACGTCCTCCCGCCCGTCACAAGGGGTGGACGGTAACAGGGCTGCCGGATGCCCGCAAGCTGGGAACCGTCACGAAGATCCTGCAATTTGGCATATGTGCTTTGCAAATCGGGTTGTGGACCTGGCGCACAAAGTCGGCGCGTCGAGTACGGTCCCGCCGACGTGCTCGGGAGGACGAGATCCCGCACCGCGCGGTTTGCAGGGGCCGCCGCGGTGCTCACACTCGTGGCCGCGTCGGCTGCGATCGCCGCTCCGCGGGCTCACACCCCAACGAGCTCGAGGCAACCGAGCAGCCGCGTCCATCAGGCGCTGCTCGGCCTGTACGCGCTCGACTCGCAACTCCACGCGTGGCGCTCGCGCGTCGCATCGCTCGAAGCCGAAGCGGCAACCCTGCAGAAGCAGCGAAGCGCGCTCCGGCAGGAGCTCGACGCGGCACGGACGTCGCTGAAGACAGGGCAGCACCAGCTCGCACTCGAGCTGCGCGCCCTCTACGAGAGAGGCAATGTCGATCCGGTGGCGGTGATGCTCGGAGCCACCTCGCTCACCAAGGGGTTGCGCCGGCTCGACGCCCTCTCTCGCGTCGCGAACCAGAGCCGGCAGATCGTCGAGGTCACGACCGCGGCGCACCTGCGTCTACTGGATTCGCAAGCGCGCCTCGCCGCCGAAGGGCGCCGGCTGGCGCATTCGCTCGCCGCCGCCCAGCAGGGAGAGCAGAGACTCGCCGCTGCGGCTGCTGCCCGCCTCGCATACGTGTCCTCCCTGCGCGCGAAGGAGCGCCTGCAGGCGACGCAGGTGCGGACCGTCGAAGCGGTGGCACAGGCGGCCCAACAGAAGTCCCAGCAACTTCAGGGGCCCGCACCCGCACCTCCGTCGTCCGGCACGCGGCAGCTCGTCGTGAGCGCGACGTGCTACATCCTGCCGGGCAGAACGGCGACCGGAATGCCCGTGGGCCGAGGCGTTGTGGCGGTCGATCCGTCGGTCATCCCGCTCGGCAGCCGGCTGTACGTCCCCGGGTACGGGAACGGTGTCGCAGCCGACATCGGCGGCGGCATCCGCGGGAACACCATCGACCTCTGGTACCCCACATACGCCGAATGCGCTGCGTGGGGCCGCCGCACCGTCACCATCACCATCTCCTAGCTCACGAAGCTGGCGCTTCGCTCGCTGACGGGCGAAGAGCTTCGCTCTTCGCCCGGGGACAAAGGAACTGCGCGGGCCGGAAAGCGTGGTTTCCGGCCCGCTCCGTGCTGTTCTTGCCTGTCGGTCCCTGGACGGGAGTCCACTCTCGTGCGCTCGCGCGCGGCGGAGGCCGGCGCGAGCGCGGTTCGGCCTGCGGCTAAGTCGCCGCTTCGCGGCGGTCTTAGCCTCCGGCCCTTGCGCGCCTTGGTCGAGCGCTTCGAGCCCTCTTGGCGCTAGGCGGCGTCGTAACGGCGCGTTACGACGCCGCGAACCAGCGGGCGGACGCGCGCAGCCCGTCCGCCCGCGACGGAACAGGCTCTAACCCAGCAGCCCAATGTGCCCTCAGCACGAAGCCGACGGGAGACCGCGTCTCCCGTCGGCGCAGTTCGATTAACCCCGGGCGAAGAGCGCAGCTCTTCGCCCGGTCCGCGGGCTCTTCGCCCGGAGGGTTATGCTGGCCGCCGCGAAAGGGGGGATCGCGGATGAGTGAGCTCGTGGAGACGGCCGAGGAACGTCAGATGGAGGCGCTTCGTGTGCTGCTCGTCGACGACCACGACCTCTTCAGAACCGGATTGCGGAACCTGCTCGAGGAACAGGGTCTCGCGATCGTCGGGGAAGCGGGAACGGGCGGCGAGGCGGTCGCGCACGTTCGCGAGCTGACGCCCGACGTCGTCGTCATGGATCTCAACATGCCCGCGATGGGCGGCGTCGAGGCGACGCGCCACATCGCGGAGGTCTCGCCGCTCACGCGAGTCGTCATGCTCACGATCTCGGACGAGGACTCAGACGTCACCGACGCGATCCTCGCCGGCGCCTGCGGTTACCTCCTCAAGGACGCCTCGATCCAGGAGCTCGTCTCCGGGATCCAGGCGGCGGCGCGCGGTGAAGCGCTCATCTCCCCGCACATCGCCACGAAGGTGCTGCAGCGGATCCGCGCCACGAGCGCGCAGCCCGAGATCGAGGAGATGATCCGCGCAGAGCTGTCGGAGCGCGAGATCGAGGTGCTGAAGCTGATCGCGAACGGCAAGGACAACGCCGTCATCGCAGCCGAGCTCCACATCAGCCCGAAGACGGTCAAGAACCACATCTCGAACATCCTGATGAAGCTCCAGATCGACAACCGCATCCAGGCGGCTGTCTACGCGGTTCGCAGCGGAATCGTCTAGGCCGCCTGAGTTGCGTCTTTCCGGCGGCGCCGGACGCCCTGGAGCTTGCGGAGGAGCGAGCGGAGGCGCGCAAGCTCTCCGTCCGTCGTCTCGAGGCGGTCCGTGAGCTCGGCGAGCTCGGCAGCGACGCGGTGTGCCTTCACCTCGTCCGCGTCTCGCGCAACCATGCCAAGGCGCTGCTCGATCCGCCAACGCTCCGCCTCGAGCGCGAGCTTGGCGGCGTAGCCGTCCGTGAGCGTCGACTCGATCGTGTCGAGGCTCGGCGCGCCGGCACCGTTCTCGGGCAGGTCGAGCAATTCCGCGATTTCGTCCAGCGGCATGACCCACGATTATCGGATGGCGAACTGACCAGCGGAATGGGCCGCACGGCCCATCTTTGAGCGCGGATCGACCCATCCGACTTGACGTTCGGAGCCACGCTTGAAAAATGGAAAGGCCGTGCCGCACCGTCTCGCCGCCGCATTCGCGGGGATCGTCGCCCTTCTTCTCGTGCCCGCCGCCGTGGCCGGGTCGCTCGACGTCTTCCAGCGCGAGCTCGCCGGCGCGCTCCACGCGCGCCACGTGAGCCCGGCCCTGACGGGCGCAGTCGTGCTCGATCTGCGCACCGGGCAGACCGTCTTCGCGCAGAACGCCGGCTTGGCGCTGCGGCCAGCGTCGAACCAGAAGCTCGCCACGACCTATGCGGCGCTGACCGCGCTCGGGCCGGCCTTCCGGATCGAGACCGACGTGCTGGGCGACGGGCAACAGAGTGGAGCGACCTGGCGGGGCAACCTCGTGCTCAAGGGATACGGCGATCCGGCGCTGTCGGGTGCCAAGCTCGCCTCGCTTGCGCACCAGGTTGCTGCGGCCGGGATCACGCGCGTCAGCGGGCGAATCCTCGGCGACGAGAGCTGGTTCGACACGCGCCGCACCGGAGTCGGCTGGAAGGCGCAGTTCTACCTCCACGAGTCACCTGCGCTCTCGGCGCTGATCGTCAACCGCGGCTGGACCGGCCGTTACGAGACGCCGCGTCCCGCACTCGTGGCTGCCCGGCTCTTCCGCCTCGAGCTCCGCCACGCGGGCGTCACGGTCTCTAGCGCGGCCGCGATCGGTGTGGCGCCCGCGAACGCCGTCCTGCTCGCAGACGTCGAGTCGCCAACGCTCTCGACGCTCGTGCATCACATGGACGTCTACAGCGACAACTTCTACGCGGAGATGCTGCTGAAGGAGATCGGTGCAGTGCAGGGCAACGGAGGCTCTGCAGCCGCCGGGCTTGCGGTGACCCGGCGCCTGCTTGCAGGCGCGGGCGTCCCTCTCACCGGCGTTCGGATGGTGGACGGCTCCGGCCTCTCGCTCCTCGATCGCTGGACACCAAGTGCGCTGGCGATCTTGTTGCAGACGATGTGGCGTGACCCCGACCTGGAGCCGTACCTCGTCCATGCCCTGCCCATCGCCGGAGAAACCGGCACGCTCCGGCACCGCATGCGCAGTGGACCTGCTCGAGGCGTCGTACGCGCCAAGACAGGCACGACGAACAACTCCTCGGCGCTTTCCGGCTTCGTCGGCAGCCGCTACGTCTTCTCGATCCTGGAGAACGGCCGGCCGGTCCGGACGCTGAGCGCGGAGCGGTCGCAGAACCGCTTCGCACAGTTGCTCGCACGTGCCGCGGCAGTGAGCTAGGACTCACCGAGCAGCGAGAGCAGATCGCTCTCGGAGAGGATCGGCACCTCCGCCTTCTGCGCCTTGGTCAGCTTCGAGGCACCCGGCCCCTCCCCCACGACGAGCCCGGTGGTCTTCGTCGAGACGGAATCGGTGACCTTCGCTCCGAGCGCCTCGAGTCGTGCTTTCGCCTCCTCGCGAGAGAAGCGCTCCAGCGTCCCGGTCACGACGTACGTGCTGCCGGTGAGCGGGCCCTCGCGCGGCCGCTCGTCGCCGCTCAACTCGAAACGAAGCCCGAGATCGCGGAGCTCCTGAACGAGGGCACGATTCTGCTCGTCCGCGAACCATTCGACAACGTCCTCGGCACGGTCCGGGCCGAAGCCCTCGACCTCGGCGACTTCCTCGGGCGTTGCCGCGATCAGCCCGTCGACCGTGCCGAAATGGCTCGCCAGGTTGCGTGCAAGCACCCAGCCGATCCCAGGGATGTTGAGGCCGAGGAGGACGCGCGAGAACGGCACCTGCTTGGAGCGCTCGATCGACTCGATCGCTGCACTCGCGGAGATCTCCGCGAACCCCTCGAGCTCCACCAGCTGCTCCTTGGTGAGCCGGTAGAGACCGGGCAGCGAGCGGACGAGGCCTTTCTCCCACAGGACGCGGATCGTCTGCTCCCCGACGCCGTCGATGTCCGCTACCCCCGTCCAGTTGATCAGCGTCTCGAGGCCCCGGGACGGGCAAGCGCGGTTCGGGCACCGGTGCATCGCCTCGCCCTCCGGCTTCACGATCTGCGTGCCGCAGAGCGGACACTCCGCCGGCATCCGGAACTCGCTGGTCCCGCGCCGATGCGGGCCCGCAGGCCCGACGATCTGCGGGATTACATCGCCGGCGCGCTGCACGATCACGTCATCCCCCGCGCGGATCTGCTTGCGGTTGATGTCCTCCTCGTTGTGCAGCGTCGCGCGGGTGACCGTCACGCCGCCGACCTGGACGGGCTCCATGATTGCCCACGGATTGAGAGCGCCCGTGCGACCCACGCGGATGCGAATCTCGAGCAGCCGCGTCACCGCCGTCATCGGCGCCCACTTGTAGGCCCGCGCCCAGCGTGGGCGGGAATGCAGGACTCCGAGCCGTCGCTGCTGGTCGAGGGAGTCCACCTTGATCACCACACCGTCGATTTCGTAATCCAGCTCCATTCGCCGCTTCTCCCACTCGACGCAGGCGGCAGCGACCTCGTCCATCGACGCGAACCGCTCGGCGTACGGATTGGTGCGCAGGCCGTGCTCGCGGAGCCATCCGAGCATCTCGAACTGGGTCTCGAACTCGACGCCTTCGCGAAGGCCGGCGCCGTACACCCAGATGGAAAGCGGCCGATCGGCGGTGATCGCCGAGTTCTTCTGGCGCAGGCTTCCGGCCGCGGCGTTGCGCGGATTCGGCGCGAGCTTCTGATTCGTCCCGGCGAGTCGCTCGTTCAACTCCCGGAAGCCCGAAATGGGCAGGTAGACCTCGCCGCGGACCTCGATCAGGGCTGGAGCGTCGCCCTCCAGCCTCAGTGGGATGGCCCTGATCGTGCGCAGATTCGGCGAGACGTCCTCACCTTGCACGCCGTCCCCCCGGGTTGCCCCGCGTACGAGGACGCCGTTCTCGTACGTCAGGTTGACCGCGAGGCCGTCGATCTTCGGCTCGAGGACGTAGGTGACCGCCTCGTCCGTGAGGAGGCGCTTGCGAACGTCCTCGTCCCACTTTCGCAGCCCCTCCTCGGTCGTCACCTTCTCGAGCGAGCCCATCGGCTCGAGGTGGCGGACCTTCACGAACTTGTCCGAAAGGCCACCCACCCGCCGCGTCGGCGAGTCGGGCGTGACGAGCTCGGGATGCTCCTCCTCGAGCGCGACGAGCTCGTCGAAGAGAACGTCGTAGGCCGCGTCCTCCATGATCGGCTCGTCCTCGACGTGATACGCGATGAGTGCGCGGTTGAGGACGTCGCGCAGCTCCGCGGCGCGCGCACGGGCGGTCGTGGCCTTAGAGGACGCCAAGGAGCTCCTCGGCGCTGTCGACTATGGCGTCCGGCTGCTCGGCTTCGAGCCTGGCCGTGTCGTGAATCCGGCCCCACGTCACCGCGACGGCGAACATCCCCGCTGCCTTCGCCGCCCGGATGTCGAATGGCGAGTCGCCGACGTAGGCCGTATCCGCGGGATCGGCTCCGAGGCGCTCTGCCGCGAGGAGGAGCGGCTCGGGGTTGGGCTTCTGCAGCTCCGTCTCGTCGCCGCCGACGACCGTCTCGAAGAGGTGAGCGATGGGCACGCGCGCGAACCCGAGCTCGACGGTCGAGCGTCGCTTCGCGGTGACGATACCGAGGCGCCGTCCCTCGTCCCGCAGCCGGACCAGCACGTCCTCCATCCCGGCGCACGCCTCGAGCTCGTCGTGGAGCGGCTCGTTGTGAGCGCGGTAGACGTCGACGAGCCGCTCGACCTGGTCGGGCGCCAGCGCGTGCATCTGCGCCTCGAGGCCGGGGCCGCCGACGGTCTGCATCAGCTCGGCGTCCGAGTACTCGCGCCCGAGCACCTCGCGCGTGGCGTGCCGCATCGAGGCGAGGATGATCGCGCCGGAGTCGACGACGGTGCCGTCGAAGTCGAAGAGGACAGTCCCGAACCGCATGCGTCGATCGTATCGGCGGTAACCGGCCGCTTTGCGGCCGGGGTCTTCGGCCGGACGTCGGCGGCTTCGCCGCCGACGTTTCCAGCCAGCTCAGTAGGCTCCGGCCGTGCCCGAGGTGTCGGACTTTCGCTACCTGGTCGTCCCTCACACCCACTGGGACCGCGAGTGGTACCTGCCGTTCGAAGCGTTCCGGCTGCGGCTCGGAGCGGTCGTCGACGGCGTCCTCGACACGCTGGAAGGCGACCCCTCGTTCACCTCGTTCACGCTCGACGGACAGGCCATCGTGCTCGAGGACTACGTCGAGGTGCGACCGGACAACGAAGGCCGCTTGCGCGAGCTACTCGCAGCGGGACGGCTCGAGGTCGGGCCGTCCTACGTCCTGCCGGACGAGATCCTCGTCGGCGGCGAGTCGCTCATCCGCAACCTTCTTCTCGGGCGCCGCGTCTGCCGGCGCTTCGGGGTGGAGCCGAGCGGGGCCGGCTACCTCCCCGACAGCTTCGGCCACCCGGCACAGCTCCCCCAGATCCTGGCGGGCTTCGGCATTCGCACCTTCCTCTTCTCCCGCGGCATGGGCGACGAGATCGACGACGTCGGCGTGATCTTCCGCTGGCAGGCCGGGCCGGCGGAGGTGCTCGCGTGCCAGATGCTCCCGCACTACGACAACTTCGCGCGACTCACCTGGAACCACGACGCCGAGGAGCGAGTGCGCATGATCGTCGAGCAGCTCGGCGACCTCGCGCAGCGCGCGGGTCAGGACGAGATCGTGCTCGCGAACGGCTCCGACCACCTCCCGATCGAGCCGGAGCTGCCGGAGATTCTCACGGGGCTCGAGCGCACGTTCGGTGCCACGTTCCGTATCGGCCGCTACGACGCACATGCTCCCGAAACGGAAGGGCTTCCGTCCTACGAGGGCGAGATCGTCGGCAGCCGGCTTCAGAACGTCCTGCGCGGGGTCAACTCGGCCCGGATCTACCTCAAGCAGGCGAACGAGCACGCCGAGACACGGTTGCTCTCGATCGAGACGGCCGCGGCGCTGCGGACGCTGCGGGAAGGCGTGGCCTTTCCCGCCGACGACTTGCGGCTCGCCTGGCGCGACCTCCTCCGCAACCACCCGCACGACTCGATCTGCGGGTGCTCATGTGACGAGGTTCACCGGGACATGCTCGTCCGCTACGAGCAACTCGACCGGACGCTCGACTACGCCGAACGGGAGGCGCTCGGCGTCGGCGGCGCGCTGGTGAACACGTTGCCGTTCCGGAGGCGCCGCGCCGTCGACGGCGACCTGTTCGAGCTCGACGGCTTCTCCGGAGGACGACCGGAACCCCTTGCAGCAGAGGCCACGTCGTTCGACCTCGACGCGATCGCGGAGCTCCTCGTGTTCGAGGACGAGCGGGACGTCGGCGACCTCTACACGTTCTGCCCTGACGGCGAGCCCACCTCGGCCCCTGTCACCGCCTCACGGCGCGAGGCCGAGGAGCTCGTGCTCGAGCACGAGCTCCCCGGAATCAGGATCGAGACGACGATCCGCGCCTTCCCGGGGCTCGACCGCGTCGAGCTGACGAGCGTCGTCGAGAACGAGGCCGAGGACCACCGGCTGCGCGTCCTCGTGCGTTCCGAGAACGGCGCCGACGAGGTGCGGGCCGAGAGCCAGTTCGCCGTGGTGCGGCGCCCGCTCGCACCGCCGCCGCCGCGGGTCAGATGGGTCGAGCCGCCCGTACCGACCGCCCACACGCTCGGGGCAGTCGCGCTCGGCCCGCTCGTGCTGCTGACCAGGGGCCTGCCGGAGTACGAGGCGTCGCCGGAGGGGCTGAGACTGACGCTCCTGCGCTGCGTCGGGACGATCTCGCGGGCGCCCGGAATGGAGACCCGCCCGGTCGGTGCCGGCCCTCAGATCGCCACTCCGGAGGGACAGTGCCGCGGACGCCATGTGCTCGAGTACGCGCTCCGCTTCGACGGCGACGCGCTTTCCGACGCGGCACTCGTCCGGGCGGGCCAGGACTACCGCACCGACTTTCTCCGCGGCGATCCCTTCGAACCGCCGCTCGCACTCGGCGGCGACGTCGTCTTCTCGTGCCTCAAGCAGGCTGAGGCCGGCACCGGGCTCGTCCTGCGTGTCTTCAATCCGAACGCGCATCCGGAAGCATTGACCCTGAGCCTGCCGGCCCGGCGCATCCGTCTCGACGAGGAAGAGGACGTCGACGGCGGTCTCGAGCTCGCGCCCGGCGAGATCGCGACGTTCCTAGTAGGCGACTGAGACGAGGTACAGGCCCCAGGGCGGCGCAGTAGCGCCCGCCGCGGCGCGCTCCCGGCCGTCGAGCAGCTCGGCGATCACGCCCGGAGCCTCGACCATCGTTCCGACGAGGCTGCGCACCATGTGGCGGAGGTAGCTGCCGGCCGTGATCTCGAAGTCGAGGTGGTCGCCGCGCCGGATCCACTCCGCCCGCTCGACGACGCGGACGAAGACCTCGTGCCGTGTCTGCGTCGGAGTGAACGCGCGGAAGTCGTGCTCACCGGCAAGCGCAGCTGCAGCAGCGCCGAGCCCGTCCTCGTCCAAGGGACGCGGAAACCACCAGCTGCGCCGCGTCTCGAAGGGCGAGGGCGTCGCGCGAGTGAAGAGCCGGTAGCGGTAGCTGCGCGAGCGCGCCGAGTGGCGAGCATGGAAGCCGTCGGGGGCGGCAACCGAAGAGAGAACGGTGATCTCGTCGGGTAGACGCGGGTTCAACGCCGCAGCGGCGCGCTCCGGCGGCGGCCCGCCCTCGACGTCGACGGAGACGACCTGGGCGAGCGCATGGACACCCGCGTCGGTGCGGCCGGCGACCGCGAGGTTCTCTACCGAAGCGAACGTCCCGGTGAGCGCCGCACGAAGTGCCGCCTCTACCGTCTGGAGCCCCGGCTGCGCCGCCCAGCCGTGAAACGGCGTGCCGTCGTACTCGAGCGTCAGGATGAGCCGCACGTCAGGGCATCCTGACTGCGTTTGTGAGGACTTCCTTATGCTCTATTAACTTGCACACCAATTGATACACTCTACTTCGTGAGCGACGACCACACCTTCCTCCTCCAGCGCGTCCAGCCCGCCATGGTGGGTCTCATCGACGGCTCGCTGTCCACGTTGGCGCCGATCTTCGCAGTCGTGCTCGCCTCCCATGACACGCGTTATGCATTCATCGCCGGTCTGGCGACGTCGCTCGGCGCCGCGATCAGCATGGGCTTCTCGGAAGCGCTCTCGGACACGGGCGAGCTGACGGGTCGCGGGAGCCCGTGGGTTCGCGGCACGAT
The DNA here is from genome assembly GCA_963790845.1 of uncultured Actinomycetes bacterium. GTDB lineage: Bacteria > Actinomycetota > Thermoleophilia > Gaiellales > Gaiellaceae > Palsa-739. The sequence continues at coordinate 1,780 of CAWBQC010000006.1, read as the reverse complement.
CACCGGCGGTGGCACCTTCCTCGGCGGGATCCTTCACTCCCTGCCGTTTCTCATCTCGAACTATCACGTGGCGCTGTTCTTCGCGGTCGCCATCGTCGCCTTCGAGCTGCTGATGCTGGCCTACTTCCGCTATCGCTTCTTCCAGGACACGTTCATCCGCGCCCTCGGAATCGTCACCTTCGCGGGCATCCTGATCGCCGCGGTCAGCGCGGGCCTCGGATCTGTTCTCGGCACCCCCGCCGGGGGCTGACGGTTACGGCTCGAAGTCGACGAGCTCGAGGTAGACCATCTCGGCTGCGTCGCCGGACCGGTGCCCGAGCTTGACGATCCGGGAGTAACCGCCGGGCCGGTCGGCCATCCGCGGACCGACGTCGGCGAAGAGCTTGTGGACGACCTCCTGCGAGCGGAGCACAGAGAGCGCCTGCCGGCGCGCGTGCAGGTCGCCGCGCCGGCCAAGCGTGATCATCTGCTCGGCGAACGGCTTCACTGCCTTCGCCTTCGCCTCGGTCGTCCGGATCCGGCCGTGCTCGATCAGCGAGCACGTCAGGTTGGAGTAGAGGGCCTTGCGGTGCGACGCGTCGCGACCGAGCTTCTTTCCTGTGCGAGCGTGACGCATCGCAGGTGCCTTACTCGAACCCGCCGGAGCCGTTCTCGCCGCGGAGGTGGAGGCCGTGCTGCGCGAGCGTCTCGCGCACCTCCTCGATCGACTTCTTGCCGAAGTTCGGGATCGCGGCCAGCTCCTGCTCGGTCTTCATCACGAGGTCGCCGATCGTCTCGATCCCGACCCGCTTGAGACAGTTGTAGGAACGGACACCGAGCTCGAGCTCCTCGATCGGGAAGTTCTCCATCCCGTGCGCGAGCGCGGTCTCCGGGGTGACTCCGCCGTCGACCGGCGCGGCCTCACCGAAGCCCTCGATCCGGTCGAGGTCGGTGAAGATCGCGAGCTGCCGGATCAGGATCTCGGCGGCCTCCGCCGAGCGCGTCCTTCGGCTCGACGGAGCCGTCCGTCGTGATGTCGATCGTGAGCTTGTCGTAGTCCGTGCGCTGGCCGACGCGGGCCGCCTCGACCTGGTACGCAACGCGGCGCACCGGCGAGAAGATCGAGTCCATGGGGATGACGCCGATCGTATGCTGCAGGCCCGCGGTTGAGCTCGGCGGGCGAGTAGCCGCGGCCGCGTCCGATCGTCAGCGTCACCTCGAGCCTGCCCTTGTCGGACAGGTTCGCGATCTCGAGCTCCGGGTTGAGGATCTCGAGGTCGGCGGGCGCCTCGATGTCGGCGGCCGTCACCGTGCCCGGCCCCTTCTTCGCGATGTGCACCTCGATCTCGGGCGACTCGCCATGGAGGCGAGCGATGAGGTTCTTGAGGTTCAGGATGATGTCGGTGACGTCCTCGCGAACGCCCGGCAGGGTCGTGAACTCGTGCGCCGTCCCCTCGACCTTCACTGACGTGACGGCTGCGCCCTCCAGTGAGGAGAGCAGCACGCGGCGTAGCGAGTTGCCGAAGGTGTGGCCGAAGCCGCGGTCGAGCGGCTCGATTGCAAAGACCCCGCGATGGTCGTCCGCGTCCTCGTGGACGATCTTCGGGATCTGGAAGTCCATTTCTCTAGTCGCCAAAGAAGTTCCCTCTTTCCGTTACTTCGAGTAGAGCTCGACGATCAGCTGCTCCTGCACCGGCGTGTCGATCTCGGCACGCTCGGGCTGCTTGAGCATCTTGCCGGTGAGCCCGTCGTGGTCGGCTTGTAGCCATGGAGCGACCGTCGAGACAAGGTCGGTCGCGTC
>CAWBQC010000005.1:0-85239 GCA_963790845.1 uncultured Actinomycetes bacterium | reverse complement strand
CGCCACGCGGACGGGTTCCTCCGCGTGCGTGTCGCCGCGCACGTAGCTGGCGATGGGTCGAGCATGATTAGGCCGACGTCGCCGATCTCAAGGGCGGCTGCTGCAGTCTTGCTACGTCTCGAGGAAGCAGCATCGCCTCGTCGAGGCTGTTAACGCGCGATGGATCGCCTCCAGCGGCGACGATGCGCGGCTTGATGTCGATCTCGTCGGAGTCTTCGCTCGCGAGGACGAGCACGTTCCTCGGTTGGTCGTACAGCTCACCGAGTGTCACTCGCGCGGCGAGACCAGCGACGTAGTCCCCTTGCCGACGCCCTTCCGGCCGATGACGAGCTGGAAGGCGGCGCGCTGCCACACGGCCGATCTAGCCAGCAGATCGACCGCATCGCCACGCTATCGAGCGAACGGAATCTCAACGGCTCCGTCACGGCCGGCCGCCCATTCGCTTATGCAGCGCCGCCGCGTGCCGATCGGTGCGCTCGAGCGCAGCGCCTACGTCCCACCCAGCGGCGACAAGCTCGGCGGCGGTCGGCTCGAACATCGCGTCTAGGGAGTCGAGACTCGCCGCGAGATTGTCGGCGCCCGAGTAGTTGCGCCGACGCAGAGTCCGGATCGTGGCCGCGAGGCGGTCGCGATGGTATTCCCAGGCGAGAACGGCGCTCACGCCGCCCCGCGATCTAGTGGTGGTTCAGGTTCTCGTGGTTCTCGAGGAGACCCACGCACCGCTGTGCGCGGCCGCGAACGACTCGCCGTGCGGTCCGGTGTCTGCCGGCCGGGGCGAATGACGCGAATGGAACGCCGCTGCAGCGATTCACGAGCGACGTAGAAGCGGAGGCGCGGCGCCCAGGCGATGGACCGCGCGGCCGAGTCGACGTACGGCCTCATGGCCTCGATCTCGGCGCAGCGGGCTCGGAAAGCGGCTACTGCGTCTGCATCCACGGCGGGAGCGTGTACGGGGAGGTACTCACAGACGGAAGCTACCGAAGTCATCGGTCGGACAAGATGCCGGAGAACGCAGCAGGGCGCTCCCCAGCGCCCCGCCACCACTTACCTGTGAGTACCGGCTCACCAGCCGACAGCAAGAGGATAGACGCGCGCTCGGCTATCGCCGCGTTAGGCAACGGCCGGGCGTCCGGCTACCGTTCGGGGCGTTCCGTAATCCAGAAACCGAAAGGTGGTGAACTCCTCCTTAGGTTCGGATCGGGACGATGTCGGCGAAGCGATCGTCGTCGAAGCCGATCGCCTTGACGCCGCGGCGGCCTTCGGGCCGCTTCGGCGTTCCAGAGGCGAATTTTGCAGTCGAAGTGATCGGCTGCGGCTACGTCAGCTGATGCCGATGACGTGACCCATGGGTGCGCTGATCCGGTTGCCTCGCTTCGCGGCCTCGTGGGCGGCCCTAATGAACGCGGGGTCGCTGTAGATCGCGGGCAGTTCGTTTACGCGGCTCGCGGGCGAGGCCGCGCGCCGCTTGGGCTTGTCGTAGAGGAGCCAGACCTTCGCGGCTGGCTCATGGGGGATCAGCGCCTGGAGGATCGAGACCTCCTCGACCAGGCCGGAGCGGATGAGGTTGGGGACGAAGCTGCTCTCGTGCAACAACTCGCTCCTGAAGGATGCAGGGCTGCCCTTCTTGATCCAGTCGCCCGCGTCGGGGTAGAGTTCGACGCATGCAGCGAGCCAAGTCGCCGCTTCACGCCGCGCATGGTGAAGAGCTCGTCGACGCGGCCGATCTGCTTGCCGGGTCGTGATCGACGAGAACCGGCACGGTCTCGCGACGGTGCGAGCTTGAATCCGCCGCGGTCGTAGCGCAACAGGCCGTTCAGGGATCTGCTCGCCGGAGACGTAATGGCGGCCCAGCTTCATCATCCGCTCGCATCATCGCTCGGTCACTTCGCCCACGACTAGCCCACCGACCGCCGGGAGGGCGTCGGGCAGCTCGTCGCCGGCAGTGAGCGTCGCGTGAACGAGCTCCCGGCAACTGTCGAGTGTCAAGCACGCGGCCGCAGCTTCGAGCGAGTTGCCCGTTCAGAGAACGGACTCTCGCCGAGCAAGCGCGGTAGTGCGAAGGTGAGCGTCCCGTGAGGGCCTGGCTGCGACGGCGCAGTCATACTCGAGCAGGAGCTGGTGCGCCTCGCGGAGTGTGAGCTTGCGAGGCAAGTCTTGCTTCGCTAGAACCTCGAGCGGCTGCGAGCGGCGGAGCGCCTCACGCTCGCGCGCTGCCAGCTCGTTCGCCCTGCGTCTCCGGGCGCGCCGCTCCTCCGGCTGCTCGGACTCGTCGATGCTTTCAGCCGGGATCGTACGGGCGGAAAACGAGAACTCCTCGCTCACGCAGCGTCCCCTTCCGTGCGCTCGTAGGGAATAGCAGCGCGTCGACGTCGGCCGCCGCGATGCGAATGGGCCCGCCCGCCCCGACGCGGAGAGCGCGCAGTTCACCGCTTCTGATCCGCCGTCTGACGGTCTCGGGACAGACGCGAAGCCGTCTTCGCTGCACTGTTGTCCTACATTGGAGCAACCTGGGCTACTTTCGTTGACAATCATGTAATCGGTTAACTTCGTGGTCGGCTGTTGTCGTGCTCATTCGCGATTCCTGGCTGCCGACGACGCACTGCTGGCCCGGCCGCGGCTCGCCGTCGCTCATCGCCGACGGCGAACTCCGACCCCGACCTCGGACTCTCCCTCGTCGTCTGGCCGCCCGAACGGCTCGCCGAGGCGTCAGCGTCGGCCAAGGTTGGCCAGGAGGCGAGCGGCCCTGGTTCCGCCCTGAGGAGCGCGCATACGCGGTCGAGCTCGTCGTCGCCGAAGCACTCTCCGCGCGCGCGGCCGGAGAACGGATCGGAGCCTCGCAAAAGGCCGTCTCTCAGTGGGTTCGCGCTAGCCGCAGCGTCAGCGAGACTAACAACTGATGCCAGGGATCCGCGTGCCGATCGTGGGCGACCCGAGGTCGGTCCTCGCGGCGTTCGAGCAGACCAAGGTCGGCGCGAAGAGCGTCGGCGCCGAGGTGAACAAGGTCAACCTCAGCGTCGCCAGGTCTGCGACCCTGCAGGGCCAGGCGGCGATCAAGACGATCGATCGGTTGCAGGCCGAGGTCGTCGAGTACCGGAGACTCGCGGCCGCCGTCGGAGCGAGCTCGAAGAACAGGCCGCTTACACGGCGCTGGCCGAGCGGTCGCAAGCAAGGCTGAATAGAGCGACTGGCGTCACGGTGGCGACCACTTCCAGTTTCTCGAGGAACTGCGCGGACCGCCGAGCATGAGCTGACAAGATGGTGCGCGGCGGCGTCGCAGGCACCGGAGTGTTCTCGAGGATGGGTCGGTCGCTCGCGTTCGCGTCGACCGCGTTCATCGGGTTCTCGCTCGGCGGCGAGGCGATTGGTGCCGCGATCAGATAGACGCCGAGCAGCTCGACGCTGCGAACAGGTCAGTGGAGGTGACCGTCCGCAAGATGCACGGCAGCATTGCGGGTCTGCGGCCAGAGCTCGCGGGATGGGCGCGTGACCAGCAGAAGCTCGGCGTCTCGACGATCGAGTCGACCCGCGGGTTCGCGAGGGAGCTCGCGTTCACGCATGACGTGACGAAGGCGCGGCAGGCGTACACGGCTGCCCTGGAGATCTCCCGTGTGACGGGCCGGAACCTGAACCAGGTGGAGATCGCGACGGCGTTTGCGACGGGTCAGACCACCGCGCTCGCCCGCTACATCGGCACCATCAAGGCCGGACGCCATGGCAGAAGGAGTACGACCGTCTACTGGCCAGGTTCGGCGGGCAGGCCGTTGCGAATACGACAGCGAGCGAGCGGTTCCGGGCGGAGCTGACGAACACCGAGACGCTGCTCGGCTCGGCGCTTCTCCCGACCTTCGACGAGTACCTCGCGACACTCGCGAAGTGGTTGGGCAAGTCGGAGAACCAGAAGGCGGTCGTGCACGACGTGACCAGCGTGGTCCATCTTCTCGATCACATCCTCAAGCTCGTCACCGGGACGATCCGCACGGTCGACCACGTGACGGGCAGCTTCGAGAACACGCTCGTCGATCTCGCCGCGATCAAGCTCGGATCGAAGGCGTGGCCGGGCGGCCTCGACGCTCTCGCGGTGGAAGGGCGCCGGCGGCTTGCGCGGTTCGGAGGCGGCCGCGGCCGGTCTGCTCGGCAAGCTGCGCGCGCTCTCCGGGTTGGGCGTCATCACGGTCGAAGTCGTCCTGCTCGAGCACTTCATCCGCAAGTACGGGCTCAAGAACAGCCTCCGCGCGGGCCTCGACCCGACAGCGACGCTGGGCCCGAATGTCGCTTCCGACCAGACGGTCACGGTCAACGGCAAGACCTACCCGATCGGGACCGCGGCGGCGTACGCGGCGCTGACAAGGGCGGGCGCGCACCTTCTGCCGATTGGGAAGGTGACGGCCGCTGAGGAGATCCGGGCGGCGCGGAGGCTCGGCGGCAGCTCGAGCATCTCGGCGGCCGACGTCCCGCATCGCCACCACCGGGACGGTCAACTGGAGGACTGGAGCGGCGCAGCGGCGGCGGCAAGCGGCAGCGGCTGCAGCTGCGGCAGCGCTCGTCGCCGAGAAGAAGCACCTAGGGATCCAGCAGAAGCAGTTCGAGGCCGAACAGCAGGCCGACGACAAGCGGCTGCAACTGCTCAAGCAGCGCGACGCGAAGCTCGCCGCACAGATCAGCGCGATTAAGGCCCAGTACCGGCAGGCCGTCCAGACGATCCAGGCAGGCATCGGAACGCTCTTCCAAGGGCCTGTGCTCGCTCCTACGGACGCGCAACGGCAGACCGCGCTCGGACTGCCCGGACTGACTGCGACGACGCTGACGAAGGATCTGAACGCGCAGGTGGCCCAGTACAAGCGGTTGAACCGGGACCTCGCGAAGCTTCACCGGGAGGGCGCGTCGAAGGCGCTGATCACCGAGCTGCGCAGCCAGGGTGTGAGTGCGATCCCCGAGATCGAAGCTCTCACCGGAGGGAACAGGCACCAGCGCGAGTCGTTCTTCAAAGCATTCGCCGCGCGCGAACGGCTCGCACAGACCACAGCGCGACACATGCTCGGCGCGCAGCTCAGGACACTCGCGGCGTCGCAGGCGCAACTGCGGGTGATCCGGTCGCAGGAGCGGCATGTGTCGGCGGACGGGCGCCTGGTCGCCGGCAAGCTCGACAAGGTCATCCACGAGCTCAAGCGCTCGGGGCGTTCCGGGGTGCGGACGACGGGCAGCGGGCAGACCAGCGGACGCAACCCAGGACGCTGAGACGGCCAGGCGCGTCTACGACACGGCGATGTGGAAGCTGACCCGAGCCGCCATCCTCGAACGCGACAACCACCGCTGCCGACTCAAGCTCCGCGGATGCACCGGCCGAGCAACCACCGTCGACCACGTGGTACCGCTGATCCGTGGAGGACGGCCGCTCGACCCCTCGAACCTCGTCGCAGCTTGCAGGCACTGCAACACGGCGAAGGTGGACCGCGGCGTGCAAACCCTCTTTTTGGTCGGCCCGTCGAGCTCGTTCCACGCACGAGTCGCAGTCGAAGACGCAGCGCTCCCCGCTGGGGCGCGATTAGGCCGTGAAGCTCGCCCGACTCGGTGCCCAAGCGCCTACGGGCCGAACCGGCCTGTCCCCCACTCGATCAAAGCGTTGAGGTCGCTAGGGTCGGGATAGTCGTCCGGCAGGGGTTCTCCAGGAGAGAAGACCTCGGGCTGTCCCTCGTCGGGTAGCCATGAGAGGCGCCACGGGTCTGCCTCGTCCTCCCGCCAGAAGTCGATACTTCCCCGGGTAAGCCGAACCGTCCGAAGTTGCTTCATCCGTTCGCCTCCTGTCCGTACCACGAAGCTGATTAAAGGCTGACTATCCGGAGAGTCAGCGAGCCGGAATTCCAGTCGGGGCGGCCGGATTCGAACCGGCGACCTTTGGTCCCCCAGACCAACGCGCTAACCAGGCTGCGCCACGCCCCGGGGCGAGGAGAACCGTAGCTCACCCGGGACCGCTCGGCCTGCCTCGCGCGTATCGCAGGCATGCGCAAGATCCTTGCCTTCTCGGTCGTCGTTCTCGGGTTCCTCTCCTCGTCATCTTCGGCTGCCACCACCTCCGCCGGCCGGCCTGTCGCGCTCGTCACAGCTGAGACCGCGAACGAGGTGATCGCCTTGTCGCTCGGCCCGCACGGCGGACACGTTCTGCGGCGCGTCCACCTCGTCGACCCGCTCATGATCGCCTCCGGTTCGCATGGACCCTCGGTCGTCGTCAACCCGTCGGGCATCGTCACCCTCCTCGCATCGGCGCACGCTCCGTCCGATCAAGGCCTTCCACTGGTTCCGGACCCCGAAGGTCGCCGCGATCGCTCCGAACGGCCGGTTCGCCTACGTCACGGACGAGGCAACGGGAGATCTCACCGTCATCGACCTCGTGCGGCGCAAGATCGTCGGGCGTGTCTTCGTCGGTCTGAGGGCTCACCACCTCGGCATCAGCCCCGACAGCGGGCGGATCTGGGTAGCCCTCGGGGAGACCGCAACGACGATCGTCCGCCTCGACTCCTCGAACCCGCGCAAGCCGCGAGTGATCGGGCGCTTCCAGCCGCGATATGGCGCCCACGACGTCAGCTTTGCGCCCGACGGCCGGACCGTTTGGGTCACCTCGCCGTCGAGGCCGTACGTCTGCGGCTATTCGGTGGGTGGCAGGCTCCTCTGGACGGCTGGAGCGGGCCGGCCGCCCGGACACGTCGGCTTCTCCGGCGGCAGCGCAATCGTCCCAAGCGGCTACGGGTCCTTGCTCTGGGGGTTCACGTGGAGCAGTCCGTCTCGTGCGCCGGACCGTGCATCTGCGCCGTACGGCTCCTTCAACCTCGCAACCTACGGCGGCTTCGTCGTCACGACGTCGCTCTTCAACGGCGAGGTGAGCGAGTACCGGGTGAGAGACCTCCACCGGCTCTGGACGGCGAAGGTCGCGCCGGCAGCACGCTACGTCGCGATCTCCGTCTGGCCGCGCTAGCCGACTTGCAGATCGCGAAGCGGGATGTCACGCGGGATGCTGAGGAGCGTCGAGTGCCCCGCGACGAGGCTCTGCGGCGTCCGCACGAGCACGAGCTTCGGCGTCACGGCGACCACGATCCCGTGCACCTTGTAGGAACCCCGGGGGGTGCCGCCGGCAGTGAAGAGCTGCAACCGAGCCGAGTCGCGATTGGGAACCGCGACGGCCAGGTCCCCGTTCAGCCAACCGAATGCCTCGGCGCTGCCGGTGGTCTCCGTGTTCGCTTTACGTTCGTGGGCGAGCCACACGCCAGTCGGCGTCTCCACGGCGAGCGAGTCCCCCCGCGGCGGGAACGCGAGGCCCGTTACGGGAGCTCGAACCGGCACGAGATCACGCTTCTGGTGCGAGAGGTCGTAGACCACCGCCCTCCCGCCTGCGGCGACGTAGGACAGGGCGAGGGAGTCGGCACGCCAAGACGGTCGGACGGCACGCACAGAGCGGTCGATCGTCGTGTCCTTCGTTCCGTTGCCATAGATCACATGCAGTGCGAGGCGTTGGCGGAGCCGGACGATGTAGGCGATCTCGAGACCGTCTGGCCTCCAGGCGATCGCGACCACCTTGCCCCCTGCCTCCCGCGACCAGGCTTGGTGCCCGCTCGGCGCCATCGCGACCAGCGAGTTGCCGATGCCGGCTGCGACGAAGAGTGCGTGTGGGGAAAGCGCCGCGGCCGTTGCCCGCTGGCCCTGCAGCCTGAAGCCGCCCTTGATCACGACCGACAGTCGCCCGTCGACGATCGCGGCGATGCCGTTCGCGCCCCTTGGGCAGCACGAGCTGGGTGATGGCCGGACGCTGCTTCTGCCTTCGAGCCAAAGCTGACGTGCAGCGCGCCGGCAGCGGCCAGCGAGCCGGCTGCGATTCCGAGCAGCACAGCGGCTGCAGCGAAGACGAGCACGGCGGTGCGGAGCCCTCGCCGCGGCGGCGCGGAGGGCTGGAGCGCGCGCAGCGCGCGATGGAGCGCCTCCTCCCCCGCTCCCGCTTCCGGGTCCGGCGCCTCGGCGAGCAGGCCCTCGAGCTGCCGCTCGAGCTCACTCGACATGCTCGACCTCCCGCAACTGCTCGAGCGCGCGCGCAAGTCGTGAGTTCACGGTCCCGACCGGGAGGTCGAGCGCGTCAGCGATCTGCGCCGGCGTCATGCCGACCCCGTAGCGCAGGACGACGACCACGCGCCGCTCGAGCGAGAGCCCTGCCACCGCCGCGAGCAGGCCGCGGTCTCCCACCTCGTGGACCGGGGCGAGGTCGGGCGTGTCGGGAAGCTCCTCGTCCGAAAGACGCCGCTCCGCCCGCAGGAGATCGAGCGCGCGGTTGGCGACGATGCGATGCAGCCACGGCCCGAACGGACGCCGCTCGTCGAAGCGCCCCAGCGCGGCAAAGGCACGCTCGAAGCCGTCGGCGGCCACGTCGTCCGCGAGCGAGCGGCGGCCTGTGATAGCGAAAGCGGCGCGCCATGCGTCGCTCCAGTAGCGGCGAAAGAGCGCCGCAGCGGCCTCTCGGTCGCCCCGGCGCGCCCGCCGTACGAGATCCCGGTCACTTGGTTCACGCACTCCTCCGCAGTCTTGTACGTCCGAGCCGCGTTTGCAGGTCCCGAAACGGGAATACTCGGCGGATGGCCGACTGGCAGGAACAGGCAGGTGCGCTTGTGCGGGAGTTCGAGCTTCCCTCGTTTTCCGCCGCGATCGAGTTCGTCGACCGGCTTGCAGAGCTCGCCGAGAGCGAGAACCACCACCCGGACATCGACATCCGCTACCGCCGCGTGACTGTTCGCTGGACGACCCACTCCGAGGGCGGAATCACCGAGAGAGACCGGCAGATGGCCGAGCGGACGTCCGCGCTTGCTGCCGCGTAGCGAACGCGCGCGCCGGTAGAAGGTAAGACCGTGTCCCGGGCCGACACTAATCCTGATGTGAGCGCGCTGGCAGCAGCCCCCGCCGGGCTCGAGGAATGGCATCTCGACCTGCACGCGCAGGGTGCCCGGCGCGACGAAGCAGTGGCACGTCTGCACGGGCTGCTCCTCCGAGCGGCCCGCTTCGAGGTCTTCCGGCGGCGCGGCTCTCTCCCGCAGCTCGCGGCGGCCGAGCTCGACGAGCTCGCCCAGGAAGCCGCCGACGACGCCGCGGTCTCGATCCTCAGGCGGCTCGGCGATTTCCGCGGCGAGAGCAGCTTCCGCACGTGGGCGTACAAGTTCGCGCTGCTCGAAGCGTCGGTCAAGGTGCGGCGGCGCGCGTGGCGCGACCGCGAGGTGACGCTCGAGCCCGAGCACTGGGAGAACCTCGCCCATGTTGCGCCAGGGCCGGACGACGAGGCCGAGAACGCCGCTCTGCTCGACGCGGTGCGCGAAGGCATCCGGACGGCGCTGACTCCGCGGCAGCGCCAGGTTCTCGTCGCATCCGTGCTCGAAGGCGTGCCGATCGACGTGCTCGCCGAGCGCATGGGCTCGAACCGGAACGCGCTCTACAAGGTGCTCCACGACGCGCGTCGGCGACTGCGAGAGCACGTCGCCGCGGCGGGATTCCCGGAGGAAGACGAATGACCGGACGCGATCTCGACCCGACCCTTCAGCGCCTGCTCGGCAGCAACGAGCCGGAGATCGGCTGCGACGAATGCTTCGAGCAGCTCGATCGCTACGTGGAGCTCGAGCTCGCCGGAGCGCCCGCCGACGCGCTCGTTCCCGGCCTGCGCAACCATCTCGTCGGCTGCCCTGCCTGCGCGGAGGAGCACGAAAGCCTGCGCGCGCTGCTGGAACTCGATTCCGTCTCCTGAAGAGAGAGGCCCCGATGACCACGACCACGTACCTCATCGTCGGCGCCGGAATGACCGGCGACATGGCGGCGAAGGGCATCCGCGAACACGACCCCGAGGGCTCGATCACGATGGTCGGCGCCGAGCCGAACCCGCCGTACAAGCGGCCGCTGCTCACGAAAGGGCTGTGGCAGGGGGCGCCGGAGGAGAAGGTCTGGCGCGAGCCGGCCGAGGGCGTCGAGCTCGTCACCGGCCGCCGCATCGTCTCCCTCGACCTCGGAGCGGGGACCGCGACGGATGACTCCGGCGACGAGTACTCCTGGGAGAAGCTGTTGCTCGCCACCGGCGCGAAGCCGCGCCAGATTCCGGGTGCGGAAGGCGTCGTCTGGTTCCGGACGCTGGCCGACTACCGTCGGCTGCGGGAGGTCGCAGCCGAGGGCGCGCACGTGGCCGTGATCGGAGGCGGCTTCATCGGGTCGGAGCTCGCGGCCGGCCTCGTCAACAACGGTTGCCGCGTGACGATGCTCTTCCCGGAGGCGGGGATCGGCCATCGCCTCTTCCCCACCGACCTCTCGGCATCGTGACGGACTACTACCGCGAGAAGGGCGTCGAGGTACTCGCCGGCGAGATGGTCGAGCGGCCTCGGGGGACCGCGTCGAGACCAAGGCCGGCCGGACGATCGAGGCCGACGCCGTCGTAGCGGGCCTCGGCGTGGTTCCGGACACCGAGCTCGCGGAAGCCGTGGGACTGGAGGTAGAAGACGGGATCGTCGTCGACGAGTACGGGCGGGTGCCGGGCACGAGAACGTCTTCGCCGCGGGCGACGTCGCACGCTTCCCCGTCCGTGCACTCGGCACCTCGCTGCGAATCGAGCACGAGGATCACGCGAACAGCCACGGCAAGCTGGTCGGCGCGAACATGGCCGGCTCGGACACCCCCTACGACCACCTGCCGTTCTTCTACTCCGACCTGTTCGACCTCGGCTACGAGGCGGTCGGGATCGTCGACTCGCGGCTCGAGGCCGTCGAGGACTGGCAGGAGCCGTTCCGCAAAGGCACCGTCACGTACCTCGAGGACGGCCGGCCGCGCGGTGTCCTCCTGTGGAACGTCTGGGACAAGCTCGATGCGGCCCGCGACCTGCTCCGCGCCGGTGAGGGGGTCCTCGCTGTCTAGCTCGGCACTCGCTCGCTCGCGCAAGCCGCGCCGCGGAACCGAGCTCGTGTGCGAATGGCTCTTCCGGCCACTCGCGCACCCGCTCGTCCTGCTGCTCGCACGCCTGCGCGTCTCGCCGCCGCTCGTCGTCGTTGCCGCCGGCGCCGCGGGGGTTGCGGCTGCCGTCGAGCTCGGGCGCGGCTCGCTGCTCGTCGCGGCTCTCCTCGTGCAGCTCAAGACACTGCTCGACAACGCGGATGGCCAGCTCGCACGGCTCACGGCCAGGACGAGCGCGTTCGGGCGATACCTCGACTCCGAGGTCGACCTGCTCGTCAACGCAGCGCTCTTCGCGGCGCTCGGGTGGACGACGGGGCGGCCGGCGGTGGCAGTCGCAGGGTTCCTCGCGCTCACGAGCGTTCTCAGCCTGAACTTCAACGTCGAGCGGCTGGCGCGGCGAGCAGTTGCCGAGCCGCACGCCGAGGGGCGCGCGACGGCGTTTCTGCGGCGCGTCTACGGCGTCGTCTACGCGCCCCAGGACCGGCTCGCGGAGTCGGTCGTTGCACGGCGGGCGGGACTTGTCGGCTCGACGTCCGTCTCGCTGCTTGCGAATCTCGGCATGTCGACACAGCTTGCGGTCTTCGGGCTGCTCATCGCACTGGGCCACCCGCTCGCCTTCGCGTGGCTCGCGCTCGTAGAGGTGGGGTTGATAGCCCTCGCGCTCCTGCCCCGGCGCGTGGCCCGGCACCAGGAGGAGATCGCATGAGCAGCAACGTCTTCGAGCTTCCCTCGCACCCCAGCGAAGCGGCACGTGACCTGACCGAGGCCGATTGGGGCCGGCTGGAACAGAACGCCGCCGAGATCCTCGAAGCGTTCGGGCTCGACCTCGACACGCCGGGCACGCGTGACACGCCGCGCCGTTTCCTCCGCGCGCTCTACGACGCGACGGCCGGGTACGACGGCGACCCGAAGCTGCGGACGCTGTTCCCTTCCGAGCGGCCGGAAGGCGTCGAAGGCCGTCACGCCCAGATCGTCGAGGGCCCGGTGGGCTTCTACGCGCTGTGCGAGCACCACGCGTTGCCGTTCCACGGCCGCGCCCACATCGGGTACGTCGCCGGCGACGAGATCCTCGGCATCTCGAAGCTGACGCGGCTCGTGCGGCTCTATGCGCGGCGCTTCACCGTGCAGGAGCGTCTCGCCGAGGAGATTGCCGACGGCCTCCGCGAGCTCGCCGGCGCACGCGGCGTGGCGGTCAAGCTCGAGGCCGCGCACATGTGCACCGCGATGCGCGGCGTCGAGGAGGACGGCTCGCTCACGGTGACGACGGTCTGGCGCGGCCTGTACGACGAGGACGAGTCGCTGCGCGCCGAGTTCCTTACGCTGACGAGGTGATCGAGCCCTTCACGGTCCTCGCAGACGACGAGGACCTCCCGCGGTGGGACGTCCCCGCGCAGCTCGAGGCGGTCTACGGCGGCGTGATCGGGCTCCAGGAGCCGTGCGTCGTCGCGAACTTCGTCGAGTCGCTCGACGGCGTCGTGGCAGTGCCGAGGTTGCCGCGCTCGCACGCGATTCTGGGAGACGAGAGCGAAGCGGACAGGTTCATGCTCGCCCTCGTCCGAGCGTGCTCCGACGCGGTCGTCGTGGGCTCCGGAACGCTGCTCGCCTCGCCGACAGGCACGTGGCGCATCGACCGCGCCCATCCTCCTGCGGCAGAGGCGCTTGCCGAGCTGCGGGCGCTCAGGGGTCGCCCGGCACAGCCGCTCGTCGCCGTCGTCACCACCGGCGCCTCGCTCGACCCGGCTCACCCCGTGCTCGAGTCGGGAGCGCTCATCCTCACGACGGTGGATGCGGCGGCGGAGTTGCGAGCGCGAGTGCCTGCGGCGACGGAGGTCGTCGCGGTCAACGACGGTGAGGTCGTCGATCTCGCGGCCGCGGTCGCATTGCTCAGAACGCGAGGCTGCGCGGTGATCCTCTCGGAGGCAGGGCCGTCGATGTTCGGCTCGCTGGTCGCGTCGAGGCTCGTGGACGAGCTCTTCCTGACGGTCTCGCCGGTTCTCGCCGGCCGCGCCGCCGGCGCCCGCCTCGGTCTCGTCGAGGGCGTCGAGCTCGTGCCGCAGACGCGGGTGGCCGGCCGCCTGCGCTCCGTACGGACGCACGGCTCCCACCTCTTCCTCCGCTACGCGCTGCGCTAGCCGGGCCGGCTCAGCTGCCGGTAGAGGCGGTCGATCAGGGCCGGCATCGCCTCGAGACGCTCGGTGATCATCCGCAGGCGGTACTCGCGGAAGTGCTCGGGCTCCACTTCGAGGGCCTTCGCCAGCGTCGCCACCACGTCATTGGACGGAACGGGTCGGTTTCCGTGCACGAGGTGGTTGAGGTACCCGGCCGAGAGCCCGGTGCGCGCCGCGAGCTGGCGATACGTGACGCCGAGCTCGTCCATCAGCCGCTGCACGGTTTCCCCGAACCCCTCCTCGCTGAACCGCCTGCGCTTAGCCATGGCTACGCCTCCTTGCCGAGCTCGGCAACATCTTGGCGGTTCTCGGCGCCGCTTGCGCGGTCCCGCACGTCGACCTTGCCGTCCTCGAGGCTCTTCTTCCCCGCCGTGATCCGAATGGGACAGCCGATCAGGTCGGCGTCGGCGAACTTCTCCCCCGCACGCTGGTCGCGGTCGTCGAGGAGAACGTCGAGCCCCGCAGCCGAGAGGGCCTCGGCCGCCTGGAGGGCTATCTCCTCTGCGCCGGGCAGCGCGACGACATGCGCGTCGTACGGCGCGACGGACTTCGGCCAGACGATCCCGTTCTCGTCGTGGCACTGCTCGACGATCGCCGCCATCGTCCGCGCGAGGCCGATCCCGTAACTGCCCATGACCAGGGGCTTCTCCCTCCCGTCCTCATCCAGAAACGTCGCGCCGAACGCCTGCGAGTGGAAGGTGCCGAGCTTGAAGATGTGGCCGACCTCGATCGCTGTCTCGACGTGCAGCGTGCCGCCGCACTCCGGGCAGGCGTCCCCGTCCTGTGCCTGCCGGATGTCGGCGAACGCCGGCTCGTAGTCACGCCCGGCCTGGACGCCGCGCAGATGCTTGCCGTCCTCGTTCGCTCCCGCGACGTATTGGCCCTCGCGGAGAGCCTCGTCCGCGATCACCTCGATGTCGACGCCGACAGGGCCGAGCGAGCCGCCGCCTGCGCCGAAGGCCGCGCGAATCTCTTCGTCGGTGGCAGGCCGGAACGCGCCTTCGAAGAGCGTCTCGAGCTTCTCCGGGCTCAGCCGGTCGTCACCCCGCACGAGCGCGAGCACGAGCCGGTCGCCGGTCACGACCGGCAGCGCCTTCGAGGTCGCGGACTCCGCGATCCCGAGGAACTCCGCGAGCTCCTCGATCGTGCCGACGCCCGGCGTCTCGACGAGCTCCGGGCGCATCGAGCGGCGGAGGCAGCTCGGGCGGCTGCGGCGCGCCGCGGGCGGCCTCGGCGTCGGCGAAGTAGTCGCCGTTCTCGCAGCGCATCAGCTCGTTCTCGCCCGAGCCCGTGGGTGCGAGGAACCCGAGGGAGCTCTTCCCTCCCATGACGCCGGACTCCGCCTCGACGAGGTACGCGTCGAGGCCGACGCGCTCGAAGATCCGGGCGTACGCCTTCTCGTGGCGATCGAACGCCGCATCGAGCCCGGCCACGTCCGCGTCGAACGTGTACGAGTCCTTCATGACGAACTCGCGGAGGCGCAGCAGGCCGCCGCGCGGGCGCGGCTCGTCGCGGTCCTTCGTCGAGAAGTGGTACCAGACCTGCGGCAGCTCCTTGTACGACTGGAGCTCGCGTGCGAGGAACGTCATCGACTCCTCGTGCGTCCAGGAGAGCACGAACGGACGGCCGCCGCTGTCGTTGAGATGGAAGAGGATCGGGACGTCGATGCGGCCCGTCGTCTCCCATAGCTCGGCGGGCGTGAGCGTCGGGCAGCGCATCTCCTGGCCGCCGATCGCGTCGATCTCCTCGCGGATGATCTGCTCGATCTTCTTGTGCACGCGCCAGCCGAGCGGCAGGAAGCTCCAGAGGCCCGCCCCCATCTGGCGGATGAAGCCCCCGCGCATGAG
The DNA here is from genome assembly GCA_963790845.1 of uncultured Actinomycetes bacterium. Lineage (GTDB taxonomy): Bacteria > Actinomycetota > Thermoleophilia > Gaiellales > Gaiellaceae > Palsa-739. The sequence continues at coordinate 70,274 of CAWBQC010000005.1, read as the reverse complement.
GAGCTGGTGCGAGGCAGCGTCCGCGTCGGCGGGTGCGTCGCGCAAGGTCGGTAGGAAGAGCTGTGAGGCCCGGGCGATCATCGCACGGACACTAAAGAAAGTCTCCTGATGACCCGGCCGGCTGCCCGCGTGCAGCGGCGCACCAGAGCGGTGCGAGGCCGCCGCGGAGCCGGGCTTCGCCCGGCGGGAGCGGTGGCCGGCCGCTGCGCGCGGGGAGGCTATTCGAGCGGGATCATCGAAGCTTCCGCCATCGCAAGCGCGGCGGGCTTCGCCATCTTGAGGCGCTTCGGCCGGTTCATCCCGTCGGCGATCCACCTGTCGACCTCGGCGAAGAGCTCGTCGACGAGGATGTCCGAGGAGACCTTCTTCAGGACCCGGCCGTGCGCGTAGATGAAGCCGACGTCGCGGCCCCCCGCGATCCCGAAGTCGGCGTCGCCGCTCTCCCCCGGTCCGTTCACGGCGCAGCCGAGAACTGCGACCTCGAAATGCTGCGGGTACTGCGCGAGCCGTTCCTCCACCTGTTCGGCGAGCGTGTGAACGCCGACGTTGTCGCGCCCGCACGAGGGGCAGGCGATCATCATCGGGCCGCGCTCGCGCAAACCGAGCGACTTGAGGATCTCGTACGCCGCCTTCGGCTCCTCGACGGGATCCGCGGAGAGCGAGACGCGGATCGTGTCGCCGATCCCGTCGACGAGGAGGGCACCCATCCCCACGGCGCTCTTGATCGAGCCCGAGTAGACGGTTCCCGCCTCGGTCACGCCCAGGTGGAGCGGATACGGCACCTTCGCCGAGAGCATCCGGTAGGCGCGGATCATCGTCGGCACGTGACTCGACTTGACGGAGATCTTGAAGTCGTGGAAGTCGAGCTTCTCGAGCAGCCGCACCTCCTCGAGCGCCGCCTCGACCAGCGCCTCCGCCTGGTCCTGCTGGGCCAGCTCGAAGAGGTGCTTCGGCAGCGAGCCGGAGTTCGCGCCGATCCGCATCGGGATCCCCGCCTTCTTCGCCGCCCTCACGACCTCCTCGACCTTGTCGGGGCCGCCGATGTTGCCGGGGTTGATGCGCACCGCAGCCACGCCCTGGTCGATCGCCTTGAGGGCGAGCGATGCGTTGAAGTGGATGTCCGCGATGACCGGGATCGGCGAGAAGCGGACGATGCGGCTCAACGCTTCGGCATCCTCGGTCTTCGGGACGGCGACGCGGACGATCTCGCAGCCCGCCGAGACGAGCTCGGCGATCTGTGCGGTCGTAGCGGGGACGTCATGCGTCTTCGTCGTCGTCATCGACTGGACGACGACGGGCGCGCCGCCGCCGATCGCGACGCCGCCAACCGAGATCTGCCGCTCGCTGGCCACCGAAAGCCAGTCTAGCCCGGTGGTTTCAGGCGAGCCCGCACCCCTCAACGGACGCTGAGGAGCGACCTGGCTAGTGCGGTGTGCCGCCGGAAACGTCGTTCGAGAACGCGATCACGAAGACGAGCACGATGAGCATGATCCCGACGACGGAGACCCGCTCGTAGACCTCGCGCGCAAGGGCGCGGCGGCGGACTCCCTCGATCAGCGAGAAGAGGATGTGGCCGCCGTCGAGGGGTAGCAGCGGCAGCAGGTTGAGCAGCGCAAGCGACATGCTCACGAAGGCGAGGATCTCGAAGTACCACGTGGCGCCGACCTTCAGCTGCGCCTGCGAGACGCGGACGATCCCGACCGGGCCCGAGACCTGGCTGCGCCCGTGCTTGGAGAAGAGCGACGTGATTCCCCTGGCGGTGCCGGTGACGACGTTCCCCAGGTCGGAGACCGCAGTGCTCGCCGCCTTGCCCGTCGAGTACGGAACAAGCCGCGCCGCCGGGGTGAAGCCGAAGATCCAGCGCCCTTGCTGGAAGATCGTCGGCTCCGGGCCGACTGTCACGCGCTGTCCGCCTCGCTCGACAGTGAGCGTCACCGGGTGGCCGTGGCTCGACCTGATGCGGTCGCGAGACAGCCGCGAAGGTGTCGGACGGCCGTCCGTTGACCGCCACGATGCGATCGCCGGCCCTAAGCCCTGCGGCCGCGGCGGGCGTGCCCGGGCTGACCGAATCGACCCTGGTCGAGGGCTTGTCGGAGGGCCCGCCGCCGGCGGCGAAGGTGACGAAGAGGATCAGGAACGCGATCACGACGTTCGCCAGCGGGCCGGCGGCGATCACCGCGACGCGCTTCCAGGTCGCGGCCCGCCAGTACGCATCCTGCGCGGTGCCCTCCTCGACCTCACGCAGCGCGCGCTCCGCCGAGCGCCGCGCCGCGGGCGAAAGATGCGCCGCCTGCACCTCGCTCTCGAGATCCGGGTAGAGCCGCCGTGCAGCGGCGTAGTCCTCGGTCTCGAGGGCGCGCCTGACGGCGCCGACAGGTGCGGCGAGGCCCGGCTCCTCCCGCACGGCCGGCTCGATGAACGCCTGAAGGTCACGGCCGGCCGGGCGGTGCATGCCGGGAATCCGGACGAGCCCGCCGAGCGGGATCATGCCGATCCCGTACTCGATGCCCTTGCGCCTGACCTTCGCCAGCGCAGGCGGGAAGCCGATGTAGAAGCTCCGAGGGCGCATGCCGACCGCGAGCGCGACAGAGAAGTGGCCGAGCTCGTGCAGGAAGACGAGCAGGACGAGTCCGCCGATGACGACGAGCCATGTCATGCGGCAGCCAGCGCTCCCTGGGCGAGTGCCCGTGCGGCGCGATCCGCCTCGACGAGGTCGTTCAGGTCGCGGACAGGGTCGGTGTCCGCCGTCGCGAGCGTCTCGCCAACGACCTCCGGGATACCGAGGAACGGCAGACGGCCGTCGAGAAACGCGGCGACGGCGACTTCGTTCGCTGCGTTGTAGACGCACGGCGCGCTCCCGCCCCGCTGACCGGCCGCGCGGGCCAGCGAGAGCATCGGGAACGTGTCCGTGTCGGGAGGTGAGAACTCGAGCGTGAGCGAGGCCAGGTCGAGCGGCGGCAACGGCGTCGCCGCCCGCTCCGGATACGTGAGGGCGTACGAGATCGGCACACGCATGTCCGGGTAGCCGAGATGCGCGAGCGAGGCCCCGTCACGGAAGCGGACGAGCGCGTGCACGATCGACGTCGGCTGGATCGCCACTTCGATCCGCTCGTAGTCGACGCCGAAGAGGAAATGCGCCTCGATCACCTCGAGCCCCTTGTTCGCGAGCGTTGCAGAGTCCACTGTGATCTTTCGTCCCATCCGCCAGGTCGGATGTGCAAGCGCCTGCTCGGGGGTCACGTCCTCGAGCTCGGCCCGGGTGCGACCGCGGAACGGCCCGCCCGAGCCGGTGACCACGAGCGTGTCGATCTGCTCCGGCTCGCGTCCCTCGAGGCACTGGAAGAGCGCGGAATGCTCGCTGTCCACCGGCAGGATCCGGCCGCGTCCCCGCTCGCGTGCTGCGAGGGCGAGCTCGCCGGCGGCGACGAGGCTCTCCTTGTTCGCGAGCGCGAGATCGACGCCGTGCTCGAGCGCCCAGAGCGTCGCGTGGACTCCCGCGAACCCGACGACGGCGTTGAGGACGACGTCGGGCCGAGCGCGCTCGAGAAGCTCGGTCAGATCGCCGCCCACTTCCTTGAGCGGTGCGTCGACGTCGTCGAGCGGCGTCGAGCCCGACGCAGCCGCGCAGAGCTCGAGCTCCGGATGAGCCTCCACGATCTCGATCGCCTGACGCCCGATCGACCCCGTTGCCCCGAGCAGCGCGACGCGCTTCACCGGGCAAGTGTAGGGAGGTCGTGCGCCTAGTGGAACCCGTACGCGATCACGAGGAAGTACGCGGCCGGTGCGGCGAAGAGAAGCGCGTCCACGCGGTCGAGCACGCCGCCGTGCCCGCCGAGGAGCCGTCCGGTGTCCTTGACCTCGAGATCGCGCTTCAGCGCGGACTCGAAGAGGTCGCCGAGCACCGCAGCGACCACGACCACGAGCCCGAGCACGAGCGCCTGCCAGACGCTCAGGTACTCGTCTCGCTTGTCGTAGAGCGCGATGAACGAGACGAAGACGCCCGCCGCTGCGCCGCCGATGAGCCCCTCCCACGTCTTCTTCGGCGAGAGCCGCGGCGCGAGGCTGTGACGCCCGATGTAGCGGCCGGTGAAGTAGGCGAAGGTGTCGGCGGCGAACACGGTCAGGACGACCGTGAAAGCGATGAGGCGCCCCTGATCGTGCATCTCGCGCAGAAGGAGAACGAAGCCGAGCCCGAGCCCGATCCAGGCCGAGCCGAGGATGGTCGAGCCGATTGCGGCCGTCGTGGGCGCGCGCGTGCTCGAGAGCGCGTGGAGGATGAAGCCGAGGACGAACGTCGCGAGAAAGCCGCGCGAGCAGCCACACGACCCCGCCCCGCTCGGCGCCGAAGAGCGCCAGGAGAACGCCGCCGTAGATCGCCGCACCGAGCGGGCGCATCGGCCGCGCGGTCGTCACGAACTCGTGCACCCCGACGACCGACGCGACGGCGACGAGCGTGAACAGCCACCAGCCGCCGAGCCAGAGCATGCCGAGCACGAGCGGCAGGCCGACCGCCGCGACCAGAAGGCGGGAGGCGAAATTGGTCATCGGCCGCCGAATCTACGGCGCCGGCGCGCGTACTCCTCGATCGCGGTCCGGAGCTCCTCCGGCCCGAAGTCGGGCCAGAGAGTGTCGGTGAAGACGTATTCGGCGTACGCGGACTGCCAGAGGAGGAAGTTCGAGATGCGCCGCTCGCCGGAGGTGCGGATCACGAGATCGGGATCCGGCATCTCGGGCTCGTAGAGGCAGGCGGAGAGTGCCGCTTCGTCGACCTCGTCTGGGTCGCTCCCGCTCTCGAGCAGCCGGCGCGCGGCGTCGACGATCTCGGCGCGGCCGCCGTAATCGAACGCGATCCAGAGCTGCAGCTTCGCCTTGTCCGCGGTCGCGGACTCGAGGTGCTCCATCTTCGCGAGCAGCCAGTCGGGAGCCCGGTCGCGGCGGCCGACGAACCGGCACCTGACGCCCTGCGCCGCGAGATCTTCGAGCTCCCGGTCGATCGTCTCGCCGAAGATCTCCATCAGGGCGGCCACCTCGTCCACGTCGCGGCTCCAGTTCTCGGTGGAGAAGGCATAGACCGCGAGTGAGTCGATGCCGAGGTCGATCGCCGACTCGACGACCGGCCGCAACGCACGCGAGCCGGCCCGGTGGCCCTCGGCGACCGGGACTTCGCGCTCGGAGGCCCAGCGGCCGTTCCCGTCCATGATGATCGCGACGGCGTGCGCGACCTCGGGAAGGTGCTCCTCGGGGGTGACGTCGGTACCGGGGAGGGAGGTCACTAGACCTCCATCACCTCGGCCTCCTTGTGCTTGAGCAGCTCGTCGATCTGCTTCGTATGCTCGTCGGTCAGCTCCTGGACGCGACCTTCGGCCCGGTGCTCGTCGTCGGCTCCGACCTCGCCCTTGTCGACGAGCTCCTTCAGGTGCTTCATCGCGTCGCGCCGGATCTCACGGACGGCGACCCGGTGGTCTTCCGCCATGTTGCGGACGACCTTGACGAGCTCCTTCCGCCGTTCCTCGGTCAGCTGCGGGATCGGCAGCCGGATGAGCTTGCCGTCGTTCGACGGAGTCAGCCCGAGGTCGGACTCCTGGATGGCCTTCTCGATCGCCTTGATCGAGCTCGGGTCGAACGGCTGCACCGTGAGCATGCGCGACTCCGGCACGTTGACCGTCGACAGCTGGCGCAGCGGCGTCTTCGTCCCGTAGTAGTCGACCTCGATCCGGTCGAGCAGCGACGCCGAGGCGCGCCCGGTACGGACGGTCGAGAACTCGGATTTCGCGTGCTCGACCGACTTGACCATCTTGTCGTGGGCGCCGTTGATCAGCTCTTCTGCAGTGGCCATGCGTTAGCCCTCCTGTGGCCCACCGCCGCCTGCGGCGGCGGGGTTTTCTGGCCGGGTCTCGGCGGCTTCGCCGCCGAGACTTCCAGCCGTCGCGATGATCGTCCCGACCTCCTCGCCGGCCACGACGCGCGCGACGTTGCCCTCGGCGAGCTCGAAGACGTGGATCGTGAGGCGGTTGTCCATGCAGAGCGAGAGAGCGGTCGTGTCCATCACCTTGAGCCCGCGCTCGATCGCTTCGAGATGAGTGAGCCGCGGCAGGAACTCGGCGTCGGAGACGCGGCGCGGATCGCCGTCGTACACGCCCTTGACGCCGTGCTTCGCCATCAGGATCGCGTCGGCGCCCATCTCGAGCGCCCTCAGCGCCGCCGCCGTGTCCGTCGTGAAGAACGGGTTTCCGGTTCCCGCCGCGAAGATCACGACGCGTCCCTTCTCGAGGTGCCGGATCGCGCGGCGCCGGATGTAGGGCTCCGCCACTTCGGACACGGAAAGCGCAGACATGACCCGCGTGTCGGCTCCCTCCCGCTCCAGCGCATCCTGCAGCGCCAGTGCGTTGAGCAGCGTCGCGAGCATCCCCGCGTAGTCGGCGGTCGCGCGGTCCATCCCGCTCTCCGCCGCCGCTGCCAGGCCGCGGTAGAAGTTCCCGCCGCCGACGACGACGGCGATGTCCACGCCCTCGCTGCGGATGCCGGCGACCTCGGTCGCGAGCGCCCTCGTCACGCCGGGGTCGATGCCGTACTCGCGCTCGCCCATGAGCGCCTCGCCCGAGAGCTTGAGCAGGACGCTGCGGAAGGCGGGCACGCGCCGCTGCGTGCCGCTCTCGGTCTCCGTCTGGGCGCTCATCCCGCGAGTGAGAAGCGCTGGAACTCGAGCACCTCGGCTCCGGCGCCTTCGAGGACCTTGCCGACTGTCAGCGAGCCGTCGTGGATCCACGGCTGGTCGGCGAGCACGCCTCCGCGCTCGGCGAAGAAGCGCTTGTCGAGCATCCCGGTCACGATCTTCTCGCGCGCCTGCTCGGGCTTCGACTGCACCTCGTCGGAGTTGAGGTAGATCTCGCGTTCCGCCGCGATCAGGTCTTCAGGGACGTCCTCCCGGCCGATCCACTGCGGAGCCGACCACGAGATGTGCATCGCAAGGTTGCGCGCGAGGTCTTCGTCGCCGCCCTTCAACTGCACGAGGACGCCCAGCTTGTTGGCCGGCGGATGGACGTACGCGGCCACGCGCCCGCCGTTGACGGCTTCGAAGCGGGCGGCGCCGGCGATCGCGATGTTCTCGCCGAGCTTGCCCGAGAGCTCCGTGCGCTCCTGGTCGAGTTGTGCGACCGCGTCGATTCCCGCGGCCTCGACGAGGTCGAGCGCCTTCTGGCCGAACGCCTGGAACTCCTCGTTCTTCGACACGGGCTCGGTCTCGCAGCCGACGGCGACCATCGTGCCGCGGGAGCCGTCAGCGGCGAGGCGGTATCCGACCAGGCCCTCGGTCGTCTCCCGGTCGGCGCGCTTCGCTGCGCTCGCCATGCCCTTCTCGCGGAGGAGGACGACTGCCGCCTCCATGTCGCCGTTCGTCTCCTGCAGCGCGCGCTTGCAGTCCATCATCCCGGCGCCGGTCTGCTCACGAAGCTCGCGGACGAGCTGAGCCGAGATCTCTGCCGCCATTACCCGCTCACCTCCTCGCCACCCCCGCCGCTGGAGGCGGCCGGGGCTTCCGGCCCGGCGTCGTCGGCTTCGCCGGCGGCGTTTCCAGCCTTCGTCGGATCGCCCAGGGCGGCGGCAGAACGCTTCGTCTCCTCAGCGCCTTCCTTCGCCGGGTCCTCACCGGTCGGCACCGGCACCGACTCGCCTTCCGTCTCCGGCTGGATGTCCTCGCCGGCCGAGACGTCCTCGACATTGTCTGCCGGAGCAGCTTCGGCGGCTGCCTCTGCGGGAGCCTCCGCCTGCTGCTGGAGCTCTTGCGCGGAAACCTTCTGCTTGCCGTTCGACACGGCCTCGGCGAGCGCATGGATTACGAGGTTGCACGACCGAATCGCGTCGTCGTTCCCCGGGATCACGTAGTCGGCCTCGTCGGGGTCGCAGTTCGTGTCCACGAGTGCGACGACCGGAATGTTGAGCCGGCGCGCCTCGCGCACGGCGAGCGCCTCCTTCTTGAGGTCGACGATCACGACCGCGTCGGGCTGGCGGCGCATGTCGGCGACGCCGCCGAGGTTCGCCTCGAGCTTCTCGAGCTCACCCGACATTGCGATGCGCTCCTTTGCGGGCAGGAGCTCGAGCTGGCCCTCGTCCCGCAGGCGCCGCATGTCGTGGAGGCGGTCGATGCGATCGGCCATCGTGCGCCAGTTCGTCAGGAGGCCACCGAGCCAACGGTGGTTGACGTACGGCATGTCGACCCGCTTCGCCTCGTTCTCGACGGCGTCCTGCGCCTGCTTCTTCGTGCCGACGAAGAGGACGGTGCCGCCGCGCTCGGCGACGTTGCGGAGGAACTGCTGCGCCTCGTCGAGACGCTCCGACGTCTGCGTGAGATCGATGATGTAGATGCCGCCGCGCTCGGCGAAGATGAAGCGGCGCATCTTCGGGTTCCAGCGCCGCGTCTGGTGGCCGAAGTGGACTCCGGCCTCCAGCAACTCGCGCATGGAGACCGCGCCAGTCGCAACTGCCATGGCTGTGCTCCTCTCGGATTCGTTTGTGTCGTGCGCCGGCGGGAGTCGAGGCGCACCTCCCGCAACGAGAGGCACGCGCGCCACGGCTGGGCCGCCGGGGAGTAGGAACAGGGACTCGGGAAGGTTAGCTGGCGCGCGCCCTTTCCAGTGCTGCGGCGAGGTCTGGCGGCAGCGGCGAGGTGACGTCGACCGCGGCGCCGGTGACGGGGTGGTCGAACGCGAGCCGCGCTGCGTGGAGGAACTGCCGCTCGAGCCCGAGATCGCCCGTGACGCCGTAGAGCGGGTCCCCGGAGACCGGGAGATCTATCGCGGCGAGGTGCACGCGGATCTGATGCGTGCGGCCCGTTTCGAGGCGGACACGAAGGAGCGTGTGCTGCGGCAGGAGCTCCTCGAGCTCGAAGTGCGTCACGGCCGCGCGCGGCGTGGCGGTGTCGAGCGAGTGGCGGAACCGGTCATGCCGGTCGCGGCCGATCGGCGCGTCGATCGTCCCGCGCCGCGAGCGGGGCCTTCCTACGACGAGCCCGAGGTATTCGCGGGTCAGGGCCCGTCGCCGCACCAGCCGCTGAAGCCGCTCGTAGGTCTCGTGCGAGCGTGCGACGACGAGCAGGCCCGACGTGTCCCGGTCGAGCCGGTGGACTATCCCCGGCCGGTCCTCCTCCCCACCCCTTGCGCCCGCGGCCGCGAGCGCGTGCGCGAGCGTGCCGCCGGCGTGCCCCGGTGCGGGATGCACGACAATTCCCGCGGGCTTGTCCACGACGAGGAGGTGGTCGTCTGCGTAGGCGATCGTGAGCTCGGGCGGCGCAACCTCCGGGGCTGCGGCGGCCGGTTCCAGCGCCTCGATCGCGATCTCCTCTCCGCCTGCGAGCCTGTAGCTCTTGCCGCGCGCCTGGCCGTCCACGAGGACGGCGCCTGCCTCGAGCAGCCGCGCCAGCCGCCGCCCGCGAACCGACCTCGGGCAATCGCGCGAGGTAACGGTCGAGCCGCTCTCCTGCGCCGTCGGGCGGGACGACGAGGCGGTTCAGCGCTTCGCGGGCTGCGGCTCTCGCTCCGCGAGGAGGAGCGCTGCGAGCAGGATCCCGACCCCGATCACGATGAAGCTGTCGGCGAGGTTGAACGCCGGCCAGTAACGGAAGTCGAGGAAATCGGTGACGAAGCCGAGCCGCATGCGGTCGGCAAGATTCGAGACGCTGCCGCCGATCACGAGCCCCAGGGCAACGGGCAGCACCGGATGCCGGGCCCCGGAGCGTGCGAAGTAGGCGAGCATCCAGCCGACCGCGATGGTCGTGACGACGATGACGGCCGCCGTCGCGTTCGAGAACAGGCCGAAGGCGATGCCGGAGTTCTGGACGTGCCTGATCGAGAACGGGCCGACGACGTGGAGCGCCTCGCCGAGGCTGAGGTTGCTGGCGACGACGTGCTTCGTCACCTGGTCCGCGACGACGGCCGCGAGCACGATCGCGCCGAGCGACAGCCACTGCGCCGACGTGGCGGCGAACGACCGGGTGGCGCGGGAGAGCGGCGTCAACGCATCCGTCGCGGAGCCCACTCGCACCTCGAGCTGCTGCAGAGGCTCGTTCACCCTTCGGCTTTCCGCTTGCACTCGATGCACAGAGAGACCCACGGGGTCGCTTCCAGGCGTTCGTACCGGATCTGTTCTCCGCAGCTCGCGCACGTGCCGTATGTGCCCTCGTCGATGCGTTTCAATGCGGCGTCGATGGCCGCGAGCACCTGCCCCGAGTTCTCGCCGAGCGTGTAGTCGATCTCGCGTCCGAGGGTCGCCGTCGCGGTCTCGGCGAGGTGGTTGTCGCTCGCACCGATCTCCTCGACCTCTTCGTCGAGGGAGCCGCGATGCTCGTCGCGAAGAGTGGCCAGCGCATGCTCGACGCGGCGTCGCTCGTCGAGGAGCGCTTCGCGGAACCGCTCGGTATCGATGCTCGTCACCGCCTCTCCTTTCTCCCCCGGTCACCGCTCGTGGCGGAGGTGAGGCGCCGCTCGATGAGCGCCGGCCCGACCCCTGTCAGCTCGACGATCTTCTCGCGGCCGCCGTGACCCGAGACGAGCGTCAACGCGGTACGCGGGATGGCGAGCGTCTCTGCGAGCAGGCGGAGAACTGCCTCATTCGCACGCCCGCGCTCGGGCGCTTCGGTAACGCGCACCTTCCACGCGTCGCCGTGCCGCCCAACCAGCGCTGTCCTGCCGGCCCCCGGGCTGACACGTACGCGCAATCGCGTCGTCTCCGCCGTCATGGGGCTCAGTCTACGTCCGGCCGCTACTGCGGCCGGTGTCTCACGCGGCGTCCGCGTCCGGGAGGCCGTACCAGCTGCGTTCGTCTGTGATTTCAGCGTCGTCCGTGGGCTCGACCTGTGCGGCCGCGCTCCCCGGCTCGGGCTCGTCGAACGCGGCGAGCGCTTCGACCAGCTGCGCGCGCACGCGGCGCGATTCGTGGGTGAGCCGCTCGTTCTCGGCGTGCGCACGCCGCTGGATCTCGCGGGCTTCGGAGTGCGCGTTGCCGAGGATCAGCTCCGCTTCCTGCCGCGCCTGGTCTCGCATCTGCGCCGACGCCTGCTCGGCGGAGACGAGAGTCGTCCGCAGGAGCGTCTCGAGCTCGCGGAAGCGGATGAGGTCGGCTTCGAGCTGCTCGACCTTGTCGGACAGGTCGGCGCGCTCGCGCCAGACGTCTTCGAAGCTCGCGGCGATGTCCTCGAGCAGCTTGTCGGTCGCCGCGATCTTGTAGCCGCGGAAGCTCGTGCGGGGCGGCGTCATGTGTCTGATCTCGACCGGTGTGAGGGCCATGTCGTGTCTCCTCAGGCGTAGTTGTCAATGAGCCGGATGACGAGTTGCGAAACGAGCCAGAGCACGATCACGGCGACTGTGGGAGACAGGTCGAGGCCTCCGAACGAGGGCAAGAAGCGCCGAAAGATGCGCAGGTACGGGTCGCAGACGTCGTAGAGAAAGCGCTGGATCCTGTTCAGGGTGGGCGAGTACGGCAGCCGAAGCCAGCTGGTGAGGATGTACGCGAAGACCGCGAGCGTGTAGACGAACGTGAACGCCCAAATGAAGGTGGTGACCTTCGAGACCGCGCCGCCCACCGGCAGGACCAAGCTGGCTGAGCCGCCCATCCGCCCGTGCTTCGCGCTCCGCGGCGCCTTTCCTGGCTACGCCTGGTTGAAGAAGCCGCGCTCGAGCATCCGCGCGCGATCCTCTGCCGACAGCTCTACGTCGCTCGGCGTGAGGAGGAAGACCTTGTCGGCGATGCGCTGCATGCCGCCGTCGAGCGCGTACGTGAGGCCGCTCGCGAAGTCGATCAGCCGCTTCGAGAGCTCCGAGTCGGCGGACTGGAGGTTGAGGATCACCGGGACGCCGTTCTTGAACCGGTCCGCAACCTGCTGCGCGTCGTTGAAGCTGCGCGGGAGGATGAGATGGACGCGGGATGCGCCCGGGCTACGGACGGGCTCCAGGGTACGAACGCGGCGCGTGTCGGCGCGCGGCCGCAGGATGCTCGTCCTCTGCTGGTCGGGCTCGGGATCCGTCCAGTCGTCGTCGTAGTCGGGCCGTGACCGGCGTGCAGGCAGTCGGCGAACGTTGGGACGCTCGTACGGATCGGCCAACTCGTCCTCGGTGAGATAGCCGTCCTCGTCCCAGTCCTCTTCCTCGGCGATGCCGAAGTAGACGAGGGTACGAGCCCAGACGTCGGAAAGCGCCATGGCGCCGCCGATGTTAGCGCTGCCACAGGACTGCGCCGACGCGGACGAGGGTCGCTCCTTCCTCAGCGGCAACCCGGTAGTCCTGGCTCGTCCCCATCGAGAGATCGTGCAGCTCGTGCTGCTCGGCGAGCTCGTGAAGCCGGCGGAAGTAGGGCCGGGACGCCTCCGGATCGCCGGTCGCAGGCGGCATCGTCATCAGCCCGCGAACGCGGGGATAGAGCTCGAGCAGTGCCGGCAGCTCCTCGGGAGTGACACCCGACTTCGTCGGCTCGCCGGAGAGGTTGATCTCGATCAGCGCCGGGATCGTGAGCTTACGTGCCGCCGACTCCGATGCGAGCGAGTGGCATAGCTCGCAAAGCTCGCTCACGAGCGGCGCCTTGCGGCTCTGGAGGTGGCCGATGAAGTGCCAGCGGAAGGCGTCGCCGTAGACGCGGTGCTTGGCCTGGAGGTCTTGCGCGCGGTTCTCACCGACCACCTCGACGCCCGCTTCGGCGAGCGCTGCCATGTCCTCGATGGAGACGTACTTCGTCGCGGCGACGACCGTGACGGCCGGGCCGACCTCCTGGCGAATCTGTTCGTACCGCTCGCGAATCTCAGCCGGAGACGTAGGCGATCACCCCCTGGCGGCCGGTGTGGCCGGCGTCGCGCCGGTGCGAGAAGAACGTCTCCGGCTCGCACGCCGTGCAGCGGTCGAAGCGGTCGACCTGCTCCACGCCCGCGGCGCGGAGCGCTCGCTCGGCGCTCGTCCAGAGGTCGAGTCGGCCGTCGCGGACGACGTCGTCGCCGAAGCGCTCGCGGTACGGCGCCGCCACCTCCTCCCCGACCACGTAGCAACACGGGCCGATCGCAGGCCCGACCGCAGCCGCGAGAGAGTTTGCGCCGAGGGCCTCGACGCCCGACGCAACGATTCCCTCGAGAAGCCCTCGCCAGCCGGCATGGAGGACGGCGACGGCCGGTCCGTCTCCCTTCGTCCGTACGAGCGCAATCGGGAGGCAGTCGGCGGACATGGCGAGGATCGGCAGGCCGGGCTCGTCCGTCCACAGCCCGTCGGCGTGCTCGCCTCGGGCTCCGGCGGCGGCGGGCACGACGCGGTTGGAGTGCACCTGGTAGTTGAGCGCGAGCTTCTCCACGTCGGCTCCGACCGACTCGCACGCGATCCGCCGGTTGTCGTCCACACGCTCGACGTCGTCGCCGCTCTTGCGCCCGAGGTTGAGGGACGCATAGGGCCCCTCGCTCACTCCGCCGAGACGTGTCGTGAACACGATCTCGTAGCCGTCGGCCCGCCAGCGGATCACAGGCGCTCCTTCGCGCGCGCGAGCAGCTGCTCGCGGGTGTTGAGCGCAGGCTCCTCGACGACCGCATCGAGGAGGTCGTGGAGGATGCGGCCGAGCTGCGGGCCAGGCTTGAAGCCGGCTTTGATCAGGTCGTCACCGTCGACGGCGAGATCGCGGAGGCGGTGCGGGCTCGAGCGCTCTTCTCCCACCACCTCCCGAAACCGCATGAGCGCGTCGATCTCGTCCAGCGGCGGTGGCTCGCCGCCCGTCCCGCGCTTGCCGAGCAGGTCGGCGTGCTTGTGGTCGATGAGGTCGTAGGCGAGCTCGTCGCCGTTGCGCCGGAGGAACCGGCGCGCGCGCAGCGCGTCACCTTTCCCCGGCTGGAACATGTGGCGGCGCACGATCCGAACGACACGCTGCCGCAGCTTGTTCGGGTACCGGAGCCGGAGCAGCGCGCCCGCCGCGAGCTCCGCTCCCAGCTGGTCATGACCGTGCTCGGCGAAACCGGGCTTTGCGTAGTAGTGGAGGCGGCCGTCCTTTCCGCGCCACGCGGCGTGCGGCTTCCCGAGGTCGTGGAAGAGCGCTGCGAGTCGCACCGGCAGCGAGTAGCCCTGGTCGGCGGCGGCCTGGACAACGGCGAAGGTGTGCTCGTCGACGGTGAGGTCGTGATAGCGGCTTTCCTGGTCGAAGCCGATCGCCGCACCGAACTCCGGCAGTAGCTCGACGAGAACGCCCGTATCACGCGCGAGCCGCAATGCCCACGCCGGCTCCGACCCGAGCAGAAGCTTCGAGAGCTCCCCCATCCCGTCCGCAGCGAGCCCGCCGCCGATGCGCTCACCCGAGACGAGCTTCACCGCCGGCGCCTCCTCGCGCATCTGCGCGAGCAGCTCCTCGTCCGGCTCGAACCCGAGCTGCGAGACGAACCGGAGGGCTCGGACGAGGCGGAGCGGATCCTCGCGGAAACTCTGCGGCGAGACGGTGCGCAGGCGGTGCGCCCCGAGATCGGTCCGGCCGCCGAGCGGATCCACGAGCTCCCCGGTCTCGAGCCGCCGGGCCATCGCATTGACCGTGAAGTCGCGCCGGCGCATGTCGTCTTCGACCGACAGCGTGGGGTCGGCGACGATCTCGAACTCGTGCCGCCCGGGGCCGGTTGAGACCTCCTTGCGCGGCGGCGCGAACTCGATCCCCGCGCGGGTCAGCCCGCGGATCCGGCCGTCGCTCGGATGGAACCGCACGCCGACGAGCCGGTCGGCGACGACGAGATCCTCGACGCGGCCATGCGGAGCCAGCGCGGCCCGCAGCCCCTCCGTGTCGACGCCGGGAACGAGGAAGTCGGCGTCCTTCGATTCGAGCCCGAGCAGCTCGTCGCGCACGGCGCCGCCGACGAGGTAGGCGTCGAGGCCGAGCGAGCGGACGTAATCCTCGATCTCCTGGCGCATCGCGCCATTCTGGCGGTACTTAGACGACCGCTACGGCTTCAATCTCGACGAGCGCGCCGGAGGGGAGCTTCGCCACCTCCACCGTTGCTCGTGCGGGCGGCTGCTCGCCGACGTGCTTCGCGTAGACGGCGTTCATTGCCTGGAAGTCGTCGAGGTGCTGGAGGAAGACCGTCGTCTTCACGAGCCGGTCGAGGCCGGTGCCTGCTTCCGCGAGGATCGCCTTCAGGTTGGCGAAGACCTGCTCCGTCTGCTCCTCGATCCCCCCCGAGATCGCGCTGTCCCCGGGCTTCAGCCCCAGCTGGCCCGAGACGAAGACGAAGCCGCCGGCCGCGATCGCCTGCGAGTACGGGGCGCCCTGGAACGGTGCGGGCGCCGCTTCGGTGCGGACGACGCGCTTGTCGCTCATGCGCGCGGCTCCGGTCTCTCGCACGCCTGCGCGAGCGCGGCGCCGAGTGCCTTGAAGATCGCCTCGAGCACATGACCGCTGTCCGTGCCGTTCAGCAGCCGCACGTGGAGGACGAGCCCCGCGTTCTCGGCCAGCACCTCGAGGAAGCGGCGCGCGACGTCGGTCCCGAGGCCGCCGATGCGGGCTTGCGTGAGGTCGACGTTCGTCACGAAGAGCGGCTCGTCGCTCGTCTCGAGCACGACGTCGGCGAGCGCTTCGGCCGACGTGAGCGCGCCCGCGCCGTGACCGCGAGCGCCATCCGCGCGGAGTGGGCCCGCGAGCGCATGTCCGAGCGCAGCGGCGGCCGCTTCGACCTCGGCCTGCGTGTCGCCCGGCTCGATGTCGAGGACGAGGTCGAACCGCGCAACCTCTGCGAGGCGTCCGAGCAGCCGGTTGAGCACGGGCAGACCGGTCTCCACGGTCGCCTCCCCCTGGCCGTAGACGTTGACGCGGACGCCGGCAGCGGTCTGCTCGCTCATCTCTTACGCCTCGACGCGCTCGATCTGCGCGCCGACCGCGCGGAGACGGTCGTCGATGCGCTCGTAGCCGCGGTCGATCTCGGCGACATTGCCGATCACCGACTGCCCGTTTGCGCAGAGCGCAGCGATGAGGATCGCCATGCCGGCGCGGATGTCGGGGCTGGTCAGCCGCTGCCCGTAGAGCCGCGACGGTCCGCTGACGACGACGCGGTGCGGGTCGCAGACGATGATCCGCGCGCCCATCGAGACGAGCTTGTCCACGAAGAACAGGCGGTTCTCGAACATCTTCTCGAAGATCAGGATCGTCCCCCACGCCTGCGTCGCGACCGCGACCGCGATCGACGTCAGGTCGGCCGGGAACGCCGGCCATGGCCCGTCTTCGATCTTCGGAACCTGGTCGCCGAGGTCGTTCTGAATCACGAGCTCCTGGTGCGGCGGCACGCGCAGCCAGTCGTCTCCGAGCTCGACCTCGATCCCGAGGCGGTGGAACGCAGCGAGGATCGAGACCGTGTCGCGCGGCGCGACTGCATCGATCGTCAGGTCGCTGTTCGTGACGGCGGCGAGACCGATGAAGCTGCCGACCTCGATCTGGTCAGGGGCGATCGTCCACTCCCCTCCGCTGAGCTGCTCCACACCGTGGATCCGGAGGACGTTCGACTCGATCCCGGTGATCTCCGCGCCGAGCGAGATGAGAAAGCGGCAAAGGTCCTGCACGTGCGGCTCGCAGGCGGCATTGCCGATCGTCGTCTCACCAGGAGCGAGGACGGCGGCCATGATCGCGTTCTCGGTTGCCATGACGCTCGCCTCGTCGAGGAAGATCTCGGCGCCGCGCAGGCCCTCCGTCTCCATCTCGTAGCGGGTGTCGAACTCGACCGTCGCGCCCAGGCGTTCGAAGGCATGGATGTGCGGGTCGAGCCGGCGACGTCCGATCACGTCGCCGCCCGGCGGCGGGACGCTCGCCCGGCCCAGGCGTGCGAGCAATGGCCCGGCGAGGAGGAACGAGGCGCGGATCCGTTCCGCGAGCACGGCATCCACCTCGTACGACGAAAGTCCTTGCGGCTCGACGCGAACCTCGTTGGTGCCAACCCACTCGGCGTTCGCCCCCATGGCACAGAGAAGGTCGAGCATCGTCTCGACGTCGCGGATGCGCGGGACGTTGGCGAGCGTGACCGGCTCGTCTGCAAGAAGGCACGCGGCGAGGATCGGCAGTGCGCCGTTCTTGTTCCCGGAGGCCCGAATGCGGCCGGTGAGCTCGTGTCCACCCTCGATGACGAGGGCCTGCGGCGCCGTCATGACGGACATTGTCGGCCAGCATAGCCGGGGGCTCGGAGCGGTATTTGGCTACGAGCAGGCGGGCATCGGCGGCAGATCGCGCAGGCGGACGAAGCTGATCGGAGCAACGGCGTCGAGCTGCTTCGAGCCTGTCGCGAACAGCACGAGCAGGGATGTGCGGTCGATGCGCGTCCAACCTCCGCGATCGGCGATCTTGAGATAGCGGCGCGTCTTCGTGTCGCCGATGTAGACGCGAGGCTGGATCCCGAAGCCGATGTACCGGCCGCCGATTTGCACTGAGTTGTCGATGTGGTTCGCCCCTCGGGTGGCGGTGATCCTCTGAGGCGACCCGCGCAGCGAGGGCGACCACCAGAGCGACTTGTAGAGCCCGTCGGGGTACGCGATCCGGTGTCCGTCGGTGGCGAGTCCCGAGACACCGTGCAAGTGCGCCAATGCGAGCGGCACAGCCGCCGGTTCACCTGTCAGCGCCGAGGCGGCATTCATCCTCGTCTCCGCGCCACGCGTAAAGGACTCGGGCCATGCGACCAGGTGCCCGGCTGAGCAGGAACGAACCCTGCGTGTGCCCTTCGTGGACGACACGGTCCCGTCCGGTACTGCAGGTCGTAGACGTGCACTTCGGTGAGGTCGTCCGGTCCGCTGCCTTGCGCCCAGGTGGCGATCCCGCCGCGGACGTCCGGCTGGCGCCACGGGTTTTCCCAGAATCCGCCGCCGGGCGAACGGGTCGCAGAACCGATCTGACGCACCGCACCGCTGCGTGAGTCCCACGCCCAGGTGGTGAAGTCGTTGAAGCTGTCGAAGCCGTGGTACTCGTTCCAGACGAGCCAGCGCCCGTCGAATGCGCCGTCGGCTTGATCGTTTTCCGCGTCGGGAAAGGCTTTGATCCTCGTCACTCGCTTCTTCGTCGCGCTGATCCTCGCGACACCCGAGAACGTCGACGAATGGACCGTCGCGAAGAACGTCCTCCCGTCGTGCGCGAGGGTCCACGGGACGAGTGACGTCGTGCGAGCAAGCGGCACCGGATGGCTGCTGAGGATCCGCTGCCACGCCGCGCTTGGGCGTGCCTTGCACCAGTGCTGGGAGCGGGACGGGGCGGCGGCACTCGCCGGGACGAGAGCCGCCGCCAGCGCAATCACGATTCCTACGCGGCGCACGTGCCTACCAGACGTAGCCACGTCCGCTGACGATCGAGACGATCTGGCTGCTCGGCAAGCTCGAATATGCCGGAACGTTCCCAGACCACGAGATCGAGGTGGCGCCATGCACCGAATCCTCGTACAGCGTGGTGCCCCCGTAGCCGTAGTAGCCGCGGATTTCGAACCAGTGGAAGATCTGGCGATCGCCCGGATGGCCGTTGAGGTGGTAGCCACCCGGAACCTCCCAGGCGTCGCCGACCACCGGCGCTCTGATCGCCGAGATGTCGTACATGAGATCGTTCTCGTACGTGCTGATCGCGCTGGACGTCGCCGACGCGACGTACTGCGGGGCGTAGTAGTTCCTGCCCTGGTACCGGTTCATGACATCCGGGACGGGATAGCCGGAGGGTGAGGTTCCGCCGCCCGACCACGCCGTGCCGCCGGTCGTCGTGTGGAGTGCCGCGGCGGCGGCCGACTGCGACAGCGAGACTCCGAGCGCGCCGAGCGCCTCATGCACCGCGGCAGGTCCGCAGTAGTAGCTCGTGATCTGCGGGGTCTGATTCGCGACGAGCGATGCAGAGCTCGGATAGCCCCCGCTTCCGCCGCAGTCGCCACCACACGCATACGTCGGGGTCGGCCCTGGAAGTGCAGGGACGGACTGAGTCTCCGCTGCGCGCTTTGCCGCCGTCATCTGCAGTTGTTGCGACGTTAGCGGGAGGTGTGGATCGGTGTCGTGCGCGGCCTTCCACGCGGTGTCATCCGCCTGCGCGAACCCGGCAAAGGCGAGTGAACCGATCAGGAGAGCGGTGGTCGCGGCGACCGCGAGAACGGCGTGTCGCATGATGGGCTCCTTTACTGGGCGGGGTTTGGGCGATGCCCATCCGGTGTACGTCGCGCCCTCCCCCACCCGCAAGGCGTTCCGGCATATCGCGACGGAATCGGCGCACTCTTGCGAGGACTAGGCTTGGCGGCCATGGAGCCGACCCGCGAACGCGCCTGGGAGACCCTCACGCGCTACACGAAGAACGAGTCGCTCCTGCGCCATGCGCTCGCCGTCGAGGCTTCGACCGCCGCCTATGCGCAGCGCTTCGGCGAGGACGAAGAGCTCTGGCGCGTCGCCGCGTTGCTCCACGACTTCGACTACGAGATGCACCCGACGCTCGACAAGCATCCGCAGGACGGTGCCCCGATCCTTCGAGAGGAGGGCTATCCCGAGGAAGTCGTCGAGACGGTTCTCTCGCACGCCGAGCACCTCGGGCTGCCGCGCGACACGCCGCTCAAGAAGGCGCTCTTCGCCTGCGACGAGCTGAGCGGGTTCGTGCACGCCTGTGCGCTCGTGCGCCCGACCGGGCTCGAGGGTCTCGAGCCGAAGTCGGTCAAGAAGAAGCTCAAGCAGCCGTCCTTCGCGGCCGGCGTGCACCGGGAAGACGTCTACAAGGGCGCCGAGGAGCTCGGCGTCGACCTCGACGACCACATCCGCACGGTGGTCGCGGCGCTGCAGCCGATCGCGGCCGAGCTCGGCCTACCCGGCTAGTCCGTCCACGAGCCTCCGCAGGTCTTCGTCGCTCGTCCACCAGCCGCACGCGGCGCGGACGAGATTGCGACCGGGAATCTCGCGCACGATCACTCCGCGCTCGGCCAGGGTCGCCACCAGCTCCGTCGGATTCCCGGGCGGGCGGAACGAAACCAGCGTCGACTGAGCCGCAGGCGTCACCACCTCCACGAAGGGCTCGAGCAGCTCCCTGCAGCGGGCGGCCGCAGCGGCTGCGCCGTCGTACCGCCACTCCGGATGCACGCCCAGCGCCGCTTCGAGGCCCGCGAGCAGCGGTCCGCCCGTCCAGCCGGCGTCGAACCGCCGAGCGCCGTCCTTCGGGCACGAACGAGCCGTCGACCTCGTGGCTCAGCTGCGCGTACATGCTGGGCAGCGCCACGCGCAGCCGCTCGGGATCGCGCACGAAGAGGGCGCCGGACTGGTCGACGGAGCAGAGCCATTTCTGTGCGCTGACCGTGTAGTAGTCGGCGCCGCTGAGGTCGACCGGGATTGCGCCCGCCGACTGGGCTCCGTCGACGAGGAGCTGCGGGCCATTCGGTTGCCGCAGCCGTGCGAGATCGAGCCTGCGTCCGGTCGTCCAGAGGACGTGGGAGGTGGCGATGAGCCGCGTACGCGGCGTCACCGCGGCGAGCAGAGCCTCTTCGTCCGCCTCCGCGACGACGACCCGGGCGCCGCTCGCGTGAAGCGGGCCGATCAGTCCGAAATGCTCCTGGTCGGTCGTGACGATCTCGTCCTCCGCGCTCAGCCCGAGACCGTTGACCACGATCTGGCACCCACGCGTCGTCGAATCGGTGAGAGCGACGAAGTCCGCTGTGGTTCCCAGCACCGCCGCGATCGCCTCGCGGATCCGCTCGCGCATCCCCCGGATCTCCTCGACCCACGCCGTCCCGCTGCGACCCTCGGCGAGATCGCGCTCGAGCCGGGCTCGCGCCGCGTCGACGGCCGCCCGCGGCAAGGGGCCGTTCGAGCCCGCATTGAGATACGCATAGCGCTCGAGCACCGGGAACTGCGCCCGCGCCTCCTCGAACGTCACTCGACCACCGCCTCGACAGGAGCGTGATCGGAGAGCACCCGGCCCGCGATGGTACGCCGCTCCACGGGCCAGGCGGTCGGGCCGTCGACCAGCTCGAGCCCGCGCACGAGGATCTGGTCGATGCTTCCCGCGAGCGGCGGAGAGAAGCCCTCCGCCACCGGAGCCACGAGGTTCGCGTCGCCGGCGACGAGCGACTGCTCGCCCGCGAGCTCGAGCACACGGTCGAACTGCTCGCGCCTGCCGTCGATGTGGAAGTTCACGACCTCGACGCCGCCGACGGAGACCGCGTGGGCGATGCGTCGGAGCTTCGCCTGACCCATGACGTGCGCGCCGAGATCCTGCGCGGGCTTGCTCGTGAGGATCGCGTCCGCCTCGCCGGTCACCGTGGACCGTAGAAGCCCGTGGTGCAGGTCTGTCAGGAAGCGCGCGCCGAACGGGAGCAGCGGCTTCCGGGCGACCGCCGTGGTCGCATGCATCCCGCTCCAGCGCTCCAGATGGCGCAGCGACCAGACCGGCAGCTCCTGGAGGCAGACCACGTCGGGACCATCCCCCGTCACGAGCTCGATCATCTCGCGGAGGTAGGCCCGGCGCTCGGGCGGAGACGCATTCCCGTGGAAGAGGTTCCAGGTCCGGACGAGCATGGCCACGGCGTAGCGTACGGAGCCGTGCGCGTTCTGCTCGCCGATCCGCCGGCCTTCACGCCACCGTACGACCACGAGCTGGCGGCGGCGCTCGCTCGGGCCGGCGCGGACGTCGAGCTCGTGACCTCGCGCTTCCGCTTCGGCGCCGCGCCGGAGCCCGACGGGTATCGCCGCCGCGAACTCTTCTACCCCCTGTCGTCGCGCGTCTTCGGCCGCTCGCCGTTGCGCCTCCCGCTCAAGGTCGCGGAGCACCCGCTCGGGCTCGCCGCGCTCCGCCGCCTCCGCGCTGACGTGCTCCACATGCAGTGGCTGCCCGCACCCGAGCTCGACGCGTTCCTCTTCCGCCCGCACCTGCCGGCCGTCTTCACGGCGCACGACCTCCTTCCCCGCCGCACCGCCCACCGCACCGAGCTCTGGCGCCGGCTCTTCGCACGCTTCGAGCGGATCGTCGTGCACAGCGAGAACGGCCGCGCGACGCTCGCCGAGCTGGGCGTCGAGCCCGAGAAGCTGAAGGTCATCCCTCACCCGGTGTTCCCGAGCGAGCCCGAGCGGCGGGACGACGGCCGGACGGTGCTCGCCTTCGGGATGATCCGGCCGTACAAGGGGCTCGGCGACGCGATCGAGGCGGTGCGAGAGGCCGGGGACGCTCGGCTCCTCGTCGCGGGCGACCCGCTCGAGCCGCTCGAGCCGTACCGGGCGGCGGCGAACGGTCTCGACGTGGAGTGGCGGCTGGGCTACCTGTCCCCGGAGGAAAGCGACCGCGCCCTCGGCGAGGCGACGATCGCCGTCTTCCCGTACCGGCCCGAGCTCGACCAGAGCGGCGCACTGTTGCGTGCGCTCGGAGCAGGCGTCCCCGCGGTTGCCTACGACGTCGGCGGCATCGCGGAGCCGGTCAGGCGATTCGAGGCGGGCCGCGTCGTTCCGGCCGGGGACGTCGCCTCGCTGGCGGCCGCCGTCCGCGAGCTGCTCTCCGACCCGGACGCGCTCGAGCGAGCTCGAGCCGGCGCGCGGCGCGCGCGAGAAGAGCTGACCTGGGACGCGTCCGCGCGGGCGCATCTCGAGCTGTACGAGGAGATCGCGTGAGGCTCCGCCGCGACCCCTTCCGCGACGTGATCGCCCGCCAGCTCGATCTCTTCGTCGAGGACGGGGCCGATTTGCTCGAGGAGTGCCGCGACCGGTACCGGGCCTACGAGCGCGCCGACCGCGAGGACCGCGAGGAGATGTACGGCGACTTCTCCGACGCGGTCGAGTCGGCGACCGAGGCGCTCGCCGACATGCGCGACCGCTTCGCGCGCACCCTCGACGAGGACGCAGCCGAGGCGTACGAGGACGCCTTCAACCGTGCCGTCCGCAAGCGCTGGTCGAGCTCGGGCTGGAGATCGAGAACCGCTGATGCCGCGCATCGAGGACTACGCGCTCCTCGGCGACCTCCAGACGGCGGCGCTCGTCGAGCGCGGCGGCTCGATCGACTGGCTCTGCTTCCCCCGCTTCGACTCCGGCGCCTGCTTCGCCGCGCTCCTCGGCGACGCCGAGAACGGCCGCTGGCTCATCGCACCCGCGCGCTGCGGCGACGAGCGACCCGCCGCTACCTCCACGACACGCTCGTCCTCGAGACGACGTGGCAGGCCGAGGACGGCTCGTGCGCGCGCGTGCTCGACTTCATGCCGCCGCGCGGCGATGCACCCGACATCGTGCGCATCGTCGAGGGCGTCAAGGGCCGCGTCCACTTCCGCTCCGATCTGACGATCCGCTTCGACTACGGCCGCATCGTGCCGTGGGTCCGGAAGCGCACCCACGAGGAGGACACCCGCGTCGCGCTCGCCGGCCCCGACGCGCTCTGCTTCCGCACGCGTGCCGAGACGCGCGGCGAGGACATGCGCACGATCTCGGAGTTCTGGGTCGACGAGGGCGAGCGCATGCCGTTCGTGCTCACGTGGTTCCGCTCCCACGAGGATCCTCCCGAGCCGATCGACCCGGAGCAGGCGCTCGCCGACACCGAGACGTTCTGGCGCGAGTGGAGCGACGCGTGCCCGCTCGATCTGCCCGAGGACTGGGCGCCGCTCGTCCGCCGCTCGCTCATCGTGCTCAAGGCGCTCACGTACGAGCCGACCGGCGGGATCGTCGCTGCGCCGACGACGTCGCTGCCGGAGTGGATCGGCTCGGTCCGCAACTGGGACTACCGCTACTGCTGGCTCCGCGACGCGACCCTGACGCTGCTCGCCCTCCTCCACTGCAACCACGCCGACGAGGCGGGCCAGTGGCGACGCTGGCTGATCCGGGCGATCGCGGGCGACCCCGCGGACGTTCAGATCATGTACGGCGTCGGCGGCGAGCGGCGCCTGAGCGAGTTCGAGCTGCCCTGGCTCTCGGGCTACGAGGGCTCCCGGCCGGTGCGCGTCGGCAACGCGGCCAGCGAGCAGCTCCAGCTCGATGTCTACGGCGAGGTGCTCGACTGCTTCTACCAGGCCCGGGTGCACGGCCTTCCGGTCGATCCGCAGGGCTGGCGCCTCCAGCTCGGCTTGCTCGACCACCTCGAGGAGGCCTGGCGCGAGCCGGACGACGGCATCTGGGAGATCCGCGGAGGACGGCGCCACTTCGTGCACTCGAAGGCGATGGCCTGGGTCGCGTTCGATCGGGCTGTGCGAACGGTCGAGGATCACGGCTTCGAGGGGCCGGTCGATCGCTGGCGCACGGTCCGCGACGAGATCCACGCCGATGTCTGCGCGCGCGGCTACGACTCCTCGCTCGGCTCGTTCACGCAGTCGTACGGCTCGGCGGAGCTCGACGCGAGCCTCCTCCTGCTGCCGCTCGTCGGCTTCCTCCCTGCAACCGACCCCCGCATTCACGGCACGATCGAGGCCG
This sequence comes from uncultured Actinomycetes bacterium, assembly GCA_963790845.1. Taxonomy (GTDB): domain Bacteria; phylum Actinomycetota; class Thermoleophilia; order Gaiellales; family Gaiellaceae; genus Palsa-739. The sequence goes on along the minus strand of CAWBQC010000005.1, from coordinate 45,936 downwards.
TCGAGCGGGAGCTGCTGCAGGACGGTCTTCGTGCTCCGCTATCGCACACACAAGGAGGGCGTCGACGGACTGCCGCCGGGCGAGGGAGTCTTCCTCCCGTGCTCGTTCTGGCTCTGCGACTGCTACGAGTTGCTCGGGCGGCACGACGAGGCGCATGAGCTGTTCGGGCGGCTCGTCGACCTCGGCAACGACCTGGGCCTGATGTCCGAGGAGTACGACCCCGAAGGCCGAGCGCCAGCTCGGGAACTTCCCGCAGGCGTTCACGCACCTCGCGCTGGTGAACACGGCGTTCAACCTCGCGCCGCACCTGCCTTCGCCGATGTATCGGCGCCACGCCCAGCGGCATCCTGAATAGCGCCCGCGGCGTTGACGAGTGCGAGGTGGCTGAGGCCCTGCGGAAAGTTGCCGAGGAGCTCGCCGGAGCCGGGATCGATCTGCTCCGAGAAGAGCCCGAGGTCGTTCGCGTACGGGAGGATCAGCTCCATCGCCTCGCAGGCCTCGTCGAGCCGGCCCAGCCGGGCGAGCGCTTCGACGGCCCAGAACGAGCACGCGACGAATGCGCCCTCCTGCCCGACGTGCTCGCTCGTGCGATAGATCAGGCCGGGCGCGGCCGCCAACCGCTCACGAATCGTGTCGACCGTGCTGCTGAGACGCTCTCGCTCGGGATAGCCCATGCGGACTGCCCTCAGCACGCCGGCGTCCAGCGACTCCGCGCCGGCCCAGCCGCAGTAGGCGCCGACGTCGTCCGACCAGCAGCTCTCCTCGATCCAGGCGTGGAGACGATCGTGCTGCTCGCGCCACTGCGCGAGGTGGTCGTTCGGTAGGTCGCCGTGCTCGGCGAGGCTCAACGAGCGGTCGAGCGCCATCCAGACCGCGATCTTCGACGCCGTGTAGTGGCGGTGCTCGTCGAGCTCCCACATCCCGGAGTCCTCGTCCTCCCAGAGGATCGCGACGCGGTCGACGCAGCTCGCGAGCATCGCCCCGGTCTCCTCGTCGAGCGCATTGCCCTCGGAGACGTAGAGCCCGGCGGTTTCGAGCAGGTCGCCCCACGAGCCGAGCTGGAGCTGCGTGCGCGCAGCATTCCCGTATCGGACGGGCTGCGAGTCGCGGTAGCCGCGGAGGTGGGGCAGCTCCTCGCTGCGCTCGGGCACGCATCCGTCGAGGTCGTAGAAGGGCCGGAGGTCGGGCGCGGTCTGGCGCACGGCACGCAGGAGGCACGCGAACGACTCCTGCACCTGCTCGGGGAGCCCGAGACGCATCAGTGCGTCGAGCGTGAACGCGGAGTCGCGCACCCAGGAGTAGCGGTAGTCGTAGTTCTTGTCGCCGCCGATCACCTCCGGGAGCGACGTCGTCGCCGCGGCCGCGATGCTGCCGTTCGGCGCGTACACGAGGAGCTTCAGCGCGAGCGCGCTGCGTGCGACCTCTTCCTCCCAGGGGCCGTCGTACGCCCAGAACCCGAGCCAGCGCTCCCAGACGCGGCACGTCGCATCGAGCCGCGCCTCGACGTGGTCGCGGCTCGGCGCATGGAGCGGCTGCTCGAAGGCCGCGACGAGGGCGAGGAGCGCGGTTTCGCCCGCCGCGATCTCGAACGACCCCGCCAGCGCATCTTCCTCCGGCTCGACCTCCCCTGCGTCCCAGGAGTGGACCGCGAGCTGCAAGCGGTCGCCCTCGGCGACGAGGCGGTCCGCTCGACGGACGATGCGTGGTGCCTCACGTCCCCAGTCGAAGCGCGGCTCCATGCGCCACTCGAGCGCTACGCGCCCCTCCACGCCCTCGATCCTCCGGGCGAGCTCGACCCACGGGAGCAGCCCGCCGTCCTGCAACGTCAGCGCCTCGGTGACGCGAACGACACCGTCGCCGGTGCGGTACGTCGTTTCGAGCACGTTCGTGCGGCCGACATAGCGCCGGGCGGCCTCGAACGCGCCGGCCGGCGTGAGGGTGAATCGGCCGCCCTTCTCCGGATCGAGGATCGCCGCGAATGTCGTCGGCGAGTGCAGGCTCGGCAACGACAAGAAGTCGACCGAGCCGTCCGCCGTGACGAGAGCGACGGTGCGGCCGTCGCCGAGCGCTGCATAGGAACCGATCGGCGCGAAGCCGTTCTTCCGTTTCACCTTCCGTAAACGCGCGGAGGCTGCCGTGCGATTCTTGTGGCGATGCACGGCGTCGTCGGGAATCGCGGTGATCGAGAATTGCGAAGTCGTTTCCGCGCCGGCGTCTGACCGCCTGTTCCAGGCCGGCTCTCTATCCAAGACCGTGACCTCGGCCGTGGCGCTCGAGCTCGTCGAGCGTGGAGAGCTCGAGCTCGACTGCCAGGTCAGGGGAACAACCCTCCGGGATCTCCTCGGTCACACCGCCGGGGCGAACGTGCCCTTCTATCCGGGCTATGCGCAGGGCGAGCCGGCGCCGACGCTTGCGGAGTCATTGGGCGGCGTCGAGCCCGCCACTACTCCAGCCGTCGAGCTCGACCCGAAGGCAGCCGGACACTTCCGCTACTCCGGCGGCGGCTACGCCATCGTGCAACAGCTGATCGAGGACGTCACGGGGATGCACTTCGCGGAGGCGGCGCAAGCTCTGGTTCTCGGCCCACTCCGGATGGCGGAGAGCACGTTTAGACAGCCGCCGCCCGAGTCCCTGAAGCTGCCGGCCGCCTACCCCGACTGGCGGATCTATCCCGAAGCCGCCGCGGCTGGACTGTGGACGACTCCGGCGGACCTGGCGCGCCTCGTCTGCGCGCTCCTCGCCGGGCAGATCGGGAAGCAGATGACCGCCCCTCGGGCGAAGCTCCCGTTTCGCGGACAGTGGACGGTGCTCGCGCTTCTCGGGCTGCGGATTCCGCGCCAGGCCGGCCTCGGTCTCTTCGTCGATGAGCATCGGTTCATCAATCTCGGGGGCGCCGCCGGCTCCTTCTCCGCTCTGACCGGCTCCACGGAAGACGGATCGGGAGCGGTCGTCATGACCGCGGGTTGCCGCTCGCCACTCGCCGTGCGCCTGCTCCTCGAGCTCGGCGATGCGCGAGGTTGGACCGACCTACGAGCCTTCCGGCGAGGGATCAGGCGCGGGGCGTCGGATCTCCTGCTGAGGGCCCTGTCCTAGCCGACGAGCCGGCCGCAGAGCTCGCACATGACTGCGTACTTCTTCACGCCGCCGGCTGTGACCGCGATCTGGCGACGCACCGGCCGATGGCGACACGCGTTGACCGTGGGCAGAAGGCGCCGCAGCGGCGGCAGGTCGGGCATGTGACGGACAGCGCCGCCGATCGCCGGGCAGCCGGCTTCGTGCTCCCGCCAGACGTCATTGACCGGCTGGCTGGTGATCGCGACCCAACCGCACGCCTCGCACGAGATCTTGATCACGCCCTCAGGGTACGGATGAGACCTGCGGGCACCGAGTCCCGACGGAACGGTCGACAAGCGGAGCTGTCAACCTCTGTGCGGCAGGCGAACTCTTTGAGGAGGTGGAGAGATGGAGAGCAAGCGAACGACCAGCGAGGAGGCTCGCCGGGTGGGTGACGAAATCGGAGTCGACTGGAGTCGGTTCGACCTCGACCAGTTCCGTCGCGGTATGGACGTGGAGTTCGAGCACGGATCACACGATCCGCAGACGAACGTCACAGGCGACGACCCGATCGCGACCGGGAAGATCGCGCTCGCCCACATGAAGGAGTACCCCGACTACTACGAGCGCCTGGAGCGCATGGAAGCCGAAGCCGAGCGCTACTGGAGCAGCAGGAGCTCGTGAGGGCCGGACGCGAGGGCTCGGTCTTCCCTCACGAGAACACGTCCATGAGCATGTGAACCTCCCCCACCCGCTCGAAGCCGAGGCGCTCGAGTATCGGGCGGGACATCGAGCCTCCCTGGGTGACGAGCGCCGGCGTCCCCAGCGCGACGGCCTCGTCCCAGCGGGCCCGGATGAGCGCGCGGTATGCCCCGCGTCCGCGGGCCTGCGGGAGCGTGGCGCCGCCGTAGAGGAGCAGGCCGTGCTCGGTGGGCGTCGACGTGCCGGTGCAGACGATCTCGCCCTCCAGCCAGACCGAGTGCCTGAGGTGTGGGCTGTCGCGGAATCGCTCGGGGAGAAGGCGGCGGGCTTCTTCGATCTCCTGCGGCGTCGCGCCGAAGGCTTCCCACTGAACCCGCGCCGAAGCCTCGAGCTCCGCGAGCGTCTCGATGCGGCGGGCGGTGAAGATCCGGCCTCACCGCGGGTGGCGCGCGCGTGAGCACGAGCGCCACGGCGTAGGGATCCTTGTCCGGGACGAGCCCGCGTTCGAGCAGCGCGTCGACGAGTCCCGGCGGCGCCGAGCTTCCGACCTCCCACTGCGTCTGCGTCCGCCCGCGTGCGCGCAATGCCTCGCGTACCTCGGCAAGCACCTCGTCCACCTGTTCCAGTGGGAAGCGCTGCCGCTGGACGGTGTTCCAGGTCGATCCGGCGCCGACGCAGAGCGTGTAGCGGTCGGTCTCGATCCGCTCGTCGCCCTGCGCCAGCGGCCCGAAGGAGTTCGGGTATTCCGCTATCTCACGCAGCACCCGCTCGACGCTACATCAGTCCCCGAGGTAGAAGCAGCCGACCGCCCACACGGCTGTGGGTGAGGCCGTCGCGACTGCCCAGAAGTGGTTCGCTTCGTCGAGCACCGGGTTCGGGCTCGGCACGAGCGACCAGGCGTTTCCGCCCCAGTGCATGGTGAGTGTCCGGTCGTGGCCGATGGCGTACGTGCCGGCGGCCCAGATGTCGTTGCCTGCGACCACCGCGAGGCTGGTCAGACTCTCGGCGCCGAGGCGCACCGGGACGGCTTGCCAGGCATGACCGTTCCAATGCTCGGCGAGCGGCTGGTTGCGGCCGCGGCTGCCGACCGCCCAGACGCTGTTCCGCCCGACTACCGCCACAGCTGAGACCCAACTCGAGTTACGGAACGCTGGGCCGCGCACCTGCTTCCAGTCCTTGCCGTTCCACCGCATGGTCAACGGCTGTTTGGAGGGGTGGCCGCTCTGGAAACGGCCGTAGTTACCGACGGCCCAGAAGCTATGCGCCGAGACCGCCGCAATGCCCGAAAGTTGTGAGTACGGTCCGGGATGCGGGCTCGCCACCTGCCTCCACGTCTTGCCATTCCAGTGCAGCACGAAGGTGCGGTTCAGCCCTACGTGGGCTCCGTAGTAGCCGACCGCCCACGCATTGGAAGGCGACAGCGCGGCCACTCCATACAGCTGGGCGGTGCCGCGTCGCGGCGGGCTCGGGAGGATCGTCCACGACAGGCCGTTCCAGTGCTCGATCAGCGTGGAGTAACCCCCTCCCCATTTGTCGTGACGTCCGCCGGCCCATGACCCCACTGCCCATACATCGTTGGTGGAGGTTGCTGCTGTCGCGTACAGGTGCAGGTCATTCGCCTTCTTCGGCGTGGGGATTGCCACTTGCTGCCAGGACGAGCCGTCCCAGTGCACGGCCAATGCCTTGTCGCCCCCGTACGGCAGGCCCAGCCTGCCGTATGCCCCGAGAGCCCACACGTCCGTAGCCGAAACGGCGACGACCGCGTTGAGCCCGGCTGAGCCCTCCGGATTCGGGCTCGCCTGAGCCGTCCAGGAGCTCCCGTCCCAGAATGCGATCAGCGGGCCGAACTGCGACGAGGCGGCGGAAGTGGTGGTAGCTCCGGCCATTCCCAGGAGACCAGCAGTGGCCAAGGCCAGACCGACGAGCTTCAGCGCCGAGAAGAACCTCATTGCTCTCACCCCCAAGATCCGTGCACCAATGCTGGCAGGCGCCACGAGTCGCGGCATCGGGGTGACTTCTGAGACTCGGCTGCCTGGATCTACTGAGTCGCTAGCGGTGACCGAAGTGGTGCGCGCGCGGGAGGGCCACATGCACGTCCGCGCCGTCGGTCAGCTGACCGCGCGAGCGGCGCGAGCGAGACGAGCTCGCGCACGAGGACGTTCCGGTTGCGGTCCGCAGTGCTCGTACCGGCCCCGCGCGAGCAGCAGCGGCTCGCCGCGGACGACCGCGCGGAAGCGCTCGTACACCTGCGGCGGCGATCGATCGAGGTTCATCTGCGCGTGCTCGTCCTCGAGCAGCATGAAGACGACGCCGTTCGCGGTCGACGGCCGCTGGCGCGCGACGACCATGCCCGGCGACTGCGACGGTCGCACGGTGTCGGCTGCTCCAGCAGCTCCTCGGTCGACAGCGTCTCCGGCGGCAGGTGCGGACGCATCAGCTCGAGCGGGTGGACGCCGACGGAGAGGCTCGTCGTCCGGTAGTCGGCGAGCATCCGCTCCCACACCGTCGGCTCGGGCAGGTCGGGCGTCGCGACCGTCGGCTCGAGCGGCAGCGCGAGCTGCTTCTCCTCTCCGCCCGATCCCGGGCACGCTCGCCGGTCGCGGCACGAGCCCGAGCTGCCAGAGGAGCTCGCGCCGCCGCAGGCCGAAGCAGTCGCACGCGCCCGACTCGGCGAGCGCGCGCAGCTCGTCCTCCGACAGCGGCGTCCGCTGCGCGAGCTCGCGGATCGGAGGAGTACGGGCCGCGTTCGCGCTCGCGACGACCGCCTCCGCGTCGTCCTCCCCCACGCCCGGCACGTACTTCGAGCCCGACGCGCACGGCGCCGTCCTCGATCGTGCAGCCGACGCTCGCTGCGGTTCACGTCGGGCGGGCGCGTCTCCACGCCGTGCCGCTGCCCGTCGCGGACGAGCGTCGCCGGCGGATAGAAGCCCATCGGCTGCGCGTTGAGGAGCGCGGCGAGGAACTCCGGCGCGTAGTGGTGCCGCAGCCACGCCGACTGGTACGCGAGCAGACCGAACGCGGCGGCAGTGCGACTTCGGGAACCCGAAGCCCGAGAACGCGACGAGCTTGTCGTAGAGCTCGTGCGCCTTCGCCTCCTCCACCCCCTTCTCGAGCGCGCCGGCGACGAACCGCTCGCGCTACGCCTCGAGCGCGGCATGCGAGCGCTTGCGGCTCATCGCGCGCCGCAGTCCCTCCGCCTCGCCGACGCGTGAAGCCGGCGAGATGGATGGCGACGTCGAGCACCTGGTCCTGGAAGACGACGACGCCGAGCGTCTCGCGCAGCGGCTCCTCGAGCAGCGGATGGTCGGCCGGCGGCGGTAGGTCGGGTCGTCGCGCAGCTTCTGCCGCCGCTCGACGTACGGGTGGACGGCCTTCCCCTGGATCGGCCCCGGCCGGACGAGCGCGACCTGGATCGTGATGTCGTCGAGCGTTCTCCGGCCGCGTGCGGAGGATGGTCTGCATCTGCGCGCGGCTCTCGATCTGGAAGCAGCCGACGGTGTCGGCGCGCTGGATCTCCTCGAACACGGCCGGGTCGTCGAGCGGCACGCGCGAGAGGTCGATCTGCTCGCCGCGGTGCGCGCGATCAGGTCGACGCACTCCTCGACCGCCGAGAGCATCCCGAGCCCGAGCAGGTCGATCTTGAGGAAGCCGGCGTCGGCGCACGAGTCCTTGTCCCACTGGCACATCTGGCGGCCCTCCATCGCGGCCGGCTGCACCGGCACGAGCTCGACGAGCGGCCGCGAGGAGATGACCATGCCGCCGGGATGCTGCGAGATGTGGCGCGGCAGGCCGGCGATCTCGCTGCAGAGGGCTCGCGAACGCGCGCCAGCGCGGCGATCGGAGCTTCGTCGCCGCGTCGGGGAGCAGCGGCGATCTCGTCGGCGACGCGCTGCGCGTTCCAGCCGTCCGTGAGCCGCGCGAGCCGCTCGAGGTCGGCGTACGGCAGGCCGAGCGCCTTGCCGACGTCGCGGATCGCGCCGCGCGAGCGGTACGTCGCGAAGGCTCGCGACGAGCGAGGCGTGCTCGCGTCCGTAGCGCTCGATGACGCGGACGATGAGCTTCTCGCGGATGTCGCGCGGGAAGTCGAGGTCGATGTCGGGGACCGACGCGAGCTCGCGGTTGAGGAAGCGGCCGAGCGAGAGGTTGTTCGCGACCGGGTCGACGTGCGAGAGGCCGGTCAGGTAGCAGACGAGCGAGCCGACCGAGGAGCCGCGCCCGCGCCCGGGCGGCAGCACGTGCCGCATCGAGCCGGGGCCGCGCACCTCGAGCGCGACCTCGCGCGCGAGCTCGAGCACCTCCCAGTGGAGGAGGAAGAAGCCGGCGAGGCCGAGCTCGTCGATCAGCGCGAGCTCCTCCTCGAGCCGGCGTGCGGACGCGCCGCTTGTGGCCGTTGAGGTCGAGTAGCGCTCGGCGAACGCGCGTCTCGCAGACGCGGCGGAGCTGGACGATCGCCGGCTCGGCGCCGTCGGAGAAGTCGGGATAGCGGTAGCCGAGCTCCTCCGTCAGGTCGAACTCGAGCCGCTCGGCGAGCTCGGCGGTCCGCTGCGACGGCGTCGCGGTCGTCGGGGAAGCGCTCGAGCATGTCGGCCGGCGCGGCGAGCACGGACTCGTGGTTGCCGCGCCGCTCCCGCTCGCAGCCGTCGAGCGAGGTGCGGCAGCGGACGGCGACGAGCACGTCCTGCAGCGCGGCGCGGCGCGCGGTCGTGCGCGTGCACGTCGCCGGTCGCGACGGTCCGCACGCCGAGCGTCTCGGCGAGGTCGCGCAGGCGCGCGTTCCGGCGCGCGTCGCCGCGCTCGTACGGCCGCTGCAGCTCGACGAAGAAGCGGTCGCGGCCGAACGCGTGCGCGAGCCGCGCCGCCGCGTTCGGGTCGCGGACGGCGAGCCCGTCGCGCGCGCAGCCGGAGAGGCAGACGAGCCCGTCGTGCAGCTCCTCGAGCAGCGCCTGGTCGAGCCACGGCGGCACCGGCTCGCGGTTCTCCTTCGTCGCGCGTGTGCGCGTGCGCAGCGGTCAGGAGCCGGCAGAGGTTCGCGTAGCCCGCGCGCGTCTCGACGAGCAGCGTCACGTGCGCTCCGCCGTCGAGCGTGACCTCCGCCCCGGTGATCGGCCGGACGCCGAAGTGCTTCGCCGCGTGCGCGAACTCGAGCGAGCCGTAGACGCCGTCGTGGTCGGTCAGCGCGAGCGCCGGGTAGCCGAGCTCGGCCGCCCGCGCCGCGAGCTCCTCGGGCTGCGAGGCCCCGTCGAGGAACGAGTAGGCGCTGTGGGCGTGGAGCTCGACGTAGGTCATGATCTCGGGCGCGATGGACGAGCCGTTCTTCACGCTCGGCCGGGCGAGGGCGAGCGAGCTCGGCGCGCGACCGGGGCCACCGCGTCCTCGCAGAGCTGCCGCGAGCTCGAGGTGCTCGAGCTCTCCTTCGGGCCGGACTTCGAGGGCGTCGACCCGCACACCCACCCCGACCACGTCGACTCGTTCTACGTGCTCGAGGGCGAGGCCGAGTTCTTCAGGCGGCGAGTGGCACCGCGCCGGTCCCGGCACGTTCGTCTCGGTCCCGCCGAACGTCGTGCACGGCTTCCGTCCGCTGCGGCGGAGCCTTCCGCGTGCTCAACTTCCACGCGCCGCGCGTCGGCTTCATCGACTCGACTGCGGGAGGGCTAGCGCCATCCCCGCAGTCTAGGCGAACGTATGTTCGTGCGCTACGGGTGGTGCACGAGCTGCCAGAGCGGCTTCTCGTGCGGCGCCGAGCGGGATGAAGTCCATCCCGTCGGGCGTGTGGAGGTAGTTCGCGCCACGGCCCGGAGCCCCGCGGTGGCCGTACTGCCAGACGATCCGCCGCGTCTGTCGGATCGACGATCACGACCCGGTGGTTGTAGTCGTCGTTGATCGCGATGTTCCCGTTCGGGAGCATGATCGCGAGCGACGGATGGTTGAGCTCCCCCAGCCCGGAGGTCGGTCCGTAGCGCCAGAGCACGCTGCCCGTGCCGGTTGACGATCACGACGGCGCCCGGGCTCGCATAGTCGGCGAGGAGAATGCGCCCGCCCGAGAGCGGCTGCGGGTCGGACGGGTACCAGACCGGCGCCTGGAACGACCAGCGCAGCTTCCCGTCGGGCTGAAGTTGTCGATCCACGAGCCGTTGATCTCGGAGACGAGCACGCCTCCGTCGGGGAGCGGCGTGTCGCCGTTGACCGCGCCGAGCGTCCGCGGCGGATCGTGGACGCAGACCCCGGTGCGGCCGATCTGCCGCACGATCGCGGTGGTTGCGGATGAAGAGGATGCGGCAGTTGTAGGCGTCGGCCACGGTCATCGTCCCGTCGGGCAAGACGTAGGCGTCGTCGGGCCAGTTGAGCTCGTTCGGGCCTCCGCCTTTGACGCCCGGTGTGCCGTACAGGCGCGTGACGCGCGTGCGTCCGGATGTCGATCGAGACGATGTCGCTGGTGATCCTCCTCGTTCGAGATGAGCGCCTTGCCGCCGGGTTCGACGAAGGTGTCGTCGTCGAAGACGAGTTGCCGCCCGAGGCGTCGGTCGCGCGCGGTCGGAAAGCGCCAGAGGATCCGCCGGTGCGAATCGACGAGGAGGATCCGGTCGTTGCCGCGGTCGGCGATCAGCAGGGCGCCGGGGAGCGGCCCGCGGATCGTGACCGGCGTGTTCGCGATGCGGGTGCGCCGACGCGCCCGCTTGGCAGCCAAGAGCGCCCGGTTCTTGGCGACCGCCTTCGAATTCGTGTGGTGGCGCGTCAGCACGCCCACGACGGCGACTGTCACGAGCAGGAGGACGACGAGCAGCGGCAGTTTGGAGCGCCGCTTGCGCTGCCGCCGACGCGCCCGTTCCCTCGCAGTAGTCACCCGGCGACGCTACCGGACGTCGTCGGACGTAGTGACATCATCCGTGCAACCGGATGCGCGCGTGGATGCGGGTCAGTAGCGCCGCCGGTGGAACGAGGTCGACGCCGTCGGGCCGGGAGAGGTAGCCCGGGGCGGTGCCCGGGATTCCGGTGTGGCCGTACTGCCAGACGACCCGGTTCGTGCGCGGGTCGATGACGATGACGCGATCGTTGAAATCGTCCGTGAGCAGGAAATCTCCATTCGGGAGCGGCTCGGCGAGTGACGGATGGTCGAGCGACGGCGCACCCGCTCGCGGCCGGTAGCGCCAGTGCAACCGGCCGGTGCGATCGAAGGTCTCGAGGATCCCTGGGCTCTCCCAGCCGACGGTGACGTACAGGCCGGGCCGAACCTCGTTCGAGTCGGATGGGTAGGAGACGCCGGGCGGATGCGTCGACCAGAGGAGATGCCCGGTCGCCGATAGCCCGTCGACCCAGTCGCCGTTGATCTCGGTCACGAGCAGGCCGCCGCCCTGGAGTGGGAACGCTCCGTTCGGGCTCCCCCACGCGCGCGGCGGGTCGTGAATGCAGCCCTGCACCGGGCTGCCGAGCATCCCGGCCGGCCGGTGCGACGGCGGACGGAGCAGGAGCAGGCGGCAGTTCTTGATGTCTGCGAGAACGATCGAGCCGTCGGGCAGCAGCATGGCGTCGTCCGGGTTCGACAGCTGGTTCGGGTCCACTCCCTGGCACTCCGACCCGGCCGTAGCGATAGACGATGCGGCCGCGTGGCGACGTCGATGACCGTCACGGCTGACACGTCTTCCTCGGTGGCGATGATCTCGCGGCCGTCGGGCGAGAAGAAGGCATCGTCGGGAATCGGTAGGCCGCCTTGGCCCGGATGTGGGAACTGCCAGACGATCCGTCCCTGCGGGTCGACGACGAGCAGTCGGTTGTTCGAGCGGTCGGCGATCAACACGTCACCCGGCAGCGCGGACGGATCCGAGCCGGGCGCGAGGTGAGCTCTCGTGAGCGGGTGGGAGAACAGTCGAGTGGCCGGCTGTGACGTCGTTGTTGTCTGCCCCGGCCGTGGATGGTGGGCCTTCGGGTCGGTGCGGCCGGTGGCGGCGCTGTGGCCACCGCCGGCGCAGCCGGCGACCACGGCCGCCATCGCCGGCACTAGGAAGGTGAGAAACGGACGCACGCAGGGTCTTCTCCGGACACTGCCTCTTCAATCTGAGCGCCCGATGAGTGAGCGAGCGAATAGCCTGGCGCGGTGGACGGGCCTGACCGCCGTGAGCGCTTGTCGCGCTCCCGCCTCTATCTCGTGCTCGACGCGCGGCCGCACGGCAAGGATCCGCGTCCGCTCCTCGACGCGGCCCTGCGCGGCGGCGTCGACATCGTCCAGCTGCGTGAGAAGGAGCTCGACGACGAGGCTCTCGTTGCTGCAGCCGCGGGATTTCGCGCCGCGTGCGATGAGCACGGCGCGCTCTTCGTCCTCAACGACCGTCCGGATCTCGTCGAGGCGTGCCGGGCAGACGGCGTCCATGTCGGTCGCACCGACACGCCGGTCGAGAGGGCGCGAGCTCTAGTGGGCGGGAATCGGCTGGTCGGGCTGTCGGCCTCGACGCTCGAGGAGCTCGAGGATGTCGGCGGCGCCGACTACGTCGGCGTGACCGCGTTCGCCACGCCGACCAAAGACGATGCTGTTGCCGGCGGTCTCGAGCTCGTCGAAGCCGCGGCGGAGAGGCTGACGCTTCCGTGGTTCGCAATCGGCGGAGTCGAGCTCTCCAACGTTGCGGAAGTCGCTGCGGCCGGCGCGCCGGGCGTCGCGGTCGTCCGCGCGATCCGGGATGCCGAGAATCCGGAAGCAGCGGCACGGCAGCTGCGGGCTGCTCTCACGCGCCCCGCTGCGTGAACCAGCCGCCGCCCGCGCCGTCGTGGAAGACGACGGTGTTCTCGCCGCTTTCGAGCACGACCTCGAAGTAGCCCCGGATGATGGGCTCCTCCGTCCACCACCGGTCGACGACGCGCCACTCCTCTCGCACGAGCGCGACGGCGCGGTGGTTGACCTCGAGCGGCGTCCCGTTCGCGTTTGCCTCGACCCGCGCCGCACGCGGCGCGTTGAAGCGGGCGACTACTCGTCCTTCGGCACCAGCAGAGCCCGCGATTCCGGAACGCGCGACCATGGCGGAAACATGGGGGAACCCATGGTTCCCCCATGAGCCCCCTCCTTCCGGCTCGAGCATTACTCGTCCTTCGGCACCAGCAGAGCCCGCGATTCCGGAACGCGCGACCATGGTGCCACCTCCACGACGGTGCACACAGAGCCGGAGCCGGTGCTCGCCCGCACCTGGCGCAGCCCGTCCCGGAGCCGGGCGCGGTCCTCGGCGCCGGCTGCGAGGAGCTCGAGCTGATGTCCGGTCGGCGCGGTCAGCTCGACGAGCTCGAGCCGAAGCTCGACGACCGGTGCCGGCAGCTCGGCGAGCCGCGGCGACAGCGCGATGCGGATCCGGTCGGGATCGGCACTCGGCTCGCGCAAGGTCAACGTCCGCCGCCACGAGCCGCCGCTCTCCAAGCGAGCCGCGAGCGCGAGCTTGCGAACAAACCGATCGCGTCGTTCAGGCCGCGCGAGCGCGCTCTCGACGAGCCCCGCGAGCGCGCGTCTCAGCGTCAGCTCGTTGCCGACCGCCTCCGGGAATTCGAGCGATGCGAAGACGGCGGCGGGCGGACGACGGCCGCGCACCCGCGCGGCCGTTCCACCTCTCGCCAGGCCCCAGGCGCGCCGGCCGTCCGGCCCCAAACGTTCGGCGACGGCGCCACCCGGAAGCCCGGCAAGCTGCCCCAGCTTGCGGACTCCAAGTGCTTCGAGCTCTTCGTAGCGGCCACGCTCGAGTGGGAGGAGCGTGAGCGGCAGCGGCGCGAGGAACTGCGGGAGCTCCCTCGTCGGCGACGACGACCGTCTGCCCGGGCTGCGCGACCGACGCTGCTGCGAGCGCGGCGAATCGTCTTCCGGCCGCGCCGATGCGTGCGTCCCACTCCGTGCCGACCGCCGCGAGCGCGCGCCGGAGCGCGGGCTCGAGACCGCCGTACAGCCGCTCGACTCCGCGGGTCTCGAAGTACGCGACCCCGAGCGAGGCGGGATCGACGGAGAAGCCGGCGTCCTCGAGCGCACGCACGATCTCCTCCCACGCGAGCTCGGAGCCGGCCGCGTCGGGCTCGACGAGCGCGAGCGAAGGACACGTGGCGAGCGCCTCCCCCAGCCGCATCCCCGGCTGCACGCCTGCGGCCTCGGCGGCCGCCGTCACCGGCCCGATCAGCGGCTCCCCCTGCGGAACGGGGGCAAGTGCCGCCGGGCGCAACGCGAGAGTCGGCGTCCGCCGGAGTGCCGCCTTCAGCTCGAGCCCTGGGATGGTTAGACACGCGATCATGGGAACAGATGTTCTATACGAACACGTGTTCCCCTGTCAAGACGGCAGGATGAACACGTGGAACGGGTGCGCCTCGACAAGTGGCTCTGGGCGGCGCGCTTCGCAAAGACGCGGACTGCTGCGACCGAGCTCGTCCTCGCGGGCCACGTCAAAGTAGGCGGCGAGCGCGTCAAGCCGGCGCGGGAGATCGGGCTCGGCGACACGCTCGAGATCCTCCGCGGATCGGTCCGCCACGTCGTGACCGTCACAGGCGTGGCCGAGCGGCGCGGGTCCGCGAAGGCTGCGGCGCTGCTCTACGAGGAGACGCCCGACTCGCGCGAGAAGCGCGAGCGGCACGCACTGGACCGGCGGCTCGCCAGGCCGCTCGGCGCCGATCTTGGAGCTCGGCCGACGAAGCTGGAACGCCGTCGGTTGGATGCGCTGCGGCGCGGCCAGCGCCGGCGATGAAATGGGTCGCCCTCTTCCGTGGGGTCAATCTCGGCGCCCGCAACAAGGTGCCGATGGCGGAGCTCAGGGCGCTACTCGAGGCAGCTGGCTACGAGAATGTCAGAACGTACATCGCCAGCGGCAATGTCCTGCTCGACGGGCCGCGCGGGGCAGGCGCGCTCTCCTCGGCGCTCGAGCAGCTCATTGCAGACTCGTTCGGCGTGACGACGACAGCGATCCTCAGGACGCCCCGCGCACTCGCCGCGACGGTCGCGAAGCATCCGTTCGACGATGCCTCGGAGACGCACGTGGCCTTCCTGGCCGGACGACCCGTTGCGGGCAGTGCGGGTCGACTCGAAGCTGTCGAGCCAGGCGCAGCGGTGGTCGCAGGCAACGAGGTCTACCTCCGGCTTCCGCGCGGAGTGCACGGCTCTCGTCTCTCGATCGCTCGCGTCGAGTCGCTGCTCGGAGTTCCCGCAACGCTCCGGAACTGGCGGACCGTGGTCGCGCTGGCCGAGCTCGCGGCCCAGGCGTAGGCTCCGCGCCAAAGCCGAGAGAGGAGGATCAGATGCCACTTGCACGTGTGGTTTCGTTCGAGGGAGTCGACTCCGACCGGATGGCCGAGATGAGGAGCGAGATCGAGGGCGGCGACCCGCCGGAGGGCATGCCGTCAGGGGAGTTCATCATCCTCCACGACCCCGAGGGTGAGCGCTCGCTCGCGATCATCATTTTCGAGAACGAGGACGACTACCGGAAAGGCGACGCGATCCTCGACGCCATGCCGGCGTCGGATACCCCGGGCCGTCGCACGTCGGTCACGAAGTACGACGTCGCGCTCCGGATGTCGATGTAGTCAGGCAGTCACTTCGGCCGCGGGGCCGACGCGGCGGACGTAGCGGGGGACGACGTCGAGGTCGTTCTCCCGGGCGCACCGTTCGACGTCGGCCTCGAGGCCGTGCAGCCGCAGGTTCGCGGCGCTGCGGCTCGCGCCGAGCCCCTCGATTGCGCTCGGGAAGCTGCGCGCGAGCAGGATCGCGGCGCGCGCCGAATCCTCCGGCTCGCCGCCGAGCGCCTCGGCGATGCGGCCGGCGCAATAAGCGTCGTCGAGCGCCAGCTCGCCGAGCACGCCCGCGCAGAGCACCGCGACGTCCTCCCCGCCGTCACGCGCGGCGGCTGCGACGGCGTCGACGTTGAGCAGCGAGCCGATGTAGACGCGCTCGAACCGCTGCGCTGCCGCGACGAGGAGCCGTGTGCCGTTCGTCGTCGTGAGGATCAGCGTCTTGGCCGCGGGCCGGCCCTCGAGCTCGCTGGGAGAGTTGCCGAAGTCGAAGCCCTCGATGTGCTCCAGTCGCCGCTCGCCGGCGAGCTTCGCCGGTCCTTCCGTCTCCGCGAGGGCGCGGGCCTCGTCGATCTCGGCGCAGCAGAGGACGCGCTCGTAGCCGGAGGCGAGCGCCTGGCAGATCGTCGAGGTCGCGCGGAGGACGTCGACGACGATCCCGACGGGTGCGGGTGCCTGCTCTCCCGGGGTGAAGGCGACATGGACACGCACGGCGGGGGCTAGGCTAGCCCGGATGTCGACGGCCGAGCCCCGCTACTGCTACCGGCATCCGGATCGCGAGACGGGGCTCTCCTGCTCGGACTGCGGCCGGCCGATCTGCGCCGACTGCGCGACGTTTGCGCCGGTTGGCATCCGCTGCCCGGATCATGCGGGACCGCGCCGGGGCCCGGCAACCCGGCTGAAGCCACGTCCGGTGCGCCGCGCTCCGGGCATCGCGCTGGCCTCCGGAAGTGCACCGATCACCAGGGCATTGATCGCGATCAACGTCGTGATCTACCTCATCACCTCGTCGCAAGGCGGCGGCTTCAACGCCCCGGGCGGGTCGCTGTTCGACAAGTTCGTCCTCGTCGGCTCGAACTCACACCTGGCGCTCTTCGCGCCGTTCGGCGACCTCGCGCACGACCACCAGTGGTACCGGCTCGTGACGTCGATGTTCCTCCATGCGTCCGTCCTCCACATCGCGTTCAACATGTACGCGCTCTGGGTGATCGGCACGCCGGTCGAGCAGTACCTCGGGAGAGCGCGCTACCTCGGGCTGTACTTCGTCTCGGGTCTCGCCGGCGCTGCCGGAGCCATCCTGCAAGCGCCGTTCCAGCCGGTCGTCGGCGCGTCGGGTGCGATCTTCGGGATCCTCGGCGCGATGCTGATCATCGAATGGCAGGTCACCGGCCGGCTCGCGGGCAACGCGGCGACGTGGATCGGGATCAACCTCGTCATCTCGTTTGCGATCCCGAACATCTCCTGGGGCGGGCACATCGGCGGCCTGATCGGCGGGATCCTGATCACGCTTGCGTACGCCGGGTGGCGAGAGCGCGGCCGCGCCGCGATGGGACACCTCGGCCTCACGGGCGTCCTCGGGCTGGTCGCCGTCGCTGCGGGAAGCGTCGCGGTGGCGTACCTGAAGGTGCGCGGCTACGCCTAGCTTCGAACCCGCTCGAACGTCGGCTGCACGACGACGAGACCGGGTGGCATGTGCCGTAGAAGCGCCTGCAGGCCCGGCGTCTCGATCAGGACGTCGAGGCTCACGGTCGGCTGCCCGCGGCCGCTCACGCCGTCACCTCCTGCTCCGTTGATCCAGCCGTAACGTTCCAATGGTCGTAGCCTGAAGAACCGGATGAGCCGGGACCGCACCTGGTTGACGAGCGGGCGGGAGTAACGCGCACGGACGACGCAGAGCTGCCTCGGCCATGTGCGACCGAGCAGGACGCGTGTGCGCTTCGGGTGCGCTGACGCCACCGTGAGAATCGTGTCGTCGTGGAAGAACGCGATCGAGACGAGATCGCCCCGGTGTGCCCGCTCGTACGTCTCGATCGTGCTGCGCTGAGCCTCGGTCGGCGCGACGAGCCGCCAACCGCCGCGGGGAGGCGCGCAGGGCGGCGTTGCGAGTGACGAAGGGGTGGGCGCCGAGCCTCGCGGGGGCCGGTTGCGCTGCGAGGTCACCGTAAAGGTGCCGTTGCGGTAGACGCCGACGAGGTAGAGGTAGCCCCACCGCTCTGTCGACGACCGGCTTTGCAGCGCGTCGATTCGGACTCCGACCGCCCGCGGCCCGGTTGGGCACGCGGGCGGCCCGAACATGAGATCCGAGGTCTGGACGCCGCAGATGCGGACCTTCCCGTTCGGATACGCGACGACGAGCACCTGGGCGCCGAGCAGATGGTCGGTCACCGGCTTGCCGGCCCGGTCCGGCAGCAGATGTGCTCCCGTCCGCTTCGGCATGGTCGCCGAGCTGCCACACGCCGCGAGTGTCAGCACGAGAACCAGTGCGAGCGCGGCCTTCATTCCTCCGTCATACGGCGCCGAGGCGCCGTTTCGTCACCCGCCGGTCTGGACGTACTCGCCGCGGTGCGCCTCTTTCAGCACGGCCTGAGCCGCCGCGAGCCGCGCGAGCGGGACGCGGTACGGCGAGCAGCTCACGTAGTCGAGCCCGATGCGATGGCAGAACTCGACCGAGCTCGGCTCGCCGCCGTGCTCGCCGCAGATGCCGAGGTGGATCTCCGGCTTCGTCCCTCTCCCCCGCTCGACCGCGATCCGCATCAGGTCGCCCACGCCGTCCTGGTCGAGCACCTCGAACGGGTTCCGCTCGAGCACGCCGTCCTCGAGATAGAACGTGAGGAACTTCCCCTCAGCGTCGTCGCGCGACATCCCGAGTGCGGTCTGCGTGAGGTCGTTCGTGCCGAAGGAGAAGAAGTCCGCGACCTCGGCGATCTCGCCGGCGCGGAGCGCGGCACGCGGCAGCTCGATCATCGTCCCGCAGAGGTACTCGAGCCCCGGCGCCTCCTCCTCCATCACGCGCTCGGTCAGCTCGCGCAGCCGGCGCAGCTCCTCGCGGAAGCCGACGAGCGGATGCATGATCTCGACGAGCGGCGGGTCTCCCCCGCGCTCCTGCACCGCCTTCGCCGCGCGCGCGATGGCGCGCACCTGCATCTCGTAGACCTCGGGCCACTGGATGCCGAGGCGGCAGCCGCGGGTGCCGAGCATCGGGTTCTGCTCGGTCAGGGCCTTGATCCGCCGGCGCATCCGCTCGTCCTTCGCCTCGTCGAGGGGCGGCAGGAACTCGTGAAGCGGAGGATCGAGCAGACGGATCGTCACCGGCAACCCGGCCATCGCCTCGAAGATCCCTTCGAAGTCGGACTGCTGGAACGGCAAGCAGGCGGTCGAGGGCGTCGCGCCGGCCTTGCTCGTCCGCGGCGAGGATCATCTCCTGCATCACCGGCAGCCGCTCCTCGCCGAAGAACATGTGCTCGGTGCGGCAGAGCCCTATCCCTTGCGCGCCGAACTCGCGCGCCTTCGCCGCGTCCTCGGCGTTGTCGGCGTTTGCGCGCACCTTGAGCCGCCGCAGCTCGTCGGCCCAGTCGAGGATGGTCTCGAAGTCCTCGTTGATCGCCGGCGGGACGAGCGCGACTTCGCCGACGATGACACGGCCCGTGCCGCCGTCGATGGTGATCACGTCCCCCTCGCGCAGCTCGTGGCCGCCGACCCGAACCGTCTTCGCTCCGGTGTCGATCTCCAGGCCCTCGACGCCGGCGACGCACGGCTTGCCCATCCCACGCGCAACGACGGCTGCGTGTGACGTCATACCGCCGTGCGCTGTGAGCACGCCCTGCGCCTGGATGAGGCCGTGGATGTCGTCGGGCGTCGTCTCCCAGCGAACGAGGATGACCGCCTCGCCCGCCTTGCCGCTGTCCTCGGCGCTGTCGGCGTCGAGGACGATCTTCCCGGACGCCGCGCCGGGCGACGCGTTGAGGCCCTGGGCAGCGACGTCGAACTCGGCGTTCGGATCGAGCCGCGGATGCAGCAGCTGGTCGAGCTGGGTCGGGTCGATGCGCGCAACGGCTTCCTCGCGGTCGATCAGCCCTTCGGCGGTCATGTCGACAGCGCACTTGATCGCAGCCGCTGCCGTGCGCTTCGCAGTTCGCGTCTGGAGAAGGTAGAGCCGGCCTTCCTCGACGGTGAACTCGGTGTCCTGCATGTCGCGGTAGTGCCGCTCGAGGGTCGCCAGCGTCTCGAGGAGCTGGTCGTACGCCTCGGGCAGGTGCTCCCGCAGCTTCGCAAGCGGCTGCGGCGTGCGGGTGCCGGCGACGACGTCTTCGCCCTGGGCGTTGAGGAGATACTCGCCGTAGACGCCCTGCTCGCCGGTCGAGGGGTCGCGAGTGAAGCAGACGCCGGTGGCCGAGTGGTCGCCCTTGTTCCCGAACACCATCTGGACGACGTTGACCGCGGTGCCGAGGTCGTCGGGGATCCCGTAGGTCTGCCGGTAGACCTGCGCGCGCGGCGACTTCCAGGAGTCGAACACGGCCGTGATCGCGCGCTGCAGTTGCTCTCGCGCGTCCTGCGGAAAGCTGTGCCCCGTCTCGCGCTCGTAGATCTCGCGAGCCTGCTCGGCGGAGTCGTCGACGCTGAAGCGCTCATGCGGAATGCCGTCGACGGTCTCGCCGAACATCTGGATCAGCCGGCGGTAGCAGTCTCGCGCGAACTCGTCGTTCCCGGTCGAGCGCGCGAGGCCCAGCGACGGACTCGTCGTTCAGCCCGACGTTCAGGATCGTGTCCATCATCCCGGGCATCGAGATCGCCGCACCGGAGCGGACCGAGACAAGGAGCGGATCCGCCGAGTCGCCGAACTGCTTTCCGGTGTGCTCTTCGAGACGCTTGATGTGCTCTGCGACCTCCTTGTCGAGGCCGTCGACGGTGTCGCCCGAGCGCATGTAGGCGCGACACGCCTCGGTCGTGATCGTGAAGCCCGCCGGCACCGGGATCCCGAGCTGCGTCATCTCCGCGAGCCCGATCCCCTTGCCGCCGAGCAGCTCGCGACCTCCGTCGGCGGGCTCGTCGAAGTCGTAGACGTAGCGGGTCATCGGGCTCCGGATGTTGTCATATGGCTAGCGGCGCCTGGCCTTGAACTCTGCGATCCACGCGAGCATGCGCAGCCCGATCCAGAGGGGCGTGATGAGGACGTAGAACACAACGTCGGCGACGATGAGCACGACCCACCAGAGCGCCCACCGCCAGAGGGGAATGCGCGGCTTGGCGTTCACCGCGCCGACGCCTTTCGCCTCGGATTGCCGCTCCTCCAGCACGCGGAGAACCCGGTGCGCCGTCTCCTCGATCGACAGCTCTGAGATGTCGATGACGGGGCAGCCGAGCCGGCGGTGCAGCTTTTCCGCCTGCTCGAGCTCCTCGTAGATCTCGACGAGCTCGGCGTACTTCCGATTGCGGGCCGGAGCACCCATGGCGCGCACGCGCGCGCGGCGGATCTCGACGAGCCTGTTCGGGTCGATTGTGAGCCCGACGATCCTGGTCTGGTCGATCTCGAACAGCTCCGGCGGCGGAGCGATTCCTTTCACGACCGGGAAATTCGCAGCCTTGTGGCCGAGGTAGCCAAGGTAGATCGAGAGCGGCGTCTTCGATGTGCGCGAGACCCCGACGAGGACGACGTCCGCGTCGTGGAGGCCGTGCATGACGCCGTCGTCGTAGCGGACGGCGAACTCGATCGCCTCCATCCGCTTGAAGTACGCGGAGTTGAGAGGCGGCCGCGAGCCCGGGGTCATCTTGGCTGCCTGGCCCGAGACGCGCGCGACCGCGTCGATCGGGTGGCCGAGCAAGTCGCAGTAGTGCAGGCGCGCGCGCCGGCAGAGAGTGCGCATGGCGTCGCGGAGCTCGGGCTGCACGAGCGTGTAGACGACGACCGCCGGACGGCCGCGCATGCGGTTGACCGCGAGCTGGAGGTCGTCTTCCGATTCGACGCGCGGGTGCCGGATCTCGACGAACTCCTGCTCTGGGAACTGGGCCTCGAGCGCCTGGACGAGTCGCGCGGCGGTCTCGCCGGTGGCGTCGGAGACGACGTGAAGCTCGACCGGCGGGTTCGGCATCGGCGGTCAGCGTAACCGGGCACGCTGCTCGGACCATCCCAAACCCCCACCCACCACGGGGAATCGAGCTTAGGCGCGCGGAGCGCGCGTAAGTGTCCCAACTCCGCGCCAAGAGCCGGCGACCCCGCCGAGGCTCCCGGGTAACCTCCGGCAATGGCCGAGACGGCTAAGCCGCTGACGATGGACACCATCGTCTCCCTTTGCCGCCGCCGCGGCTTCGTCTTCCCGTCGTCCGAGATCTACGGCGGGATCGGTTCGACGTACGACTACGGCCACTACGGCGTCCTCACGAAGAACAACATCCGCGCCCTCTGGTTCCGAGCGATGGTGCAAGAGCGCGACGACATCGTCGCCCTCGACTCCGCAATCATCCTCAACCCTCGCGTGTGGGAGGCGTCCGGGCACGTCGCCGGCTTCACCGACCCACTCGTGGACTGCCGCACCTGCAAGCTCCGCTTCCGCGCCGACCAGCTCGAGCTCGCCAGTTGCGGCCGCAAGCCGAGCAAGCGGCCGGGCGAGACGTCCGACTGCGACCTCACCGAGCCTCGGCAGTTCAACCTCATGTTCGAGACCATGTCGGCGCGCTACTGGACGAGAGCTCGACCGCGTACCTCCGCCCCGAGACGGCGCAGGGGATCTTCGTCAACTTCAAGAACGTCGCCCAGCTCGCGCGCCGCAAGCCGCCCTTCGGCATCGCCCAGGTCGGGAAGTCGTTCCGGAACGAGATCACGCCGGGCAACTTCCTCTTCCGGCTGCGCGAGTTCGAGCAGATGGAGATGGAGTTCTTCGTGCCGCCGGCCGACGCGGACGAGTGGTATGCCTACTGGATCGACGCGCGCCGCCGCTGGTACCTCGATCTCGGCCTGCGCGAGGAGAACCTCCGCATTCGTGAGCACGGCGCCGACGAGCGATCGCACTACTCACTCGCGACGAGCGACCTCGAGTACCTCTACCCGATCGGCTGGCAGGAGCTCGAGGGCGTCGCGAACCGCGGCGAGTACGACCTCACTCAGCACACGCGGGAATCGGGAACGAAGCTCGAGTGGATCGACCAGGACGGAACGCGCTACACGCCGTACGTCGTCGAACCGGCCGTCTCGATCGACCGGATCATGCTCGCCTTCCTCTGCGACGCCTACCACGAGGAAGTCGTCGGCGACCGCGAGCGCGTCGTCCTGCGCCTCCATCCGCGCGTCGCCCCGGTCAAGGCGGCGATCCTCCCGCTCGTCCCGCGCGACGAGGGAATGGCAGGTCGCGCCCGTGCGCTCTACGAGGAGCTCCGCCGGTACCACTCGGTGGAGCACGACGACAGCGGCCAGATCGGCAGGCGTTACCGCCGCCAGGACGAAATAGGGACGCCGTGGGCCTTCACCGTCGACGAACAGACACTCGAGGACGAGACCGTGACCGTACGGGATCGGGACTCGCTCGCCCAGGAGCGCCTGCCGATCAGTGGGGTACGGGAATGGCTGGACGACGCGCTGGAACGGGACTGGTCCTCGCCGCACTCGGGCTGACGGTCGCGGGCTGCGGCCTGGGGAGCACGAAGACCGTGACGGTGACCCAGACGCCAGACGGTCACGAGCACCAAGACGGTGACCACAACGGGATCCGGCTCCTCGGCGAAGCCGTGCACCGGCGGGCAGCTCGCGGGCACGTTCGCTCTCGTGCCCGGCAGCGCCGGCGCAGGCCAGATCGTGTACGCGCTCAAGCTGAAGAACACGTCCCCGAGCGCGTGCGCCCTGCGCGGAATCCCGCAGGCGACCCTGCTCGGCGTGACGGGCGCTGCCTTGCCCACGCACGTCAGGGCGGGGGGAGCCGGCGGTACGAGACGCGTCGTGTTGCAACCCGGCGCTTCGGCCGTGGCGCAGGCACGGTTTTCGGCCACTGTTGCCGGTCAGGGGGACTCGCAATCGGGTACCTGCCAGCCGGAGGCGCACACGCTGCAGGTGACCACCGCCGGAGGCGGGGTGACGGACGCGGCGATCAAGCCGCCGACGAGCGTGTGCGAGCAGGGAACGCTGAGCTTCGAGACGTTCGACTACGCGAGCTAGCCGGATCGCTCCATCAGGCGCTCGCCCGGCGGACCGAAGCCGAGCTTCGCGTACAGCCCGTGCATGTCGCGCGTGTGCAGCAGCCATGTGCTCGAGGCAAGCGGCCCGTTGTCCACCATCTCACGCACGAGCTCGACACCGAGCCCGCTCCCTCGGTGCGCGGTGAGCACGTATACGTCTGCGAGGTACGCGACGTCTGCGCCGTCGTCGGTGACGGCGCGGCAGAAGCCGACCTGCGCGCCGTCCTTGTACAACCCCACGACGCGATCTGCCTTCCGGACGGCGCGCTCGACCCTTTCGCGCGGGCGCCCTTGCCCCCAGTACGACTCGCCCGAGATGTACGCGTGGACGGCGTCGATGTCGATCCGGTCCGGATCGTCGTCGAGCTCGTAGCCGTCACCGAGCTCCCGCTTCACGCGCTCAGGGTCCGGAGACGGAAGCCCCCGTGGTACTCGTAGGACGCGGTGACCACGTGGAGGGCATCTCGCAGAGTGCGGTCCGAGAGCTCCAGTCCAACCGCATCCGCGAGCGGCCGCCCGAGAAGGGCTTCGATCCCGGCGATCCCGGCGGAGGCCACTGCAAGCGCCTCGGTCGATCGCGCGCAGGGTGCGCAGACCGCTCCGCCGGCACGCGTGGAGTAGCCGACGAGCGGCTCGCCTTCGGCACCGCATTCAGCGCACGCCGTGACGTGCGGCAGGTAGCCCGCCAACCAGAGCAGCTTGAGCTGGAACGCGAGCCCGAGCGGGTCGAGCGCCGGCCGGTCGGCGGCGTGCGGCAACTCGTCGAGAAGGTCCAGGAAGCGCGTCAACGCGGTAAACGCCCGCTCGTTCGCCTCCTCCTCGCTGAAGAGCCGCAGCATCGCCTCCGCGCCGATCATCCCGACCGAGAAGCGGTAGTAGTCCTCCCGTGCCTCGCGGTGCGACCGGACGAGCTGCGCCGCGGTCACCGTCTCGAGCTCGCCGCGACCGCGGTGGAGGACGAGATCGACGTGCGAGAGCGGCTCGAGCCGCGCGCCGAAGCGCGACATCGTCTTCCGCACGCCCTTCGCCACGGCTCCGACCCGGCCGTGCGCTGCCGTGTAGAGATGGAGCACGCGGTCGGCCTCTCCGAGCCGGATCGACCGGAGCACGACGGCTTCCGTGCTGTACGCCCGTCCAGCCATGGCCGTTCCAGTCTAGGTGCGGCGTCGGGCAGAAACGGCCTCGTCGCTTCCCCCTCGTGTGTCTGGACGGTCCCGCAGATCGTCGTCGAGCGTGCTGAAAGCGTCGAAGGCGCCCGGTGGCAGCCGATCGGCGGCTATACCGAGCTGTGGCGACTCGACCGGGAGGGTCGCCTCGACGACCTCCTGGCAGCCTGAGCACCGTCAGCGGGCTGGCACGCCGGGCAGAACCACGTCGTCCTCCCCGCCACCTGCGTGCGGGCGATCGGCGTTCCGCAGCGGTCGCAGGGCTCGTCGCGGCGTCCGTAGACCCGAAACTCATCCTGCATCGAACCGCCGCTGCCGTCGGGTAGCCGGTAGTCGCGCAGAGTCGATCCCTGCCGCGCGAGCCCGTGCTCGAGAGCCGCGCGGATGCCGCGGTGAAGACGCCTCAGCTCGGTGCGATCGAGACCGGACGCACTGCGGAGCGGATTGAGCCGCGCCCGCCAGAGCGCCTCGTCGACGTAGATGTTCCCCATCCCCGCGAGCGTGCGCTGGTCGAGAAGTGCCGCCTTGACCGAGGTGCGGCGTCCCGCCAGGCGCTCCCCGAGCCGGGCCGCGGTGAACAGTGCCCCTAGCGGCTCGTCGCCGACCCGGGCGCCGAGGTAAGGCTCCGTCTCCTCCGGCTCGAGAAGCAGCCAGGTACCGAAACGGCGGACGTCTCGATAGGCGACATCCGACGCGTCGTCTAGCGTGACAACAGCACGGCGATGCGGCAGATCCTGGAACGACCCGCGTGCGGCGTGCAGCAAGCTCCCCGTCATCCGGAGGTGGATCAGGAGAACCCGGCCGCTCTCGAACCGAAGAACGAGATACTTGCCGCGCCGCTCGACCGCGGCGACGCGCTCCCCGCGAAGCTCGGCCGCCACCGCGTCCGGATCGTACGGACGGACGAGGCGCGCGTCGTCGATAGCGACGTGATCGAAGCGGCGGCCGACGAGCGCAGGCTCGAGTTGCCTGCGAACGCTCTCGACCTCCGGTAGCTCCGGCATGCGGCCAGCGTAGTCCGGCGGCGGAGCGCTACAGCGTGCGACTACGGCGATACGACGGGCTGGCCCGGGATACCGCGCGAGGGCGCCTTGCCCCCGAGCCAGGCGTTCACGGTCGCGCCCACATCCGCGAACTCGCCGGCGTGGATCTGGCCGGCGGCGTTTCGTCCCTCGACGTAGGCGAGGAAGAGCCCGTACTCGCGTGAGTGATCCGTCGACGGAGTCGTCGGGTCGCAGCCGTGGTCGGACGTGACGATGAGGAGGTCTCCCGGCCGCAGCGCATCGAGCAGATCGGGCAGCCGGTGGTCGAAATCCTGGAGGCAGCGGTGAAAATTGACGGGGTCGTTCCGGTGGCCCCAGAGCATGTCCGTCTCGACGAGGTTGACGAAGATGAACCCCTCGTCCAGCTCGCGAAGCAGTTTCTCAATCATCTGGATGCCCTCGATGTTCGACTTCGTCGGCTGCGACTCGTCGATGTCCTGCCCGGCGAAGATGTCGCCGATCTTGCCGACGCCGTAGACCTTCTGGCCGGCGTCCCGCATGAGGGACAGGTAGTTCGGTCGGCGTGGCACGAGGGAGAAATCGTGGCGGTTCGGCGTGCGGACGTAGTTTCCGGGCTCACCGGCGAACGGCCGCGCGATGACCCGTCCGACGGCGTGCTTCCCGGTCAGGATCTCGCGGGCGGCCCGGCAAGCCGCGTACAGCTCCTCCAGCGGAACTGTCTCCTCGTGCGCGGCGATCTGGAAGACGGAGTCCGCGGAGGTGTAGACGATCCACTTCCCGGTTCGCTGGTGCTCCTCCCCCAGCTCCTGGATGATCTCCGTGCCCGACGCAGCCTTGTTTCCCAGCACGCCTCGCCCCGTCGCGTGCATGAACGGGTCGATTACGTCGTGCGGAAAGCCGTGCGGGTAGGTGGGAAACGCCTGAGCGGTGACGATCCCCATGTGCTCCCAGTGGCCGGTCGTCGTGTCCTTGCCCTTCGAGCGCTCCAGCAAGCGGCCCGCGACTGCAGGAGCGCCGGGTTGCGGCGGGCAGCCCTCGAGCGGCTCGACGTTGCCGAGACCGAGCGCTTCGAGACTCGGTAGATCCAGCCCACCGACGGCCCGCGCGACGTTGCCGAGCGTGTCCGATCCTTCGTCGCCGTACTGGGCGGCGTCCGGCAACTCGCCGGCTCCGACAGCATCGAGCACGATGACGCACGCCCTGGGCACCGGGCTATTCTAGGGAGCCTGTGTCGAACGCCCTCGGCCTTATCGCTTTCGTCGGCTACGTCGTCGCCATCGTCGGCCTCGCGGCCGGCATGACCTGGCTCGTCGTCCGGCTGACCCCCAGCCGCAAGCCGGATAGCTCAACGCGCAGCTAGACCGCGGCGAGCGGCAGGACGCTCGCGAGCGGCGTGTAGTCGAGGCCGTGCGCCTCGGCGACCGCTTCATACGTGATCCTGCCGTCGAGGACATTCACGCCGCGACCCAGGGATGGATCGCGCGCCACGGCCTCCGCGAGCCCGTGGTCGGCGATCGCCTCGACATAGGGCAGCGTCGCGTTCGTCAGCGCCTTGGTCGACGTGACGGGCACGCCGCCGGGCATGTTGGCGACGCAGTAGTGGACGACCCCGTCGACCTCGTAGACGGGATCCGAATGTGTCGTGGGATGCGCCGTCTCGATGCAGCCGCCCTGATCGATGGCGACGTCGACGATGACCGCACCGGGCTGCATCTCGGAGAGCATCTCTCGGCTGATGAGCTTTGGGGCGCGCGCACCAGGGATGAGAACCGCGCCGATGACGACGTCGGCATTCGCGATCGTCTGCTCGACCTCGAGGCTCGAGGACATCAGCAAGCTGACGCGGCCGGACAGGATCTCGTCGAGATGGCGCATCCGGTCGATCGAACGCTCGAGCACCGTGACCCGAGCGCCGAGGCCGAGCGCGATGATCGCCGCGTTGTAGCCGACGATCCCGCCTCCGAGAACGACGACATGACCCGCCTGCACCCCGGGTGTTCCCGCCAGGAGAACTCCACGGCCGCCGAGCGGCTTCTCGAGAAAGTGCGCCGCGGCTTGCGGCGCGAGCCTTCCGGCGATCTCGCTCATCGGGGCGAGCAGTGGCAGGCGACGGTCGTCCGTCTCGACGGTCTCGTACGCGACCCCGGCGATGCCGCTGTCCACCAGAGCCCGCGTGAGTGGCTCGTCGGCGGCGATGTGGAGATAGGTGAAGAGCACAAGCCCCTCGCGAAGCCGCGCGTATTCGGGCTCGATCGGCTCCTTCACCTTGAGGAGAAGGTCGGGCTGGCTCCACGCGTCGTCGACCGAGACGATCCGAGCGCCTGCGCGCTCGTACTGCTCGTCCGCGAAGGCGCTGCCTTCCCCGGCCGTCGTCTCTACGAGCACCTCGTGGCCGCGCTGGATCAGCTCGCGCGCACCCGCAGGCGTCAGCGCGACGCGGTACTCATCGGGCTTGATCTCCTTCGCAACGCCGATTCTCAAAGCCCGGAGACACTATCTCGCGGACACCGCAACACGATGCCGCGAGTGGTCTAGGCAGCGCGGGCTGCCAGGCGGATAATCGAGCCATGCCACGCCACGACGTGCGGCGCCGCCTCGCGACGGTGCTGTTCCTGGACATCGTCGGCTCGACGGCGCTCGCGTCGGAGCTCGGCGACGCCCGCTGGCGGGAATTGCTGACCCGGTTCCGCCGGCTCGTCCGCGAGGAGCTGAAGCGTCACGGCGGCCGCGAGCAGGACACCGCGGGCGACGGGTTCTTCGCGACGTTCGCCGAGCCGGCGCGCGCGCTCTCGTGCGCTGCGGCGATCGTGGTGGCGGTTCAGGAGCTCGGCGTCGACGTGCGCGCCGGCGTGCACACCGGAGAGTGCGAGGAGATCGACGGCAAGCTCGGGGGCATCGCGGTGCACATCGGCTCGCGGATCATGGCGCTGGCCGGACCGGCCGAGGTCCTGACGACCGGCACCGTCATGGATCTGGTCGCGGGGTCGGGTGCGAGCTTCGAGGATCGCGGCATCCACGAGCTCAAGGGCGTCGAGGGAAGCCGACAGGTCTTCAGCCTGCGCGCTGTCGAGACGAGGCTCCCCGAGCCGCTCTCACCCGACGAGGCCGCGGCCAGGCTGGCCCTGATCGGTGCGTCCGGGAGGCGCCGGCCGATCCGCCTCGCGCTTGCGACCGCGGCGCTTGTCGTCGCCGCGGCGGTAGCCGTTCCGCTATTCGCGTTCGGCGGAGGCAGCAGCACGCCGATCGGCCTGATCCGCGTGGACGGCCACGCGGGTCACATCACGCAGGTCGTGCGGGACACCTTGAGCCGCAAGAACTGGAACAACCTGGCGTCCGACGGGGGCACGCTGTGGCAGTACATCGGGCAGAAGCACCAGCTGCTCGCCCGCGATGCGCGCACGGCACGCATCAACTACTCGTTCCCGATCAAGATCGAGTGCGCGTGCCAGGTCGCCGGCGGTTTCGGCTCGATCTGGTTGCTCGCCGATCGCGCGGTCGACCACTCGGACGTCGCCACTCTCTCGCGCGTCGACGCCGCCAGTGGTCGCGTCGTCAAGCGCATCGAACTGCCGGGGACGTCCGTCGGCGGAACCGTCGCGACCGGCAACGGCGCAGTCTGGGTGCTCGAGAACGGCGGAAAGCTGTTCCGCATCGATCCGCTTACGGATCGCATCACCCGCACGTACGAGACGGGCGCCGTCGAGACGAACACGCTCGTTCCGCTGGCCGGTTACGAATGGATCTGCGAGTGCATCGTGAACAAGATCCTGCGCTTCGACCCGCGCACCGGTCACTCGAAGACGTACTCGATCGCGGCACAGGCCTTTCTCGTCGGCATCAACTCCTCCACGCTCTGGCTGCTCGACCCGGAGAACTCGACCCTCACCGCGGTCGACCCGAGGACCGGCCAGGAGCAGCCTCCGCTCGGGTTGCAGGGGAGCCCGATTCAGGCGGTGGTCGCCTTCGGCTCGATGTGGGCGGCGGCGGGCGACATCGTCGACCGCGTCGACCTCACGACGCACGAGCGCAGCACGATCGCGATGCCGAAGGGCGTCTGGGCGGGAGGCATCGCGGCAGACCCCGCGAGCGGAGCGATCTGGGTCGAAAACAGCGGCTCGGCTCCGCACTTCCACTAGGCAGTGCGGCTTCTGAGGTAGAGCAACAGGCCGGCGAGGGTCTTCGCATCCTCGATCTCGCCGAGGCGTTCGCCGATCTCGGCGACGGGCCAGCGGACGAGCTCGAGCTCCTCGTCGTCTGCCGGCGCGGCTTCGCCGCGGACGACTCCCTCCGCCGCGAACAGATGCATCCGCTCGCGGCAGAAACCCGGCGTCGTCCAGAACGCCGCCAGCTCCCGCCACTCTCCCCCGTTGAGCCCGCACTCCTCGTGCAGCTCCCGCCTTGCTGTCTCGAGCGGCTCCTCACCCGGCTCCGCCGTCCCCGCCGGGAGCTCGAGCAGGTGCTTCCGCGTCGCCTCCCGCAGCTGGCGCACGAGCGCCACGTAGCCCTCGCCGTCCACCGCGACGATCGCCACCGCTCCCGGGTGCTCGACGATCTCGCGCTCGTTCGCGCCCCACTGCTCCACCGTCACGCCGAGCAGCCGACCCTCCCAGACGAGCTCGGCCGAGTCCGGCCCGCCGCTCATTCGCGTGCCGATTCCACGAGCGCGACCGTCACGTCGATCATCGCCTCCAGGTCTGTGACCGCGATCCGTTCGTCCGGGCTGTGGAAATCGTGCACGCCGTGCGTGAGATTGAGACAGCGGAGGCCGCGCTCGTTGAAGATGTTGGCGTCGGCCGCCCCACCCGACAACCCGTACCGTGCCTCGAGCCCACAGCGCCCGAGCCCCTCGGCGGCGAGCAGGGCGACGTCGTCTGTCTTCGCAAAGCGATAGCCGCGATACGACTTGCGGGACTCGCTCTGCAGCTCGCACTCCATCT
Organism: uncultured Actinomycetes bacterium; assembly: GCA_963790845.1. Taxonomy (GTDB): domain Bacteria; phylum Actinomycetota; class Thermoleophilia; order Gaiellales; family Gaiellaceae; genus Palsa-739. The sequence goes on along the minus strand of CAWBQC010000005.1, from coordinate 15,405 downwards.
CGCTTGCGGCGAACGCGCAGGCGTCGAGCATCTCCTGCACGAGATCGCCGAGCTTCCGCTCGTCTTGCGAACGAGCCTCGGCCAGGAACGTGCACGTGTCGGGGACGATGTTGCCCGCGGTGCCGCCGCGAATGACGCCGACGTTCGCCGTCGTCTCCTCGTCGACGCGACCGAGCCGAAGATCGGCGATCGCCTTCGCCGCAGCCTGGATTGCCGACCGTCCCTCCTCGGGAGCCATGCCCGCGTGTGCCGCACGGCCGTGAAACGTGATCTCGAGCCCCTGCGCGAAGGGCGCGCCGAGGATGATCTCGCCGATCGGCCCCTCCTGGTCGTACACGAAGCCGAGCTGGGCCTGGAGTCGCGTGTGGTCGAAGGCGGCGGCACCGAGCAGGCCGATCTCCTCCTGTCGCGTGAACACGAGCTCGATGCCCGCATGCGCGACGTTCTCGGCGAGCGACACGCCGCACCCCCTCGAGCATCTGCACCACTGCCGCCTTGTTGTCGCCTCCGAGGATCGTGCCGCCCGCATTCCGGATCAGGCCGTCCTCGACGACCGGCCGCAGTTCGCCGGACGGAGGCACCGTGTCGAGGTGAGCGCAGAAGAAGAGCGGCGTTCCCGTCGGCCGTTCCTTCGATCCGCGCATAGACGTTGCCGAACCCGTCCTCGTCGGGCTCGAGGCCAAGCTCACGGAGGTATCGGATGACGACGTCCGCCGCGGCGCGCTCCTCGCCGGACGGCGTCGGCAGCGCGGCAAGCTCGAGGAAGAGTTCGACCGCCTCGGACACGAGGCGATCCTACGGAGGAACGACTAGGCCGCGACGCGCTCGCCGGAGCGGACACGAGCGCGGTCGAGCGCGGCGCCGACGAAACCGCGGAAGAGCGGAGCCGCCCGCGTCGGGCGTGACTTGAACTCCGGATGGAACTGGCTCGCGACGAACCAGGGGTGATCCGGCAGCTCGACGATCTCGACGAGCCGGCCTTCCTGGAACGTCCCACTTACGACGAGGCCGGCCTCGACGAGCCGCTCGCGGTACGCGTTGTTGACCTCGTAGCGGTGCCGGTGCCGCTCGTGAATCGTCGTCTCGCCGTACAGCTCGCGCGTCCGCGTGCCGTCCGCCACCTCGACCGCCTGGGCGCCCAGCCGCATCGTGCCGCCGAGATCCTCGATCCCCTTCTGCTCGGGCAGGAGGTCGATCACGGGGTACGGCGTCTCGGGATCCATCTCGGTCGAGTTCGCCCCGTCGAGCCCGACGACGTGCCGCGCGAACTCCGACACCGCCACGTGCATGCCGAGGCAGATGCCGAGGTACGGGATGCGCCGCTCGCGCGCGACCTGGCACGCGAGGATCTTGCCCTCCCAGCCGCGCGAGCCGAAGCCGCCCGGCACGAGGACGCCGTCGACCGTCTCGAGCAGCTCGGCCGTCTCCTCGTACGACATGTCCTCTGCGTCCACCCACCGCAGGCGCACCGCACAGCCGTGCTCGAGACCGGCGTGCTTGAGCGCCTCGTGGACGGAGAGGTACGCGTCCTGAAGCTTCACGTACTTGCCGACGAGCGCGATCTCGACGACGTCGCGCCGGCTGTGCATCCGCTCGAGCGAGCTCGTCCCAGTCGGACAGGTCCGGCGGGCCCAGCTCGAGGCCGAGCTTCTCCCCGACGAGCCGGTCGAGCCCTTCGCTCTCGAGGACGCGCGGCACCTCGTACACGTCCGGGACGTCCGGGCTCGCCACGACCGCCGCCGGGTCGACGTCGGCGAAGAGCGCGATCTTGTCCCGGATGTCGCGCGAGAGCTCCTCGTGCGAGCGGCAGACGACGATGTCGGGATGGATGCCGATCCGGCGCAGCTCGTTGACGGAGTGCTGCGTCGGCTTCGTCTTCAGCTCGCCGGCGGCCTCGATGAACGGCACGAGCGTGACGTGGACGTAGACGACGTTCTCCGTCCCGACCTCGCGCCGGAACTGGCGGATCGCCTCGAGGAAGGGCAGCGACTCGATGTCGCCGACGGTGCCGCCGATCTCGGAGATCACGACGTCGGTCGGGCTGGACTCGGCCGCGCGGCGGATGCGCGCCTTGATCTCGTTCGTGATGTGCGGGATCACCTGCACCGTCGCGCCGAGGAAGTCGCCCTTGCGCTCCTTGCGCAGGACGGTGTCCCAGATCGCGCCCGCGCTGTGGCTCGCGCTGCGGAGGAAGTTCTCGTCGACGAAGCGCTCGTAGTGGCCGATGTCGAGGTCGGTCTCGGCCCCGTCCTCCGTCACGAAGACCTCGCCGTGCTGGAACGGGCTCATCGTCCCCGGATCGACGTTGAGGTACGGATCGAACTTCTGCAGCTGGACGCGCAGCCCGCGTGCCTTCAGCAGGCGACCGAGCGAAGCGGCGACGATTCCCTTCCCGAGCGCGGAGACAACTCCACCCGTGACGAAGACGTACTTCGGGGCCCGCGCGCTCACGGGATTTCAGGGTAGCACCCGCAGCGGCGGGCGCCTACGCATCGGAGGGACGGACCAGGGCAGCGAGCCTGGCGAGCACCTCTGAGGTGAACGAGCGCCCGACGCCGCTGAACCGCGGCGCCTCGACGGTGAGCGTCGCGGCTGTCTGGTCGTCCTCGGTCGCCGCGAGCTCGAGCTCGGCGTCGATCCGGGCGTCGGTCAGCTGGAAGACGAGCCGGCTCTGAGGCACGACGTCGAACACGAGCAGCGTCCCGCTGAGTTGTGGACTTCGCCGCAGGAGGCTCATCTGGTTCCGACCCTCGATCTTCCAGAGCGCGCCCGGCGCCACCGCGCGCCGCACGCTCGGCTCGACCCGGTCGACTCCCGGCCACCAGGCGGGGAAGTGCTCTGCCTCGGCCAGCACCGCCCAGACCTCGTCGACGGTCGCCGGCAGGACGCGGCTAGCCGCGTACCGCGGCAAGGAACTCCTGTCCGCCGAGCATGCGCTCGAGCTCGGACTTCCGCTCCTCGTCGCCGAGCTGCTCGATGCGCGTGTGCGTCGGCTCGCCCGGCGTCTTCTCGACCCGGAAGTGGCGGTCGGCGAGCGCGGCGATCTGCGGAAGATGCGTGATCGTCACGACCTGGGCATGCTCGGCGAGCCGCCGGAGCAATCCGCCTACGGCGTGGGCCGTCTCGCCGCCGATCCCCGCGTCGATCTCGTCGAACACGAGCGTTTCTCCGCCGGCGACGGCCGCAATGGCCAGCGCGATCCGCGAGAGCTCGCCTCCGGAGGCGGTCTCCGCGACCGGTCCGAAAGGAAGGCCGGCGTTCGGGCGGACGAGGAAGACGACCTCGTCGGCGCCGGTCGCGCCGGGATCGTCGCGATCGTGCGAGCTCGCACACGAACTCGCCCTCCCCCATCCCGACGCCGCGAAGCTCGGTCGCGACCGCGTCGGCGAACGCGGGCGCCGCGGCGTTCCGCTCGGCGCGGAGCTCGAGTGCCAGCGTGTGCACGCGCGCCTCCGCCTCGGCGAGCTCCCGCGCGGCGACCTCGGCAGGGTCGGAACCGTCCTCGAGAGCCGCGAGCTCTGCCCGCGCCTCCTCGCGCCGCACGAGCAACTCCTCGTACGTCTCGCAGCGGAAGCGGCGCTTCGCCTCCGCGATCCGGTCGAGCTCGGCCTCGAGCTGTTCGAGCCGGCCCGGTTCCGCCTCGAGCGACGCCAGGAAGGCGTGGAGATCCGAGGCGGTCTCGCGCAGGCGAAGCTCGGCGTCCCGCAACTCGTCGCCGGCGCGCTGCAGCTCGGGCGCGAGCCGCTCGAGCGGCGCGACCGACCGCTCCGCGAGCGCGACGAGCCCGGTCGCTCCCTCGCCTTCGTCGGGAGCAAGGGCGGCCGCGGCTTCAGCCGCCCCTGACGCGAGCTCGGCGACATGCCTGTGCCGTTCGCGCTCGGTGCGGAGCTTCTCCTCGTCTCCCGCCTCCATGCCCTCGGTGTCCTCGACGAGCGCGCGCAGCTCCGCGAGCCGGGCTTCCGCGAGCGCCGCGTTGGTCGTCAGCTCGTCGTGCCGGCGACGCGCCGCCTGCAGGTCGCGCCACGCCGTCCGTGCTGCCGCTCGACGGCCGAGCTGCTCCTCGCCGCAGAAGCGGTCGAGCACCTCGAGCTGGTACGACGGCCGCGCGAGCCGGCGCTGCTCGAACTGGCCCGACATCGCGACCACCCGCTCGACTGCCGCGGCGACATCCTCCCGTGCTGCGGCGCGCCCCCAGGCGTACGCCCGCGTGCGGCCGTCCCCGAAGACACGCCGGGATACAACGAGCGCGTCCTCGTCCTCCGGCTGCAGCTCGCCGAGCTCTTCGAGCTCGTCCGGGAGGTCGAGCTCCGCCTCGACGTACGCCTCCTCACCGGCGGCGCCGACGTAGGAGTCGTCGCCTTTCGCACCGAGCAGGAGCCCGAAGGCCTGGGCGAGGATCGTCTTGCCGGCGCCGGTCTCCCCGGTGATCGCGTTCAGCCCGGGCGCGAGCTCGAGCTCCGCCTCACGGATGAGGACGAGATTCTCGATGCGAAGCCGACGAAGCACGCAGCCGATCGTAGACCCACTGCCCGACGCCGCCCATTCGCTCTTTAGGACGTGAACGTCTCGCGGTAGCGGCGGAAGAACGTCGTCTCGGGGAGCGTCGCGAGCAAGCTTCGCTCGGTGCCGAGCCGGATCGACAGCGCTCGCTCCGGCGCGAGGTCGCCGGTGCGCTGGCCGTCGACGAGGACAGCGGCCACCACGTCCGCGGTTGCGTTCCTCACCACCAGCTCGGCGCCACGCGGCACGACGAGCGGCCGGGCGTCGAGCGAGTGCGGCGCGATGAAGGTGATCGCCATCGCGTCGAGCCCGCGCACGAGCACGGGGCCGCCGTTCGAGAGGTTGTACGCGGTCGAGCCGGAGGGCGTGGAGCAGATCATCCCGTCGCACGACACCACGCCGAGGTCTTCGCCCGCGATCTCCCAGCCGAGCTCGATCATCCGCCCGAGCGTCGAGCTCGTCGCGACGACGTCGTTGACGGCAACGAACTCCTCGCCGTCGAGCTGCGCCTCCAGCGTCGGCTGCTCGATCGTCCGGTACTCGCCCGCGAAGACCCGTGCCAGATCGTCCTCGAGCCGATCGGGAGCGATCGACGCGAGAAAGCCGACACGGCCGAAGTTGACGCCGATCACCGGGACGCCGGTTCCCAGGAGGCGCGCGAGCGTGCGCAGGATCGTCCCGTCCCCGCCGACGGCGACCGTGAGCTGCGCGCCCTCCGGTTCGTCGACGAGCTCGACCCCCGCGCGCTCGGCCACTGCGCGGACGCGATCGACAGCGTCCTCGACGTCGATGCGGCCGTGCGCGACGACCGCCGCGGTCTCAACCGGCGAGTGCGTGCTCGATCCGTTCGTCGAGGTCATCGGGAAGCGTCGGCTGCTCGGCGTGTGCGAGGTGCAGGAAGATCTCCCGGTTTCCCTTCGGCCCCGGGAGCCCCGAGTCTACGACGCCGCGCACGCTCGCCTGCCAGGAGAGGGCGGCGTCGGCCACCTCGCGCACGACCCGCCGCCGCACCTCGGGATCGCGCACGACGCCTCCCTTCCCCACGTCCGCGCGGCCGGCCTCGAACTGCGGCTTCACGAGCACGACTGCCTCCCAGCCCGGCGAGCAGAGGCGCAGAACGGGCGGCAGCGCCAGCCGCACCGAGATGAACGAGACGTCGCAGACGGCGAGTTGCGGCTCGAACGGGAGCTCCGTGAGCGTGCGCGCGTTCGTCCGCTCGAGCACGGTCACGCGCGGATCCGCACGGAGACGCGGGTGAAGCTGGCCGTAGCCGACGTCGACAGCGATGACGCGTGCCGCGCCCCGCTGGAGGAGGACGTCCGTGAAGCCGCCGGTCGAGGCGCCGACGTCGACGCAATCGAGGCCCTCCGGATCGACCCCGAGCCCGTCGAGCCCATGCGCGAGCTTCTCTCCCCCGCGAGAGACATACGGCGGCGGGCTCTCGACCTCGAGCTCGGCGTCCTCCGCAACCTGCTGGCCGGGCTTGTCGTAGCCCCGCACGAGCCCGGCGATGATCAATGCCTGGGCCTGCGCCCGGGACTCCGCCAGCCCGCGCTCGACGAGCAGCACGTCGAGGCGCTTCTTCAAGCGCGGGAGCCGGTATGCCGAATACGCTCCGTCAGCCCTCCGAGCCGGCGCGGACGACGCCAGGCACCGACGATAAGTGCTGCGAGAAGAACTGCTCCAAGTCCGCCGCCGACTACCCATCCCATCGGGAAGGCCCGCGAACCGGTGTAGGTACTGACCGTTCCATCTCTCAGCGCAGCGGTCATGATCCTCTGCATCCGCGGCGTCACCACCGTCCACGTGTCCCAGCGAAGGCCATGGGCTCCCCGATCGGCCGGTCTAACGAGATATGGAGGCGTCGAGTCGCTCGCCGGGTAGTAGAGCATCGGCGCAGTGTGTCCCGCCTGGACGAGCATCGCCGGAGCCCAGCTTCCATCGGAGTGCGGACTTCCAGTCCGCCCGTCCCATCGACGCGGTTGGCGAACCTCGCCACCTCGTTCGGTGAGCCGCACGAGCACGTGCTGCCCGGCGGGCCGTAATAGTCGGTCCACCATGCCTTGGCGCTCGCGCCACGAATCCAGCCGACCTTGCCCGACAGGGTGACGACCCGGAGCGGCTCGAGCCCCTTCCCGACTCGAGCCCACCTGCGGCAGCACGAGCACCAGCAAGGCTACGAGAACCGCGAACGCGAAGTGCTCGGACCTCGCATGACCTCCCGATCTCTACGTCTCGTGAGTGGCGATCAAGCCGTGCGGACGGCGAGCGAGTCGACGATGTCGCGCAGGACCGTCGTGTCCGCATCGACTTCGCCGAGCCGCGCACGCGCTCGTTCCGCAGCCTCGTCGGCGTAGCGCCGGGCGCCGTCGGTTCCATGCTCTCGCACGTAGCCGTCCTCGTCGAGGATGTCGTCGACGATCTGGAAGAGGAGCCCGAGCTCCTCCGCGAACGCGCGCCACGGCGCCTGATCCGCATCCGGTAGCTCGGCCGCACAGAGCGCCATCGTCACGGAGCCGTAGAAGAGGCGGCCCGTCTTCAGCCGGTGCACCGCGGCGAGGTCGTAGCCCTCCACCATCGTGTCGAGGTACTGGCCGCCGATCATCCCGAGCGTCGCCTCGGCGAGCTCGCGCGCGACCGCCGACGACTCGTAGCGGGCCGCCAGGCGAAAGGCCTCCGCGAGGAGCGCATCGCCGGCGAGCACGCCGACGCCTTCCCCGAACTTCTTCCACGTCGACGGCCGGCCGCGCCGTTCCTCGTCGCCGTCCATCGCGGGCAGGTCGTCGTGGACGAGCGAGAACGTGTGGACGAGCTCGATCGCAAGCGCTGCGGGCATGACCTGCGCCACCGGAGCTCCGAGAGCCTCCCCGACGGCGAGCGCGATCACCGGACGTACCCGCTTGCCGCCTACCTCGAGCGAGTAGCGCACCGAAGTCGCCTGGCCGTGCAGCTCCGGCCAGAGATCGAGCCGCTCGAGCGCCTCCTCGACGAGCGCCTTCAGCTCGTCAGGACTGTGCATCGGCCTCTCGCTGCGCTCGCGTCAGCTCTTCCTCGACGGCTTTCGCGAGCTCCGACAGCTGGCCGAGCAGCTCGATCGCGCGGTCCGACGAGCCCTCGTCCGTCGCCGAGATCTTCTCGAGCTCGGCGCGCACGTCCTCGACCCGCTTCAGCAGCTCCTCCGCGCGCGTCAGCGACTCGTCACTGCTCACGTTGCCTGCCCTTCCCGCACGAGCTTGCCCAGGATCCCGTTCACCAGCCTCCCAGCATCCTCGGATGCATACCGCTTCGCAAGCGTCACCGCCTCGTCGAGGACGACCTCGACGGGAACCTCCCCCTCGTCCAGCTCCTCGAGCGCGACGCGCAGGACGTTCCGCTCGACCGCGCCGAGGCGATCCGCAGTCCAGTCGTCGGAGGCCGACGTGATCCGCGCGTCGAGCTCCTCCGCATGCTCGGTCACCGCACCGGCGAGCTGCTGCGTGTACGCGTCGACGTCGCCCTCGTAGAGCGAGCCGAGCGGCCGGCCGGTGACGTCCCACTGGAAGAGCATGAAGACCGCAGCGCGGCGCGCCTCGCGACGGCTGATCGTGCTCACGGGCGATCCAGCTCCTCGACCGTGATGTGAACCGCCTCGACCTCGACGTCGCACATGCGGGCGAGCGCGTCGGCGACCCGCTCCTGCACCGCCGCCGACACCTCGGGGAGGATGCGGCCGTACTCGACCGCGAGCTGCAGCTCGGCGCGGGCATGGCCGCCCTCGATCTCGACGCCGAGCCTCCGGCGGCCCTTCCGCAGCCGCGCGCCGTCGACCGACGAGACAGCACGCCGCACGATCTCCGTCAGCGCGACCTCGCTCACCCGCACCGAGCCGCCGCTCTCCTGGACGAGGACACGGCTCACGACGAGCCGGCCAGCGCCGGCAGCCGCGCGCCGGCCTCTTCGAGGAAGGACGTCGAGTACTCGCCGCTCCGGAACTCGTCGCTCGCGAGGATGTCGAAGAGCACGGCCCGAGTCGTCGGAACGCCCTCGATCTCGAACTCGCCGAGCGCGCGCCGAGCGCGCTCGATCGCGAGCTTGCGGCTCGCGTCGTGGACGATCACCTTCGCGATGAGCGAGTCGTAGTACGGCGAGATCGTCGCCCCCTCCTCGACGAACGTGTCGACGCGGACGCCCGGGCCGAGCGGCGGCCGGAAGCGCGTGACCTTCCCCGGGCCGGGCGCGAAGTCTCGTGACGGGTCCTCGGCGTTGATCCGCAGCTCGATCGCGTGCCCCGAGCGCGGGCCGGCGCGGCCGCCGTGGGCGAGCTGCTCGCCGGCCGCGATGCGCACCTGCTCGCGCACGAGATCGAGGGAGGTGACGAGCTCCGTGACCGGATGCTCGACCTGCAGGCGCGTGTTCATCTCGATGAAGGAGAACGCGCCGTCGGGGCCGACGAGGAACTCGATCGTGCCGGCGTTGCGATAGCCGATGTGCCGGCAGGCACGCTCGGCGGCAGCCTCCATCTCCTCGCGCAGCTCGGCGTCGAGCGCCGGCGACGGCGACTCCTCGATCAGCTTCTGGTGGCGGCGCTGGATCGAGCACTCGCGCTCGCCGCACGTGAGGACGGTGCCGTGGTTGTCGCACAGCACCTGGATCTCGACGTGGCGCGCCGGCGTGATCACCTTCTCGACGTACAGCGAGCCGTCCCCGAACGCGGCGTGCGCCTCCGCGGCCGCGCGCTGGAACGCGTCGTGGAGCTCGCCCGGCTCCGCGACGATCCGCATCCCCTTTCCCCCGCCGCCGGCCGCAGCCTTCAGCAGCACCGGGAAGCCGAGCTCTTCGGCCGCGACGCGCGCCTCGTCCGGCCCTGCGACACCCTCGTTGCCGGGCACGAGCGGAACGCCCGCGGCGCGCATCTCCGCCTTCGCGCGCGCCTTGTCGCCCATTCGCTCCATCGTCTCCGCCGAGGGCCCGATGAAGACGAGGTCGTTGTCCTCGCACATCCGCACGAACTCGGCGTTCTCGGAGAGGAATCCGTAGCCGGGATGAACCGCCTCGCAGCCCGTCGTCTCCGCGGCGGCAATGAGAGCCGGGATGTTGAGGTAGCTCTCCGCGGCGGCCGGCGGGCCGATACGCACAGAGCGGTCGGCGAGCCGGACGTGCAGCGCCTCCTCGTCCGCCGTCGAGTGGACAGGCTGAGGTCTGACTAATGCTGAAACTGGCAATCGGCGCGGTCGTTCTCTACTGCGGGTTCGTTGCGCTGCTTTACGTGGCGCAGCGGAGGCTTCAATATTTTCCGGAGCGCCGGCGCACCGTCCCGCGGGCGGTCGGCCTGCCAGAGGCTGAAGAGGCTGTGGTCGATACCGCCGATGGCGAGCGGGTAATCGTTTGGCATGTACCGCCGCGCGAGGGACAGCCCGTATTTCTCTATTTCCACGGCAATGGCGGTTCGCTGCGCTGGCGGGATGAACGCTTTCGCGCGCTCATCGCTGACGGCAGCGGACTTGTCGCGCTGAGTTACCGCGGCTATGGGGGCTCGAGCGGACGGCCGACCGAGACGGGACTCCTCGCGGACGCCGCTGCGGCCTATGCGTTCGCCATTGCCCGCTATGGCGCGGAGCGCATCGTTCTATGGGGTAAATCGCTCGGCTCTGCGCTCGCGGTCGCGTTAGCAGCCGAAAAGCCAGTCGGCAACCTGGTGCTGGAGGCCCCCTTCACTTCAGTGGCCGATGTCGGCGCGCGGCATTATTGGTTCGTCCCGGTGCGGCTTTTCATGAAGGACAAGTTCCGTTCGGATTTGCTCGCCGGCAAGGTTACGGCGCCGGTGCTGGTGGTGCATGGCGACGAGGATACTGTCGTTCCGATTACGCTCGGCGAGCGGCTATATGCCATGATCCAGGCGCCCAAGCACTTCGTGCGTGTTGCCGGCGGCGGGCATAGTGATCTTGGCGCCCGAGCCGAGGCCGCGGCGAAACGGTTCGTCGCCGAGTCTCGGGGGCGTCCACGCAATTGTCTGATTTGAACTTTCGGCGGATAGACGATCGCCGAGCAACGCGATTGCCTGCTTTTACGACTTCATCAAGAAAATTCCGGGGGTTCGACAGAGTTCAATCTACAGCAATCTCGTGCCGGCAGGCGTGGCCACGTGAAGCGTCCAGTTTGAGTTCTGGCACCCTTCACGTTAGGCCGTTACTGTGGCCTTCGTGTTCAGCGTTATCGTCGCGTGCGCCGGCGGCGCCCTTGGCTGTGAAGGGTGAGGCAATCATGACAAAATCCGACCACCATAAGCCAATCAACTTCGTTGGTTTGTACTTCATTGACGAGGAACGCTACGAAACCGGTCAGATCATCGCGCAAATCAGTGATGGCTATTATCTGGCCCAGTTCGATTGCATCGAGAAGGGCGCCCCGCCGCCCCGATTGGAAGTCTTATCCTCGGTTGAGTTCAACAAACTCTGCGACAGTTGTGGCTCGCGACATTGGCGATTCTTTGCCGATGTTGAAAGTAGAAAGAGGTGGATGATCTGGTTGAATACGCCCGATCCGGCAAACGATAAGATGGGCAAGGTAGTGCACCTCAAACCCAAGCCAGAGCAACCGGCGTGAAGCATGCGCAGACAAGTCTGAGAAGGCTTCGTGAGCACCGTTGGGGCATTGTTGTCTCAACTCCACCCGATGCGCATGAGACTTCCCGCTTGAGTGGAACCGTATCCATCGGCGCGAGGTGGAGAGTAAGTGGCTTTCGTGCGAAGGTGGCGTCCAAACAGGATGCGCTGACGAAAATTCCGTGAGGTAAGTTCACGAAACCACGCTCGACGAGGAGGAAATCGCCCTCACCTCGTCCGCTCGGGCACGCGATCGCGCCGAAGCGCGTTTCGAAAACCCCGCAGCGAGCACGCCCAGGCTCAACAACCCACTTAGCACTACGCAAGACCTCGCGGAGCTTCCGCTTACCGCCTGTCGATCTTTGAAGAGGCGTGAGACCGAGCCAAGCGGCGAAGTCGCGGCTCATTCTGACCCAGCCCAAGAACGCGCTGGTGAAGCAGTACCAGCGGCTGTTCGAGATGGAGGGGGTTAAGCTCAGTGTGGCGGCGGAAGCCCTTGGCGCCATCGCCAGGAAGGCGATCGACCGCAAGACCGGGGCGCGCGGGCTACGCTCCCTCATGGAGGCCATACTCCTTGACTCAATGTTCGACCTACCAAGCCTCGAGGGTGTCAAGGAGGTCGTGATCTCTCAGCAGGTCGTGGAGGGTACCGCAGGACCGCTCTACATGTATGGCGGTGGTATGCGGGCAAGTTAAAACGCCGCATCCACCGCAAGCGACCTGATGCGAGGCGGCTTGGTTAGCGGGCTTTACTTCATAGCCCGGGTTTCGAAGAAGCCGGGTCCAAATCATAATCTGAAGCCGATATCAGGCTGCTTGGTCTGAACCCGCCTGAGGTCCGGGGCGGCCGGTAAGCGAGTTCATTTGGATCTCGCAAAACTTCAGCGACCGCCGCGCCCGCGACCGCCCATTCCGATGCACGATCACTCGCCAAATACCGCCGCCAATAGTCTGCGGCTTCGGCATACGCGCCTTTCCGTTGCAGCAACAGCGCTAGATTGAACATCGCATCGATGTAGTCGGGCGCAACCACGAAGGCCTTGCGCAGACATTCGATGGCGGCTTCGGAGCGCCCCTGATCATCCAGCAAGTCGGCGAGATTGTACCAAGCTTCCGCAAATGCCGGATTGGCGCGCGTAGCGGCCCTCAAAGCCGCTTCGGCTTCGACGGTACGAGCAGCGGCCCGAAGCATGTTCCCGAGATTGAACGGCGCCGATGCATCAGTCGGATCGCTTTTCATGAGAAGGCGATAGAGCCTTTCGGCTTCGGCAATGTCCCCAACCTGCTCGGCAGAATGCGCCCGATCGAACAACTCATCGGGATCGTCCCGGGCGCCATCAACGGCAAGGACGAACTGACCGTATTTATCCGTGCGGCCGCCAGGCTGCTCGACCTGGACGTCGCTGAGGGCGCCGGCATGAAGCCGGACCGCAGCCAAGCCGACATCGGGAAGCCATTTCCGGATTTCGCTGACGGCGCGAATGATTTCCGATAGGCGAACCCCGTCGTTGAGCAGCTTGGCGATCTGACGGGCACTTGCGAGGTCGCGAAAGCCGAAACGACCATCCCGCTCATCCAATAGGCTCAGCTGTGCGAGCTCTTGGATCATTCCGCTCGACATCTTGGTCAGGGCAGCAAGTTGGTCGGCCGAATAGGTTTTCTGGTCGTTGTCCGAAGGAGACTTGCCGACCCATTCTAGAAAACGCCGCTCGCTGACGATCGGAATGCCCAGGGCCGTGGCACGACTCGAGCTTGTTGGAGGGACGGCCATCGTCGAGGAGCGGCCAGCCGAGCTCGCCGACAATGAGAACTTGCGTGCGCTTTGTCACCGCCGGGCTTGGCGTTCCGCCACGCTGGCGAACGACGTCGAATGCTTCTGCCCGGCTCATGCAAGCAAGCCGACCCGTGAAGGCGACCGAGGACTTGAGCGCTGAGCCGTCGAGTTCAACGGACGTCATGTGTTTACCTAGGCTGACGGGAACGGCTCACTTCTGGCTGGCTCTCTTCTTAGCAGGACGCCGCGCTTGCGTGCTCGGGGCCGGCGCCTTCTTTTTGTCTGCATCGATACTGGCACGCAGGGCGTCCATGAGATTGACCACCTGCGGCGTCGGACCCTCTTTGGCTGGTTCGATCTTTTCTCCGGCCTCTTTCTTCTTGAGCAGATCGATCAGCGCGTTCTCATAGCGGTCGTCGAATTGAGCCGGATCGAAGTGGCCGGATTTTGTCTGGACGATATGAGCGGCGAGATCGAGCATCTCTTTCGGAGTTTTCAGCTCGGGAATGTCCTCGAAATACGCCTGCTCGTCGCGAACTTCGTAAGGATAGCGCAGCGTGAGCCCCAGCAGACCTCGACCCCGTGCCTCCAGCGCGATGATGTGTTCGCGCCGCGTCAGCACAACCCGTCCAACCGCGACCATGTTCATTTTGGCAATCGTGTCGCGAATGACCGCGAAGGCGTCCTGACCAACCTTGCCGTCGGGAGCGATGTAGTAGGGGGAGTTGATATAGCGGTCGTCGATCTCACTGCGCGGAACGAATTGATCGATTTCAATGGTCCGGGTGCTTTCGATTTGCACGGCATCGATCTCTTGGTCTTCGACGATGAGGTACTGGCCCTTCGCGACCTCGTAGCCGCGGGCCGTGTCCTCTCGGGGACGACGTCACCGGTCTCGGAATTGACGTTCTGTTGCTTCAAGCGGTTTCCGGTCTTCCGGTTGATCCGATTGAAGCTCACCTTTTCGCTGAGAGACGACGCCGGATAGAGGGCGATCGGACAAGACACCAGTGACAGCCGAAGGTAACCCTTCCAATTCGCACGCGGGGCCATGCGATACTCCTCAACAACATACTTCCCGAAGTTATACCCGCAATTTTACCAATTGCTTAGGGACCGGCGGGCGGTGCGGGATTGATGCCATATCCATATACCAACGTCCCGGGAGCATCCACTCTCACGAGTGGCGCGCAGGACCACACGAGGCGCTTGGTTCGCCTTCAATGTTTCCTGCCAACCCGCCGCACATAGGCACCGACGATCGCCAGGCTTGAGGTCAGGAAAGCCGTATTCCGGGACAGATGTTGAAAGATCGTTGCTCCGCGATTTGGAAAAATCAAGAAACGCGGAAGTCATTACAGCGCAGACCGTGTGACGGCGGGCCTGGGTCCGACCACTTGCCATATCTCGCTTCTTGACGGAATTCGGCATCGCGGGCGGCGAGTTCGTCTGAATACGTGTCGAGACTAACCCGCTCTCGGCGTGGTCCCGATGAGCCGAAATTCGAATTGCTTCAAACGTCTGGTTACACGGTCGAACAAGGTTCGAATTCCCTGGCGATCCATGCTCCAGCCCAATTTGGGAGGTATAGCCGCGCTGTCTCCGGTAGAAAGAATGCGTGATAGTTCAACGAGATGCAAGTCTCGCAATTCACTGAATGTAAAGGAATGGATGAGCCCCCTACAAATCGTGAGCACGACGCCACGTTAACAGTGCGTTCGGTGGCCGGGCTTAACCACGATTGCAATCAGGTCTTCTATCTTGCCTAGGCGCGTTGATGCTGCTGTCGATAGAAGGTCGATGGCCGCTCGTCTTGGCAATATTCTTTACTGGACGGCCTGCGCTGCCGCAGTGCTATGGGCGCTGTTTATTTTTGCGGCCACTGCGACTTTAGAGCGTCCCGATTGGACTATAGGGACACCTGTCGCGATAGCCGGCTCCTTCGTCATCTGGGGCATTGGCAGAGTTGTCCGCCGCTTCTTGTCTCAACAATAAATAGGCTCTATTTGGCCGCATTTCGTTGCGTGTTTTCATCAGCATGTGGCGCGCCAGCTACAGCCGAGACGGCCGTCTTCTGTTACGGTGTAATTCATTGAATTCGGGTCTCGAAGAATGAGCATCGTAAGCCCAGGCAGAATTCTATCGCTCAAGGGCTCGGAGTGGCTGATTTTAGCTGTAGGCGCTGCGCTCGCTGCCTCGCTATTGTTTTTTTACTAACCCATCGAAGTGCGGACCGCGACTCAGGGCGATTAGCGGCGTCGACCAATCCGTCATCTATCATTCCGCGCGGGGTAGCTCACGCGCTAGAAACTCGCACAATTCCTCACTCGAGTAATGACATGCGTCCGGATCGGAGTGGCATGGCCCCTCTGTCCATTTATGCCCATTACAGTCGAACCAAGCCTCCAGTTCGCGATCATCTTTGTTGCTCTTGAACATTGCGAAAATGCCTAGGCCGTGAACCCATCAATCTTCAGGGCGTTCGGCTGGCGAGAGTCTGATATTGCCCCGATAGCGGCCAAATTCCGCAACGCAGCGAAATGTCGTGAA
>CAWBQC010000004.1:0-4884 GCA_963790845.1 uncultured Actinomycetes bacterium | reverse complement strand
CCATCCGCTCGTGCCGGCGCGCGAACTCCTCCGCGTCGCGGTCGAGCTGCGAGGTCAGGACGGCCACGGCCTGAGCCTAACGCTGCTCAAGCATTGACAAGTTCGTCACAAGCCGTAGATTCGCCCGGACGGCAAACACGGCAGGAGGAGGGACCGGATGGCGGGCGAGGCGGCAAGTGCGGCGGATGTCGGTGCGAGCGAGGACGCGCGGCTCCAGAGCCTGGGCTACACGCCACAGCTCAATCGCGTGCTGGGACTGTTCTCGAACTTTGCGGTTGCGTTCACGTACCTGTCGCCGATGGTCGGGATCTACTCGCTGTTCGTCATCGGGCTCGGCATGGGCGGGCCGGCCTATATCTGGCTCACCTTCATTCCGGTCGCCGGGATGCTGTTCGTTGCGCTCGTCTTCGGCGAACTGGCCAGCCACTATCCGGTCGCCGGCGCGCTCTTCCAGTACAGCAAGTTCTCGGTCGGGCCACGCTACGGCTGGTTCGTCGGGTGGTTCTACGGCTTCGCGCTCCTCATCACCGTCGCGTCCGTCGACACCGGCGTCGTCGGTTACGTGACGGCGCTGCTCCACAACTGGTTCGGCAACTCGTGGCTCGGAACCCTCAACCCGGCGGGCCACGGGACGATCCTCGTAATCACGCTCATCCTGCTCGCGATCCAGACGACGGTGAACGTGACCGGCGCCCGCGTCATGGCCGACGTCGCGAAGTTCGGCGTCTACGTCGAGGTCCTCGGCACGCTCGGGATCGCGATCGTTCTCGGGATCCACGGCTTCCACCACGGCCTCGGCTTCCTCTTCTCGACCCAGGGCGCACAGCACGCCTCGCACAACGCTCTCGGATTCAACTTCCACGGCAGCTGGCTCTCCGCGGCGCTGATCGCGGTGCTCGCCCCCGTCTACATCTTCTACGGCTTCGAGTCGGCCGGGGACATCGCCGAGGAGACGAAGGACGCAGGGCGCCAGATCCCGAAGGCGATGCGCCAGGCGCTCATCTGGGGTGGGATCGCGTCGTTCATCCTCACCGCCGGGCTGCTGCTCGCAACGCAGAAGCACAATGGGGTCGGCGCCGCCGTCGCCGGCGGGATCCCGTCGATCCTGGCCCAGCTGTCGAGCTGGCTACAGGACGTCCTGCTTCTGCTGATCATCTTCGCCTTCTTCTCGTGCGGCTCGTCGGTGCAGGGCGCCGGCGGCCGGCTCGCGTTCTCGTACGCGCGCGACGGCGCGCTCCCTGGGTCGGGCTGGATCTCACACGTCCACAAGCGCTTCCGGACGCCGGCCAACGCGTTGCTCCTGGGGGCCGTTGTATCGGCGCTGTTCGCGTTGCTCGTCTACGTGAACCCGGGCAGCAACTACCACATCTGGTTCGTGACGTATCCGGCGCACGTGAACGCGCTCGTCGCCCTCGTCTCATTCGGCGTCAGCGGCATCTACCTCTCGTTCCTCCTGACGGTGATCGGGTCGATCATCGCGCGCTGGCGAGGCTGGGTGCCCGAAGGCAGCTTCCGGCTCGGGAAGTGGGGGTGGCCCGTCTCGATCATCGGCGCTGTCTATCTCGCCGCGATGTTCGTGAACGTCATCTATCCCTCGGGCCTCTCGAGCGCGCGCGCGTTCGTCAACCTCGACTGGATCACGCTGCTCGTGGTCTTCGTCATCGCAGTCGTCGGCACTGCCTACCTGCTCATCGCGCGGCCGGACCGGAACGTCGAGCGGCACCTGAGCGGCGCGCGCGAGGCGCCCGAGGCGCCGCCGGTCACCACGCCATGAGGTAGAGAGCGGGGCGTCGCCGTCGGCGGCGCCCCGCAGCCGCCGGCGGCGGTCTCCCGGCCGGACGGCGGTGGCTCAGCCGCCGTCGTTTCCAGTCCGTACATTTGTTCGCGTGATCGTCGCGCACCTGGATCTCGATGCCTTCTACGCCGCGGTCGAGGAGCTCGAGAACCCCGACCTGCGCACTCAGCCACTCGTGGTCGGCGGTGACCCGCGCGGCCGCGGCGTCGTCTCGACCGCCAACTACCTCGCGCGGGGCTTCGGCATCCACTCCGCCATGAGCGCAGCCGAGGCGCTGCGACGGTGCCCGCACGCCGTCTTCGTCCGGCCGCGGCACGCGCTCTACCGCGAGTACTCGCGGAGCGTCTGGGAGACGGTGCGCGGCATCGTCCCGACGGTCGAGCAGACGGGCCTGGACGAGGGCTACCTCGACGTCGCCGAAGTGGCTGACGACTTTCTCGCGGCCCGGGTCGTCGCGGAGGCGGTGCAGACGGCTGTGCGTGCGGGGACGAGCCTCACCTGCTCACTCGGCGTGGCGCCGTGCAAGGTCGTCGCCAAGGTTGCGAGCGATGCGCGCAAGCCGGGCGGCCTCGTCGTCGTGCCGCCTGGACGAGAGGCCGCCTTCCTCGCACCGCTTCCGGTGCGCCGGCTGCCCGGCGTCGGGCCGAAGGCGGAGGAGCGGCTGCGGGCGGCCGGCCTCGAGACCGTCGGCGACCTCGCCGCACTCACGGACGACGACCTACGCCGTCTACTCCCCGGCAGCGTCGGAACGATGCTTCGCGACCGCGCACGCGGTGCCGACCCACGCGAGCTCGAGCTCGGCACCGAGCGGGTCTCGATCAGCGTCGAGAACACGTTCGAACGCGACATCTCCGATCGCGAGCGCCTCCACGACGAGCTGCGGGGAATGGCGGTCGAGGTTGCCGAGGCGCTGCAACGGCGCGGCCAGGTGGCGCGAACCGTGACGACGAAGCTCCGCTACGCCGACTTCTCGATCCGCAGCCGGTCGACATCGCTCGATGCCGGGATCGACGCGGCCGAGACGATCGGCGATCTGGCCTGCCGGCAGCTCGATCGCGGGCTGAGCGACCGGCCGGGCGCGCTGCGGCTCGTGGGCGTCGGTGTCTCGGGCCTCGCAGACTTCCGGCAACTCGCACTCGAGACGGGCTAGCAGGGGCGGAGGGACTCGAACCCCCGACCTACGGTTTTGGAGACCGCCGCTCTACCAACTGAGCTACGCCCCTGTGCCGGTCAGCCAGTGTACCCAGCGCGTTTCGGCGTACCCTCGGCGCGTGCAGCGGCACGCGCTCGGGATCCTCTTCGCCGTTCTCGCGGCTGCGCTGACCGCAATCGCGGCCTACGCATTCGCCGGCGGAAGCAGCGGACGCCACCTCGTCATCGGCTTCGCGGCGCTCGCCGTCGCCGCCTGGCTGGCCACACTTTCGGCAGGCGCATTCCGCCGCAAACGCTGATCACCCTGAGGAATCCGCCGCAGAACGCCGTATTCTCTCGGGACGTGACGCGGGCGGACGAAACCCAGGCGCTCTGGCTCGACTACCGGCAGACCGGCGATCAGAAGATTCGCGACCGCCTGATCCTCACGTACGCGCCGCTCGTGAAGTACGTCGCCGGCCGGCTCGGCTCGGGGCTGCCGGCCCACGTCGACGAGGGCGACCTCGTCTCCTACGGACTGCTCGGGCTGATCGGCGCGATCGAGCGCTACGACCCGGCACGCGACGTGAAGTTCGAGACGTACGCGATGGCCCGGATCAAGGGCCAGATCATCGACGAGCTGCGGTCGATGGACTGGGTACCGCGCTCCGTCCGCGCCCGCGCCCGCCAGATCGAGCGTGCGATCGGCGAGCTCGAGGCCCGGCTCGGCCGGGCTCCGTCCGACGAGGAGATCTCGAACAAGCTCGGCATCACCGAGGAGGAGCTCGAGGAGAGCCTGGGGGAGATCTCCCGGTCCTCGATCGCTGCGCTCGACGAGCTCTGGACCGTTTCCGGCTCGGGCGGCGGCGACCAGGTCGCGCTCATCGACACGATCGAGGACGAAAGCGCGCCCGACCCGCAGGGCACGCTCTCCGTGACCGAGCAGAAGGAAGCGCTCGCCGACGCGATCGCCCGGTTGCCCGAGCGCGAGAAGCTCGTCGTCACGCTCTACTACTACGAGGAGCTGACCCTCCGCGAGATCGGCGAGGTTCTCGGCGTCACCGAGTCGCGCGTCTCGCAGCTCCACACGAAGGCGATCCTCCGGCTGAAGGCGCACATCGCGTCGTTCGGCGCCGCCGCCGCGATGTAGGAGCGGAGAGCCGCGAAACGCGGCGATACGATGCGGGCCGAAGCGACCGAGGAGGACACGTCCCCGATGCCTGCCACCGAGCCCACGAAGATCCGCAACATCGCCGTCGCCGGACACCGCGGCGTCGGGAAGACGTCACTCGTGGAGGCGCTGCTGTTCGAAGCCGGGAAGACGAACCGGCTCGGCAGCGTGGAGCAGGGGACGACGGTCTCCGACTGGGACGAGCACGAGCAGCGGCGGGGGATGTCCCTCTCCGGCTCGCTCTGCCATCTCGAGTGGAAGGACCGCAAGATCAACCTCTTCGACACGCCCGGCGACGCCGGCTTCCAGGCCGACACCTACGCGGCGCTGCGCGTCGTCGAGGGCGTCGTGATGGTGCTCAGCGGCGTGATGGGGGTCGAGGTCAACACCTCGCGCGTGTGGCAGCGGGCCGAGGAGCAGGAGCTCTCGCGCGTCCTCTTCGTCAACATGCTCGACCGCGAGCGCGCCGACTTCTACCGCGTGCTCGAGGCGGCGAGGCAGCAGCTCTCCGACCGTTGCGTCGCGATTCAGCTTCCGATCGGCGCCGAGCACGAGTTGAAAGGGGTCGTCGATCTCCTCCACATGTGCGCCTACCTGGATCCCTCGGGCGGACGCGAGGGCGGGCCGCAGCCGATCCCCGACGAGCTGGCGGACGTCGTCCAGGAGCATCGTGAGAAGCTCCTCGATGCGGTAGTCGAGACCGACGAGGAGCTCATGGCGCGCTACCTCGACGGGGAGGAGCTCGACCCGCACGCCGTCGCCGACGCGCTGAAGCAGGCCGTGACGC
>CAWBQC010000003.1:0-58485 GCA_963790845.1 uncultured Actinomycetes bacterium | reverse complement strand
GACCCGCGCCTCGAAGAGGGCGTCTGGACGACCGACCCCGAGAGCGGCGAGCTCGTCCCCGACTACGAATCGACCTTCCCCACCATCGAGGAGGGGCAGGTCGTGAACGGCACCGTCGTTCGCGTGGACAAGGACGAGGTGCTCGTCGACATCGGCTACAAGTCGGAGGGCGTCATTCCGGTCTCGGAGCTGTCGATCAGGCGCTCGATCAACCCCGAGGACGAGGTCACGGTCGGCGACGACATCGCCGCACTTGTGCTGACCAAAGAGGACACCGAGGGACGGCTGATCCTCTCCAAGAAGCGCGCACGGTTCGAGATCGCGTGGAAGGCGATCGAGGGCGCCCACGAGAAGGGCGAGCCGGTCAACGGTCGCGTGATCGAGGTCGTCAAGGGCGGACTCATCCTCGATCTCGGCGTCCGTGGCTTCCTGCCGGCGTCGCTCGTCGACATCCGCCGCGTGCAGGACCTCGACGAGTTCCTCGGCCAGGAGCTCCAGTGCAAGGTCATCGAGCTCAACCGCTCGCGCAACAACGTCGTCCTCTCGCGCCGCGCCGTGCTCGAAGAAGAGCGCAAGGAGCAGCGGCAGCGGATCCTCGACCGGCTCAACCCGGGCGACGTGGTCGAGGGCACGATCTCGAACATCGTCGACTTCGGCGCCTTCGTCGACCTCGACGGGATGGACGGCCTCATCCACATCTCCGAGCTTTCGTGGAGCCACGTCAACCACCCGTCCGAGGTGCTCGAGATCGGGCAGACCGTCAAGGTGCAGGTGCTCGACATCGACCGCGAGCGCCAGCGGATCTCGCTCGGCCTCAAGCAGACGCAGACCGACCCCTGGCAGCAGGTGCTCGACAGCTACCAGGAGAGCGACGTCGTGCAGGGCACCGTGACGAAGGTCGTCACGTTCGGCGCCTTCGTCGAGATCCTGCCGGGCGTCGAAGGGCTCGTCCACATCTCCGAGCTCGCGCAGCACCACGTCGAGAACCCGCGCGAGGTCGTGTCGCAGGGCGACAAGGTTCACGTCCGGATCCTCGAGGTCGACGCCGAGCGGCGGCGCCTCTCGCTCTCGCTCAAGCGCGTCGAGGACGGCATGCCCGTACAGCCGATGCCGGGCGAGGAGGCGGAGCCGCCCGCGCTCGGGCTTTCCGACGAGGTCTTCGCCGACGAGGTTCCCGCGGCCGAGGCCCTCGAGCCCGCGCCTGCAGCGGAGGAGGAGCCCGTGGCAGAGGAAGCCCGTGGCAGAGGAGCCCGTCGCCGAGATCGCGACCGACCCCGAGGTCGAGGAGCCCGCTGCCGAGGCAGAGCCGGTCGCCGAAGACGCGCCGGTAGCCGAGGAGCCGGTCGCCGAGGCCGAGCCCGAGGCGGAGGCGGAACCGGAAGCCGAAGCCTCCGACGAGGCTCCGGCCGAGTAGTCGTGCAGCGACCGCTCGCGGTCGCGCTCACGGGCGGCATCGCCGCCGGCAAGAGCGAGGCGCTTCGTGCGTTCGAGCGCCATGGTGCGGCCGTGATCTCGAGCGACGACGTCGTCCACCGTCTGTATCGCGAGGACAAGGGGCTGCAGACGGCGCTGCATGAGCGCTGGGGCGAGCGGGTCTTCCGCGACGGCGAGCTCGACCGGAAGGAGGTGGGGCGCATCGTCTTCGCCGATCGCGCCGAGCTCGCCTGGCTCGAAGCGGAGCTCCACCCGCGGGTGCGCGCCGCGACCGACGAATGGCTCGCCGATGTAGATGCCGACGTGGCGGTCGTCGAGATCCCGCTGCTGTACGAGACCGGCGGAGAGGAGCGCTTCGACCGCGTCGTCGTCGTGACGGCGCCGTCCGAGGTGAGGGAGGCACGGCGTGGCGCTGCCCTCGCCGAGAGGGAGAGCCGACTGGTGCCGGAAGAGGAGAAGGTGAGGCGGGCCGACTTCTGTTACGTCAACGACGGCTCCCTCGAAGAGCTCGACGCGTTCGTCGCCGGAGTGCTGGAGGAGCTACGACTCCCGTCCTGAGACGCTGGATCGCCGCGGCCGCCGTCCTCTTCGCGGCGATCGGCGTGTTCCTGTACCTGCAGAAGACGGAGCCGTCGTGGTACGCGCGGCTCTGGTACCCGCTCCGCTACTCGGCGATCGTGCGCGGCCACGCCACGAACTACCACCTCGACCCGGCTCTGCTGGCCGCCGTGATCGAGACCGAGAGCAAGTTCAACGCGAACGCTCGCTCCAGCGCCGGCGCCGTCGGCCTCATGCAGCTGACGCCGAGCACGGCGAAGGGCATCGCGCAGTACACCGGCGGCCACAACTTCCACCTCTCCGATCTCACGAACCCGGAGATCAACGTCCGCTACGGGTCGTGGTACCTCCGGCACCTGCTCGACCACTACCGCGACAACGAGCGGCTCGCGCTCGCCGCCTACAACGCCGGAGAGGAGAACGTCGACCACTGGCAGAGCGAGCACACGGGGATCCAGTTCCAGGAGACCCGCGACTACGTCTCGAAGGTCGAGCGGCTGAAGAAGATCTACCGGCGCGCGTACGCGTCAGAGCTCGGTTACTGACCCGCGCGCTGCTCGAGCTCGTTCGACTTGTTCGCGAGCGCGGCGAAGCCCGCCTGGAGGAAGTCGTTCAGCCCGGCGGCGCCGAGCGTCCACGTGATCAGACGGCCGAACCGGGGCGCGACGATCTGGGTCGCCCCGAGCCCGGCGGCGACCCACGTGCCGACGCAGCGGCTGCAGGTGACCAGCTCCCCGATCGCCTGTCGCATCCCGCCCGTCTCGCGCGGATCCTCTCCGCCTTCGTGGGCGCGCCCCTCGACGAACGGCTCACGGAGGAAGCTCGTCACCTCGTCGTCCGACAGTGTCCGCGCCGCCTTGAACGTCGCCAGCGCGAGGGCGGCGAGGTCGAGCGTCGTGTGCTCGTACGGGTCGCGATCGAGGGCGCGCGCCAGCGCGCCGGCGCCCGCGAGCCCGCCCGCGAAGGCTGCCATCAGCGCCGCATACGCGCCGTAAGGAGGCCTGTCCGGCACGGATACCCTGTGCCCGTGGCCGAGCTGCGCACAACCTCCTCCTACAGCCCGACCGGAGACCAGCCGAAGGCGATCGAGACGCTTGCCGACTCGATTCTCGCGGGCGAGCGCTACCAGACGCTCGTCGGCGCGACCGGCACCGGCAAGACGGCGACGATGGCGTGGACGATCGAGAAGACCGGCCGGCCCGCGCTCGTGATCGCTCACAACAAGACGCTCGCGGCGCAGCTCTGCAACGAGTTCCGGGAGTTCTTCCCGCACAACGCCGTCGAGTACTTCGTCTCCTACTACGACTACTACCAGCCCGAGGCGTACGTCCCGCAGGCCGACCTCTACATCGAGAAGGACTCGTCCCGGAACGACGACATCGCGCGGCTACGGCTCGCGGCGACGTCGTCGCTCTTCACGCGCCGCGACGTCGTCGTGGTCGCGTCCGTCTCCTGCATCTACGGGCTCGGCTCGCCGGAGGAGTGGCGCGAGCGGATGATCTACGTCGAGGTCGGCGCCGAGCACGACCGCGACCTCCTCCTGCGGAAGCTCATCGACTCGCAGTACGTCCGCAACGACACCATGCTCGGCCGCGGCCGCTTCCGCGTGAAGGGCGACGTCGTCGAGGTGCAGCCGGCGAACCAGGAGACGGCGTACCGCATCTCGTTCTTCGGCGACGAGGTCGAGGGGATGTCGCACTTCGACCCGCTCACCGGCGAGGTGCTCGCGAAGCTCGACAACCTCTCGATCTGGCCGGCGACGGAGTACGTCACCTCGCAGCCGACGGTCGAGCGCGCGGTCGACGAGATCCGCGCCGAGCTCGAGGCGCAGGTCGCGCACTTCGAGGAGGAGGGGAAGCTGCTCGAGGCGCACCGGATCCGGCAGCGCACCGAGTACGACCTCGAGATGCTGAAAGAGCTCGGTTTCTGCAACGGGATCGAGAACTACTCGCGGATCCTCGAGGGCCGCGCCGCCGGGACGCACCCGTTCACGCTGCTCGACTACTTCCCGAGCGACTTCGTGGTCTTCGTCGACGAATCCCACCAGACCGTGCCGCAGCTCGGCGGCATGTACGAGGGCGACCGCTCGCGCAAGCAGACGCTCGTCGACTTCGGCTTCCGGCTCCCGTCGGCGCTCGACAACCGGCCGCTCCGCTTCGACGAGTTCCTGCGCAAGGTGCCGCAGCTCGTCTTCGTCTCGGCGACTCCGGGCTCGTTCGAGCTCCGGAACTCGACGGCGGTCGCCGAGCAGCTGATCCGGCCGACCGGCATCGTCGACCCCGACGTCGAGCTGCGCCCGACGAAGAACCAGATCGACGACCTGCTGGGGGAGATCCGCGCGCGCGAGGCGGCGGGCGAGCGCGTCCTCGTCACGACGCTGACGAAGAAGATGGCCGAGGACCTGACGGACTACCTGCTCGAGTCGGGCGTGAAGGCGCGGTACCTCCACTCCGAGATCGACACGATCGAGCGCATCCAGATCATCCGCGCGCTGCGGCTGGGCGAGTTCGACGTCCTCGTCGGCGTCAACCTCCTGCGCGAGGGGCTCGACCTGCCGGAGGTGTCGCTCGTCGCGATCCTCGACGCCGACAAGGAGGGCTTCCTGCGCGGGCGGACGAGCCTGATCCAGACGATCGGCCGCGCCGCGCGGAACGTCAACGGCAAGGTGCGCATGTACGCCGACAAGCAGACGGAGGCGATCAAGGAGGCGCTCGACGAGACGAACCGCCGCCGCGCCGTCCAGCTCGCCTACAACGAGGAGCACGGGATCGTGCCGGAGACGATCGCGAAGGGCGTCTCCGACATCGCCGAGCTGCTCCAGCTCGAGTCGCCGACGGTGCCCACGCGGCGCCGGCGTGGATCGACGAAAGTCGAAGGCATGTCGCGCGAGGAGCTGGAGAAGCTCGTCGTCACGCTCGAGGAGGAGATGTACCTCGCCGCCGAGGAGCTCCGCTTCGAGTACGCGGCGAAGCTCCGCGACGAGGTCAAGGACCTGCGGCGGGAGCTGCAGGCCCTCGAGCAGACCGCCGCGTAGCGATCGTCACTTGGGGCTTCGCTACGCTCCGCGGATGCTCGGAGCCGTTATCGGTGCGCTGTTCGTGGCCTTTCTCACCGGTGCCCTCGCGCGCTTCGCGTTGCCGGGACCGGATCCCATGCCTCCGTGGCTCACGATTGCGATCGGCCTCGCGGCAAGCGCGATCGGCTATGGAATCGTCCTCGCCTTCGTCGGCAAGGACAGCTCGTGGTCCGGCCTCGCGAGCTTCCTCGCCGCCGTCGGGCTCGTCGTGATCTACCGGCGTTTCGTCCAGAAGCGGCCGCTGTGGGGGAGGGACGCCTACCGCTTCCCCGAGCGTGGCTTCGGCGTCGAGCAATACCGCGAGCGGCTGAAGCGGGCCGGCATCGACCCGGACAGCATCGGGATCCAGCCGTACGGCGCGTTTCAGCAGATGACGCAGGCGCAGCCGTCCGGAGCGACCGCGCGTGCCGACGCTCCCGGCCCTCCGACCGAGAACCCGGCCCACTACCTCGGACTGCTCGAGGAGCTGCACGACTCCGGCGTCCTCGACGACGCCGAGTACACGGCGTCGCGCACGCGTTTGCTCGAGAGCCTGCGGAGCTAGGAGGAAGCAATGGTTCTCTGGTACATCCTCGCGCTCGCCTTCAGCGGCCTGATCGTCGGCGCGCTGGCGCGGCTGGCGCTGCCGGGCCCCGACCCGATGGGCATCCTCGCCACGATCGGCCTCGGCCTCGCCGGCTCGTTCGTCGGCGGCGTGCTCGCGTGGATCCTGATCGGCCACGCCGGCGGGATCATCTTCTCCGTTCTCGCCGCGACGCTGCTTCTCTACCTGCACCGCCGCTTCGTCCAGCACCGGCCGCTGACCGGGCCGGGCGCCAGGCAGCTGCCTCCGCGCTAGCGCACGAAGCGTCGCTCGGCGCCGAGCGTCCAGTCACCGCGCGACCAGCGGAACGTGCGCACGACGATCGCGTCCGCGTCCGCCTCGTGGAGGTGCAGCCCGCGTGCCTCGCCCAGCCGTCGTGGCCGCGGCTGCCCGAGGCCGGGCGCGATCGCGACGACGGCCGTTCGCGCCTCGTCGCCGACGACCTCGAACTCATGCCGCTCGCTCACGGCGGCCTGGTGGATGTGGCCCGCGAGGATGAGGTCTGCGCCGGCGTCCACGAGCGCCCGAAGGACGTGGTTGCGGCGCGAGACCGGACGCTTGCGCGCCGCGCGCCACGGCGCTCCGAGCAGGTGATGGTGGAGCACGGCGACGCGGAGCGCTCCCGGCGCCGCAGCGCCGAGGCGTTCGGCCGCCCGCTCGAGCTGCGCGCCGCTCAGGGCGCCGCCCTGGTGGCGGAACGGTCGCGCCGAGTTCAGCCCGACGACGTGGAGACCGGCCGACGAGGCCGTCGGCTCGGTCGTCTCCCAGACCCGCTCGAACTCCGCCCACGGGCGCACGAATCGCGACAGCTTGTAGGGGAGGTCGTGGTTGCCGGGCACCGCGAGCACCGGCGGCCCGAGCGAGCGGAGCAGCTCCGCGGCGCGCCCGAGCTGCTCGCGGCGGCCGCGATGCGCGAGATCGCCGGACGCGACCACGAGTTGCGGTTCCAGCCGCTCCACGAGCCGCGTCAGTGCCTGCTCCGCGTCCCGATCCTCATGTGTACCCACATGCAGATCGGAAACATGGAGGAGCCTGGCATTCACGACCGAACGAGGCTATAGATTGGAAGCAGTGAGCGAAGACACCGCCGAGATCTTCGACGACCTCTACGTCGGGCTGCGCGCCGGTGGGGCGTTGCGCAAGCAGCGGCGCGGCGAGGAGCTGACGCACGAGGAGAAAGAGGCGCTCAGCCGCTGGCAGCGCCTTTCCACGGCTCGCAAGGCTGCGGCGCTCGGCGCGTTCGCCTTCGGCACGTTCGGCCTCGGCTTCACCTTGGGCGGCCTCGTCTTCGGCCGATGGCGTAAACCCAGGGCAGGCTGACGAGGCCGCCGGCGCAAGCCGCGCACGGGCCGGTCAGCCCTTCGCTTCGCCTGTTCCTGGGAAGAGCACGGTCGGTGCGTCCTCCTCGGCGGGGTCGCGGCCGCGGACCACGACGTCGACGAGCGTCGCGACGACAGACGCGATCGGGATCGCGATCAGGACGTAGACCGCACCGAGCAGGTACCCGATTCCGACCACGGAGACGAGCACGACGAGCGGAGACAGGCCGACGGCGTGCCCCATGACGCGCGGCACGATGATGTAGTCCTCGAGCTGGCGCAGGACGAGCACCGCGATCCCCGCGCCGAGTGCGACCGCCCAACCGGCGGTCAGTCCGACCACGATCGCAACGGCGCCCGCGGCCAGCGGACCGACGATCGGCACGAGCTCGACGAGGCCGGCGAAGGAGCCGAGCAGGAGCCAGTACGGCTCGCCGTCGAGCCAGAACGCGAGCGACAGCAGCGTCGCGACGATCACGACGAGCAGGAACTGCCCGCGGACGAACGCGCCGAGCTTCTTGTCGATCAGCACCCATGTGTCACGGGTCACGCGCCGGTGCTTGCGCGGCACCATCGACTGGACGAGCGCGATCGTGCGGTCGCGCTCGAAGATCCAGTAGGCGCCGACCGAGAACATGAACAGGATCCCGACGAGGATCTCGAAGAGCGTCTTCGTCACGGTGATCGCGGGGTGGAGGAGGCTCGTACCCGACGGCAGCTGGCGGAGCCGCTTGTCGATCGCGCTGAGGATCTCGTGCCGGATCCCGTGCGAGTGAACGGCGGCGTGGTGGAGCTCCGACTGAGACGTCGGCACCCGGCCGCCGATCGCGTGGTCGATCTGCGTGATCGCGACCGGCACGATGAGGTAGAGGAAGAGGCCGATCGCGGCGAGGAAGCCGAGGTAGTGGATGACCACGCCGGCGCTCCGCGGTATGCGGAAGCGGCGGTTGAGCCACTCGATGCTCGGCCGCATCGCCGAGGCGATCACGAAACCGAGGAAGAGCAGGGCGATCACGATCCGGAGCTTCCAGAGCGCGAGCGCGCCCACGATGATGGCGAGCGCGACGAGGGTCGCGGTCGCTGCACGGCGTGCGGTCAGGGTCACCTCCCGAGGGATTCCCCGTCGCAACTAGAACGAAGCGGACGTGGATACGCCCGTTCTGGAGGCGCACAGGCACGGAGTCGCGCTCGCGCGCCCGCTGCTGCGCGCGCTGACGCTCGCGCTCGCCGGCGCGTTGTGCCTCTGGGCGCCGTGGACCGCGGCGGCTGCCGTTGGAGCGGTGCTCCTTACGCTCGCCGCTGCGATCGCCGTGATCGCGGTCGCACGCTGGGAGCGGACCCATCTCTCCGTCACCAAGAGCGCGCTCGTCATCGAGCACGGGTTTCTGGGGCGCCGCACCGCGTCGATCTCGCTCAACGGCACGGTGTTCGAGGTCGAGCGAACCCTGCTCGGGCGGATTCTCGGCTACGGCACCGTCACCGCCGGTGAGCTCGAGATCGACTGGGTGCCGCGCCGGATCACTCGGCTCCTGCAGCAGCGCCGGTAGCGCTTACGGCACGCCGAGCGTTCAGCGTCGCGGTGACGACCGGCAAGACGCCCTGACACGAACGTCCGTTCGGCCAGTAGAATGTCCCTCCACATGGCTGCCGACGAGCTTGTCGTACACGGCGCCCGCGAGCACAACCTGAAGGACATCACCGTCCGCCTGCCGCGGAACCGCCTGATCTGCATCACCGGCCTCTCCGGGCTCGGGCAAGTCGTCGCTCGCCTTCGACACGATCTACGCGGAGGGGCAGCGCCGCTACGTCGAGTCGCTCTCCGCGTACGCGCGGCAGTTCCTGCAGATGATGGAGAAGCCCGACGTCGACCACATCGACGGGCTCAGCCCGGCGATCTCGATCGACCAGAAGACGACGTCGCGGAACCCCCGCTCGACGGTCGGCACCGTGACGGAGATCTACGACTACCTCCGCCTCCTCTACGCGCGCGTCGGGCGGCCGCACTGCCCGATCTGCGGCAAGCCGATCGCCGGCCAGAGCCTCGACGCGATCGTCGACCAGGTGCTGAAGCTCGAGGACGGGACGCGCTTCACCGTGAACGCGCCGGTCGTCCGCGACCGCAAGGGCGAGTACAAGGACGTCTTCGAGGACCTGACCCGCGAGGGATTCACCCGCGTCAAGGTCGACGGCGAGCAGTACGTGCTCGAGGAGGGCGTGCCCGAGCTCGACAAGAAGTTCAAGCACACGATCGAGGTCGTCGTCGACCGCCTCGTGATGCGCGCCGACCTGCGGCTGCGCCTCACGCAGTCGATCGAGACGGCGGCGGCGCTCGCAGAGGGGCTCGTCGCGGTCGATCTCGTCGATACCGGCGAGCAGCTTCTCTTCTCCGAGAACTTCGCCTGCCCGGACCACGGCGTTTCGCTGGCCGAGCTCCAGCCGCGGGTCTTCTCCTTCAACGCGCCGCACGGCGCCTGTCCGCGTTGCACCGGCCTCGGGTCGCAGCAGGAGATCGATCCCGACCTGGTGGTGCCCGATCCATCGCTCTCGATCGACGACGGAGCGCTCGTGCCCTGGTCGGTCGGCGGCTCCTCCGGGTTCTACGAGGCCGTGATCCAGGCGATCGCCGACCGCTACGAGGTCGACACCTCCAAGCCGTGGTCCGAGCTGACCGAGGGGGAGCAGGACCGCTTCCTCAACGGCACGGACGGCGAGAAGATCTACGTCCAGTACCGCAACCGCATGGGCCGGCGGCGCCAGTACATGCTCGCGTTCGACGGCATCGTCGCCAGCTTGCAGCGCCGTTACCGCGAGACCGACTCGTCGCAGCAGCGCGAGCGGATCGAGGAGTACATGAGCTTGCGGCCGTGCCCGGTGTGCAAGGGCGCGCGGCTCAAGCCGGAGGTGCTCGCGGTCACCGTCGGCGAGCGCTCGATCCACGAATTCACGCAGCTGTCGGTGACATCCGCGCTCGTCTTCCTCGACTCGCTCGAGCTGACCGAGACCGAGCAGCTCATCGGCCATCGGATCCTCAAGGAGATCCGGGAGCGCCTGACGTTCCTCGACGACGTCGGGGTCGGCTACCTCACGCTCGATCGCGCGGCGGCGACGCTGTCGGGTGGCGAGGCGCAGCGGCTGCGCCTCGCGACGCAGATCGGCTCGCAGCTCGTCGGCGTGCTCTACATCCTCGACGAGCCGTCGATCGGGCTCCACCAGCGCGACAACGCTCGCCTCATCGACACGCTCGAGCGGCTGCGCGACATCGGCAACACCGTGCTCGTGGTCGAGCACGACGAGGAGATGATGCGCCGCTCCGACTGGCTCGTCGACATGGGGCCCGGTGCGGGCCTGCACGGCGGCGAGGTCGTGGCCGAGGGCCCGGCGGCGAAGGTCGAGCGAATCGCGAAGTCGGTGACGGGCCAGTTCCTCGCCGGCAAGCGCTCGATCGCGGTGCCCGAGCGTCGGGAGGAGGATCGCGGCTCGTTCCTCGTGCGCGGCGCCGCGCAGCACAACCTGAAGGAGATCGACGTCGAGTTCCCGGTCGGCAAGTTCATCTGCGTGACCGGCGTTTCGGGCTCCGGCAAGTCGACGCTCGTGAACGAGATCGTCTTCAAGTCCCTCGCGAACCGGCTCAACCGGGCGCGCGTCAAGCCCGGCGCACACGCGGGCGTCGAGGGGATCGACATCTTCGACAAGGTGATCGAGATCGACCAGAAGCCGATCGGCCGCACGCCGCGCTCGAACCCGGCGACGTACACCGACCTCTTCACGCACATCCGCGAGCTGTACTCCTTGACGCCGGAGGCGAAGGTGCGCGGCTACAAGCCAGGGCGCTTCTCGTTCAACGTGCGCGGCGGGCGCTGCGAGACGTGCAAGGGCGACGGGCAGATCAAGATCGAGATGCACTTCCTGCCCGACGTGTACGTCCCGTGCGAGACGTGCAAGGGCGCGCGCTACAACCGCGAGACGCTCGAGGTGCGGTTCAAGGGCAAGTCCATCGCGGACGTGCTCGAGATGTCGGTGGAGGAGGCGCTTCGCTTCTTCTCCAAGATCCCGAAGATCCGGCGCCGCCTGCAGACCCTGCACGACGTCGGGCTCGACTACATCAAGCTCGGCCAGCCGGCGACGACGCTCTCCGGCGGCGAGGCGCAACGGGTGAAGCTCGCGGCCGAGTTATGCAAAGTCGCGACGGGGAAGACGCTCTACATCCTCGACGAGCCCACCACCGGTCTTCACTTTGCGGACATCGAGAAGCTGCTCGAGACACTGCAGCGGCTCGTCGACGGCGGCAACACGATGCTGGTGATCGAGCACAACCTCGACGTGATCAAGCAGGCCGACTGGGTGATCGACCTCGGCCCGGAGGGCGGCGAGGCGGGAGGCGAGCTGGTCGCCGTCGGGACGCCCGAGGACGTGGCCGGCGTGGAGGGCAGCTTCACGGGTGAGTTCCTGCGGCACGTGCTGCCGGCACCGGCGGTCGCCGCGGCATGAGCGACATGCGCCACACCCTCGCGCCGGTCGGCGTCGCGCCCGCCATGGGGCGCGGCTACTCCCACGTCGTCAGCGCGACCGGACGGCTCGTCGCGATCTCGGGCCAGGTCGCGTTCGACGAGGCCGGAACAGTGGTTCACGGCGGCGCTGCGGAGCAGGCCGAGCAGGCGTTCGAGAACGTGCGCCGCTGTCTCGCCGCCGAGGGCGCCACGTTCGACGACGTCGTGAAGCTCACCTACTACGTGACCGACATCCAGTTTCTCGCGGAGATCCGCACCGTTCGGGACCGCCTCATGCCCGGCGCGGAGAAACCGGCGAGCACGGCGGTGCAGGTCGTCGCGCTCGCGCTCCCGGAGTTCCTGCTCGAGATCGACGCGTTCGCCGTCGTCGCTGCGGATTAGCCCCGCTACGCTCCCTCCGGTGGCAGTCGAGGCGGCACGCGCTTCTGCGCTCGAGCGGAGCTGGTGGCTGCGCGCCCCCGCCGTGCTCGTCGCGCCGCGCGCGGTCTTCGCGTCACTGCGGGACGAGTCGGAGGAGGCCCTCGAGGCACGGCAGGAGCCGCTATGGCGATCGTCGGTCTCGCAGGGATCGCGGGGGTGCTCGGAACCAGCGTGGCGCGCACGCTCCTCAACAATCCGGGAACGACGCCGATCGTCGTCGCGGTGTGGGCGTTCCTCGGCGGCGCCGCTTACGCGGTCGGCGTGTACTGGCTCGGCGGCGGTCTTCTCTACGGCGCGGCACGCCGCTTCGGCGGCCTCGGCAGCTACCAGCGGGCGCGGAGTGTCGTCGCGCTCTCCTCAGCACCGCTCGCACTTGCGCTCTTCACGCTCTGGCCGGCGCGGATTCTGATCTACGGCCAAAACCTCTTCCGCACCGGTGGGGACGACTTCGGTCGCGGCGACCGGATCTTCGGCGGGCTCCTCTACTTCGCGGTTGCCTGGTGCGCGATCCTGCTCCTGATCGGCGTCCGCAGCGTGCACGGCTGGAGCTGGGGCCGGAGCCTCGCGACGGTAGGGCTTGCGGCGGCGCTCCCGGCCCTCGTCGTCCTCGCGACAGTTCTCTAGCCGAGACCTGCCCTTCCTAGTAACAGACTGTTACTAGGTGTCGTGGAAGCGCAGTAACGCTGCCGTTGGACCCGGCCGCTCCGGCCAAGAACCAGGCTTGTAACAGTCTGTTACTTGGGATGGCTCGCGGCCTCGAAGTCGGCCTGCTCCTCTTCGGACATCGCGTACGTGTGCTGCTCCTCGGGGAACACGCCTGTCCGCACCTCCGTGGCGTACGCGGTGAGCGCATCGCGGATCTCGGCCGAGAGGTTCGCGTACCGCTTGACGAAGCGCGGCAGATGCCCCTCGGAGAGGCCGAGCAGGTCGTGGTAGACGAGCACCTGGCCGTCGCACTCCGCGCCGGCGCCGATCCCGACCGTGGGAATCGACAACTCGCGCGTGATCCGCGCGGCCACCGGCGCGGGCACCGCCTCGAGCACGATCGAGCAGCAGCCCGCGTCCTCCAGCTCCTTCGCTCCCTCGACGATCCGTTGCGCCGCCTCGGCGGTTCGGCCCTGCGTCTTGAAGCCGCCGAGCATCGTCGCGGACTGCGGCGTCAGCCCGACATGACCCATGACCGGGATCCCGGCCTGGACGATCGCGCGCGCCCGCGAGACCATCGGTCCGGCGCCCTCGAGCTTGACGATGTCCGCGCCGCCCTCCTTGACGAAGCGCACGGCGGTGCGCACCGCGTCCTCGTCCGAAGTCTCGTAGGAACCGAACGGCATGTCGCCGACGACGATCGGGCGGTGCACCTGGCGGGAGACCGTCCTCGTCAGGAAGAGCATCTCGTCGACCGTCACGGGCGTCGTTCCCGAATGGCCGAGCACGACCATCGCGGCCGTGTCGCCGACGAGGATCACGTCGATGCCTGCGTCCTCGGCGAAGCGCGCGCCCGGCGCGTCGTAGGCCGTGACCATCACGATCTTGTCGCCGCGCCGCTTCATCGCGATCAGCTCGGGGACGGCCAGCTTGCCGGCGGGAATGCTCATCTGATCTCTCCTTCCAGGAGGACGTTGTCGATCAAACGGATGGAGCCGACGCGGACTGCGGCGGCGAGGACTGTGGCGTCGCCGAGGTCGAGCACCTCGACGTAATCCGGCTCGAGGCCGTTGAGCGAAGCGCGTGCGGCGGCCACGGGGTCGGCCTCGCCGGCAGCGGACGCGAGTGCGCGCGGCAAGCCGAGCGCGCGGTCGTGCTCCTCCGGCGAAAGGCGCACGTTGCGAGATGAGAGGGCGAGGCCGTCGGTGTCGCGTACCGTCGGGACGACGCGGATCTCCACGGGTAGGTTCAGATCGCGGACGACACGGCGGATCACTGCCACCTGCTGCGCGTCCTTCTGGCCGAAGTAGGCGCGCTCGGGCCCGACGATGTTGAACAGCTTGAGGCAGACCGTCGCCACGCCGCGGAAATGCCCGGGTCGCGAGACGGCCTCGGCCCCCGTCACGTCGGGCACGACCCACGTGGCGAAGCCGGCCGGATACAGCTCGTCCGGCACGAAGACGACGTCGACGCCCTCGGCCTCGGCGATCGCGAGATCGCGTGCCTCGTCGCGCGGGTACGCCTCGAGGTCGGCCGGCTCGTCGAACTGCGCCGGATTGACATAGAGCGACACGACGACGCGCTCGTTCTCCGCGCGCGCCGCGCGGAAGAGGGCGCGGTGGCCGCCGTGGAACGCTCCCATGGTCGGCACGAGGCCGGTGCCTGGAGCCGTCTCGAGCTCGGCGATCGTGCGGACGACCTTCATGCGAGCAGCACCGTCGCGCCGGCAAGTGTGTCGTACAGGTTCTCGAGCTCGGGATGCGCGGCCCGGATCGCTTCCTTGTGCGCCTCGACCGTCGCCCAGTCGCCGCGGGCGATCGGCCCGGTCAGGTCGAACCCGTTCTCGATCGTGCGCGTCATCAGTGGCACGAGCCCCTTCGGCGGGAACCCCGAGCCGCACCGCCGCGCGCTGCAGCGTGACGAGATAGTTCGAGGCGAAGACGGCGCCTGCGTGGTAGAGCGTCCGATCCTCGTCCGCGAGCTCGAACGGTCGCAGCCCCAGCAATCTCCGCGAGCTCTAGCGCGACCCCGAGCGCCTCGTCCGTCTCGCCGCTGATCGCGGCCCACGCTCCATCGAGCTGAGCGGGGTCGCCGCTCCGGTCGAAGGTCTGGAGAGGATGGAGCGAGAAGCGCCGCTCGTGCGGCTCGAGCGCAGCAAGCGGCGTCGCTCCGGAGACATGCCCGACCCAGGCCTGTCCCGGTGCCAGGCACCGAGCCACGTCCGAGATGGCCGTGTCGGGAACGCAGAGGAGCACAACATTCGGATCGTCGGCGTTCACGGCGACGCCGCGCTCCTGCAAACGGGCGCTGACGGCCGAACCCACGCGGCCGGAACCGATGACTTGGACTCTCTCGATCACGATCTCGCTCCAGCTCCGATGCGGATGCCGGGCAGGACGAGTGTACCCGTGCGCCCACGGGCGAACCGCGTCAGCTGCTTCAATCGAGGTTGCCTCTTGACGTCCGCCGCCGTCGCCCTCGCACACAAGCTACGCCCGGCCAGCCGCCGCGAGCTGCTGCTCGGCGCTGCGCTGACCGCGGCCTTCGCGGCGCTCGTGCACGCCGTCGGGCCCGCCCCGGGGGACGCACCGGTTCACCTGTACCGGACGTTCCTCGTCCGCGACGGCGCGCTCGTCTGGGACAACTTCTGGTACGCCGGGACGTACCCCCTCGCGTCGTACAGCCTCCTCTACTACCTCCCGGCGGCGCTCGTCGGGAACCTGCCGCTCGTCTTCGTTGCCGCCGTCGGCTCCACTGTCCTGTTCTCGTCGCTGGCGCTGAGGGAGTGGGGGAGCGCCGCGCGGTGGCCCTCGCGCGTGTTCGGCGTGCTTGCCGCGGCGCCGCTCTTCACCGGGCTCTACGCCTACTCGCTCGGCTTCACCGCGATGCTCGCCACGCTGAAGCTCCTGCAGCTCCGGCGGCTTCGGCTCGCCGCGGTCGTCGCTGCGCTCACCGTCGGCTTCAGCCCGCTCGCCTTCGCCTTCCTCTGCCTCATCGTCGGCTCGTACGCCGTCTCGCGCCGGGTGATCACGCGCCGCCACCTGTGGTTCGGTGCCGGCCTCGCTCTCGCGGCGGGGATCGAGGCGCTCGCGCTCGTCCTCTTCCCGGCAGGCACCGGCGTCTACCCGTTCCACTGGATCGACTTCTTCGGCGTCCTGGCCGTTTCGCTGGTCGGAGTCCTTCTCGCCCGGCATGCCCGGGGCGGCAGTCCCCTTGTCGCGTTCTTCGCGCTCTGGGGGCTCGGCAGCGTCGTCGTCTACATCGTGCCGTCGCCCCTCGGGGACAACTGGACGCGGCTGAGCGCGTTCGTGTTCCCCGTCATGCTGCTCACCGCGAGCCTCGCCGGGTTCCGGCCGCGGCGGCTTGTCGTCATCGCGCTCGCGGGTGCGTTCGTCTACAACGCCGTGCCCTACGCGCTGCTCGTCCCCTCGCGCCTCGACAACGCGACGCAGCATGCGAGCTTCTGGCGGCCGGCGCTCGGCTTCCTCCGCGCTCATGACAGGCCGGGCTACCGGGTCGAGGTCGTGCCGACGGCGGAGCACTGGGAGGCGTACTGGGTTCCGAGGTCCGGCTTCCCACTCGCGCGAGGCTGGTACCGGCAGCTCGACACCGCCGACAATCCCGCCCTCTACGAGAAGCATCTCCACGCCGCCGACGTACCGCGGCTGGCTCCGCTCTGCCGCCGTCCGCTACGTGCTCCTCAGTACCACCGCGCCGCTCGATTGGGACGGCGGCCCGCAGGAGGCGCGCGTCCTTCGCTCGGCGAGCTCGGGGCTGAGGGTCGTCTTCCGCAGCGCGAACTGGACGATCTACGAGCTGCCGCACGCGACGCCGCTGTTGACGGGGCCCGCGCAGCCCGTCGTCACCTCGTTCGGTCACACGGTGATTCGCGGTCGCGTGTTCGCGCCGGGCCGCTACCTCCTGCGCGCGCACTACAACCCGTACTGGCGCCTCCAGGGCGCCGGCTGCGTCACGCAGGGGCCGAACAGGATGACGATCCTCGACCTGCCCCGGCCCGAGCGGTTCGCGCTCTCCGTGCCCGGCACGCCGGGCGGCCTTGCCCGCGAGCTCCTCGGTGACGAGAGCGCAACGTGCGGGTCGGGCTAGGATCCCTTTCGTGCCGATCTACGAATACGTCTGCATGGAGTGCGAGTCGCATTTCGAGGAGCTCGTCCGCGGCGAGGAGCAGGTCGCCTGCCCCGATTGCACCGCGACGAACGTCTCGCGCCAGTTCTCCTCCTTCGCCGTGCACGGCCTGAGCAAGCCCGTGACGGCGGGCGGCGGTGGCGGAGGCTGCTGCGGCGGGTCCTGCGGCTGCGGCCACTAGCTCGCCGTGGCTCGGGGGAACGACGACGGCGAGCTACTGACCCGCGCCGCCTACGAGACGATCGAGGCCGAGCTCGCCGAGCTCGAGGGGCCGAAGCGCAAGGACGTCATCCAGGCGATCGCGACGGCGCGGGCGCACGGCGACCTCTCCGAGAACTTCGAGTACCACGCGGCGAAGAACGAGCAGGGGCTGCTCGAGGCGCGGATCAGAGTGCTGCGCCACCGCCTCCAGCACGCGACGATCCTCGACGAGGAGGCGGCCGCGGCGAGCGGGGTCGTCACCGTCGGCTCGCGGGTGGAGCTCGAGCGGGAGGACGGTGAGAAGCTCGCGGTCGAGATCACCGGCGTCGGCGGCGTATCTCCCGACTCGCCGGTCGGGCGGGCGCTGCTCGGGAAGGCGCCGGGGGACGAGATCGAGGTCGAGGCTCCGCGGGGCCGGTGGCGGGCGAAGATCGTGTCCGTCGGGCGCGCTTC
This sequence comes from uncultured Actinomycetes bacterium, assembly GCA_963790845.1. Classification (GTDB taxonomy): domain Bacteria; phylum Actinomycetota; class Thermoleophilia; order Gaiellales; family Gaiellaceae; genus Palsa-739. The sequence goes on along the minus strand of CAWBQC010000003.1, from coordinate 41,142 downwards.
GTAGACTCGCCCGCGTGAGTGCAGTGCCCGTCGCCGCCTCGAGACGCTCGAGGCATACGCAGGCGGCGACCGCCGGCTGCACGCGCTGCCGGCTCGCGCAGGGACGGACGCAGGTCGTCTTCGGCGCGGGGAATCCGCATGCCGACCTGATGTTCGTCGGCGAGGCGCCCGGCTTCCACGAGGACAAGCAGGGCATCCCGTTCGTCGGCCAGGCGGGGAAGCTGCTCGACAAGCTCCTCGGCGGAGTCGGCCTGTGGCGTGACGACGTCTTCGTGGCGAACGTCTTGAAGTGCCTGAGATACAACGCGCCCGTGCAGCTCGGCGACGGCTCCTGGGAGCGGATAGGCCGGCTCGTCCGCACGCGCGTTATGAAGGCGAAGTCATGTCTGTCGACGTGGAGGGGCAGTCTGGTGCCCCGCCGGGTTACCGGCTGGCATGCGACACCTCTGGGTGACCGACGTGTTTTCCGACATGACCTACTCGTCAGCGAAGCGCGTGGGAGCCGGTCAAGTGTAGGAATTCGAGCTCACAGGTGACCATCCCAGTTCTGACCGAGCGAGGTTACGTGCCGGTCGCAGGAACTTTCGAAGTTCGGAGATCGGATAGCCGACGGGTCAGGCCTGAGCGATGTGCGCTTCGACGTGGTTTGCGGGACCGTTCTCGGCGACGGTTCGCTAAACGCGGCGAGCTCGTACCTGCAGATGGAGCACTCGGAACGGCAGGGCGAATACGCCCGATTCAAGGCAGAGATCCTCGCCGACCTGTGCAGCCAGGACCTCTGAGCTCGTAGTGGCCGCCGTCGCGGGTGGCGCTGCGGCGTACGGCGCCGTACACGTCCGAACTCGCGCTCACCGGTCGCTACGCGTGCTTCGGTCGCGAGTTCTACGCCGATCGGAAGCGGGTGCCCGAGTGGATTGCAGATCGACTGAACGACCGCATGCTCGCAATCTGGTTCATGGATGACGGATATCATACGGATCCGCGACGGTGGCCGCAAGCCACTCGGCAGAGATTGCGACGAACGCATTCGACGATCGCGACCTCCAGGTTCTCCTGCTCGGCCTGCAGCGGCTCGGCCTGCCGGCCAAGACTCTCTCGGAGACGCATCTACTTCGACGTGCCGACGACGAGGAAGCTGTGCGAGCGGATAGCCCCCTACGTTCCTCCGTCGATGCGCTACAAGCTAGATCCCGAGGTAGCCGCCGCCCTCCCCTTTGCTCCTGACAACTACGCGCCCGGCCCACCGCGGGTGATGTACGACCAGGTCGAGATCGAAGACGTCACTCACGAGGCACGGAGTGATCGAACGTTCTTCTGCATCGATGTCGAAGAGACGCACAACTTCGTCACGACAGGCGGTGTGGTTCACAACTGCCGCCCGCCCGGCAACCGCGACCCGCAGCAGGACGAGATCGAGGCGTGCGAGCCGCACCTCTTCCGCCAGATCGAGCTGATCGAGCCGAAGGTCGATCGCGACGCTCGGCAACTTCGCGACGAAGCTCCTCTCCGGCCGGCCGCTCGGGATCACGCGCGTGCACGGCCAGGAGCAGGCGCTCACGATCGCCGGTCGCAGCGTGCTTCTCTACCCGCTCTACCACCCGGCCGCCGCGCTCTACACGCCCGCGATGCTGAAGGTGCTCGAAGCGGACTTCGCTCGGCTGCCGGAGCTCATGGGAAGACGGCGCCAAGCCCGCTGCCGTCGCCGCGCCAGAGCTCGAGCCGGAGCCGACGGCGGCGCCGGCCGAGCAGCTCGGCCTCTTCTGAGCCGCACCTGCGCTTGACATCTGCCGTCACAAGTCGGCGTAGGTCCTGCGCATGAGCGCGCTTCCGCAGGGAACCGTCACCTTCCTGTTCACCGACATCGAGGGCTCGACCGCGCTGCTCAAACGGCTCGGCGACGCGCTACGGCGAGGTTCTCGCGGAGCACGCAGCGGATCCTGCGTGAGGCGGCGTCGTGCGCTACGACGGGACGTGAGGTCGACAACCAGGGCGACTCGTTCTTCTTCGCCTTCGCGCGCGCCAAATGCGGCCCTCGGCGCCGCGGTCGTCGCGCAGCGTGCGCTCGCCGCGCACGAGTGGCCGGACGGCGCCGAGGTACGGGTGCGCATGGGCCTGCACACCGGTGAGCCCGTCGGTCGGCGAGCGAGCGCTACGTCGGGCTCGGCGTGCACCGGGCGGCGCGTATCGGCGCGGCGGGCCACGGCGGGCAGGTGCTGCTCTCCAACGCCGACCCGCGAGCTCGTCGAGGAGGAGCTCGGACGGCGTCGTCGTCCGCGAACTCGGCGCTCTACCGGCTCAAGGACATCGACCGCCCGGAGCACCTCTTACCAGCTCGACATCGGCGGCCTGCCCTCGCACTTCCCTCCGCTCAAGGCTGAGAAAGTCGAATCGGGTCGGCACTTCAGCCGCCGGCCGGTAGTGATCGGCGCGCTCGCCGGGGTGATTGCGGCGGCGGTCGCTATCCCGGTCTTTGCCTTCGGTGGGGGCAGCGGCCAGGCAGGTGCGTCCGTGGACGCCGCGGGCAACAACACGTTGGCGATCATCGGGCCAGGCGCCGGTCGTCTGGTCGCCGACCCAACCGTTGGTGCGACGCCTACCGCAGTTGCCTTCGGCGAGGGCGCCTACTGGGTCGCGAACGCGGACGGGAGCAGCGTCTCGAGGGTCGATCCCGTGACCAACGAGGTTGCCGACACGATCGTGAACGTTGGCAGCGGCCCGAGCGGCATCACGACCGGCAACGGCTTCGTCTGGGTGACGAACAGCCTCGACGGCACGGTTGCGAAGATCGATCCGAGGACGAACTCGGTCGTGCAGTCGATCACCGTCGGCAACGGCCCGGTAGGGATCCTGTATGCGGCCGGGGCGGTCTGGGTTGCCAACACCGCCGACGGCACGATCACGCGGATCGATGCGTCGACAGCGGCACGACCTCGAAGCCGCTACCGATCGCCGCCACCGAGCTCGCTTTCGGAGACGGCACTCTCTGGGCGACGCAGCGCGCCGTCGGCCAGGTGGTGCGCATCGATCCCAAGTCCGAGCGCGGTCGTGGCTCCGATACGGGTCGGGAACGGCCCAACGGGGATCGCGTTCGGAGACGGCTCGGCGTGGGTGGCGAACAGCCTGGACGGAACCGTGTCGCGCATCGACCCCGCCACCAACTCGGTCGCCGCGACGATCCCGACCGGAGGGACGCCGACGGGCGTAGCCGTCGACGCGAGTGGTGTCGTCTGGGTCGCCAACCAGTACGGCGGCACGCTCCAGCGCATCGATCCGAAGACGAACCAGCCAGGAAAGCCGATCGACGTCGGGAACCAGCCGCAGGGGATCGAGATCGGCGGGCGGACAACTTCTCGTGAGCGTCATCGCCCGGCCGGGCGCCGCCCACCGCGGCGGGACGCTGACGATGGCTTCGAATTTCCGCGCCCGACTCGATCGACACCGCCGCCGCCTACTCGACGGCGTCGTGGCCGCTTCTCCGCCTGACGAACGACGGTCTGGTCGCCTTCGATCACGCGAGCGGTGTCGCGGGCGACGCAGCCGGTCCCCGACCTGGCGGTCTCGTTGCCGGCTCCGACCGACGGCGGCAAGACATACACGTTCCGGTTGCGACCAAACATCCGCTACTCCAACGGAAAGCCTGTCCGCGCATCCGACGTCCGCGCGAGCTTCGAGCGCTTCTTCCGGAACGGCACCCTCCCCGTGTCCTTCTACGACGGGATCGTCGGTGCAGACGCGTGCAAGAAAGCACCCGAGGCACTGCGACCTTGCGCGCGGGATCGTCACCGACGACAAGACGAGAACCGTCACCTTCCGTCTGACGGCCGCAGATCCCGAGTTCCTCTACAAGCTGGCTGTGCCCATCGCCTCGGTGCTCCCCGCGGGAACACCCGCCAAGCTTCCGCTGACCCAGCCGCTGCCGGCGACCGGCCCCTACATGATCTCGGCGTATCACCGAAGGGCCAGTTGCTCACATTCGTGCGAAACCGCTACTTCCACGAGTGGTCGCGGGCCGCCCAACCCGACGGGTATCCAGACCGGATCGTGGTCCGCAGACCGAAGACGACCGCCGACAGCCTGATCAGAGCCGTGAGCTCCGGCACAGGCCGACCTCGTCAGCGGCCTCGCCGCCGATTCGCCTTCGGCCGGCCGGCTGCAGGCGACGATGAGCCAGTACGCGAGTCAGGTACACGCGAGTCCTCTACCGGCAGACAAGCGGCCTCTTCCTCAACACGCGCGTTGCCCCGTTCAACCGCGTCGACGTCCGCCGGGCGCTCAACTACGCGGTTGACCGGTCGGAGGCGGTTCAGCAGGCCGGCGGTTCCGTTCTAGCAGCTCCGACCTGCCAGATCCTCCCGCCGGGGCTCCCCGGCCTACCGGCCCTATTGCCCGTACACCGCAGGCGATACGGGCTCCGGGAAATGGACTGCACCAGACCTCACGAGAGCCCGCTCCCTCGTCGCCCGATCCGGGACGCGCGGGATGAAGGTCACGGTGTGGGTGGACAACTACACAGAGTCCACCGGTCCATACGTTGCGAAGCTGCTCCGGTCGCTCGGATATCGGCCTTCGGTCAAGATCATCCAGAATGGCAAGAACTTCATCTACTTCGGCGTTGTAGGCGACTCGCGGCGCAAGGCGCAGATCGGGATCTGGGGCTGGGATGCCGACTACCCGGCCGCGTCCGACTTCTTCCGCGGCATCCTCACGTGCTCCTCGTTCCTGCCGAAGAATCCCGCCAACCCGAACCAGTCCGAGTTTTGCGACCCCGACGTCGACCGGCTCGTCAACCAAGCCCTCGCTCTCGAGATCGGTAACTCGCAAGCGGCCGATGCGCTTTGGCAGCGGGTCGACCGGGCGGTCGTGAACCAGGCGCCGGTGATTCCCCTCGTCAACTCGAGGGCCGTCGACGTTCGTCTCGAAACGGGTCGGCAACTACCAGTACAGCGGCAACGGCTTCGGAGTGCTGATCGACCAGCTCTGGGTGCGTTAGAGCGGCTCGTCGAGCCCCTGCACCGCGACCATGCGGAGCTTCGCAGCGCCCTCGCGCAGCGTCTTCGCTTGCTCGTACTTGGGCGAGGAGTACCAGCGCTTCGCGGTCTCGAGATCCGGGAACTCGAGGATCACGAGCCGCGACGGATGCCAGTCGCCCTCGAGCACGGCGAGCTCGCCGCCGCGCGCGACGAAGTGGCCGCCGCCGGCGTGGACTGCGTCCGGCGACGCAGCCTGGTACTCCGAGTACTGCTCGGGGTCGTAGATCTCCGTCTCGACGATCACGTAGGCGGGCATGCGCTGGATCGTATCTTGCGTGGAGACGCTCAGCCATTCGCCCGAGGAGACGGAGGCGCTCGCGGCGAGCCTCGCACCTCGGCTGGCGGCCGGCGACGTCGTCACCGTCGCGGGCGAGCTCGGTTCCGGCAAGACGACCTTCGTCCGCGGCGCCTGCGGTGCCCTCGGCGTGCGCGAGCGCGTCACGAGCCCGACCTACACGATCGGCCACCGCTACCACGGCGACGGCGTCGAGGTCTCGCATCTCGACCTCTATCGCTTCCAGGGGCTCTCGGCGGCAGAATGGGGAGATCTCGAGCCGTACTTCGAGCAGGCGATCGCGTTCGTCGAGTGGCCCGAGGCGGGGGAGGGCGTCCTGCCGCCGCCTCGCTTCGCGGTTCGTTTGCGGCATGCTGGCGGCGGGAGAGCCGTGGAGATCGAGGAATGCTGACGTTGGCCTTCGACACGGCCACTGCCGTCGCCACCAGCGCGCTCGTGGACGGGGACGAGGTGCTCGGCGAGCGGGTCTCGCGCGCGCAGACGCTGCTCGAGGACGTCGACGCGCTGTTGCGCCAGGCGGGAGCTCATCCGTCCGAGCTCGACCAGCTCGCGGTGGGGATCGGCCCGGGCAGCTTCACCGGAGTCCGGATCGGGCTCGCAGTGGCCCGCGGTCTCGCGCTCTCGCTCGACCTGCCCGGTTCCGGTGTCTCGACGCTCGCCGCACTTGCCGCCGGCGCTCCGGGTGCTCTGCCGGTCGTCGACGCGAAGCGGCGCGAGGTGTTCACGCTGATCGACGGTGAGCCGCGCGTGCTCACGCCGCAGGAGCTCTCGGTCGAAGCGGGCACCATCTGCGTCGGCGACGGCGCGAAGCGGTACCGGTCACTGCTCGAAGAGCGCGGCGCGGAAGTGCCGCCCGACGTCGACGAGCGTCACCTGCCGCGCGCCCGCTTCCACGCGGCGCTCGCGGGCCGGCCCGGGCCGGTCGAGGAGCTCGAGCCGCTCTACCTCCGCGTCCCCGATGCCGACAGGAACATTCCGTGACGACGATCGAGCTGCGCCGGCTCCTGCTCGACGATCTCCTCGCGATCGAGGAGATCGAGCGCCGCTCGTACCCGACGCCGTGGTCTCGCTCGATGTTCGCGGGCGAGCTCGCGAAGCCGAGCTCGATCTGCCTCGGCGCCTTCGAGGCGGAAGGCGAGGACGGCGCGCTCGTCGGCTACCTGATCGTCTCGCGCTACGTCGACGCGTGGCACGTGATGAACGTCGCCGTCGATCCCGACCACCGCGGCCGTGGAGTCGCGACGATGCTGCTCGAGCGGCTCTTCGAGCTCACCGACGACGATGCCCGCCGTGGCTACACGCTCGAGGTGCGCGTCACGAACCGGAAGGCGATCGGCCTGTACGAGCGCCTCGGCTTCCATTCGCGCGGCCTCCGGCGCGGCTATTACACCGACAACCGCGAGGACGCGCTCATCATGTGGAAGGACCCGGTCGCGTAGGAGGCCCCGGTGGAACGGTGCTCGCAGCAGGGGTGCGATGTGGGCCGCGAGGCAAGAACGCAGGGAGCGTTCGTAGCAGCAGGCTACGGGCCGCGACCGAGGACGCCGCAGCCGGCGAAGCCGGCCGACGAGCGAAGCGAGGAAGTCGCGGCGCCCAGTGCGGCCCTGCGGCACAGCCACTGTTTCGCCGGGGCCTCCTAAATGATCCTCGGGATCGAGACGAGCTGCGACGAGACCGCGGCCGCGCTCGTCACCGGCGAGGGCGAGATCCGCTCCAGCGTCGTTTCCTCCCAGGCCGAGCTGCACGCCCGCTACGGGGGCGTCGTGCCCGAGGTCGCGTCGCGGCGCCACCTCGAGCTCGTCACGCCGGTGATCCGCGAGGCGCTGGCGGAGGCCGAAGCCACGCTCGAAGACGTCGACCGGATCGCGGTGACGCAGGGGCCCGGGCTGATCGGCGCGCTCCTCGTCGGCCTCGCCGCGGCGAAGGCGGTCGCATGGTCACGCCGCCTGCCGCTCGTTCCCGTCGACCATCTCGACGGTCACGTGGCGTCGCTCTACCTCCAGCCGGATCCGCTCGAGCCGCCCTTCCTCTGCCTCCTCGCGAGCGGCGGCCACACGATGCTCCTCGACGTCCGGTCGCACACCGAGCGGGTGCTGCTCGGCTCGACGCTCGACGATGCGGCGGGGGAGGCGTTCGACAAGGGCGCGCGCCTGCTCGGCCTCGGCTATCCGGGCGGGCGCGAGATCGACCTGCTCGCGCGCGACGGCGATCCGGCGGCGTTCGATTTCCCGGTCGCCCGGGTGCCGGGCCTCGACTTCTCGTTCTCGGGGCTGAAGACCGCGCTCCTCTACGCGGTCCGCGATCTGAGCGAGGCGGAGCTCGAGGCACGCCGCGCCGACCTCGCCGCCTCCTATCAGCGTGCGATCGTGCGGGCGCTCGTCGAGCGCGTGCGCGAGGCGGCGGAGCGAACGAGCCGCGACCGGATCGCGATCGTCGGCGGCGTCGCCGCCAACTCGGCCCTCCGGGCGGCGCTACCCGAGGCGGCCGCAGCTCCGCTCGCGCTCTGCACCGACAACGCCGCGATGATCGCCTCGGCCGCACGCTGGGCCGAGCCGCTGCCGTACCCGAGGTACCTCGCACTCGACGCCTACGCATCGCGCTAAGCTCGCCGCGGCGTCAGATTTTCTTCCCCGTTTGCAGCGACAAAGGAGCAACAGAGTGTCCGCAGTCGTAACGACGTCCCACCTCCGCGAGAACCCGTTCGAGCTGGCGCGCGAGCAGCTGCGCCGCGTCGGCGACACCTTCGAGATCGATCCAAACCTGATCTCCGTGCTCGGCGAGTGCAAGAAAGCGATCGAGGTCTCGGTCCCGGTGAGCATGGACGACGGGACGACGCAGGCCTTCAAGGGCTACCGCGTCACCCACAACATCGCGCGCGGCCCGTCGAAGGGAGGCATCCGCTACCACCCGGACGTCACCGTCGACGAGGTCAAGGCACTCGCAATGTGGATGACGTGGAAGTGCGCGCTGATGGGGATCCCGTTCGGCGGCGCCAAGGGCGGCGTGGTCTGCGACCCGAAGAAGATGTCGCGCGGCGAGCTCGAGCGGATGACCCGCCGCTTCACGACCGAGATCATCAACGAGATCGGGCCCGAGAAGGACATCCCCGCGCCGGACGTCGGCACCGACGGATCGACGATGGCCTGGATCTTCGACACGTTCTCGATGAACAAGGGCCACTCGGTGCTCGGAGTGGTGACCGGCAAGCCGCTCACGATCGGGGGCTCACTCGGACGTGTCGAGGCCACCTCGCGCGGCTCGCTCTATTGCATCCGCGACGCGGTTTCGAAGCTCGACAAGCGCATCGCCGGCATGAAGGTGGTCGTTCAGGGCTTCGGCAACGTCGGCAGCTATCTCGCGAACTTCCTCCACCAGGAAGGCGCGATCGTGGTGGCGATCTCCGACTCGACGACCGCGCTCTACAACCCGAAGGGGATCGACGTTCCCGCCGCGGTGGCGCACAAGGCCGAGCACCGGACGCTCGCCGGCCTCAAGGACGCGGAGACGATCACGAACGAGGAGCTCGTCCTCCTCGAGTGCGACATCCTCGCGCCGTGCGCGCTCGAGCAGGTCATCACCTCGGAGAACGCCGACAAGGTCAAGGCCTCGATCATCTGCGAGGGCGCGAACGGGCCGGTCACGCCGGCCGCCGACGCGATCCTGGAGGACCGTGGCATCCTCATCCTCCCCGACGTGCTCGCGAACGCGGGCGGCGTCGTCGTCTCGTACTTCGAATGGGTGCAGGGCCTCCAGGAATACTTCTGGAAGGAGGTCGAGGTGAACGCGAAGCTCAACGACATCATGAGCCGCGCCTTCGACCAGACCTGGGAGACAGCGCAGGGCCGCAAGCTCCCGATGCGCGTCGCGGCCTACGGGCTCGCGGTGCAGCGCGTCGCCGAAGCCACCGTCACACGGGGCATCTATCCGTGACAGAGGGGAGTACGAGCGGCCTGAGGTCGGGTTCGAGCCACTCGTGCCGACCCGCTTCGAGGAGCTCGGGGCTGTAGTAGCGGAAGAGCAGCGACAGGCATTCGACGTCGTCCTCACCAGGCTCCGGGAAATCCTCTGAGCACCGAGGTTGTTCTCTACACCGCGTCGGGCTGCCATCTCTGCGAGGCGGCCCGGCGGGTGGTGGGCGCAGCGCGCGACGAGCTCGGCTTCGAGCTGCGCGAGGTCGCGATCGACGGCGACGCCGAGCTCGAGGAGGAGTACCGCGAGTGGATCCCGGTCGTCGAGATCGACGGGCGGCGCCGGTTCACGTACTACGTGCACCCGGACGCGCTGCGCAAGGCGGTTGCACAAGCGAGCGCCCGTAGCGACTGCTAGAACAGAGAACGCTGTCACGAAGTAGAGCCAGAACAAGGGGGGTCGTGTGGCCGAGCGCTTGAACGTCGGCGTCGCCGCCCGCCTGTCCCGGTACCTCCAGGTGCTGACGCAGGCGCGGAAGATGGGCAAGACGAGGATCTCCTCGCAGGAGATCGCCGAATACACGAACATCAACGCGACCCAGATCCGCCGCGACCTCTCGAACTTCGGAAAGTTCGGCAAGCGCGGGGTCGGCTACTCGATCGAGCTCCTGCTCGACGCGATCCGGACGATTCTCCGCACTCAGGGGCAGCACAACGTCGCGCTCGTCGGTGCCGGGCGGCTCGGTCAGGCGATCGCCTCGTCCTCGATCTTCGCGGAGCACGGCATCAACATCGCCGCTGTCGTCGACACCGACTCGGCGAAGGTCGGTCAGCCGATCGGGCGCGTCTCGGTCGAGTCGTACGGGCAGCTCTCCCAGCTCGTCCACGACCACAACGTCGTGGTCGGAGTGCTCGCCGTGCCGGCCGAAGGGGCGCAGCGCGCCGCCGACGACCTCGTCGCGGCCGGAGTGAAGATCATCTTCAACTACTCCGAGGCATTGCTCGAGACGCCCTCGGACGTGACGGTGCACACGTCGAACCCGGCCGTCGAGCTCCTCTACGCCCTGTATTTCCATCTGACGTAGCGTCCGCAGGATGCGGGTGCTCCTGTGGCACGGCTACCTCCTCGGAGGAACCGGCTCGAACGTCTACACGCGGGCGCTCGCGCGCGCCTGGAGCCTCGCGGGTCACGACGTCACGGTCGTCTGTCAGGAGCGGCATCCGGATCGCTACGACCTCGGCGGCGCGCGCGTCGTCGTCCCGGAGCTGCCCGGGCGCTTGCTGCCGGTGTTCGTCCTCGACCGGTACGAGGGGCTCGAGGCGCGGCTCCTCGTCGACATGTCGCCGGAGGAGCAAAGCGCCTTCGTCGCTGCGAACGCCGCGGCGTTGCGCGAGCTCGCGCCCGCCGACCTCGTGTTCGCGAACCACGTCGTGCTGGGCGCTCCGGTCGGCGCGGCGAGCGGTCTTCGCTACCGCGTCAAGGCTCACGGCTCGGAGCTCGAGTACGCGATGCGCGGCCGCCCCGACCTCGCCCGGTGGGGAGCCGAGACGCTCGCCGGAGCCGAGGTCGTCTACGCGGGCTCGGAGCACATCCGCGACGTGCTCGAGGAGGTCGCCGGCCACGTCGACCGCGTCGAGATCGTGCCGCCCGGTGTCGACCTCGACGAGTTCCGGCCGGAGCCGCGCGAGGAAGCGCTGGCCGCGCTGCTCGAGCAGGCACGCGCCGACCCGGCAAACCCGGGGAACCGCGACGAGCGCCTCCCCGACGAAGGAAATGCCGAGCGCCTCGAACGCTTCTTCGCCGAGGAGCGGCCGATCGTCCTCTACTTCGGGAAGCTGCTCGAGAACAAGGGAGTCCATGTCCTGTTCGAGGCGCTCGCCGGCCTCGGCGCACGCGCGGTCGTGGTCGGCTTCGGCGACTTTCGGCGGCAGCTGGAGGCGCTCGCTCCACCGGGCACGCTCTTCACCGGCGCGCTCGAGCACCGGCACCTGCGCCACCTGTTGCCGCTCTGCCACGTGGCCGTCGTGCCTTCGATCTTCCCCGAGGCGTTCGGCATGGTCGCGGCCGAGGCCGCAGCGGCCGGCGTCTTGCCGGTCGTCTCTGCGCATTCGGGCCTCGCGGAGGTCGCAGCCGGCATCGCCGACGCCGTCGGGCCCGAGGCTGCGGCGCTCGTCTCCTTCCCCGTCGGAGACGCCGCTGCCCTGCGGGAACGGCTCGATGCGATCCTTGCGCTCCCCGACGACCGTCGGTTGGCGCTGGGCCTCGCGGCGCGTCAGGCCGTTGCGGACCACTGGAGCTGGAGCGTCGTCGCAGCACGGTTGCTCGCGTAGAGATGGCCGAGCGCAACAACGAGATCTTCGGCATCGACCGGAGGAAGGCGATCTTCACCGGGATCGCGGCGCTCGTCCTGGCCGTGGCGGCTGTCGCCGGGATCGGCCAGGTCACGAGCCTCCACCATATGGTGCGGGCGCTCGGACGCGGCAACCACTGGTGGTTCCCGGTCTGTCTCGTCGGCGCGCTCCTCGCGTACGCCGGCTACATCGCCGCCTACCGCGATGTCGCTCGCTTCAACGGCGGCCCCGCCCTCGGGGTATGGATGACGCTGCGGATCGTCGTGATCGGCTTCGGTGCCGTGCTCATCGGCTCCTCGGCCGGCACGCTCGGCATCGACTATTGGGCGCTGCATCGCGCCGGAGAGCCGCGCCAACGAGCGATACGTCGCGTTCTCGCGGTGGGCTCGTTGCAGTGGTTCGTCCTCGCGATCCTCGCCTGCCTCGCGGCGGCGGTGACGCTCGCCGGTCCGTGGCATGCGCCGCTGGCGATGGAGGTCGCATGGCTCGTCGCGGTGCCGGCGTGCGTCCTCGCCGCAGCGTGGGTGAGCTCGCCGCGACGGAGCGAGCGGCTCACGTCACCGCCGTCTGGTGCGGTCGAGCTCGACCGGAACCCCCGGACGTGGGCGCGCTGGCTCCAGCACGCCGGTCGCGCGGTGCTCGCAAACTCGGTCGGCGGGGTCGTGATCGTGCGGCACCTGCTGCGCCGGCCCCTTGCGCATCCGGCGGCACTCCTCGGCTTCCCGCTCTACTGGGCCGGCGACGTCCTCATCCTGTACGCCGCGCTGAGGGCCTTCGGCGTCCATCCGCATCCCGTGCCGCTGATGCTCGCGTACGCCACGGGCTTCGCAATCACTGCGCTGCCGCTGCCTGCGGGAGGGTCGGGCGGCGTGGAAGCAGGGCTCACGTTCGCGCTCAACTCGATCGGGATAGCGGTTGCACCGGCGCTCCTCGCCACGCTGGTCTACCGCGCCTTCACGCTCTGGCTCCCCGTCGGCCCGGCCCTCGCGCTGCTCCCGCAGGTGCGCACGCTCGACCACCAGTTACCGCTCGTTCCGCGCGCTGCAAAAGCGTAAGTAGGCTTTTTCCGTGGGCGAGGAGCAGAAGCTCGGCTACGAGGAGATGCTCGCGCGCTCACGCGCGGAGTTCGAGTCCGTGCCCGATTTCACGGTCGCAGTCGAGGAGGAGTTCGCTCTTCTCGACCCGGAGACGCTCGACCTCGTCAACCGCTTCGAGGAGCTGCAGGAAGCCGCAAAGGGAACGGACCTCGAGCCGCATCTCGTCGGCGAGCTGATCGCCTCCGAGGTGGAGGTGCGCACCGGCCGCTGCGACACGTTCGCCGAGGCCGCCGCCCTCGTCGGCGAGCGGAGGCAGCAGCTCCGCGCCCTCGCGGAACCGCGCGGGATCGGGCTCGCGGCCACCGGCACCCACCCGTGGAGCCCGTGGCAGGAGCAGCGGATCATCGACACGCCGCACTACCGCCGCAACGACGAGATCCTCCGCTACGTCGTCTGGCGCAACAACTCGTTCGGCATCCACACCCACGTCGGCATCAACGGCGCCGACCGAGCGATCCGCGTCTGCTCCGCTCTCCGCAACTACCTGCCCGAGCTGCTCGCACTCTCGTCGAGCTCGCCGTTCGTGGAGGGCGCGTTCACGTACCTCCACTCGGCGCGGACGCAGATCTTCACGCGGATGTTCCCGCGCTGCGGCATCCCGGACGCGCTCGGCAGCTGGGAGGAGTGGGAGACGTACGTCCGCTTCCTCTACGAGACCGGCTCGATCACCGAGCACACGCAGATCTGGTGGAGCGTGCGGCCGCACCTCGCGTTCCCGACCGTCGAGATCCGGATCTGCGACGCGCAGCCCGACCTCGCCGAGTCGCGCGCGCTCGCCGCGCTGTGTTACGCCCTGACGGCGCGAATCGCGCGCGCCCTCGACGAGGGCGAACCGCTGCCAAACCTGCCGCACCGCCTCATCGAGGAGAACTTCTGGCGCGCGATCCGCCACGGCCTCTCGGGCGAGCTGATCGATTTCGAGCAGGGCGAGCCCATCCCCGCCCGCGCGCGCTTGGAACGGCTGGTCGAGTGGGTGCGTCCCGTCGCCGAGGAGCTCGGCGCGGCGGAGTGGCTGGCGATTCCCGAGCGGAACGCCGCCGAGCGCCAGATCGGGCGCCACGACGAGGGCGCGTCGATGCGCGAGATCTTCGAGGAGCAGGTCCGCTGGCACCTCCGTACGCCCACTTCGTGACACGGCCAATCCGGCGGGTGTGGTAAAAAACAGCCCGCGCCGAGGCTTCTCGGCGCTGACTTTGTGACGCCCCGGAGGGAGCTCTAGCCGATGAGTTGGTTCATGCATCACGCCGTGCTGTTCGCGCTGCTGTGCGCGGGTGCAGCCGTCCTGTACGGTCTCGGCCTCACCGTCTGGCTCCTGCGGCAGCCGGCCGGCACCGAGCGGATGCAGGAGATCGCGCGCGCCGTGCAGGAGGGCGCAGCCGCCTACCTGCGCCGCCAGTACACGACGGTCGCCGTCGTCGCGGTCGTGCCGTTCCTCGTGCTCGGCTTCTACAACAAGCTCGGCTGGGGCGCCGCGATCGGCTTCCTGATCGGCGCGGCGCTGTCCGCAGCGGCCGGCTTCATCGGGATGAACGTCGCCGTGCGCTCGAACGTGCGCACGGCGGAGGCCGCCCGCCATGGGCTGCCCCCGGCGCTCAACGTCGCCTTCCGCGCCGGCTCGGTCACGGGCCTGCTCGTGGTCGGCCTCGGCCTGTTCGGCGTCGCCGGCTACTACTGGATCCTCACCGCAGGGATCAACGTCACCCCGCACAGGGCGATCGAGCACCTCGTGGGACTCGCGTTCGGCGGCTCGCTCATCTCCGTCTTCGCCCGGCTCGGCGGCGGCATCTACACGAAGGCCGCCGACGTCGGCGCCGATCTCGTGGGGAAGATCGAGGCGGGGATTCCGGAGGACGACCCGCGCAACCCGGCCGTGATCGCGGACAACGTCGGCGACAACGTCGGCGACTGCGCCGGCATGGCCGCCGACCTGTTCGAGACGTACGCCGTGACCGCCGTCGCCGTGATGCTGCTCGGCGTCACCGGCGCCGCGGCCGCGACCGGCACGCACCTGTGGCTCTACCCGCTCTGCATCGGCGGCGTCTCGATCATCGCCTCGATCATCGGCGTCCAGTTCGCGCGCGTCCGCCCCGGCGGCAACATCATGAACGCGCTTTACCGGGCGGTCATCGTCGCGACGATCATCTCCGCGCTGATCTTCATCCCGGTCACCAAGGCGTTCGACACGAGCGGCGACTTCTCGTTCGGCAACCTCTACGGCTCGGCGCTGATCGGGCTCGCGATCACGGCGCTGCTCGTCGGGATCACCGAGTTCTACACGGGCACGCGCTGGAATCCGGTCAAGTCGATCGCGCGATCCTCGCAGACCGGCCACGCGACGAACATCATCGAGGGCCTCGCCATCGGGATGCAGGCGACGGCCCTGCCGGTCATCGTGATCGCGATCGGGATCCTCGTCGCCAACCACCTCGCCGGACTGTTCGGGATCGGCGTCGCCGTGATGGCGCAGCTCTCGATGACGGGCCTGATCGTCGCGCTCGACGCCTACGGCCCGGTGACGGACAACGCGGGCGGCATCGCCGAGATGGCCGACCTGCCGCCGGAGGTGCGCGCGATCACCGATCCGCTCGACGCAGTCGGCAACACGACGAAGGCCGTGACGAAGGGCTACGCGATCGGCTCGGCCGCGCTCGCCGCGCTCGTCCTCTTCGGCTCGTACGCCGACGGGCTGCACACGCAGGCGAAGGCCGGCTCGGCGCTCTCGCATCTCACCTTCGACCTGTCCGATGCGTGGGTCATCGCGGGCCTCTTCATCGGCGGCCTGATGCCGTTCCTGTTCGCCTCGCTCGCGATGCAGGCGGTCGGGCGCGTCGGCGGCGAGGTCGTGGAGGAGGTGCGCCGCCAGTTCCGCGAGCACCCGGGGATCATGGAAGGCACCGAGCGGCCGCAATACGGGCCGGCGATCGACATCGTCACCAGCTCGGCGATCCGCTCGATGATCCTGCCCGCGCTCGTGCCGATCGCCTTCCCGATCGTCGTCGGCCTGATCAACGCGAAGATGCTCGGCGGCCTCCTGATCGGGACGATCGTTACCGGCCTCTTCCTCGCGATCGCGATGACCTCCGGCGGCGGCGCGTGGGACAACGCGAAGAAGCTGATCGAGGACGGGCTCTACGGCGGCAAGGGCTCGGAGGCCCACGCCGCCGCGGTGACGGGTGACACCGTCGGCGACCCGTACAAGGACACGGCGGGCCCGGCGATCAACCCCATGATCAAGATCACGAACATCGTCGCGATCCTGATCATCCCCATCATCATCTCGATCCACGGCTAGCAGCGCGGGCCAACTCAGGCGTAAGGACGCTCGCTCAGGCGAGAGCCTTTCGCCTTGAACCTGCCCGTGAGACGATTGCTTGGCTATGCCGTATTCGGAAATGGAGGGACCTAGGCTGTACTACGAGCGGGCGGGTAGCGGTGAGCCGGAACTGCTCTTCGTCCACGGATGGTGTTGCGACTGGACAGCGTTCAAGCCGCAGTTCGACTACTTCGCGCCAACGCACACGGTGACTGCGGTCGACCTACGCGGCTTCGGGAAGAGCGACTGTCCCGAGAGTGGCTACCACATCCGCGACTTCGCCGACGACCTGGCCCGGTTCTGTGACGAGGTTGCGATCGAGAAGCCCGTCGTCGTCGGGCACAGCCTCGGCGGGATGATCGCGGTCGAGTTGGCGGCACGCTACCCGTCGGTGCCGCGCGCTCTCGTCCTCGTCGATCCGGGCCCGATCGACCCGCTGCCAGAGACGGTCAAGTTCTTCGACGCCGCCGCGGACCAGCTGGAAGGCCCCAGCGGTGAAGAGGTCCGTCGTCTTTGGACCGAGGACATGGGCGCGCGCGACCCCGAGTTGGCCCGATGGATCACGGACCTCATGTGCGCTACTCCGCTACCCATCGCGGCTGCGGTAATCCGCAACCTCAACGACTGGAATGGGGTCGGCGCCCTTTCACTCTGCGACATCCCGACACTGCTGCTGCGCCGCTCTCTTGGCGGCAATCCAGAGGCAGTCAGACTGCTCGGGATCAAGCCCGACCTTGAGGTAGGGATTACGGTCGGCGCGGGCCACTTCCACCAGCTCGAAGTGCCCGAACAAGTGAACGCAATGATCGAGCGCTTCCTCCAGGTCGCCGCCTGATATCCCCTCCTCAGGGGTCATTCCGGAACACTGGCCCAGGCGAACGGTCTCTAGCTCGGATCTATGGTGCGTGACGAATGACGCGTGTCACGAATGAGGTGGTGTGACCGCGAAGCGATCCCGTGACCCTCCAGCAGCCCGGCTTCGAAAACCGCAAGAAGGAGGGAACGAATCCCTTTGGGCCGTAGTCGGCCGCCGAGGCAACGTCCGCCGTTAGCCGAGGCCGTGCCTGACCGATGGGGTGCGCCCAGGCGTGCAGTTGGCCCCCAAGCACGCGCCACCACGGGAACTTCGTGGACATCGCGTGCTCGCTCGCGTCGTACTGGGCCGGGAGAGTCCCGTGGCGCGGTAGCCGGAGCCAGATCGCCCTGCTTCCCAGCCAGGTTCGCACGTACGGCACCGGCAGGCCGGTCCGCACGAAGGCGGCCGGAGGCTTCTTCGCTGAGCCACGGGTTGTGACCGGACACCGGGCTGCCGTTGCCCCTCCGGCGGGGTGCGGAGGCGACAGGACGAAGACGCCGCAAACCGCTGCTAGGGCACCGAGACCGGCAAGCATCCTCATCTAAGACCCACTTGAGCTTACAACTGCTCGGGGGTCATTCCGGAACACTGGCCCAGGCGATCCTCCTCGTTTCTGGTAGCGTGTCTAGAGGCTGTAGACATGGATCCGCTCGAACACGCCAAGAAGCTGCGCGAGGAGTATGAGCGCGCCTTAGACGCAGCGGAGTCTCGTAGGACTGCGTACCACCAAGCTGTCCTTGACCTCCACCGCAGCGGCACGCCACTTCGCGAAATCGCAAAGGAGCTTGGCCTCTCCCATCAGCGGGTGCATCAGATGGTCAGTGGCGACACGCCGCGACCGAGGAAACTCCCGCGGGCCGCCGGTGGCATAGCTGGCGTCCTCGTCCTGATCGCAGCGACATTCGGTGCGCTCCGCATCGCGCACGCACCACCGTTCGTCCAGACCGTCCGCGTACCTCCCGCGAAGAGCTACCACGAAGTCACGATCGACCCTACGACGGGCCACATAATCAGCCTTCGCTTAGTTCCTAGTCGTTGAAGCGGCTCGTCGGGGTCATTCCGGAACGCTGGCCCAGGCGACCGTAATGCCCCCTGACGCCGGGCGCGCGACGAGGAAGACGACTCCGAGGCAAACCGGTCTCGACGCTCCGCGCGTAGTCCGGAGAGTGATCGTCGCAAGACGTGTCATCGGAGTCGTGCTCGTGCTGACCGGCCTCGTCTGGATCGGCCAGGGAACCAGGCTGATCCAGGGCTCGTCGATGACCGGCAGCACGTTCTGGGCGATCGTCGGCGGAGTCTGCTTCGCTGCCGGTCTCGGCCTGCTCGGCTGGCCGTGGCGTCAGTCCCACACAGAGGCCTAGCTCGCCCTGGCGGGTAGGCGCGCGGAGTACCGTTGCCCGGGTGAAAACGTTCACCCGGATCGCGGCATCCGCCGGCGGCCTCGCGCTCGTCACCGGCGCGATCGAGCTGCTCAAGGGCCACGTGCCCGTGCTCAGCCTCGCGGTGCTCTACCTGCTCGCGATCATCCCGGTCGCGGTCGCGTGGGGGATCGTGCTCGCCGTCGGCGTGGCGATCGGGAGCATGCTCGCCTTCAACTTCTTCTTCGTCCTGCCGCTCTACACGTTCACGATCGCGGACACCAAGAACTGGTTTGCGCTGCTCGTCTTCGTCGTCACGGCCGTCGTCGTGAGCGAGCTCGCGAGTCGTTCGCGCCGCCGCGCGGAGGAGGCCGAAGCCGCCTTCCGTGCGCTGCGTGACCTGACCGAGGAGCGGGAACGGCTTGCCGAAGGGGTGCTCGAGGCCGAGGCGCTGCGCCGCAGCGATGCGCTGAAGACGGCGCTCCTGCGGGCGGTCTCCCACGACCTGCGCTCGCCGCTCACCGCGATCCTCGCCTCGGCCGACGCGCTCGCGAGTCCCGGGTTGATGTTGGAGCCGGAGGACAGGCTCGGGACTCGCCGAGACGATCCAAGGCGAGGCGACGCGTCTCGATCGCCTCGTCGAGCAGCTCCTCGACCTCTCGCGCCTCGAAGCCGGGTCGGCCGAGCCGCATCGCGAGCTCTGGCATGTGGACGAGCTCGTCAGCCAGGCGCTCGCGGGTCTCGGCGCGGAGGCCGGGCGGGTCCGGCTGGAGATCGGCTCCGAGACACCTCCGGTCGAGGTCGACGCCGCCCAGGTCGAGCGCGTGCTTGCGAACCTCCTCGACAACGCGCTCAAGTACTCGCCGCCCGGCTCCTTCGTGCTGCTGAGGGCCGAGCCGGGCGCGACCGAGCTTCGCATCCATGTCATCGACTCCGGCGCCGGGTTGCCGGACGAGCAACGGGACGCGCTGTTCCAGCCGTTCCGCCGCGGAGCGGCCGGGCACGGATCCGGCCTCGGGCTCGCCATCGCGCGGGGCTTCGCAGAGGCGAACGGCGGGAGGCTCTGGGCGCAGGACGATCCGGGCGGAGGCGCATCTCGTCCTCTCGCTGCCGCTGGCCGAGCGACGGGCGGTGGTGCCGGCATGAGCGCACGCGTCCTCGTCGTCGACGACGAGCCGCAGATCCTGCGGGCTCTGCGCACGAGCCTGCACGGCGCGGGCTACGACGTGGAGACGGCCGAGACGGCCGAGGGCGCGCTCGCGGCGCTCGCCGCGAACCCGCCCGACGCCGTCGTGCTCGACCTCGTCCTCCCGGACGGCAGCGGCACCGCGGTCTGCCGCGAGCTCCGCACCTGGAGCAGTGCGCCGGTGATCGTCCTGTCGGTCGTCGGCGACGAGGCGGAGAAGGTCGCCGCCCTCGACGCCGGAGCCGACGACTACGTGACGAAGCCGTTCGGGATCGACGAGCTGCTCGCCCGGCTTCGCGCCGCGTTGCGCCGCGCCGACGCTCCCGCCGAGCCGGTGGTCGAGATCGACGAGCTGCGGATCGACCTCGAGAAGCGCGCCGTGTCCGTCGGCGGAGAGCCCGTCCAGCTCACGCCGCACGAGTTCGCGCTCCTCCGCGTCCTCGCACGCAACCCCGGGAAGCTGCTCACCCACACGATGCTGCTGCGCGAGGTGTGGGGGAGGGGCTACGGCGACGAGTCGCACTACCTGCACGTCTACGTCTCGCAGCTCCGCCGCAAGCTCGAGCAGGACCCGGCGCGGCCACGCTACATCCTCACGGAGCCCGGTGCGGGCTACAGGCTCGCGGCCCCCACCGCTCTTGAGCATTTTCTGAGGCGCGCCTCGGTAATCCTGATCTTCGGCTGAGCCGCGCGGTCCTACCGTGAGACCGTGAACGCGGCCACCCGCACCGAAGAGCACGCCCTCGAGCCGAAGCGCACTGCGCCGCGTCCTCGTTGGCCGGCCGATGCAGTACCGGCCAGATGCACGAGACGCTGCTGCCGAAATGGCTCGCGCTACCGATCTTCGCGTCCGACCCGCTCTCGTCGAACGCGTACGCGACGGAGGAGGCGCTCGTCGTCCTCGTCGGCGCGGCGGGCTGAGCCAGGCGCACCTCGTCGTTCCCGCTCGCGATCGCGATCTCGTGCCTGCTCGGGATCGTGATCCTCTCCTACAGGCAGACGGTTCGCGTCTACGAGACCTCGGGCGGGGCGTACATCGTCGCGCGCGAGAACCTCGGTACGGCTCCGAGCCTCGTCGCCGCCGCGGCCCTGCTGACCGACTACGTGCTCACGGTTGCCGTCTCGATCTCGGCCGGGATCTTCGCAATCACGTCGTTCGTCCCGTCCCTCGGCTCGCATCGGGTCTGCCTCTCGCTCGCCTGCCTCGGCGTGATCGTGCTCGCGAACCTCCGCGGCGTGCGCGAGTCGGGGCTGCTGTTCGCGCTCCCGACGTACGCCTTCATCGTCGCGATCCTCGCCGTCGACGCAGTCGGGCTCGTCGAGCTCGCATCCGGGCACCTCCACCGCGCCGTCGTCCCAACCCGCTCGCCGGCGGGACCGGGCGCCGTCACGACGTTCATCCTCCTGCGCGCGTTCTCGTCGGGCTCGACCGCGCTCACCGGCGTGGAGGCGATCGCGAACGGCGTCAACGCGTTCCGCCACCCGCAGGGGAAGAACGCGGCGAAGACGCTCGGCGTCCTCGGCGTGCTGACGATCACGATGTTCCTCGGCCTCTCGTATCTCGCGGTGCACGTGCACGCCGCTCCGAGCGCGACCGCCTCCGTGGTGTCGCAGATCGCCAGGTCGGTCTTCCAGCCCGGGTCGTTCGGAGGCTTCATGTTCTACGTCGTCCAGGCGACGACGCTGCTGATCCTCATCCTCGCGGCGAACACGTCGTTCCAGGGCTTCCCGCGGCTCTCGGCGCTGCTTGCGCGCGACCGCTTCGCGCCGCGGCAGTTCTCGAACCTCGGCGACCGGCTCGTCTTCTCGAACGGGATGCTCGTGCTCGCGCTGCGGCGGCCGGCCTGCTCGCCATCTACAAGGCGAACACCAACAGCCTCATCCACCTCTACGTGATCGGGGTCTTCACCGCGTTCACGGTCTCGCAGGCGGGGATGGTGCGCTACTGGCTCCGCATCCGCACGCCCGGCTGGCGCGGTCGCGCGGTGATCAACGGCCGTCGGCGCGTCGGCCACGGGCCTCGTCACGGTGATCGTCGTCTGGACGAAGTTCGCCCAGGGCGCCTGGCTCGTCACGGTCGCGATCCCGGTGCTCGTGTTCGTGATGCTCGGCGTGCGGCGCCACTACACCCGGGTGGGGCGGCGGTTGAGCGCCGGCGCGGCGGCCGTTGCGGCGGTCCCGGCCGCACGCAATCGCACGCTCCTCGTCGTCGAGGAGCTCGACCAGGCGGCGGAACGTGCGCTCGCCTTCACGCGGAAGATCGCGCCCGACGGGTTCCGCGCCATCCATGTCCCTCGCCACGGGACCGATCCCGGGATCGGCCCGCGCTGGTTCCACTTCGCCGGCGGCGAGCCGCTCCTCGAGACGCTCGACCCGCACGGCGGCTCCGTCGACGCCGTGCTCGAGCAGGTCTGGCGCCTGCCACGCGGCGAGTCCGACTTCGTCACCGTCGTCGTTCCCGAGCAGTTCCGGCGCCGCGCGCTCGCAGAGGAAGCTCGACACCCGTTCGAGTTCGCGCTCAAGCTGCGGCTTCTGACCGAGCCGGGCGTCGTGGTCGCCGACGTGCCCACGGTGGACGAGAGCTCCGACGGCCGGCGGCTTGCCGTCCGGATCTTCGTCTCCGGCGCGAACGCTGCTTCGATGCGAGCGCTGAACTGGGCCGAGGCCGTCGGCCTGCCGGACACGCGCGCCGTCAACTTCGCCTTCGACGAGACCGAGGCGGCCGAGATGCGGCGCAAGTGGCGCGCTGCCGACGCGCGGCATGCCGCTCGAGGTGCTGGCGGCGCCGTACCGCGACATCGGCGACCCGCTCCTCGCGTACCTGCGCGAGCTGACCGACGACGGCTACGACGTCCTCGTCGTGCTTCCCGAGCTCATCCTCCGCGGCTGGGCGCGGCTCCTCCACAACCAGCGCGCTCTCTACGTGAAGCGGCTCCTGCTCGTCGAGCCGCACGTGATCCTCGCCTCCGTCCCGTACCACCTCATTCGATGAGGAAGCTGCCCGACATCCGGAAGCTGCTGCAGCGCCGGCGCGGCGGTTCGCGGTGCGGACGCAGGCGATCGCCTACCGGAGCATCGTCGTGCCGCTGCTCGACGCGGGAGGAGACGGAGCACGCGCTCGATCTCGCCTGCCGCCTCGCCGCTGACCGCCGAGCCCAGGTCGTCCTCGTCGCCCCGCTCGTCGTCGAGCGGGAGCTGCCACTCGACGCGCATATCGACGGGCAGCTCAGCGCGCGCTGAAGGAGCGGCTCGAGTCGGCAGCGGCGGTGGCGGCTCGTACGGCGTCGCCGTGCGGCACGAGATCGTCCGCACGCGCCCCGGGCAGCCTCGGCGAGGACGTCGCGCGCGTTGCGGCGGAGCGCCGCGCGGAGCTCGTCGTCGTCGGCGCGCCGGTCGAGTCGCGGCGGGGCTTCCATCGTGCGTTCTCCCGCGAGGTGCTTCTCATCGTCCGCGATGCGCCGTGCCGCGTGATGATCGCCACCGGGCCGGTTGCCGGCACCGGCGTGAAGGCGACCGCGGCGCGCACTACAGTCCCGCCGTGGCACGACGGCGTCGCCAGGCGCACGAGCTCGAGCGCGTTCTCGGCGCGAACGCCCTCTTCGCCACCGCGTACGGCAACGTCGGCTCGTCGATCTACTACGCGCTTGGCGTAACCGCCTTCTTCGCCCTGGGGCTGACGCCCGCTCGTCTTCGTCATCGCCGGGCTGTTCTTCGCGGCGACGGCGGCGACGTACGCCGAGGGGACGGTGAGCTTCCCGGAAGCCGGCGGCTCCTCGAGCTTCGCGCGCCACGCCTTCAACGAGGTCGTCTCGTTCGGGGCCGCCTGGGCGCAGATGCTCAACTACATCATCACGATCGCCATCTCGGCGTTCTTCGTGCCGCACTACCTCTCGATCTTCTGGGAGCCGCTGAAGGAGAACCCCTGGGACATCGTCGGCGGGGCCGTCGTGATCGTGATCCTCGTCGCGCTCAACATCGTCGGGATCCAGGAGTCGGCGCGCATCAACGTCGTCCTCGCGGGGATCGACTTCGGCACCCAGGTTCTGCTCGTCCTCCTCGGGTTCGCCCTCGTCTTCAGCCCGCACACGCTGACGTCGAACGTCCACTTCGGCACGGCGCCGACGTGGGGCCACTTCCTGCTCGCGATCCCGGTCGGGATGATCGCCTACACCGGGATCGAGACCGTCTCGAACCTCTCGGAGGAGGCCCGCGACCCCCTGCGGAGCATCCCGCGCTCGATCCTGATGGTGGCGATCGCGGTCTTCGCGATCTACTTCACGCTGCCGCTGATCGCTCTCTCGGCACTGCCGGTCAAGCACGGCGTCACGCTGCTCGGCCTCGGGCCGGACAAGGGAGGCTTCGCGAACGACCCGGTGCTCGGGCTCGTCGAGCACCTCGGGATCGGCGGCAGCTTCCTCTCGGTGATCAAGATCTACGTCGGCCTGCTCGCCGCGACGATCCTCTTCATCGCGACGAACGCCGGCGTGATCGGCGCCTCGCGGATCACGTACGCGATGGCCGGCTACCGGCAGCTGCCGGCGATCTTCCGGCGGCTGCACCCGAAGTTCAAGACGCCGTGGATCTCGCTCGTCGTCTTCGCCGGCTTCATCTCGATCCTCGTTCTCCTGCCGGGCAAGACGAACTTCCTCGGGACGATGTACTCGTTCGGCGCGATGCTCTCGTTCACGATCGCGCACGCCTCGGTGATCCAGCTGCGCCGGAAGCGGGCGGGGGAGGACATTCCGTGGAAGGCGCGGCCGAACTTCAACTGGCGCGGCGTCGACTGGCCGCTCTTCGCGGTGATCGGCGGCCTCGGGACGGGGCTCTCCTGGCTCGACGTCGTGATCCAGTACCCGAGCACCCGCTACGCGGGGCTGGGCTGGATCGCGGCCGGCTTCGTCGTCTACGTCGTGTACCGGCGCCGGATCCTGCGGGTGCCGCTCGCGGAGACCGTGCGCGCGCCGGTCGAGTACGGGGTCGCCGCCGCGCTCGAGTTCCGCAGCATCCTCGTCCCGATCGCGCCGGGATACCCCTCCGACGAGGCGATGGACTTCGCCTGCCGGCTCGCGGCCGAGCGGCGCGCGTCGATCGTCGCGTTCACGGCGATCGAAGTCCCGCTCGACCTTCCGCTCGACACCGAGTTGCCGGAGGATGTGCGCGAGGCGAACGAGCAGCTCGACGAGGCGCGGGCGATCGGCGATTCGTACGGCGTGCGCGTCATCGGCCGCATCGCGCGGACGCGGAACATCGGCCGCGCGATCGTCGACGAGGCGATCCGCCGCCACTCGGAGATCATCGTCATGGCCGGACCGCGGCGCGTGCAGCTGCAGCACGGCCGCCGCCAGATCTTCGGCGACGCGGTCGACTTCGTCCTCCGCCACGCTCCGTGTCGCGTCATGGTCGCGACCCCGCGGGAGTACGCGGCATAGGCGGGATCTACAAGCGCTCGGTCTTCGTGTTCGGGCTTGTCGCGATCGGGCTCGGGGTCGCGCTTCTCGCCGAAACAGCGGTGGCCGGGGGAGGCTCGACGGGTTACCTGCTCGGCGTCTTGTTCATCGCGCTGGGGATCGGACGCATCTACCTCCTCCGGCGGCGATAGTCTCCGCGACCGATGGCGCGCAAGCTGCCCCAGCTGCAACGCGCTCTCGAGGCTCCGGCGCTCGCCTCCGTTGCATACGGCGAGATCGCGTCGTCTCTCTACTTCGCGCTCGGGATCGTCGCGCTGCATGCGCTCGGCCTGACGCCGGCGGTCCTCGCGGTCGCCGGCGTCCTCTTCCTCGTCGTGACGCTGTCGTATGCCGAGGGGACGACGTCGATCGGTGAGACCGGCGGCGCCGCGACCTTCGTCCGCGTCGCCTTCAACGACCTTGCCGGATTCGTCACCGGCTGGGCGCTCTTCCTCGACTACCTGATCGTGATCGCGCTCTCGGCGCTCTTCTTCCCGCACTACCTCGGGCTCGCGATCGGCGTGCACTCGATCGCCAGGCATCCGGGCGACGTGATCGTCGGGTGCGTCGTGATCGCCGCGATCGGGCTGATCCGGCTCCTGCGCAAGACCAAGCTCTACTCCTTCAGCCTCGCGGTGCCGCTCGTCGACCTCGTCACCCAGTTGCTGCTCGTGGTGCTCGGCTTCGCGTTCCTCTTCTCACCGAGCGCGCTGGGGCGTGGGCTCTCGCTCGGGACGCAGCCCTCGTGGCACGAGATCGCCTTCGCGCTGCCGCTCGCGCTGCTCGCGTACACGGGGCTCGAGACGGTGGCGAACTTCGCGGAGGAGGCGCGGCAGCCGGGGCGTGACCTGCCGCGAAGCCTCTTCACCGGAATCGGCCTGGTTGTTCTCGTCACGGTGCTGATCGCGCTGGTCGCTCTCTCGGCCTTTCCGGCGCCGCACGGGACGACGCAGCTCGGAACGACCTGGCAGCGCGCGCCGCTCATGGGAGTCGTGTACGCGCTCGGGCCGCACATCGCGTTCTGGGTCGAGCGGCTGTTGCGGATCTACGTCGGCCTGACCGGAGCGCTCATCCTCCTCACGGCTGCGGCGACCTCCAACTCCGGCTTCGGCCGGCTCGCGTTCTCGCTCGGCGAGCACGGGCAGCTGCCGCGCCGGTTTGCCCGTCTCAGCCGCCGGAGCCTGCACTCCCCGGAGACGGTCGTCGCGGCCACGACGATCTCGATGGTGCTCCTGCTCTCGACTGCGTTCACGACGAATCCGGTCGGGTTCCTCGCGAGCCTCTTCAGCTTCGGCGTCCTCGTCGCTTTCACCGCCGCGCAGCTTGCGGTGATCAAGCTCCGCTTCTCGCAGCCCGCGCTCGAGCGTCCGTTCCGCGTGCCGTTCTCGGTCCGTGTGCGAGGCGCCGACGTCCCGGTGCCGACCGTCGTCGGTGCGCTCGCGACCACGGCGATCTTCGTCGCGGCGATGGTGACCCACATCGGTGCCCGCTACGGCGGCCCGATCTGGCTCGCGGTCGGCGGGGTCGTCTATCTGCTTGTCCGCCGAGAACGTGGCGCCGGCCTGCTCGAGCATGTCGAGCCTGTCGAGGAGGAGGAGCTGCCGCAGGCGGAGTTCTCGAAGATCCTCGTGCCGATGAAGCTCGGTGAGATCGGGGAGGAGATGGTCGCGACGGCGGTCAAGCTCGCACAGGAGCGCGGCGCCGCGGTTGTGGCCCTCAACGTCATCCGCGTGCCGCTCGACCAACCGCTCGACGCGGAGCTCTATGACCAGGAGGAGCGGGCGGCCGCCTCGATCGCAGAGGCGGCGGCGCTCGGCGCCGACCTCGGTGTCGTGGTCGAGGGCCGTTCCGTCCGCGCGCGGTCGATCGGCGAGGCGATCGTGAAGGCCGCCGAGGAGACCGGCGCCGACCTGATCGTGCTCGGCTCGTCGCCGCGCTGGCGGCGGCAATCCCGTTTCTTCTCGCCGACCGTCGACTACGTCCTCCGCAAGGCGCCGGCGGAGGTGCTGGTCGTCGCCTTCCCGCAGGGCGTGCTCGAAGAGGTGTAGGGAGCTACGCTCCGCACGGCATGGACTTGAGAGCACTGGTCATCGGCTGCGGCCGGGTCGGGTCGTCGGTCGCGCTTCAGCTCCATCAGGAGGGCTGGGACGTGACCGTGGTGGACGAGAACGAGGACGCACTCTCGCGGCTCGGCGAAAGCTGGCCCGGCACGTTCATCGTCGGGCACGGCATGGACGCCGATCTCCTGCGCGAGTCCGGGATCGAGGAGGCCGACGCAGTGGTCGTCGCCACCGACGGCGACAACACGAACATCATCATCGGCCAGGTGGCGCAGAAGCGCTTCGACGTCCGCTGCGTCGTCGTGCGCGTGCTCGACCCCGCCCGCGCGAAGTTCTACGCCGAGCGGGGTCTCGAAACGGTCTGTCCCACGAGCGTCGCGATCGACAGGTTGCTGGAATCCGCGCGAACGTGCGCGATCCCGATCCCGCGTCCGGAGGCCGAAGAGGTGGCCGGCTGATGTATGTCATCGTCGCCGGCGGCGGCAAGATCGGTGCGAACGTCACACGCTCGCTCCTCCGGCTCGGCCACGAGGTCACGCTGATCGAGCAGCGCCGCGACCGCTTCGAGCAGCTCGAGGACGAGTTCGAGCACCAGGTGCAGCGCGGCGACGCGACCGAGCTCTTCGTGCTCGAGCGCGCCGGGATCGCGCGCCCGCCCGACATCGTGCTCGCGCTCACGGGCGACGACGAGGACAACATGATCGTCGGCCAGATCGCGCGTGAGAAGTACGGCGTCCCGAAGGTGATCGCGCGCGTCAACGACCCGCGCAACCAGTCGCATTTCGACCTGCTCGGGATCTCGCCGACGATCTGCGCGACCTCGAGCGTGATGGCGCTCGTCGAGCACGAGGTGCCGGAGCACGAACTGATCCACCTGCTCGAGCTGCGCGGCGAGAACCTCGAGATCGTCGAGGTGCAGATCGACAGCGATTCGCCGTCCGCCGGCCGCAGCGTCGAGGCGCTCTCGCTGCCCGAGGGCTCTCGCCTCATCTCCGTCATGCGCGGCGGGCACGCGGAGATCGCCGTCGGCTCGACCGTGCTCGAGGCCGGAGACCAGGTGCTCGCGATCCTCGAAACGGGCAAAGAGGACGAATTACGCCGCGTCTTGCTGCGTCGGTAGTCGTACTGCTCGTCCTCGCGGGGCTCGTGCTCGCCGCCTGCGGCGGCGGGGGCGGCGCGACGAGCGGGGTCGACGCCGCACGCAAGACGCTTGCGATCCCGGGCGGCGACTGGACCCGCTTCGGCTGGGACGCGCGCCGCAGCAACGACGACCCGAAATCAACCGGGGTCACCGCGGTCAACGTCGGATCGATGCCGCGCCAGCAGGTCAAGCTGCCGGGGACCGTCGACTCGTCGGCGATCTACCTCTCCGGCGTCAAGATCCACGGGTCGACCCACGATGCGTTCTTCGTCACGACGACGTACGGCATCACGCTCGCGGTCGACGCGACGAGCGGGCAGATCCTGTGGCGGTGGACGCCGCCGCGCTACTCCTCGTGGGCGGGCAGCGCGCAGATCACGACCGCGACCCCGGTGGCCGATCCGAGCCGCAGGTGGATCTACGCCGCGTCGCCGGACGGCCGGATCCAGAAGCTCACGGTGGCGAGCGGCCAGGCCGCGTGGCGCCGCTCGATCACGAAGCTCCCGTCGCGGGAGAAGATCGCGTCCTCGCTCAACTTCGCGGGCGGGCACGTGATCGCATCGACCGGCGGCTACATCGGCGATGCCCCGCCGTACCAGGGCCACGTTGCGATCATCTCCGCGCGGAACGGGCGGCTTCTCCACGTCTGGAACTCCCTCTGTTCGAACCGGCGCGGGCTGATCGTCCCGGCGAGCTGTGATGCGAGCGACTCGGCGATCTGGGGACGCGCCGGGGCGGTCGTCGTCCCGCGCAGCGGCAACCTTCTCGTGGCAACGGGGAACGCGCCATGGAACGGCCACACGAACTGGGGCGACGCGGTTCTCGTCCTGTCGGCGAAGGCGAAGCTGATCGGCAACTACACGCCGACGAACACGGACGAGCTGAACGCGACCGACACGGATATCGGCTCGACGTCGCCCGTGTACCTCACGTCGAAGCTGATCGCGCAGGGCGGCAAGGACGGGAAGATCCGTCTCCTCTCGCTCCCGCGACTGCGCGGAACGGCGCCGCACAAGGGTCGGGAGCTGCAGATCGTCTCGACGCCGTCCGGTACGGATCTCTTCACGGCGCCGGCCGTCTGGCGGAGCGGGAAGCGCGTGTGGCTGATCGCGGCCGACGGCGGCGCGACCCAGGCCTGGTCGCTACGCGGTGGGCGGCTCCACTCGGTCTGGCGCGTCGAACACGCCGGCACGAGCCCGGTGATCGCCGGCGGGCTCCTCTGGGTCTACGACCCGGGCGGCGGGGGTCTGCGCGTCTACCAGCCGGCGAGCGGGAAGCTCGTGGCGACGCTGAGCGCAGGCTCCGGCCACTGGAACAGCCCGATCGTCACCGACGGGCGCGTCGCGCTGCCGGAAGGCGACGCGAACGAGCACTCCACGAACGGCGTGCTCGACATCTGGCGTGCGCGCGTAGTTCAGTAGAGCGCCGGGACGGTGACGGCACCCCGCACGTCTGGACATGACCCGGTGCCAGGCACCAAGACACGTCCGCTACGCGCAGGTGGCCTTTCGAGCCACCTTGCTTCGTCAGCTGCGCTCGCGGAAGCTGGAGGCATGCCGCGAGCTCCCCGCGATTTCGCGCCAGGAATTCAGCACGTTGGCGTAAGTGCAGCCGGAACAGGCTTGTACTTCGTTGACGACCGCGATCGCACGTCTTGGCTTGAGCTCTTCGCATCGACCATCGATCGCTATTCGTGGCGGTGCATCGCCTTCTGCCTGCTCTCGACGCACTGGCACGCGATCCTTGAATTGCCTGACAACTCGTTGCCGGCCGGCATGCACAGACTTGTGGGTGGATACTCGAAGCTCTTCAACGAGCGACATCTGAGGGTCGGCTACCTCGTACGCAGTCGGTACTGGTCGAGACGGAAAGACAATCCCGAGGCGGTTCTTCAGGCGTTCCGGTATGTGGCCAGGAACCCGGTTGGCGCGGGCATTGTCGACCGGCCGGAAGAATGGCCCTGGAGTAGCTACGGCGCGACGATTGGCGCCTCCACCGCGTTCGGCTTCGTCGATGCCGGTGACGTCCTTGCCGAATTCGGGGTCAATCGGACGGATCAGATCCGTGAGCTTCGTCGTTTTGTCGAGTCCTGAAGGTCAAGG
This sequence comes from uncultured Actinomycetes bacterium, assembly GCA_963790845.1. Lineage (GTDB taxonomy): Bacteria > Actinomycetota > Thermoleophilia > Gaiellales > Gaiellaceae > Palsa-739. The sequence continues at coordinate 10,997 of CAWBQC010000003.1, read as the reverse complement.
CTGCTCTCGCCCAGTGCCCACTCGGACATGTTCCGGTGCCTGGCACCAGGTCATGTCACGTTGAGACGTGTCGCCTTCGACGGCTGCAGCTAGGCGGGGCGCCGACGGCGAACCTGCGGCGCCTGCTGGCCGAGCGCTGCGTACGCCAGCGCCTGTAGCGACTCGTTCAGCGTCGACAGCTCGCGCGCGATGCGGAGGAAGTTCTCGTCGTTGTCGAGCTGCTTGTTCGTCTTCGCAAGCTCGTCCGCGATGCGGTCGAGCTTCTCGAGGATCAGGTCGAAGCGCCGGTCGGAAAGGTCGTGCTCCACCCGCTCATCCTAGTGTCAGCGCCGCCAGCTCTTCGCGCGAGCGCACGACGACCGCGTTCTCGCCTAGCGCCGCCCGCGCCTCCGCGAGCGTCCCGACGACTTCCACCTGCCGCGCGGCGCCCGCGTGTGCGAGCGCGATCTCCGCAAGCTCGCCCGGCGCATCGCTGAAGACCGCGATCCGCGCTCCTCCCGCGGAGAGGCGGCGCAACACCGCGTTCGTCTCCGCCCGGGGCCGGATCCAGAGCGGTGCGCGGTCGGCGGCGAAGCGGGCCAGCAGCGGACGCCAGTCCCCGAGCGCTTCGTCCAACACTGCCGCTGCAGCTTCGCGATCGGCCGGAACCTCGAGCTCGACGCGTGTCCGCCGCGACGCGTCCTCGAGCCATGCGTCCCAGAGCGGCCGCGTGTCGGCGAGCACGCCGTCGAGTTCGATTGCAAGCACTAGCCCGGGCACGAGACGCGATGCTAGATTCCCGCCACATACCGGCGAGCGGTGAGGGAACTCCGGTGCAAGTCCGGGACGGTCCCGCCGCTGTAAGGGGAGACGCTCTTCCGCCACGACGCCACTGGGTCTTCGGCCCGGGAAGGCGGCGGGGGAGGGAGCCCCGAGTCAGAAGACCTGTCGCCCGCCGCGAACCCCGAACCCCTCGCGGAAGGAGGATTCGTGCACCGCTCTGCAATCGCATTCCTCGCGGCCCTTGCCGCCGCCAGTTTCGCCTCTCTGGCCGTCGTCTCCCTCTCGGCGGCCGCTCACCAACAGACGGGCGCCACGCGCCCGCACCGCATCATCTCGCTCTCGCCGACCATGACCGAAGACCTGTTCGCGATCGGCGCCGGAAAGCAGGTCATCGCGGTCGACAACCAGTCGAACTATCCGCGGCGCGCGCCACGCACGAGCCTCTCGGGCTTCACGCCGAACGTCGAGGCGATCGCGAACTACCACCCCGACCTCGTCCTCATCTCGTACAACCCGAGCGGCTTCGCCTCGCAGCTCCGCAAGCTCGGGATCAAGGTCGTCAACATTGCCGGCGGCCGCCGACCTGAAGCAGGCGTATGCGGAGATCGTCCGGCTCGGCCGCGTCACCGGTCACGAGACGGGCGCGAGCGCCGTCGTCCACTCGATGAAGACGCGTCTCGCTGCGATCGTCCGGAGCGTGCCCGGCTCGCGCCGGCACCTCCGCGTCTACCACGAGCTCGACCAGACGTACTACTCGGCCACGTCCGCGACGTTCATCGGGAGCATCTACAAGCTCTTCGGCTTCAAGGACATCGCCGACGCCGCCGGGGCGGCCGCGAGCACCACGTATCCGCAGCTGTCGGGCGAGTACATCGTCCAGCAGAACCCGCAGATCATCGTTCTCGCCGACACGAAGTGCTGCCAGCAGACGGAGGCGACCGTCGCCGCGCGGCCGGGGTGGAGCACGATCGCCGCGGTCAAGCACGGTCGTGTGGTCGGGATCGACGACGACGTGGCGTCGCGCTGGGGGCCGCGCATCGTGCAGTTCGCGCGCACGGTGGCGCGGATGGCGCGAAAGGGCTGACGACGGCCACTGCTGCCGGACGGGCGGACCTTGCGCCCCGCGTCGAAGCGCGGGGCGTCGGCCTTCGGGCCGGGCTCGTCACGGCTGCGTTCCTGGTCGGGGCGGTCGCCGTGGGCCTCGCGGTCGGGCCGGTGCACATCGGCGCCGGCTCGATCCTGCGTTCGGCGCTGTCGTACGTCCCGGGGCTGCACGTCCACCAGCCGCTCGACTCGGTCGATCGCGCCGTGCTCTGGCAGCTGCGAGCGCCGCGGGTCGCGCTCGCGGCGCTGGTGGGCGGGATGCTCGCGGTCGCGGGCGCGTCGTATCAGGGCGTGTTCCGCAACCCGCTCGCCGACCCGTACCTGTTGGGTGTCGCCGGCGGCGCCGGGCTCGGCGCGACGCTCGCGATCGTGTACGCGTCGGCCACCGCGGCGGGGGGCCACTGGACGGTGCCGCTCGCCGCGTTCGGCGGCGCGATCGCTGCCGTCGTGGCGACCTACGCGCTCGGGCGCTCGGCGGGCGCCGTGCACTCGACCGGTGCGCTCGTGCTTGCCGGCGTAACGGTGGCGACGTTCACCGCGGCGGTGCAGACCTTCGTCCAGCAGAGACACACGGACGTGTTGCAGAACGTCTACTCCTGGCTGCTCGGCGGCTTCTCGACCTCGACGTGGAGCGACGTCGCCGTCTGCGCGCCGTACGTCGCGGCGAGCTCGCTCGTGCTCGTGCTGCACCGCCGCGTGCTCGACGTGCTCAGCGTCGGCGACGACGAGGCTGCGAGCCTCGGCATCGACGTGTCGCGGGCCCGGTTGGCGATCGTCACGGCGGCGACGCTCGGCACGGCGGCAGCCGTTTCGGTGAGCGGCTTGATCGCGTTCGTCGGGATCATCGTCCCGCACACGATCCGGCTGCTCGTTTCGACGAGCTACCGCGCGGTCGTGCCTCTTTCGCTCGTCGCCGGGGCCGGGTTCCTCGTCCTCACCGACGTCGTCGCGCGGACGCTGCTCTCGCCGGCGGAGCTGCCGATCGGCGTCGTCACCGCCTTCTTCGGCGCGCCGTTCTTCGCCATCGTCCTCCGCACGTCGCGAGGCATTCGGTGATCGAGGCCCGCGACCTCTGGGTGCGGTTCGGGCCGGTCGCCGCCGTGCGCGGGCTCTCGTTCCGCGCCGAGGCCGGAGGCTGGACCGCGCTGATCGGGCCGAACGGCGCGGGGAAGACCTCGGCGCTGCGCGCGCTCGCCGGCCTTGCCGCGTACGAGGGTGAGGTGCTGCTCGACGGACGCGACGTACGGCGGCTCGGACGTCGCGCGGTCGCTCGACTCGTCGCCTTCGTCCCGCAGAAGCCCGAGACGCCCGCGGCGCTGACCGTTGCGGAGTACGTCCTCCTCGGCCGCACGCCGCACATCCCGTATCTCGGCGGGGAGGGCCGCGGCGACCGCGAAGCGGCCGCGCGTGCCCTGCGGCGGCTCGAGCTCGAGAGCTTCGCGGAGCGACCGCTCGGCTCGCTCAGCGGTGGCGAGCTGCAGCGTGCCGTGCTTGCGCGCGCGCTCGCGCAGGAGGCGCCGGTGCTCCTCCTCGACGAGCCGACGACCGCGCTCGACCTCGGCCGCCAGCAGCTCGTGCTCGAGCTCGTCGACGCGCTGCGGCGGGACGGGCTGACGGTTGTGACGACGATGCACGACCTCACACTCGCCGGCCAGTACGCGGAGCGGTTGATCCTGCTCGACGAGGGCTCGGTCGTCGCGGAGGGAACGGCGGCGGAGGTGCTCTCCGCGCCGAACGTCGCAGCCCACTACGGCGCGAACGTCCGCGTCGTCGAGGATGAGGCGGGCGTCTTCGTTCTTCCAGTCCGCACCCGCTAGCCCTGGCTCATCCGGCCGCGTCTTTCCTTGTAACAGACTGTTACTTGGGATCGCGCTAGAGTGGCCGCCGGCGCTTGGCGCCGCCTTTATGCGCGACTGACCCCGTCTCATTCGGCCACTGTCCTTGCAAGTAACAGTCTGTTACTTGCGCTCGCTGTGGGAGGTCGTTGCGCATGTCTCGCCTCGCCGGCTCGCTCGTCGCGGCCGGGATCTCGAAGTCGTATGGAGCCGAGGTCGTCCTCGAGGACGTCAGCCTCGTCGTGCCGCCGCGCGCGCGGATCGGGCTCGTCGGCCCGAACGGCGCCGGCAAGTCGACGCTGCTCCGCCTTCTCGCCGGTCTCGAGGAGCCCGATGCGGGACGCATCCGGCGCACGCCGCCGTCGCTCACGACCGGCTACCTCGCGCAGGAGCGGGACGCAGCCGAAGCCGCTTCGGGCGGCCAGAAGGCGCGCGCCGCGCTCTCGGGCGTGCTCCGTGGCGGCTTCGACGTGCTCCTGCTCGACGAGCCGACGAACGACCTCGACTTTGCCGGTCTCGCCTGGCTCGAGCGCGGGCTCGCGTCGCATCCCGGCTCGGTGGTCGTCGTGTCCCACGACCGCGCCTTCCTCGATCGCACCGTCACCCGCATCGTCGAGCTCGACGAGTGGACGCGCGGCGCGAAGGAGTACAGCGGCGGCTGGAGCGACTACGAGGCCGAGCGCGAACGCCGCCGCGAGCGGCACTACCAGCGCTGGGACGCGTCGGTCGCCGAGCGCAAGCGCATCGAGGAGCAGCAACGCCGCATGGCCGAGTGGGAGCAGCGCGGCTACGGCCAGGGCCGCAAGAAGAAGAAGTCGAAAGACGTGAAGCGGACGTACGGCGCGAAGCTCGCGCGCGTCGAGAAGGTCGAGAAGCCGTACGAGCCGTGGGAGCTCCACCTCTCGCTCGCGCCCGCGGCGCGCAGCGGCGACGTGGTCGTGCGGCTCGAGGACGCGGTCGTCGAGCGCGGGTCGTTCAGGCTCGGCCCGCTCGACCTCGAGATCGGCTGGGGCGACCGTCTCGCGATCGCCGGGCCGAACGGGAGCGGCAAGACGACGCTGCTCGACGCGCTTCTCGGACGCCTTCCGCTCGCCGCGGGCAGTCGCTGGATCGGCCCCGGCGTCGTGCTCGGCGAGCTCGAGCAGGACCGCGCCGCGCTCAGCGGGGCACAGACCCTGCTCGAGGTCTTCCGCGGCTTCGATGCGGAGACCGCGCGCACGCTGCTCGCGAAGTTCGGGCTCGGCGCCGAGGACGTGCTGCGCGCCGCCTCGTCCCTCTCGCCGGGCGAGCGCACCCGCGCCGGTCTCGCGCTGCTGACCGCCCGCGGCGTCAACTGCCTCGTCCTCGACGAGCCGACGAACCATCTCGACGTCGAGGCGATCGAGGAGCTCGAGCGCGCGCTCGCCGCGTACGACGGCACCGTCCTGCTCGTGACGCACGACCGCCGGTTCCTCGAGGCCTTCGCGCCCACGCGTACGATCGACATGTGAGCGCGACCGCCTCGATCCTGACGATCGGGAACGAGCTCGTCTCGGGCGACGTGCCCAACACGAACGCGTCGTGGCTCGCGCGCCGGCTCGCGCCGCTCGGCGTCGAGGTGCGCCTGACCACAGCGCTGCCGGACGAGATCGACGTCGTCGCCGAGTTCGTTCGCGCCGAGGCGCCACGCGTCGACTTCCTCCTCGTCACCGGCGGTCTCGGCGGCACGCCCGACGACCTGACGCGCGAGGCGATCGCGGCGGCGTTCCGCGTCGAGCAGGAGGAGGTGCCCGAGGTCGCCGCCGACCTGCGCGCCCGGTTCACGCGCGATCCCGAGTACGCGGCGCGCTGGGCGATGCTGCCCCGCGGCAGCCGGCCGCTCGCGAACCCGATGGGCGGCGCGCCCGGCTTCGCGCTCGAGAACGTCTTCGTCTTGCCGGGCCTCCCGTCGGAGATGGAGGCGATGTTCGCTTCGATCGAGGAGGAGTTTCGCCGCGGCAGCCCGATCGAGACGTGGCGACGCGTCTACCGCACCTACGAGAGCATCATCGCGGCGTCCCTCGCCGAGACCGGCGAGCGCTGGCCGGGCGTCCTCGTCGGCTCCTATCCGAGCTTCGGTGCGGGCGGATTCAGCGTCGAGGTCGTGCTCAAGTCGAGCGATGCAAAGGCACTCGCGGAGGCGGCGGCCTGGCTAGCCGCCGCGATCGAAGAGAGCAGCTGAGGGCAGGTAGAACGCCGCGATCGCGAGCGTCAGGATCACGGCCGCGAGCGGGCTGAAGAACGCGACGACGAAGACGAGGCCGTACATCGGCACGCCGGGGAGATAGGCGCGGTCGACGGCGCGCAGCGCCGAGTCGGGGGTCTCGTCCGCGATCAGCCGCCGGTTGTGGCGCGCGTACTCCCACCAGACCAGGTGCAGCAGCGCCATCACGACGAACGTGGCCGAGTACGCCAGCACGGCCGCCTTCTCGTCGCCGGGATGGAAGTCGTGATTGAGGTCTTCGGCGACGAGCCTCGTCGGAAACGGCAAGAAGACGACGATCATCAGGAGCAGGTTGTTGATGAAGAGCATCGTCCGGTCACACCGTCCGAGCAGCGAGACGGTGTGATGGTGGTTGATCCAGATGATCCCGATGGTCACGAAGGTCGTGACGTAGGCGAGATAGGCGGGCCAGAGCCCACGGAGTTGGGTACCGACGGGGAACTTGTGCGAAATCGTGAACTCGAGCACGAGCAGCGTGGCGGCGACTGCGAACACGCCGTCGCTGAAGGTTTCGAGGCGACCGGTTCCTGGCTCCACGGCCGCTGATCCTCGCCTACGGGCAGGACGGCGTTTTTGCCTCGGCCGTCCGGGGACGAGACCGGCGATGACGAATCTCCGGTTCACGGAACAGCTCGCCGACCTCGCGGAGCCGCTCGACGAGATCGCCGAGCCCCTGCAGGACGCTGTCAAGGCCCTGCCGCAGCCGGTACGGAACGTGCTCGACGGCGTCTGGTTCGGCAACCCACTCCATCCGGCGCTGACGGATGTGCCGCTCGGCGCCTGGACGGCGGCGCTCGTGCTCGATCTCGCCGGCTCGGAGGCGGCGGACAGCGCGCTGGCGGTCGGAATCCTCGGCGCGGTGCCGACGGCGCTCACGGGGCTCAACGACTGGAGCCACCTCAAGGACGACGAGCGCCGGATCGGAACTGTGCACGCGCTGCTCAACACGATGGGGCTCGCGCTCAACGTCGCCTCGCTCGTCGCGCGCCGCGATGGGCATCGCCGCCTCGGTCGTGTCCTGTCGGGCATCGCCTATGCCGGTACCGCGTTCTCCGCTCACCTCGGCGGGCACCTCTCGTTCGGGCTGGGAGTCCGCGTCAATCGGACGGCGTTCGAAAGTCCCGCGCGAGCGATATGCGCCAGTCTGTGACGAGAGCGAGCTCGACGGCGGCAAGCTCGTGGGAGTCGAGCTCGAAGGCGAGTCGGTTGTCGTCTCGCGCTCGGACGAGAGCGGCGAGGTGTGCGCGATCGCGGCGACGTGCTCGCACATGGGCGGCCCGCTTGCCGACGGCGACCGCGAGGGCGACGTCGTCGTCTGTCCGTGGCACGGCTCCCGCTTCGACCTCTGCTCGGGCGAGGTGCGCGGCGGGCCGGCGGTTTATCCGCAGCCGCGCTACGAGGCGCGCGTGCGCGCCGGCAAGGTGGAGATCCGGGCTGCGCAGGACTGACCCCGCCGGACACGTCTAGGTGTCAGACACCGGCCGTGGCCAAGTTGGACAGGCGCTCCCGCGCTCGAGCATCAACCACTCTTCGCAGCGCTTCGGTGGATCCACCTGCCTCCGCGACGACTAGCGACGCGTCGATGAACGGAAAGTCGTTGGAGATTCGCAGGGTTGTGCTGTAGCTACTCCACCGCCAGTCCGCCGGCCCAGGACACAGACCAGCATGGACTGGATTCAGAGCGACGTAGGCGTATGTGCCCACCAGGTCGCGCCCGTCGACGATCCGTCGACTCCCGTAACGGCGCCGGACGAACTGTCCGATGCGATCGTGACGGGCGTTGAAATCCCTGCTGTAAGCCGTATTCAGCCACTTCATTCCAAGGGGGAGTGACGTGTCTGGCACGGAAACGATGAGATGGACGTGCGTGCTCAGCTGACAGAACGCGAGGCAGGTCCAATTGAAGCGATCGAGGACACGCGTGAGTAGCCGGATCCAGGTGGTCCGATCGTCATTGTCGAGGTAGTACCGCTCATTCCCTGTCGCGTTCACCCACACATGCCGCAGCCCCGGGGCTGTATCGCGAGGTGGCGGCGGCATCGGGTGAGCGTGCCTGTCTCGTCGTCGATTTGCAAGACGCTCGTGCGGACATAGCTGCTTGCGGCATGTCCAGGTGTCTGACACCCGGACACGGCTGCACCCGTTCGCGACCGACCATCCCGACTTCTCGTACGGGTTCGACAACGGGGACGGGACGTTCTACATGACGAGCGGCCCCCAGGCCGGGAACACGCTCACGCTCGCGCAGATCCGGTCGGACTTCGCCGGCTACGAGGCGTATGCGTGGGTCGGCGTGACGAGCGACGGCTCGGCGACCGTCACCGGCCACATCACGTCCGTGAACGGCACCGACGTGGACGGCACGGCGACGCTCGACTCGACGACGGCGGCGATTCGCTAGACCGCCGGCGATGGGCTCCGCCGAGCGTGGCGGAGCCCATCGCTACGATCGACGGGTGGCTGCGACGACGCCCGAGACCTACCTCGCCGACCTGAATCCAACACAGCGCGAGGCCGTTCTCCACACCGAAGGCCCCGTGCTGGTCGTCGCCGGCGCCGGCTCGGGCAAGACGCGCGTCCTCACGCGCCGCATCGCCCACCTGCTCGGCGCGGTCGGCGTCAAGCCGCCCGAGATCCTCGCGATCACGTTCACGAACAAGGCGGCGGGGGAGATGCGCGAGCGCGTCCAGGATCTCGTCGGCCCGCCTGCGCGCGCCGCCTGGGTGATGACGTTCCACTCCGCCTGCGGCCGCATCCTGCGCCGCGAAGCCCAGCGCCTCGGCTACCGCTCGAACTTCACGATCTACGACGGAGCCGACCAGATCCGGCTCGTCAAGCGCTGCCTCGAGGAGCTCGAGCGCGACCCGAAGCGCTTCACGCCGCGCGGGATCCACTCGCAGATCTCGAACGCGAAGAACACGCTCGTCGGCCCCGTGGAGTACACCGAGCGCGTCTCGAGCTTCTACGACCAGACGGTCGCCGAGGTCTACGACCTGTACCAGAAGCGCCTCTTCGCCTCGAACGCCGTCGACTTCGACGACATGCTCTTCCTCACCGTCGACGTGCTCGAGCGCTTCCCGGAGGCGCGCGAGAAGTGGCAGGAGGCGTTCCACTACATCCTGGTCGACGAGTACCAGGACACGAACCACGCCCAGTACCGCCTCCTCCAGCTCCTCGCCGAGAAGCACCGCAACGTCTTCGCCGTAGGGGACCCGGATCAGTCGATCTACGGCTTCCGCGGAGCCGACATCCGCAACGTCATGGAGTTCGAGCAGGACTTCCCCGGCTCGTACACGATCGCGCTCGAGCAGAACTACCGCTCGACGCAGCACATCCTCGACGCGGCGAACGGCGTCATCACGCACAACCGCGAGCGCAAAGAGAAGAACCTCTGGTCGGAGCTCGGCGACGGCGACCCCGTGCGCGTCGATCGAGGTCGAGGACGAGCACGCCGAGGCGCGCTACGTCGCCGCCGAGATCGCGCTGCTCGTCGAGGAGGGCTTCTCCGGCAGCGAGGTCGCGGTCTTCTACCGCACGAACGCGCAGAGCCGCGTGCTCGAGGACGTGCTCGTCCGCCAGGGCGTCGCGTACCAGGTGATCGGCGGCCCGCGCTTCTACGAGCGCGCCGAGATCAAGGACCTCGTCGCCTACCTCCAGGTGCTCGACAACCCGTATGACGCGGTCTCGCTCATCCGCATCGCGACCCGGCCGCGCCGCGGCATCGGCGACTCGACGCTCGCCCGTCTCGCGACGTGGGCCGACCAACGGGAGATCTCGCTCTGGGAGGCGACCGCCGAGGCCGAGAACGCGGGCGTCGGTGCGGCGCCGCAGAAGGCGCTCAAGGCCTTCCGCGGCATGATCGAGTCGCTCATGTCCGCCGCGATGGAGCTCGAGGTGCCGGAGCTGATCGAGGCCGTGCTCCAGCGCAGCGGCTACATGGAGTCGCTCGAGGCCGAGCGGACCATCGAGGCGCAGGGCCGCATCGAGAACCTGCAGGAGCTCGTCTCGGTCGCCCGCGAGTGGCGCGAGCAGACCGAGGACACAACCCTGTCCGCCTTCCTCCAGGAGATCTCGCTCTACTCCGACCAGGACGCGATCCGTGGCGACGGCTCGCTCGTCACGCTCATGACCCTGCACAACGCGAAGGGCCTCGAGTTCCGCGCCGTCTACCTGATCGGCATGGAGGAGGGGATCTTCCCGCACTCGCGCTCGATCGAGGAGCAGGGGATCGAGGAGGAGCGGCGGCTCTGCTACGTCGGGATGACCCGCGCCGAGGAGCGGCTGACGCTGCTGCATGCGTCGTCGCGGATGCTCTACGGCGGCCGCAACCACAACCTGCCGTCGCGCTTCCTCGACGAGCTGCCCGACGCGCACGTCGAGCGCGACCGCCTGCGGCCGACGTCGTGGTCGGGCTACGGCGCGCCGCGGCAGAGCCAGATCCAGCCGCGCGACGACGTCCCCGATCTCTCGACCGGCGATTCCGTCCGCCACTCGACCCTCGGCGAGGGCGTCGTCGTGCAGATCGAGGCCGGCGGCCTCGTCACCGTTCGCTTCGCCGAGGACGGCAGCGAGCGGAAGCTGATGCTCGACTACGCGCCGCTCGAGAAGCTGTAGCTTCGGCACATGTTCGAGGTCCGCCCCTGCGCCGACCAGGAGGAGTACGGCCGCGCCATCGGCGCGATCGGCCAGTACTTCAACCCGCCGCCGAGCGAGGACTTCTTCGAGCGCTTCGTCCAGATCCTGCCGCACGAGCGGATGCACGCCGCCTTCGAAGGCGACGAGATCGTCGGCGGCGCCGGCGCGTTCCCGTTCGAGCTCTCCGTGCCCGGCGGCTCGCTGCCGTGCGCAGGCATCACCGCAGTCGGCGTCTACCCGACGCACCGCCGCCGCGGCGTCCTGCGCTCGATGATGGACGCTCAGCTCCGCGAAGTCCACGAGCGCGGCGAGCCGATCGCGGCCCTGTGGGCCTCCGAGGAGACGATCTACGGCCGCTTCGGCTACGGCATCGCGTCCTGGGCCGGCGAGCTGAACCTGCCGCACGAGTGGGACGCGTT
>CAWBQC010000002.1:0-145551 GCA_963790845.1 uncultured Actinomycetes bacterium | reverse complement strand
TTTCCGTTCTGCACTCGTTCTTCGACTGGGCGATAGTCGAGGATCTGATCGAGGTCGACCCGTCGGCGCAAGATTCGCCGGCCGCCGAAGCGTCGAGCCGGACGTCTACCGGCCGAGTCTCGATGAGCTCGCACCGGTTCGGGCCGCCGCGCTCGCCCACGAGCTCCCGGCGATCCTGCTGATGGAGGGCGCAGGCTTCGTCGCTCAGAAGTTCTGGCGTGTCGGTGGGCGGACCTCGATCTGGTCCGCGGCCGGGTGCGCGTGTTCCGCAAGGGCTCGCACTGGCAGTGCCTCCCTCTCGCTCCCGACGTTGTCGCGGAGCTCCGCGCGCAGCTTCCGGACGCTGCAGCCCGAGCTCGACGACTACGTCTTCACGGTCGAGGTCGAGCAGTGGGTGTCGCAGTACGAGCGCGTGCGTCGGCGGAAGGATCCGAAGGTGCCGGCGAGCGAGCAGGCGCTGTGGCGCATGGTTCGCCGCGTCTGCAAGCGCGCGGGCGTTCGCGAGCTCTCCCCGCACCAGCTGCGGCATGGCTTCGCCAACCGCTTCATGCGCGAGAGCGGTCGTGACGTCGCGGCGCTGAAGGCCGCCTGCTCGGCCACTCGCGCATCGACACGACCCAGCTCTACACGGATGAGATCGAGCTCGACGAGCTCGCGGACGCGCTGGCACGAGCGCTGTACTAGCCCGCAACGCACAAGCGTCGCCTGATCTGGCGACGCTCGATGCGGCAACCCTCAGTACCCTCGAAACCCTTTGAGTGGAGGCGGCGGGAATCGAACCCGCGTCCGCAGCCGCACCGGCTGAGCGTCTACAAGCATAGGCGGCACTTAGATCTCGCCCGCCGGCCGGAGTGCCACCGCCCTACCGACGAGCCAGCCATCCTGAATTGTCGCGCCTCCGACGATTGGCTCTTCTTCGGCGCCGAGCCCGTTAGTTAGCAGCGGGTCGAGTCACGGGCCCAACTCGACGGGCTGTCGCTGGTCTAAGTGAACTTAGGCAGCGAGTGCGAGATCACGAGGATTCGCATTTGATTGGTGCCGGTGGATTTACGAGGCCAACCGGCGACCTCGGCTTGCAGCTCATCCGGATGAATCGACCACGTCGAAACCAGGTCGCCCCCGTATGTTCGTTCTCGCTCAGTCTAGCCGCGTTCGGAGGAAAACGGCCGGCCGGGTGCCGCAAGCCCGGCCGGCCGTGACCCGCTGGTGAGGCGCGCCGCCCGACGCCTCCCCACTAGAGACCGAGGCAGGCGGCCGGAACTTGCGGTCGGATCTCAGTGGCCGGGCAGGAGCCGCTTCACCGCGGTCGAGACCGTCTCCGTCGCCGCCTGCGTCGTGCCGGCGACGTCCTGCGCGGCCTGATCGACGGTCGCAGCCGGCCGCGGGAACGGCCGCGGTGGCCGACTGCACGGTCGGCGTCCACGATCGCGCGTCACCGGCGCGGCGACGGGCGCGACCACGGGATCGAGCGGCGTCGCCGGGATGATCGCCGCCGGGACGGACGGGGCCGGCGCAGCTGCCGCGACGAGCCGGCGGCGCCAGACGGCGCGGCAGCCGTCTCGACGACCGACGACGCCGATCGGCGCTCGGCGCGGCCGTGCGTGGCGCACCGTCGACGCGCGCCTGCTTGTGCGCGCCGCACCGCGCGTCCGAGCCGGTGCACGCACGCGCGTGCACGACCGCCGGCGCAGCGGCTTGCCGCAGCCGGAACGTGCGCCGCCTGACGCGGTGCGCTGCCGCTCGTCGCAACGCCCGCCGCCGCAACCGCAACGACCGCGGCGACGCCGGTCGCAAGCTTCGGAACGGCAACGCCGGACACCGATCTGCCCCAGCCGAGCAGCCCCGCGAGATCGAACCCACGCCGCCGCCGCTTCTGGCCGCCGAGCTGGACGGCCAGCGCCTTGCGCGCGCGGAAGAGCAGCGTCTCGACCGCCGACTCCGTCGTCTCGAGCGCGACCGCGATCTCCGCGTACGAAAGCTCCTGCCACTCGCGCAGGAACAACACGAGCCGCTGCCGCTCGGGCAGGCGCGCAAGCGCCCCCACGCAGCTCGACCGAGAGCTCGGGAGCCGTGTCCTCGGCACCGACGATCTCGGCGAGGACGCTCGGATCCTCGGCGAACTCGACGCGGGCGCGGCGGCGAACGGCATCGACCCGCGTCAGGCAGACGTTGCGCGCGATCGTCAGGAGCCACGTCGCCTCGGCGACCGGCTCGACGCCGCGGCCGAGCGCGCGGTGCGCCTGGAGGAAGGTCTGCTGCACCGCATCCTCCGCGTCGGCCGGCCGCCGCAGGCAGCGCAGGCAATAGCGGAGCACCCGCGAGCCGTGGCGGCGGTAGAGCAACTCGGTTGCGGCTGCCGACCCGAGCGTGCGATCGACATGTTCGACGGTGGCCACGACGATCCCCCGGGGTCATTGAGGCGCTGGCAGGTCGAACTGTTCCCTCGCAGCGCAGAAACCAAGCCTCCCTCGAACGAGTGAATCGCGCCGCTGAGCGCAAGTTTCGGCCCCGCAGGCAGGTCCCTGGCCACACACAACGACCGGAAGGGCACGACGCCGCACGTGAACCCCGACGACCCCCCACTCCCACTCCCGGCGGAGACCGCGCGATCCAGGCGCTGGCCCGATCCGTGGCCCACGCGCGCGACCCGCTCCTCCGCTTCGCGCGCGGGCTCGCCCGCGAGACCGCGCGGAAGCCCGAGCTCGTCGCGCGGGAGCTCGCGACGCTGACCGGTGCCGGCTACGCCGCCGTCTATCTGCTGAACGCCGCCGGCGACCTCGAGCTCGCAGCGAGCGCCGGTCGCCGAGCCCGAGACGGAGGACGGTGCCGCCCTCGCCCGCTCGGTGCAACGGCGATCGTCTCCGACGAGGACGGCATCGCCGCGCCGCTCGTCGCGGGCGGCCGGACGCTCGGAGCGATCGTCGCGCTGCCTGCGGGCTCGCGACTCCAGATCGAGCACGACCTCGTCCGCGCCGTCGCCGACCTCGCCGCCTCGGCGCTCGCGGTCGACTCGCGCCTCGCCGCGAGCCGCGCGGAAGCGCGACGCGACGCGGTCACCGGGCTCGGCAACCGGCGCGCGTTCGACGAGCGCCTCGCCGAGATGGTCGCGCACCGCGACGGCGGGCGGCGGCAGCGTCGTCGCTCCTCCTGCTCGACCTCGACGGCTTCAAGTCGCGTGAACGACTCGCGCGGCCACGCCGCAGGCGACGTCGCGCTCCGCGAGGTCGCACGCGTCCTCACGCGAAGCGTCCGGCCCGGACGACGCCGTTTTCCGCCTCGGAGGCGACGAGTTCGCGGTCGTCCTCGCACGGCCGGCGCGCCGCCGCGTCCGCGTGGGCGAGCGCATCCGGCGAGGCCTGCGGCAGCACCGGCGCGCCGACCTCCCGAGCGTCTCCGGCGGGATCGCGGTCGCGCCCGCGCAGGCGACGACCGCGTCGGAGCTCTCGCCGCAAGGCCGACGGCGCGCTCTATGCCGCGAAGGCGGCCGGCAAGGACCGCATCCTCGTCTACGAGAGCGACGACTCGTTCAGCGCGCCGCAGCGACGGCCGACACGGAGAACGAGCCGCCGCTGCAGGCGCTGATCGTCGACGACGACGCGCCGCTGCGCGAGCTCGTCCGCACCGTGCTCGAGGGCGCCGGCGTCGAGGTCGACGAAGCGACGAGCGCAGCGGAGATGCGCACTGCACCTCGCCGACCGGTCGCCCGACGTGCTCGTCCTCGATCTCGGGCTACCGGACGCCGACGGTCTTGCGCTCTGCCGCGAGCTGAAGGCCACGCGACCCGCGCTGCCGATCGTCGTCCTCACCGGGCACGACGCGGTCGCAGCGGAAGGAAGCGCCGTGTCGGCGGGAGCAGACGCATTCCTCCACAAGCCGTTCGGGCCGCTCGAGCTGATCGACGTCGTCGAGCGGCCTCGCAGGGCGCGGCGAGCGCAGCCCGCACATGCGCGCGCGTCGCTGCGGGGCTCGGCGGCGGGCAGACGCAGCTGCTCGCGCGCGACCTTCGCAGCCTGCTCGAGATCGAGCGCGGACAGCGCCTGCTGCTGCAACGCGCCTACCGGCAGACGGTGACCGCGCTCGCCGCCGCGCTCGAGTCGAAGGACACGAGCACCGAAGCGCACTCGAAGCGCGTCCAGCGGTACGCGTTCCTGCTCGCCGCCGCGGTCGACCCGCTGCTGATCGACGACCCGAGCGTCGAGTACGGCTTCCTCCTCCACGACGTCGGCAAGATCGGGATCCCCGACCACATCCTGCAGAAGCCGGGGCCGCTGACGGCGTCGGAGCGGCGCCTGATGGAGACGCACACCGTGCTCGGCGAGCAGCTGCTCGCCGACGTCGAGATCCTCCACGGCTCGGGCATCAAGGTCGTGCGCTCGCACCACGAGCGCTGGGACGGCGGCGGCTACCCGGACGGCCTCGCGGGCACGCGAGATCCCGCTCGGCGCGCGCGTCTTCGCCGTCGCCGACACGCTCGACGCGATCACGAGCAACCGCCCGTACAGGCCGACCGGGCACCTGGAGCGAAGCGGTCGGCGAGATCGAGCGGAACGCGGGCACGCAGTTCGACCCGGCGATCGTCGAGGCGTTCGCCGGCTGCGAGCCGTCACTGCGCGAGATCCACGCGCTGTTCGCCGCCGCGTGACCGCGCTAGAGACAGAGGTTCGTTCCGCGGCGCTCGACCGTGCCGCGATCCTCGTTCCCCGCCCGGTCGCGCGCGCGCACGACGAAGTAGTAGGCCCGATCGTCGGGAAGCTGCGGCGTCGAGAATGCCGTCGCGCCGGGCAGCGGTCGTATACGTCGGCATCGGAGAAGTCTTCGCCGCCCGGGGTGTTCGCCACGTAGACGTCGTACTCGAGCGCGCCCGGCGGGCGTGACGTCGTCGCTCGCCGGCGACCACTTGAGCTGGTAGCTGCTCAGCCGCGTCGGGCCGCCGGCAGGGCCGGGGAGGCACGTGACCGCGGACGCGAGCCCGGCAAAGACCGGCGGCGTTCGATCCGCCACCGTGACGACATGTCCGCAGACGCGGCAGTTGTTCCGCTCGTCCGCCTCGACGACCCGGTGCGACCGCGTCGGAGCAGGCGCGGACGCGGTACGAGCCGGACGCGACCGACGGCGGCATCGCGACCGTCACCGGAGCGGCGCGACGTCGCGCCGGGCGCAGCCTCGGCACCAGTCGCCCCCCGACTCGACCTGCCCCGAGGAAGTACGCGGTCGCCGAGCGCGGCGCGCGCGCCGACACCGCGGTTTCGCACGACATCGGTCACGACGAGCGTCGCCGCCGTGCTGAGAGACCGACGACCGCAGCCTCGACGAGATCGGGGCGGGCGGGAGCGGCGAACGCGCTCCCGCCACACAGGCCGACGATGCACGACAAATGCAGCGCGGGCTAACGCCGGCCCGCCTCCTCCACCGCCCGCCGCACGAGCACCTGCACGAGGTGGCGCCGGTAGTCGGCGCTCCCGTTCGTGTCGCTCGGCGGCTCCGTCCCCTCGTCGGCGACCGCGCCCGGGTCGGCTCGCCGGCAGCCCAGCCGCCTCCGCCGCCGCGCGCCCGCAGCGGCGTCGCGCCCATGCTGACGAGCGAGATCGCCGGCTCCGCGACGCCGCCGTTCGAGCGCCGCGCCACCGCCGCGACACCGACCGTCGCCCAGTCCTGCGCCCGCCGCCGGAACTTCAGGTAGCTCCAGACGTGGTCGCCGGTCAGCTTCGGCACGCGCACCTCGGTCACGAGCTCGCTGCGGCCCGACCGCCGTCTCGAAGACGCCGCGGAAGAACTCCGCGCCGCCACCGTCCGCACGCCGTCCGGGCCCGCGATGTCGATCTCGCGCGTCGAGCGCGAGCAGCGACCGCCGGCAGGTCGGACGCGGGATCGCCGTGCGCGAGCGAGCCGCCGATCGTGCCGCGATGCCGCACCTGCGGGTCGCCGATCAGCCCCGCCGCGTACGCGACGAGCGGATTGTGCTCCTGCAGGAGCGGCGCGGTCGCGACGTCGTGATGACGCGTCAGCGCGCCGATCGCGATCGAGTCGCCCGCGTCGCGCACGTACGACAGCTCGTCGAGCCGGCCGACGTCGACGAGCAGCGACGGCCTCGCGAGCCGCAGCCGCAGCAGCGGCAGCAGCGAATGCCCGCCCGCGAGCACCTTCGCGTCCTCGCGGCTCGCCGAGCAGCGCGATCGCGTGCGTCGACCGACTCGGCGACCTCGTAGTCGAACGGAGCCGGGATCATCGCCGCACCTCCTCGAGCGCACGCCACACTCGCTCGGGCGTCGCGGGCATGTCGATGTCGGTGACGCCGTCCTCGGCGAGCGCGTCGACGACCGCGTTCATCACCGCCGCGGGCGACGCGATCGCGCCCGTCTCCCCCACGCCCTTCACGCCCAGCGGGTTCGTCGGGCTCGGCGTCTCGGTGCGGTGGAGCTCCCAGCGCGGGAACTCCGCCGCCGACGGGACGAGATAGCGTGACCATGTTCCCGGTCAGCAGGTTGCCGTCCTCGTCGTAGATCGCCTCCTCGTAGAGCGCCTGCGCGACGCCCTGCGCGAGCCCGCCGTGGATCTGGCCCTCGACGATCATCGGGTTGACGACCGTGCCGACGTCGTCGACCGCGATGTAGCGCAGCAGCTCGACCGCGCCGGTCTCGGTGTCGACCTCGACGATCGCGACGTGCGCGCCCGACGGCCACGAGAAGTTCGGCGGGTCGTAGACGTACGTCGCCTCGAGCCCGGGCTCGATCCCCTCCGGCAGGTTGTGCGCCGTCCACGCCGCGAACGCGACCTCCTTCAGCGTCAGCGACGCCTCCGGCCCGTGGAACGTGCCGCGCACGTGCTCGACCTGCGCCTCGTCGACGCTCCATCAGGTGCGCGGCGATCTTCTTCGCCTTCTCGACGATCCGCTCGGCCGCGTAGTAGAGCGCGACGCCGCCGACCGCGAGGCTGCGGCTGCCGTACGTGTCCATCCCGAGCGGGACGACCGACGTGTCGCCGTGCAGCACCTCGACCTCGTCGATCTCGTAGCCGAGCCGGTCGGCGACGATCTGCGACCACGTCGTCTCGTGTCCCTGCCCGTGCGGCGTCGAGCCGGTCAGCACCTGCACGGTGCCGGTCGGCAGGCAGCGGATCGTCGCCGCCTCCCAGCCGCCGGCGCGCGTAGCGGATCGCGCCGAGGATCGCCGACGGCGCGAGCCCGCACATCTCGACGTACGTCGAGAGCCCGATGCCGAGCCGCTTCGGGTCGCCCGCCTCGCGCCGCGCGCGCTGCTCGGCCCGCACGTCGTCGTAGCCGGACTGCTCGAGCGCGACGTCGAGACACGCGTCGAAGTCGCCCGAGTCGATCGTCAGGCCCGACGCGATCGTCGCCGGGAACTCGCGGATGAAGTTCAGCCGCCGGATCTCGACCGGGTCCTTGCCGAGCTTGCGCGCGAGCGCGTCGACGGCGCGCTCGATCGCGTACGTCGCCTCCGGCCGTCCCGCGCCGCGGTACGCGTCGGTCGGCACCGTGTTCGTGAAGACGCCGGTGCACTCGAAGCTGTAGCCCTCGACGTCGTAGCAGCCGGCGTAGAGCCACGCGCCGAGCAGCGGGATGCCCGGCGTCACGAGCTGGAGGTACGCGCCCATCGCCGCGGTCAGCTTCGTGCGGACGGCCGTGATCTTCCCCTCCGCCGTCGCCGCGAGCTCGATCTCCTGGATCTGGTCGCGGCCGTGGATCGTCGAGAGGTAGCCCTCGCTCCGCGTCTCCGTCCACTTGACCGGCGCGGCCGAGCCGCCGCGCGACCGCGAGCGCGAGCGCCTCCTCGGCGTAGACGTTCAGCTTCGAGCCGAAGCCGCCGCCGACGTCGGGAGCGATCACGCGCAGCTTCGCCTCCGGGATGCCGGTGACGCCGCTCAGCGTGATGCGCGCGATGTGCGGCACCTGCGTCGTCGACCAGAGCGTGAACTCGCCCGTCGCGGGAACCGGCGTGACGAACACCGCGCGCGGCTCGATCGCGTTCGGGATCAGCCGGTTCTGGCGATAGCGCTCGCTCACCGTCACGTCCGCCTCGGCGAACAGCCGGTCGACCTCGCCGGCCTCGAGCGTCCACGTGTAGCACGCGGTTCGTCCCGAACTCCTCGTGGACGAGCGGCGCGCCCTCGGCGAGCGCCGCCTCGGGGTCGACGACGGCCGGCAGCGGCTCGTACTCGACCTCGACGAGCTCCGCCGCATCCTCGGCCGCGCCGCGGCTCGTCGCCGCGATCACCGCGACCGCGTCGCCGACGTAGCGCGCCTTGTCGACCGCGACCGGCTTGTGCTCCGGCGCGTTCGTGTCCTCGGTCGGGATCCACGCGCACGGCAGCGAGCCCTGCCACTCGTCGGCGAGGTCCTCGCCGGACCACGCCGCGACGACGCCGGCGTGCGCGAGCGCCGGCGCGACGTTCACCTTCGTGATCCGCGCGTGCGCGTACGGGCTGCGCACGACGCCGAGGATACACCATCCCCGGGACGCTGCATGTTGTCCACCCACTGCGCCTGGCCCTGGAGAAGCTTCCCGTCCTCTTTGCGCTCGACGCGGGCGCCGATCGCGCGGCCGACCTCGACCTCTGCCGGAGCGCTCATCGGGCCACCGCCCCGATCGCGTCGACGATGTTCTGGTAGCCGGTGCAGCGGCAGATGTTCCCCTCGAGCGCGTGCCGGATCTCGGCCTCGCTCGGGCGCGGGTTCTCCGCGAGCAGGCTCGTCGCGGCGAGCACCATGCCGCTCGTGCAGTAGCCGCACTGGAGCGCGTGGTGCTCGTGGAAGCTCTCCTGCAGCGGATGGAGCGAGCCGTTCTCGGCGAGCCCTTCGATCGTCGTGATCGCGTGCCCGTCCGCCTGGACGCCGAGCACCGTGCACGACTTCACCGATTCGCCGTCGAGCAGCACCGTGCAGGCGCCGCACGACGAGGTGTCGCAGCCGACGACGGTCCCGGTCAGGCCGAGCCGTTCGCGCAGGACGTGGACGAGCAGCTCCCGCGGGTCGAGCTCGAGCTCGTACGGGACGTCGTTCACCGTGAGGAGACACGTCCTCACAGCGCGCCTCCTTTCGGCCCGTGGCGGCGCGGCGGCCGCCTCGGGGCGAGCATACGCCCGTGGCTGCCGCGCTCCTAGCGGCGCGACTTGAGCTCGCGCTCGATCTGGCGCTTCGCGTCGCGGTCGGCGATCGAGCGGCGCTTGTCGCGCAGCTCCTTGCCCCGCCCGACCGCGATCTCCGCCTTCACCCGGCCGTCCTTGAAGTAGAGCCGCGTCGGGACGAGCGTGAAGCCCTTCTCGCGCACCTGCGCGTAGAGCCGGTCGATCTCGCGCCGGTGCATGAGGAGCTTCCGCGGCCGGTCGGGCTCGTGGTTCGCGCGGTTGCCCTGCGCCGTACTCGGGGATGTGCAGGCCGACGAGCCACGCCTCGCCGTCGCGCACCTCGGCGTACGCCTGCTGGAGCGTCGACTTGCCCGTCGCGGAGCGCCTTCACCTCGGTGCCGGCCAGCACGAGGCCGGCCTCGACCCTGTCGAGGAGGTGGTAGTCGTGCCGCGCGCGGCGGTTGTCGACGATCAGCTTTTCTCCCTGCGGCTTCGCCATCGGGCCGAAGTGTAGGGTCGAGCGCGTGGAGCTCACGCTCGCCCAGCTGAACGAGGCGGGCGACGAGCCTCTTCCCCGGGCTGCTCGGCATCGAGGTCGACGACGGTCGCCGACGGCGTCGTCCGCGCGCGCCTGACGCTCCGCGGAGAAGCACATGGCGCCGAACGGCTACCTCCACGCCGGCGCGGTCGTCGCGCTCGCCGACACGGCGTGCGGCTACGGCTGCATCCTCAGCCTGCCGGAGGGCGGCGACCGGCTTCACGACGATCGAGCTGAAGACGAACTTCCTCCGCACGCGCGCAGCAGGGCACGATCACGCTGCGAGGCGAGGCTCGTGCACGGCGGCCGCACGACGCAGATCTGGGACGCGACCGTGAGCGACGCGGACGGGCGCGCGATGGCGCTCTTCCGCTGCACGCAGCTCGTGCTGCGCTAGCGTCTAGCGCGCGCCGTGTAGCCGCGCGCCATGAAGCAGCGGTCGCAGAGCGTCGCCCACGGCGCGGTGCGCGAGCCGCACGCGCGGCAGCGGCCGATCGTCGGGTCGTCGATCTCGGCGCGCAGCTCGTGCACGACGCGCGCCGCGGCCGCCTCCTCGAGCGCCGCCGCCTTCTCGATCGTGACGCCGGCGACGCCGGGGTACTGCAGCGCGAACCAGCGGAGGATCGACGCCTCGCGCGCCGCCTGCTCCGCCTCCGAGCAGGCTCGCGCGCCGGAGCCGCTGCGGATCGAGGAGCCACCGGATGCACCGTGCGCTGCGGCGTGTCGCCCGCGACGCGCGCACGCGAGCGTGCCGAGCAGCTCGAGCCCGTCCTCGTCGATCGGCGCCTGCATCAGCTTCCAGACGTCGGCGAGCTCGAGCCGGCGGCGCGCGTGGTGCAGCGCCTCGCGCACCGCGTCGAGGCGCGCGAGCAGCGGCTGCGATCGACTCGACGGTCAGCCAGCCCTCGTCGCTCCAGTAGCGCAGCGCCGCCTGCCGCCACGCGTGGAGCGCGGGCTCGAGCTCGTCGACGCGCGTCACGTTCAGGTCGGCGAGCTGCGGCCGCAGCCGCCCGGTGTCGACGACGCGGTAGCCCAAGTGGCCGCCCGGGCAGCTCGACGTGCGGCGTCAGCGCCGCCTGCACGAGCTCCGGGCTCGGGATGCGCCCACGGCACGCCGGTGAGCACGCCGACGTGGCCGCGCTCGTGGAAGCCGAAGCGGCCCGGCGCGGCCCGCGATCTGCGCGATCTCCCACGGCTCGAGGTCGCGCCGCTCGCGCCCGTCGAACTTCTCCGTCTCGGCGAAGAGCAGCGTCTCGCACGGCAGGTTGACGCCGTGCCCGAGCACGTCGGTCGACGCGCACACCTCGGCGGCGCCGGAGAGGAAGCGGTCGATCTCCTCGCGGCGCGACGCGAGCGGCATCGCGCCGTAGAGCACCGCGACGCGTGCCGGGGTGGAGCTGCGTTCAGCTCGCCCGCGAGCCCGATCACGGCGCGGCGGCTGAACGCGACGACGACGGTGCCCGGGCCGAGCCCGGCGATGCCGCGCTTGCCGAACCACTCGAGCGGCGCCTTGCGCTCGAAGAAGCGCACGTCGACCTGCGGGAACGCGTGCTCGACGAGCGGCAGCGCCTCGACCGCGCCGAGCAGCAGGATGTTGCGGTACTCGCCGCCGAGCATGAGCCGCGTCCACGCGGAGCCGCGCTCCTCGTCCTCGGCCCACTGCACCTCGTCGAGCACGAGCGTCTCGCCGCGCATCGGCGCCATCTCCGCGGTGCAGCAGATGATCGGCGCGTCCGGGTTGACGCGCTCCTCGCCGGTGACGAGCCCGACGCCGTCGCCGAGCTCCGTCCGCGAGCCGGCGGTGCGCCTCCTGCGCGAGCATGCGCAGCGGCGCCGCGTAGACGCCGCGGCCGTTCTCGACGAGGAACCGCAGCGCGTCGTGCGTCTTGCCCGAGTTCGTCGGCCCGAGGTGCGCGATCACCGTCTCCGGCTCGACGCGGCGCTCGGGCAGCCGGACGGTCAGGTCGGAGATCGACTTGCGCGGCTGCGAGGCTGCTGCGCGGCGCCGCGCGGAGCGGCTCGGTCGTTTCTGGCGCCGGTGCTGGGCCACCGGGCCACGGTAGCTACCGGCCTCCTACCGTAGGACGCTCGCCGGCCGGCTTGCCAGAACGCGTAGCGCCGGTGCGCCGAGCGCGCTCGTCGTCGGACGGCGTCCGCGGGTCGTCCACCGCGTGGATCTGCGGCACGACGCCGACGTTCGAGATGTCCTCGCCCGACGGCGTGTAGTAGCGCGCGATCGTCAGCTCGAGCGCGGCGCCGTTGTCGAGCGGGTCGATCGACTGCACGAGCGCCTTGCCGAACGTCCGCTCGCCGACGACGCGTCGCGCGATGGTGGTCGCGCAGCGCCGCGGCGACGATCTCCGACGAGCTCGCGCTGTACCGGTCGACGAGCACGACGAGCGGCAGCCGCGTGGCGGTGCCGCCGACCGCGCGGAACACCTCGTGCGGCTCGTGGCGGCCGACGAGCGAGACGACGACGCCGCGGTCGAGGAAGAGCGACGACACCGCGACCGCCTGGTCGAGCAGGCCGCCCGGGTTCTGGCGCAGGTCGAGCACGAAGCCCTGCGCGCCCGGCGCTCGAGCCGGCGCAGCTCGCGGTTGAGCACGACGGCGGCGCCGATGCGGAACGCGCTCAGCCGCACGTCGCCCCAGCGGCGCCCCGCGTACGAGAGCAGCCGCGCCTGGACGACCGGCGCCTGGACGTGTCGCGGCGCACCCGAGGTCGAGCCGTTGTGGCCGCCGCGCGTGAGCGCCGAGCCGGACGTCGTGCCGCGCGGGCCGAGGATGCGCGACGAGCGCCTTCGTCATGCTGAGGCTCGTCGCCGGCGCGTCGCCGATGCGCACGATCGTGTCGCCGACGCGCATGCCCGGCGCGCTGCGCCGGGCCCGCGGCTGCATCGACACGACGACGAAGCCGTGCGGCGACGGCAGCACGCTGACGCCGATGCCCGTGTAGCGTCGACGCGGTCTCCTGCCGGACGAGCTGGTAGTCCGGCGGCGCGAGATACGCCGTGTACGGATCCTTGAGCGCCGAGATGATCTCGTCGCACCGAGCCGAGCTGGAGCACGCTGTCCGGCACGCGGCCGGTAGTAGTGCGCGGCGAGCGCGTTCCGCACCTCGTCGACGACGCTCGGCATCGCGACGGGCGTGGTCGCGCGGTTCCGCTCCGACAGCCGGTAGCCGACGACGAACGGCCCGGCGAGGAGGAGCCCGGCTCCGAGCAGGATGAGGGGCGCCGCATCTGGACCGCGCGAGCATACGGCCCGCAGCGGCCGCGAGCGCTAGAGCCGTTCGGTCAGACCTGGAGGAAGCGGCGGAGCGTCAGGCCGGAGCCGGCCGCCCCGAGCAGGAGCCCGGCGCCGAGCAGCGACGAGCGCGTTCAGCGCGAAGGGCAGGGCGTGGACGTCGGAGCCGCCGCCGATGTGCGGCAGGATCGACGGCAGCGCGACCTCCTTGCCGATCACGAGCAGGATCACCGCGAGCGACCGCGCCGCCGAGGCCGCAGAGCAGCCCCTCGAGCATGAACGGGCCGCGGACGAACCAGTTCGTCGCGCCCGACGAGCTTCATCACCTCGATCTCCCGCCGCCGGGCGAAGATCGAGAGCCGGATCGTGTTCGCGATCAGGAGCGTCGAGGCGGTGACGAGCAGGACGACGGCGACGAGGAAGGCGATCCAGATCACCTTCGCGATCGTCAGCACGCGCTTCGCGGTCTTCGACGCCCCAGCGACGTCGTTCGACGCCCGGGTAGTGCGCCTGCGCTGGATCTCGCTGCCGAGCGCGGGCGCATCCTCGCCCTTCACCGGCGTCACGACCCACGAGTCCGGCAGCGGGTTCGACGGCAGCGGTGTCTTGTACAGCTCGGGGAACTTCGCCTTCATCTGTCTTCAGCGCCGTCTCCTTCGAGATGAAGACGACCGTCTTGACGCGCGCGGGTCCTTGCGGATGCTGCTGGCCGACGGCGCCTCCTGCGCGTCGGTCGTGCCGGCGGCGAAGTAGACCTTCACCAGCGAGCTCCTTCTTCACGTGGTCGCTCCACGAGAGGACCCACGTGCCGAGCGCGATGAAGAGGCCGAGCAGGAACATGCCGATCAGCACGGTCATCGTCGCGGCGAACGTCGTCGAGAGGTTCGCGCGTGATCGACGACCACGCCTCGGAGAACAGCAGGCGGACGCGGCTCATTCGGACGTGTACCCGCCGCGGCGCTCGTCGCGGGCGAGGCTGCCGCTCCTCGAGCGCGATCACGCGCTTGCGCATCTTGTCGACCATCTCGCGGTCGTGGGTGACCATCAGGATCGTCGTGCCGGCGCGGTTGATGCGGTAGAGCAGCTGCATGATCCCGACCGACGTGTCGGGGTCGAGGTTGCCGGTCGGCTCGTCGCAGACGAGGAGCGGCGGATGGTTGACGACGGCGCGCGCGATCGAGACGCGCTGCTGCTCGCCGCCCGAGAGCTCGTCGGGAAGCGAGTCCATCTTGTGCGCGAGCCCGACCATGTTCATGCACCTCGGGCACCTTGCGGCGGATCGACGTGCGGCTCTCGCCCTGCACCTTGAGCGCGTACGCGACGTTCTCGGCCGCGGTGCGGCTCGGCAGGAGCTTGAAGTCCTGGAAGACGCAGCCGACGTTGCGGCGCAGCAGCGGCACCTTGCCGTGCTTCAGCCGCGTCAGGTCGCGGCCGCCGACGAAGATCTTGCCCGCTCGTCGGCTCGATCTCCTTCAGCAGGAGCTTGATGAGCGTCGACTTGCCGGAGCCGGACGCGCCGACGATGAAGACGAACTCGCCCTTGTCGATGACGAACGAGACGCCGCTCGAGCGCGGCGACGTCGGGCTCGTAGACCTTCGAGACGCCGTCGAAGACGATCATCGCCGCGGCGCTCGCGCCGCGCGGCCGCTTGCTCGACGCGATCGTCGACCGCGGCGGGTTCGGCTCTGTCTGCAGGTCTGTCAACGTCCTGTACCGGTGTCGCAGCGTCGGCGGGCGGTGGCCCGCGCCGGTCAGGGTGGCGGCGCCCTAGTCTAGCTGACCGCTTCGGCGGACTAGCCCGCCGTTTCCTGCCGCTTGCAGGAGATATGCGCGGATGAAGCCGTCGAGGTCGCCGTCGAGGACGCCCTGGGTGTTCCCCACCTCGAAGTCCGTGCGGTGGTCCTTCACGAGCTGGTACGGGTGGAGGACGTAGCTGCGGACGGCGTTGCCGCCGAAGCCCATGTTCACGCCGCCGCGCTCCCGGGCGAGCTCCGCCTCGCGCTCCTCGACCGCCTTCTCGGCGAGGCGCGAGCGGAGGATCTTCATCGCCGTGTCCTTGTTCGCCGTCTGGCTGCGCTCGTTCTGCACGGAGACGACGATGCCGCTCGGCATGTGCGTGATGCGCACGGCGGAGTCGGTCTTGTTCACGTGCTGGCCGCCGGCGCCGGACGAGCGGAACGTGTCGATGCGGATGTCGTCGTCGTCGATCTCGATGTCGCCGGCCTCCTCGAGCAGCGGCGCGACGATCACCTGCGCGAAGCTCGTGTGCCGGCGGTGCGCCTGGTCGAACGGGCTCTGGCGCACGAGCCGGTGCTTGCCGCGCTCGGCCTTGAGGATCCCGTACGCGTTCTCGCCGCGCGACGGTGAACGTCGCCGACTTGATGCCGTACTCCTCGCCCGGGCTCGTCTCGAGCACCTCGGTCTTGAAGCCGCGGTTCGTCGGCCCAGCGCAGGTACATGCGCAGGAGCATCTCGGCCCAGTCCTGCGAGTCGGTGCCGCCCGCGTCGGCCTGGATCGTGACGACCGCGTCGCCGCCGTCGTACTCGCCGGAGAAGAGCGCGTCCTCCTGCAGGCGCTCGAGCTCGCTGCGCAGCGGCACGATCGACGTCGCGACGTCGTCCGCGAGCGTCTCGTCGAGCTCGAGCAGCTCCTTCGCGTCGTCGTACTCGCCGCGTGCAGCCGGTCGTAGCGCTCGAGCCGCCGCGCGACGCGCGCGTGCTCGGCGGAGACGGCCGCCGCGTGCTGCTGGTCGTCCCAGAATCCGGGCTGCCCGAGCTCCTGCTCGAGCTCGGCGACGCGCGTCCTCAGCCGATCCGGGTCAAAGGTAACCACGGACCCAGTCCAGCTGGGCCCCGATCCCTTCGAGCTGCTCCTGGAGTGAGGGTTCGCGTTCGTCGGCCATTGCGGTGCGATGGCCGATGCCTGGCCGCGAGCGCGGCCCGTCGAGCCAGCGCCGTGGCACTTCTTGAACTTCTTGCCGCTGCCGCACCAGCACGGGTCGTTGCGGCCGAGCTTCTCGTGCGGCGAGGCCTGCACCGCCTGCTGCTGCAGCACGCCGGTCGCGGCACGCACGCCGCCGGCCGCCGAGCGCCGCGCGGCGATCGATCGTCGGCGCCCGCGGACGGTCTCGTGCTCGTACTGGAGGTTGCCGTTCGTCGTCTGCGTCTGCGTGAGCTGCTGCGCCTCCTCGGGCGCGAGCTCCGCGTGGAAGAGGTGCAGCACGACCTCGCCGCGGATCGCGCGGCCGAGCTCGGTGAACATGCGCTCGCCCTCGGCCGTGTACTCGACGAGCGGATCCTTCTGCGCCATCGAGCGCAGGTGCACGCCCTCGCGCAGGTAGTCCATGTTCTCGAGGTGCTCGCGCCAGCGGACGTCGACGACCTGGAGGATCACGAAGCGCTCGAGCTCGCGCATCAGCGGCTGCTCGTCCGTCGACGCGGTCGCGCCGAACTCCTCTTCCTTCGCCTCGTACGTCGTCGCGCGCGTCGGCCTGGAACTCCTCGACGAGCGAGCTCGCGCGTCGATGCTCGGCGAAGTCCTCGCGCAGCTCGTGCGGCGGTGATCTCGGACCCGTAGAGCGCGCCCATCGCGTTCGTCAGCGCCTCGAGATCCCACTCCTCGGCGTACTCCTCCTGCGTGAACTGGAGCACGGTCTCCTCGACGACCTCGTCGATCCAGAGCTTCACCTGCTCCGACATGTCCTCGCCCTCGAGCACCTGGCGCCGCTGCTCGTAGATCCGCCCGCGGTGGCGGTTCATCACGTCGTCGTACTTGAGGACGTTCTTGCGCATGACGAAGTTCTGCTCCTCGACCTTCTTCTGCGCGCCCTCGATCTGCGCGACGAGGATCTTCGCCTCCATCGGCTGGTCGTCCGGGATCTTGAAGCGCTCCATGATCGACTTGATCCGGTCGCCGGCGAACAGGCGCACGAGGTCGTCCTCGCCCGAGAGGTAGAAGCGCGTCTCGCCGGGGTCGCCCTGGCGGCCTGAACGGCCGCGGAGCTGGTTGTCGATGCGGCGCGACTCGTGGCGCTCGGTGCCGAGCACGTAGAGGCCGCCGAGCTCGCGCACGCCGTCGCCGATCTTGATGTCGACGCCGCGGCCCGCCATGTTCGTCGCGATCGTGACCGCGCCCTCGCTGGCCGGCGTCCTTGATGATCTCCGCCTCGCGCGCGTGCTCCTTCGCGTTCAGGACGTTGTGCGGCACGCCCTGGCGCGTCAGCAGCTGCGAGAGGTACTCCGACGTCTCGACGGCGATCGTGCCGACGAGCACCGGCTGGCCCTTCTCGTGGCGCTCCTTGATGTCGCGCGTGACCGCGGCGAACTTGCCTTCCTTCGTCTTGAAGACGTAGTCCTGCTCGTCGAGGCGCGCGACGTCGACGTTCGTCGGGATCTCGACGACGTGGAGGTTGTAGATCTCGACGAACTCCTTCTCCTCCGTCTTCGCCGTGCCGGTCATGCCGCCGAGCTTCTCGTAGAGGCGGAAGTAGTTCTGGAGCGTGATCGTCGCCATCGTCTGGTGCTCTTCCTGGATGCGCACGCCTTCCTTCGCCTCGACGGCCTGGTGCAGGCCCTCGCTCCAGCGGCGGCCTTCCATGATGCGGCCGGTGAACTCGTCGACGATCTTCACCTCGTTGTCCTGGATCACGTAGTCGACGTCGCGGCTGGTAGAGCGACTGCGCCTTCAGCGACTGCACGAGGTGGTTGACGAGCTGCGAGTTCTGCGGCGCGTAGAGGTTGTCGATGCGCAGCGCGCGCTCGACCTTCGCGACGCCCGACTCGGTGACGGCGACGGTCTTGTGCTTCTCGTCGTACTCGTAGTCGGCGCCCGCCTCCTCGGCGGCGCCCTTCGGGTCGCCGGGGCTCGAGCGGTGCGCGACGAGCTGCGGCGCGATGCGCGCGAAGTCGTAGTAGATCTGCGCGGCGGTCTCGGGCTCGCCGGAGATGATCAGCGGCGTGCGCGCCTCGTCGACGAGGATCGAGTCGACCTCGTCCACGATCGCGTACGGAGT
Organism: uncultured Actinomycetes bacterium; assembly: GCA_963790845.1. Lineage (GTDB taxonomy): Bacteria > Actinomycetota > Thermoleophilia > Gaiellales > Gaiellaceae > Palsa-739. The sequence goes on along the minus strand of CAWBQC010000002.1, from coordinate 127,673 downwards.
GGCCGCGCTGCACGACGCCCTCGAGCGACACCGCCATGTTGTCGCGCAGATAGTCGAAGCCGAACTCGGAGTTCGTGCCGTACGTGACGTCGGCCTCGTAGGCCTCCTTGCGCGGGCCGAACGGCATCATGTTCTCGATGTGCGCGGTGCGCATGCCGAGCGCCTCGAACACGTCCTCGCGTCCACTCCTTGTCGCGCTTGGCGAGGTAGTCGTTCACCGTGATCAGGTGCACGCCGCGGCCCGCGAGCGCGTTGAGGTAGAGCGCCTGCGTCGCGACGAAGGTCTTGCCTTCACCGGTCTTCATCTCGGCGATGTCGCCCTCGTGCAGGACGATGCCGCCCATCAGCTGCACGTCGAAGAGGCGCACGTCCATCGTGCGCTTGAACGCCTCGCGGATCGCGGCGAACGCCTCGAAGAGGATCTCGTCGAGCGTCTCGCCGTTCTCGAGCCGCTGCCGGAACTCGGCCGTCTTGCCGCGGAGCTCGTCGTCGGAGAGCTTCTCGAACTCGGGCTCGAGCGTGCCGATGTACTGCGCCTGCTGCGCGAGGCGCTTGCTGCGCCGTCCCTCGCCGAGGCGCAGGACCTTCTCGAAACCGCCGTAGTCGCCGGGCACGAGCCCTAGGGTACCGGCTGGCCTCCGGCGGCCCGGGGCGCGGGCGTCAGAGGCCGCTGCGCGAATCTCGAAGAGGTCGCCGTCGAGCCGCTCCGCGTGGACGGCGTAGTCGGCGGCCCTCGCGCTCGCCGCGCTGCTCGAGCGCCGGCAGCGAGCCGAAGACCTGGCGGCCGTCGACCGCGAGCGTCGTCGTGCCGTCGTTCCGCGAGACGTCGATCGTCTCGCCGTCGGGCGCGTCGGGGAGCGCGACGACCTCGATCTGCGTCGCCTGCACCGCCCAGACGTCGTCCACCTGGCGCGCGCCGCGCGCGCGGTACGGCGGCGCGAGCTTCGTCTCGACGAGCGCGGCGAGCGGCTCGAGCGAGCCGTCGGGGCCCTCCTCGACGAGAAGCGTCCCGTCCGGGAGCGCCACCCAGCGGACGGCGTTCCCCTCGATGCCCGGCGCCTCGGCGGTCACGGTCTCGTCCCACTCGCGCGGCGCGGTGGATGCCGTGGATGCCCGTCTCCTGCCAGGCGGGCCGCGGGTCGCGCGGCGTCAGGCCGCCTTCGCGCGCGAGTTGCTCGTGCAGCGGCTCGCGCCGGCGGAAGAAGCCCACCTACAGCGGACGCCGTCGTCGTGCGCGTGCTTGTCGATGTTGCGCTTCGACACCTTCTTGTCGCGCTCCTCGCGGATCTGGCGCACGAGCTTCTCCGTCAGCTCGTCGATCGACGCCTTCATGTCGCGCGTCGCCTCGCGGGCGCGCAGCGTGTGGCCCTTGAGCCAGACGGTCGCCTCGGCGACCTGGTTCTCGGCGACCGACGGATTCCTCTCGACCGCGAGCTCGATCTCGACCCGCGTCAGCTCGTGCACCTGCTTGTCGAGCTTCGAGAGCTTGCGCTCGGCGTAGTCGCGAATCGAGTCGCTGACCTGGAGGTTCTTGCCCTTGACGTGAGCTGCATGCGCGCCTCCTCGGTCGGGTACGATCACCCTCGGTCTAACCCTAATCCCGTCCCGCGAATCGTGCGGGCAAACGTCACGACGTCGACCTGCGCGCGCCCGCCCGCCGGAGCGCAGCCGCGGCGGCGTCGCCGGTGGCGCCGGTCGTGTAGACGTCGTCGACGAGGACGACGCGCCCGGCACGGGCCGCGCAGCGAAGCGCCGCGGACGTTGCGGCGCCGCTCGGCGCGCGGCGAGGCCGCGCTGGCGGCGCGACGGGCCGCTGCGGCGGAGCAGCGCTCAGGCAGGGCAGCGCGCCAGGCGCGCGCGAGCTCCCGCGCGAGCTGCTCCGCCGGGTGGTAGCCGCGCTGCAGGCGGCGGCCGCGCGTCGGGCGGGACGAACGTGACGACCGCGGCGTCCGGGCCGCGGCAGCCGCTCGGCGACGACGGCCGCGGCCGCCTCGGCCGAGGCCGCGCAGGCCGTGCTCCTTCCAGGCCGCGACGAGCCGGCGAACGCCGTCCTCGTAGGCGACGGCGGCGCGCGCCGACGCGAAGGCGAGCCGGCGGCCGCGCACTCGAGGCAGCGCTCGACCGGCCACGCCGTCGGCGCGCCGCAGCGCGCGCAGAGCGGCGGCGTCAGCGCGCGGCAGCGCGCGCGCAGCAGGCGCGCGCAGAGCTGCGTGCCGCCGCGCCGCAGACGAGGCAGCGCCGCGGCAGCAGCAGGTCGAGCACATGACGGACGCTACTGCGCGGCTTGTGTCGAAAGCCTGCTCGGCTTCCTCGCGGAGCGCGTCCAACTCTGCAAACGCTTCGCGCCAGGTGTCGGTCGAGCGCAGGTCGAGGCCGAACGGTGCGACGAGCTCGGCCGGCGACGCCGAGCCGCCGGCGGCGAGCAGGTCGAGGTACTTCGGGGCGAACGCCTCCGCGATCCTCGCGGTAGCGGCGGTAGAGCAGCAGCGCGACGAGCTGCGCGAACGAGTACGCGTACGTGTAGAAGCGAACGTGGATGAAGTGCGGGATGTACGACCAGCCGAGCGCGTAGCCCTCCGGCATCTGCGAGCGCGTCGCCGTAGTACTTGCCGTTCTCCTCGACCCACAGCTCGTTCAGCCGCTCGGTGCCGAGTGAGCGGCCGTCGGCGCGCACGTCGTACGCGCGCTGCTCGAAGCGGGCGAGCACGGTCTGGCGGTAGATCGCGGCGAACGCGTTCTCGAGCCGGTCGGCGGCGAGCGCGGCGCGCGTGCCGGGATCGGTCTCGTTCTCGAGCAGGTAGTCGTCGGCGATCGACTGCGCGAACGTCGACGGCACCTCCGCCATCGGGATGCCGGTGCGGTGCGAGCGCCAGGTCTGCGCTCGAGCGCGAGCACGTTGTGCGTCGCGTGCCCGAACTCGTGCGCGAGCGTGCTCACGTCGCGCAGCCGCTCGGTGTAGTTCATGAGGACGTACGGCAGGATCGACTTCGAGACGGACGTGCAGTAGGCGCCGCCGGCCTTGCCGTTCCGCGGCAGCACGTCGACGTGGCCGGCCTCGATGCACGAGCGGAAGATCTCCGCGAGCCGCGGCGAGAAGCGGTTGAACGACGAGTCGACGATGTCGACCGCCTCCGGCCAGGTGAACGCCGCGCCTCGCCGATCGGCGCGTACTGGTCGGCGAGCTCGAGCTTGTCGAGGCCGAGCAGCCGCGCCTTCGTCTCGAACCACTTGCGCGCGATCGGATACGCCTCCTCCGTCGCGGTCATCATCGCCTCGACGATCTCGTCGTCGAGCTCGTTGCCCAGGTTCGTCGGCTGCATCGGGTTCGCGTAGCCGCGCAGGCGGTCGATGCTGAGCCGGTCGCCGACGAGCGCGTCGTAGCAGGCCGCCAGCACGTCGGCGCGCGGCGCGAGCCCCTCGAAGAGCGCGGTCGACCGCGCGCACGCGGATGTCGCGGTCGGGCCGGTAGAGGTACGAGAGCAGCTGGCTGATCGTGTGCGGCGTCTCGCCCTCGCCCGCGTCGAACGGCACCTCGAGCGTCGAGACATGCCGGTCGTGCAGCGCCTGCCAGGCGGAGGACCATCGGGCGGCGCGCGTTCAGCGCCTGCTCCTCCGGCTCGCTCAGGACGTACGGCTTCTCCTTGCCGCTCGACGCGCAGCTTGTGCGCGTACGGCGCGAGCTCGTCGGCGGCGAGCAGCTGCTCGGCGCGGTCGTCGTCGAGCGCGATCCACTCGAGGCCGAGGAAGACGAGCGTGTTCTCGATCTCCGCGACGCGGTCGCGCGAGAACGTCGCGAGGTCGTTCGCCTCGACGTCGGTCGCGGCCATGCTGAGGCGGAGGTACGAGTAGACGTGGAGGCGCGAGAGCTCCTGCTCGAGCTCGTCGGCCTCGTCGAGCAGCGCGCGCAGGCCGGCGGCGTCGAGCTCGGCGATCGTGCCGCGGTAGCGCGACGCGAGGTCCTGGGCGCGTCTCGACGAGCGCCGAGCCACTGCGCGCGCGCCTCCTCGGCGCCCTCGCAGAGGTCGGTGAGGTTCCAGCGGATGTCCTCGGCCTGGAGCTCGGTGCTCGCCACGGGCGGCACTCTAGTCGAGGGAATACGAGTTGCGAAGGGCAGACCGGCGCGCTCGCGGAGCCGGTTGTCCGCCTCGAGGAGCTGGCCGGCGTCGCCGATGTCGTACCAGCCGCCGGGGATCCGGTAGGCGTAGACCGGCTCGCGCGGTGGAGCCAGGCGATGAAATGGCCGGGCTGGTCGGGCGGGTTGCCCTCGTCGAGGTAGGTCTCGACGAGGCCGGCGTGCTCGCGGGCGTAGAGGTAGGTCGCGGTCGCGCAGAGCGTCGTCGGCGGCTCGGCGGGCTTCTCGACGAAGCCGACGACCCGGTCGTCCGCGTCGAGGTCGACGATCGCCGTACTGCTTCGCGAGCTCGCGGTCGCCGACGTCGTAGACCGCGACGGCGCTCGCGCCGCCCTTGCTCGCGCCGAAGCGCACGAAGTCGGCGAGCGAGTAGTCGAAGAGGTTGTCGCCTGCGATCACGAGCAGGTCGTCGTCCGAGCCGGTCGCGTCGCGGACGAAGCGGATGTCGCCGATGGCGCCGAGCCGCGTCTCGTTCGTCGTCGTCCCGTCGTCGTGCACGGTGACGCCGGCCGCTTCCGCCCAGCTGTCGAAGAGCGGCGCGAAGCGCGCGTTCGTCACGAGGTGGATCTCGTCGATCGCCGGCCTCGCGGATCTTGTCGAGCGATCCAGTCGACGATCGGCCTGCCGCCGACCGGCAGCAGCTGCTTCGGGATCGTGTCCGTGAGCGGGCGCAGACGCGTCGCGTAGCCGGCGGCGAGGATCAGCGCCTTCATGCGGCGAGCGACTCGGCGTAGGGCGCGCGGTGGACGCCGGTCTCGGTGACGATCGCCGCGATGAGCGCGGCGGGCGTGACGTCGAAGGCCGGATTCCGCGCGGCGAAGCGCGCGGAGATCTCGGCCGGGTCGCGCTCCTCGATCGGGATGCCGGCACCGGTCGCGGTCGCGAGGTCGACGGTCGAGGTCGGCGCGACGACGTAGAGCGGGATGCTCGTGGTGGTGTGCGAGCACGGCGAGCGAGTATGTGCCGATCTTGTTCGCGGTGTCGCCGTTGGCGGCGATCCGATCGGCGCCGGTGACGATCAGGTCGACCTCGCCGCGCGCCATCATCGACGCTGCCGCGCTGTCGGCGATCACGGCGTGCGGGATCCCGGCGCCCTCGAGCTCCCAGGCGGTGAGGCGCGCGCCCTGGAGCAGCGGCCGCGTCTCGTCGACGAGCACGTGCTCGAGCAGGCCGCGCTCCCACGCGGCGCGGAGCGCGCCGACCGCGGAGCCGTAGCCGCCGGTCGCGAGGCCGCCGGCGTTGCAGTGCGTGAGCGCCGCGTGCCGGACGCGAAGAGCTCTGCGGCGTGTGCGGCCATGCGCTTGCAGCGCTCGACCTCCTCCGCGTGGAGCGCGCGTGCGCGCGCGGGCGTCGGGTCGGCGCGCATCTCCGCGAGCGCCCAGGCGAGGTTGACGGCGGTCGGCCGCGACGCCGCGAGCGCGCGCTCCGCCTCGGCGAGGTCGTCGCCGCGCAGCGCCGCGAGCGCGAGCCCGTACGCCGCCGCGACGCCGATCGCAGGCGCCCCGCGCACCGCGAGCGTGCGAATCGCGTCGACGAGCTCCGGCACCGTGCGTGCACTCGAGCTCGACGACCGCGTCCGGCAGCCGCCGCTGGTCGAGCACGACGACGCGCGGCGGCGGCCCCTCCTCGAGCCGCACGATCCGTTCCGGATCGAGGTTCGTCACGATCGTCACGCGTTCCTCAGGATCTTTGACACCAGGACAGTGCTCTCCGAGACCATGTCCGGCGAAGCGAAGGGCCGGGCGCTTGCGCGCCCGGCCCTCGTGTCTGACACCAGGACGTGGCCGTTCGGCTCAGGTGCCCTCGTCCCACGAGGCGAGGTACTTCGCCTGCTCCTCGGAGAGGACGTCGATCTCGACGCCCATCGTCGCGAGCTTGAGGCGCGCGATCTCCTTGTCGATCTCGGCCGGAACCGGATAGACCTTCCGCTCGAGCTCGCTCGCGTGCTGCACGGCGTACTCGATGCCGAGCGCCTGGTTCGCGAACGACATGTCCATCACGAGCGCCGGGTGACCCTCGGCGGCGGCGAGGTTGACGAGGCGGCCGTCCGCGACGAGGTAGATCCGGCGGCCGTCGGCCATCGTGAACTCCTCGACGAACTCGCGCGCCATCCGCGTCTCCGACGCGAGCTGCCGCAGCGCCGGGATCTCGATCTCGACGTTGAAGTGGCCCGTGTTCGCGAGGATCGCACCGTCCTGCATCAGCTCGTAGTGCTCGCGCGCGATCACGTTCTTGTCGCCCGTGGCGGTGCAGAAGATCTCGCCGACCTTCGCGGCCCGCTCCATCGTCATGACCTCGAAGCCGTCCATGACCGCCTCGAGCGCCTTCATCGGATCGACCTCGGTGATGATCACGTGCGCGCCCATGCCGCGTGCGCGCGAGGCGACGCCGCGGCCGACCCAGCCGTAGCCGCCGATGACGAACTTCTTGCCGGCGAGCAGCACGTTCGTCGCGCGGATGATGCCGTCGATCGTCGACTGGCCCGTGCCGTAGCGGTTGTCGAACATGTGCTTCGTCAGCGCCTCGTTGACGGCGATGATCGGGAAGCCGAGCTTGCCCTCCGCCTCGAGCGCCTTCAGGCGGATGACGCCGGTCGTCGTCTCCTCCGTGCCGGCGATCACGTCGCCGAGCTGCTCGCGGCGCTGCGGAGTGCAGCACGCCGATCACGTCGGCGCCGTCGTCCATCGTGAAGTGCGGCTTGTGATCGACCGCCGCCTCGATGTGCGAGTAGTACGTGTCGTGATCCTCGCCCTTGATCGCGAAGCACGAGATGTCGTACTCCTCGACGAGCGCGGCCGCGACGTCGTCCTGCGTCGAGAGCGGGTTCGACGCGCACAGCACGACGTCCGCCCCGCCCGCCTTCAGCGTGCGCATGAGGTTCGCGGTCTCGGTCGTGACGTGCAGGCACGCCGCGATGCGGTAGCCGGCCAGCGGCTGCTCGCGCTCGAACCGTTCGCGGATCGCAGCGAGCACCGGCATCTGCCGGTCGGCCCACTCGATCCGGCGCTTGCCCTCGCCCGCGAGGGCGAGATCCTTCACGTCGTATCGCTTCGTTACAGCCATCGATTCCTTTCGGTGATTTAGGCGGCCAAGAGCCGCTCGTGCTTGCGCTGCTCCCACTCGACCCAGGCGAGGTCGTCGGCGCCGGCGAGCCAGCCGTCGACGGCCTTGCGGAGCACGGGCTCACGTCGGAGCCGCGCAGCGAAGACGAGGTCGGAGATCTCGAGGTGGTGCGTCCGCCGGAGCTCGGCGAGCGCCCGGAGCTGGTTCAGCTCGCGGAGCCCGTAGAGCCGGTAGCCGCCGGAGGTGCGGCGGGGGACGACGAGGCCGAAACGGTCGAGGTAGCGCAGCATCCGCGGCGACCAGCCCGCGCGCTCCGCTGCTTCTCCGACCTTCAGGCCCTCCACGGGGCTAACCTTAACACATTGGTGTCAAGGATGCGCCGGACGGCACGCGCATGAGGCCGACGACGAGGCCGGCGGCCGCGATCGGCACGAACGTCAGCTCGAGCCGGAATCGCCGTGTAGTTCGGCTGGAGCGCGTCGAGGAGGATCGACCCCACCGCCGCCGCGCGGAAAAAGCGGACGAACCGGTCGCCCCGCGACCGAATGAGGAAGAGCGCAAGGTAGCCGCCGACGAAGTAGAGCCCGCTGTACGGGTGCTCCCAGAGATAGGTCAGGTTGTGTTCGGCCATCGACTTGAAGGTGTCCCAGTAGTGCCCTGCGACCCAGTGCCAGCTCGCGTCCGCGGGGCGGTAGAAGTTCTCGAACGTGTATGCCATCGCCTCGCGGAGCGGTGCGCCCAGGATGAGCGGAGACGGGAGCGACGCCGCCGCACCGACAGCGACGAGCGCATACGAAATGCGCGTCCGCTCGCGCGCGGCCAGCCAGACCGCGGCCAGCCCGAGAATCACGGTCGAGTCGCGCGTGAGCGACAACGCGGCGAGCGCGACACCCCAGAGGGCGACCATCGCCAGTTCCGCTCGAGCGTGAGCAGCGCCCCGAGCGCAGCGACGGTCTCGAGCGTGACACCGGACACATCCATCAGCGGCAGCCCCGCGCTGAAGAGCACGGGCGCGAGGAAGAGCGCTCCGGCCGCCACGAGGAACGCGACGAACGGCGCTGCTCTGCAGCCGAAGCAGCGCGTAGAGCGCAACACCCATGAGGACGTACGCGACGAGCGAGACGACGCGCAGCGAATCCGTCCCGTAGAGCGGTGAGATGAGCGCCGCCAGAGCGGGCACGAACCAGCGGCGCTCGTAGAAGCGCTCGCTGTAGCTCACCCACGCCGGGTTGCCGACCCGTCGTTGCTCGAGCGGGAGGCCGGCGTCGCCTTCACGGCGCGGGAGGCTGAGCGGGCCTGCGAACACCTTCCGGTACGCCACGGCATGCGAGTCGCCGCGCACCTGATACACGTGCGCCTGGTAGAAGAGGCTGTCCGGCTTCCACTGCACGGGCGACGTCCAGAGCGCCGCCGACAGGGAGCCGAGTGCGACGAGGAACGCGACCAGGACGAGCTCGCGCGTTCCTCGTGGTGCCGCTCAAGGAGCGGACGTCCCCTCCCGCCCGTACTTGTCCTCGAGCCGGACGACGTCGTCGAGCTCGGCGGTCGAGACCTCGAGGATCGTCGTGTCCTCGAGCGCGCGTGACGCGATGGACCGTGCCGGGCACGAAGTGGAACGAGGCGCCCTCGGTGATCACCTCCGAGTTGAGGATCCCCTGCCCCACGTCGCCGAGCTCGAGCTGGGCGCGGCCCGAGAGCACGTACCAGCTCTCGTCCTTCTCGTTGTGGAACTGGAGGCTGAGCGACTGCCCGGCGCGCACGAAGAGGATCTTCCCGGCGTAGCGGTCGGTGTGCGCCCAGATCAGCTCGTAGCCCCACGGCTTCTCGACGCGGCGCTGCCGCGAACGCCCACCGGTCGAGCCCCTCGAAGTTCGGCGAGTCGACGCTCATGCCGACGTGCCGCTTCGGCCGCCAGTCCGGATGCTCCTCCATGAACGTCGGCGGCGACGCGGAGATCCTTCGGCGTGTTCACCGTGAGCCAGACGCCGGTGTGGCGGTAGCCGCGGAGCTTGCCCTCGTCCGCGAGCTCGGGGAAGGTGCTCTGCTCGTGGTCGCCGCGCTCGGGCAGCCGCGCGAGCGCCTCGTCGCCGAGCGCGTAGACGCCGGAGTTGACCCAGTTGTCGAGCAGCGGCGCCTCGCGAAAGCCGGTGACCCTGCCGTCGTCCTGGAGCTCGACGACGCCGAACGGCGAGCGCACCTGCGCGACGACGATCGTCGCGGCCGCGCCCGATCGCTCGTGCTCGGCGAGGAGCGCGCGGAAGTCGACGTCGAGCAGCTCGTCGCCGTTCAGGGCGAGGCACGGCCCGCTCCTCGCGCCGCCGCGACGCCGCGAGGCGCAGGCCGCCGCCGCGCCCGAGCGGCTCAGGCTCGCCCACCGCCTCGATCTCGGCGCCGAGACCGGCGAGCGCGTTCACGAACGCGCTCTCCTGCCCCGCGCGGCAGGCGACGATCACGCGCGTCACGCCCGCGTCGACGAGCCGCGCGACGCCGTACTCGGCGAGCGGGAACCCCGCGACCGGGACGAGCGGCTTGGGCAGCCCCTGCGCCGCCTCGCCGAGCCGCTCCGCCTTGCCGCCCGCAAGGAGCAGCGCCTCCATCAGGCTTCAGCTCCGGATCGCGCGCGGCCTCGGGCTCCGCCGGCGACGCGTGCCGCGGGCGGCCGATGCCCTCGTAGTCGAAGCCTGCCGCCGCGCGTCGCGACCGGGTCGAGCAGGTTGCGCCCGTCGATGATCAGCGGCCGCGCCATCGCGTCGCGCACCTCCGGCGTGGCGAGCGTCGCGAGCTCCGGCCACTCGGTGACGATCACGGCCGCGTCGGCGTCCCGCACCGCCTCGAGCACCGAGTCGCACAGCTCGATCCCGTGCAGGTCGTCGGGCTGCGCGATCGGGTCCCACGCGCGCACCTCGGCGCCTTCGGAGAGCAGCGCGTACGCGATCACGCGGCTCGGCGCCTCGCGCATGTCGTCGGTGTTCGGCTTGAACGCCAGCCCGAGCAGCGCGATCGTCTTGCCGCGCAGCGAGCCGAGGTGCTTCTGCAGCTTCGAGACGACGCGCCGCTTCTGCAGCTCGTTGACCTCGATCACCGCGTGCAGCAGCTGGAAGTGGTAGCCCGAGTTGCCGGCGAGCTGCTTCAGCGCGGTGACATCCTTGGGGAAGCAGTTGTGGACCACGAGCCCGCCGGTCGTCACGAACGTGTGCGCCCCGGGAACCTCGAGCGAGTAGACCTGGCCCGCGTACGGCACGCTGCTCGACGTCGGACGACGCGCACCCAGGCGGCGCCGTCGTCGACGCGGCGGTAGCCGGTCGGCGCGATCCGCTTCGCCTGGCGCGCGATCGACTCGCGCGGACGCCGACGCGGTCGCGCTCGGGCACGAGGTCGAGCAGCCGCTCGACCTGGTCGGCGCCGGAGACGCGCAGCCAGTAGGTGTCCCTCGTCGACTTCGCCGTCGCGACCGACCTTCAGCCGGGCGACGACCCCGAGGTCGCCGAGCAGCCGCAGCACGCCGTCGGCCAGCTCGCGGCTGACCGTTCCGTACTCGAGGATGACGCTCGGCCCGCCGTTGACGTAGCGACCACGAGCCGTCGCCCTGCCAGAGCCGGCGAGCAGCGCCCGCTTGTGCGCGTCGCGGCTCGTCCCAGATCAGATCGGGGAGCCGCTGCTCGTAGCAGTTGCGGCCGAGGCCCGAGGTCGCCGTCCACCAGCGCGGCGAGCAGCCGCGACGACGATCGACGACGCTCGTCGCCGTCGGCGGCGCCGCACGGCGCCTTGACGCCGTGCGCGCGCCAGTACGCGAGCGACCTCGCTCCACGAGGTCGTCCTCGTCGCGTCGGGTGGAAGCTCCACGTGAGCCGCGCGCGTTCGGCCGTCGCGCGAGGACGTGGCCCTCCGCGACGTAGAGCCCGACGACGCGCCAGAACGCGTCGTCGACGATCGATCCGAGCGGGCACGTACGTGCCGTTCTTCGCAGTGCCGACGCGTCGCGTCGCGCGACCTCGAGGTCGAGCGCCGCAGCCTCGTGGAGCCGCATCGCGCCCGACCGCAGGACGTCGTGCGAGCGCGCGACGGCGCCGCGCGGGTGACTCGAGCGCCGGCGGCGCCGCTCCAGCGTCGCGTGCGCCGACGGCCGCGACCTCACGTCGGCGCGGCGCGGACGATGACCTGCTCCGCCGCGAGCCCGGCGCGCTCGACCGCGCCGACGCACGTCGAGCGACCGCTCCGTCGCACGCCGCCGGGCCGCGACCCTGCGCGACCGGCAGCCAGTCCTCGGTCGTCGAGGTCGCGCGCCAGCTTGACGGCCCGTTCGCGTCGCCGTCGACGAACGGGTGGTCCGGCGTGCACGCGGACCCGGCGGCCCATCTTCGTGCGCACCTCGAGCGACGTCGCCGTCGATACGCGCGACGGGTGAGCGCGGCGACGGGCAGGAACTCCGGCGCCGTCGCCGCCCGGTCGCCAGGACAGCACCTCGAGGCCGTCGGGCTCGACGCGCCGGCGTCGCCGCCGTCGCTCCGCCGTCAGAGCTGCTCGAGCGTCGACAGCGCGCGTCGCGCCCGCGCTCGCGCACGAGCACCGTCTCCTCGCCGACGAAGCACGAGCCGCCGAAGCCGATGCCCGGCACGCAGGAAATGCGGCCCGAGCCGGTGGTCGAGGCCGACGCCCTTCGCGACGTCGACGACGTCGGCGCCGACGAGCTCGCACACGTTCGCGATCTCGTTGATGAAGCTGATGCGCGTCGACGAGGAACGCGTTCGCGGCGAGCTTCACGAGCTCCGCCGACGCGACGTCCGTGCGCACGACCTCGGTCTCGATGCCGCGTAACAGCGCGACGACGCGATCTGCGTCGCTCGTCCTCGAACGCGCCGACGACGAGCCGGTCGGGCTTCATGAAGTCGGCGACCGCGCTGCCCTCGGCGAGGAACTCCGGGTTCGAGACGTAGCCGACGCCCGTGAGGCCGCGCGCCGTCGAGCCGCGCGCGGACGTGCTCGCCCGTGCCGACCGGGCACCGTGCTCTTCATCACGACGATCGGCTGCCCCTCGAGCTCGGCGGGATCTCGTCGACGACGCTCCAGACGGCGCGCAGGTCGGCGTCGCCCGACTCGGTCGGCGGCGTGCCGACGGCGACGTAGAGGAAGTCCGCGCCCGTCGACCGCCTCGCGCACGTCGAGCGTGAAGCGGATCCGCTCGCGCGTTCCGCTCGAGCACGAGCTCGAGGCCGGGCTCGTAGATCGGCACCTCGCCCGCCTGCAGGCGCTCGATCCGCTCCGGGACGACGTCGCGGACGACGACCTCGTGCCCGAGCTCGGCGAAGCAGGCGCCGGTCACGAGGCCGACGTAGCCGGCGCCGAACATTGCGATCTTCGCCACGGGCCTAGGTTACTTCCCGAGTGGCTGCAGGCCCTTGGCGATCGCGAGCATCGTCTCGTTCGTGAGCTCGTCGCGCAGCGTGTTGACGACCCAGTAGCTCGCACGCGCGCGTGCGCAGCACGACCATGTGGATCGTGCCGCCGTTCGTGAAGAGGTCGAGCTTGCGGCCGTCCTTCAGCGTGTACTTGCCCGGTCGGCTTGCGCAGGATCGGCGCGTCGTTCCAGTCGGTCTCGATGATCTGCCAGTAGACGTTGCCCGCGCCCGTGACGAACGTCGTCACGAGCTCGTGCTTGTGCGGCGCCGGCTTGAAGACGCGGAACGGCTCGAGGCTCGTGAGCCGCGACGCGCTGTGAACCTGGTGCGGCACCATGATCCGGAACGGCACCTTCCCGCGGTACGACCGGAGCGAGCTCTCCGTCATGCCCGGGTTGTTCACGACCGACGGCGCCTGGTGCACCGGCGTCGCGACGACGTGCGCGGCCGGATTGACGACCTCGCCGCCGAACGCCGACCCGACGACGACGACCGTCAGCGGGTTGCCGGCCTGCTGCGCGAGCGGCGCGATCTCCGGCGGCAGCGGCGCAACGTTCGTGTGCGGGCCCATCGCAACCGCGAGCTGGCGCGCCGCCTGCTTCGCGTTCGGCTGCACGGTGTCGAAGTAGACGGTGTTCGAGTACTCCGCCTGGCTCGGCGCGTTCGCGTAGATCGTCGACGGCAGCTGCTGCGTGTGGAAGCCGGCGACGGCGAGCTTGTACGACGTGTCGCGCGCGAGCCCGGCGATGCGTCGTCCCGTTGAGGACGAGCGTCGAGATCTCGCGCCGGCTTCAGGTCCGTCGACTTCACCGTCTTCACCTTGACCCCGAGCGCGGCGCCGTTGGCGCGCGAGGCGAGCGTCACGTCCGGATGCTCGAACGACTGCACGGCGTTCGTCGATGTCCGTCGGCGTCGCCGCAGACCTCCGCGTTCAAGTAGCCGCAGTCGACGAGGTTCGGGATCGTCGTGCGGAAGATGTGCCCCGCCGGCAGGTGGTACCCGAGCCCCGCGTACGACTGGATCTCGTTGATGCTCGGCGCGCCGGCGCCCGGCTTCACGACCTCGACGCTGCCCTTGACCGCGCCGATGATCTGCGGGATCTCGAGCAGCGAGAAGCTCGACGCGAGGCGGTCCTTCAGCGCGTCGAGGAAGAGCTGCTGCCGCGCGAGCCGGTAGAGGTCGGAGTCGGTGTGACGGAAGCGCACGAAGTCGAGCGCCTGCTGGCCGACGAGCTTCTGGTAGCCCGGGTGCAGGTCGATCTTCGCGTAGCCGCCCGGGCCGCCGATCGTGTTGATGTAGCGGTGGTCGACGGTGATGTAGACGCCGTGCAGCTTGTTCACGAGCAGCTTGAACCCGTGGAAGTTGACGGTGATCAGGTAGTTGATCGGCAGGCCGGTCAGATGCGCGACGGTGTCGAGCGTCCCCTGCTCGCCGCAGGTCGACCAGGCGGAGTTGATCCGGTCGGTCTTGAGCGGCACGTCCGAGCCCTTGCAGTAGATCGGCACCTGCAGGTCGCGCGGGAACGACATGATCGAGAGCGTGTTGTTCGTGGGATCGGCGCGGACGAGCATGACCGTGTCGGAGCGCGAGTCCGCGGCGGTCGTCGCGTCGGCTCCCTTGCGCGCGTCGTAGCCGACGATGAGCGCCGTCGCAGGCTCGGAGGGCGATGCGATCGGGTGCAGGTTCTTGTCCTTCGACGCGGCGATCGCGCCCTTCGAGTGCGCGCCGATCGCGCCGAGCGTCTCGTGGCTGTAGAGGTAGAGCCCGCCGCCGATCCCGGAGGCGACGACGAGGATCGCGAGCATGATCCAGCCGAAGACGCGCCCGATCGTGCCGCCGCGTCGTGCGCGGCGGCGGCGGCGGCTGCCGGTACCGGCGCATCGGCTCGAGCACCGGGGGCGGGAGCACCGCGCGGCCGTTGCCGTTCAGGGTCGCAGCGCGACCCATGCCTCTCTTCAGCGTCGTCCGCATGCGGAAAAAGGAGCGCCACCGGGCGCCCCGGCCACCTTACCGAAGTGCCCGGGCGGGCTCCGTCCCTAGGCCGGAACCGGGCGGGATCGGCCCCGGGCTCGTAGGCGAGGTTCGGCCGGAGCCAGCGCTCGACCTCGTCGAACGGCAGGCCCTTGCGCGCCGCGTAGTCCTCGACCTGGTCGCGCCCGACCCGGCCGACCGAGAAGTACCGCGCCTGCGGGTGCCCGAGGTAGATGCCGCTGACGCTCGCGCCCGGGAACATCGCGTAGCTCTCCGTGAGCGAGATGCCCACCTGCTCGGCGCCGAGCAGGTCGAAGAGCTTGCCCTTCTCGCTGTGATCGGGGCAGGCGGGATAGCCGAACGCCGGGCGGATGCCGCGGAAGCTCTCCTCGGTCAGTTGCTCGGGCGGAACCGGCGGGCCCGTCTCGTACCACTCGCGCCGCGCGATCTCGTGCAGGTACTCGGCGAACGCCTCGGCGAGGCGGTCGGCGAGCGCCTTCGCCATGATCGAGCGGTAGTCGTCGTGGTCGGCCTCGAAGCGGGCGCTCAGCTCCTCGAGGCCGATGCCGGCGGTGACCGCGAAGGCGCCGACGTGATCGCCTGCGGGCGCGACGTAGTCGGCGAGGCAGCGGTTCGGGCGCGAGTCGCCGTACGCCGACTGCTGGCGGAGGAAGCAGAAGCGCGTGCCGTTGTCATCGTGGACAACGATATCGTCGCCGTCGGACGACGCGGGCCAGAAGCCGTAGACACCTCTCGCGGTGAGCAGTCCGTCGCGGACGATCTCGTCGAGCAGCTCCTGCGCGTCGTCGAAGAGCTCCTTCGCCGCGGGCTGCGCGAGGATCGCCGGGTAGCGGCCCTTCAGCTCCCAGGTGTGGAAGAAGAACTGCCAGTCGATGTACGGGCGCAGCGTCTCGAGCGACGGCTCGACGATCCGCACGCCGGTGAAGTCCGGCGTCGCGAGCTCGTCGAACGCGACGGCCTCCTGGTTCGCGCGCGCCTCGCCCACCGGCAGCAGCGGCTTGCGGTCGCGCTCGGCGTGCAGCTCGCGCATGCGGTCCTGCAGCTCGCGGTTCTCCGCATCGAGCGTCGCCTTGCGCGCAGGATCGAGCAGCGCCGACACGACCGCCGTCACGCGCGACGCGTCGAGCACGTGCACGACCGGCTGCGAGTACTGCGGCGCGATCTTCACCGCGGTGTGCTGCTTCGACGTCGTCGCGCCGCCGATCAGGAGCGGCAGCGACAGCCCGCGGCGCTCCATCTCGTGCGCCGCGTCGACCATCTGGTCGAGCGACGGCGTGATCAGGCCCGACAGCCCGACGACGTCGGCACCGACCTCCGCCGCCGTGTCGAGGATCCGTCTCGGCGGGCACCATCACGCCGAGGTCGTGCACCTCGTAGTTGTTGCAGCCGAGGACGACGCCGACGATGTTCTTGCCGATGTCGTGCACGTCGCCCTTCACGGTCGCGAGCACGACCGTCCCCTGCACGCGGCTGCCGGTCTTCTCCTCCTCCATGAACGGCTCGAGATGCGCAACGGCGCGTCTTCATCACGCGCGCGCTCTTCACGACCTGCGGCAGGAACATCTTCCCGTCGCCGAAGAGGTCGCCGACGATCTGCATGCCCGCCATCAGCGGCCCCTCGATCACGTCGAGCGGCCGCTCGTACTGGAGTCGCGCCTCCTCGGCGTCGGCCACGATGAAGTCGACGATCCCGTGCACGAGCGCGTGCGAGAGCCGCTCCTCGACGGGCCCCTCGCGCCACGCGAGGTCGCGCTCGCGCCGCGTGCCCTCCCCCTTCGCGCGGTCGGCGATCTCGACGAGCCGCTCGGTTGCGTCCTCGCGCCGGTCGAAGATGACGTCCTCGACGCGCTCGAGGAGCTCGGGATCGATGTCCTGGTACAGCACGAGCTGGCCGGCGTTGACGATGCCCATGTCGAGCCCCGCGCGGATCGCGTGGTAGAGGAACGCCGAGTGCATCGCCTCGCGCACGACGTTGTTGCCGCGGAACGAGAACGAGAGATTCGAGATGCCGCCGCTCGTCTTCGACGCCGGGGCAGCGCTCCTTGATCAGCGGCAGCGCCTCGATGAACGCCTTCGCGAAGCCGTTGTGCTCCTCGATCCCCGTCGCGACGGCGAGCACGTTCGAGTCGAAGATGATGTCCTCCGGCGGGAAGCCGACGACGTCGACGAGCAGCCGGTACGCGCGCTCGCAGATCGCGACCTTGCGCTCGCACCGTCTCCGCCTGGCCCTTCTCGTCGAACGCCATGACGACGACGCCGGCGCCGAAGCCGCGCACGATCCGCGCCTGCGTCGAGAAACGCCTCCTCGCCCTCCTTGAGCGAGAGCGAGTTGACGACGCCCTTCCCCTGGAGGCAGCGCAGCCCCGCCTCGATCACCGACCAGCGCGAGCTGTCGACCATGATCGGCAGCCGCGCGATCTCCGGCTCGGTCGCGACGAGGTTGAGGAACGTCGTCATCGCCTCGCGGGCCCTCGAGCAGGTCGGCGTCCATGTTGACGTCGAGGAGGTTCGCGCCGCCGCGCACCTGCTCGAGCGCCACCTCGAGCGCCTCCTGCCACTCGCCCGCCTCGACGAGCCGGCGGAACCGCGCCGA
The DNA here is from genome assembly GCA_963790845.1 of uncultured Actinomycetes bacterium. Taxonomy (GTDB): domain Bacteria; phylum Actinomycetota; class Thermoleophilia; order Gaiellales; family Gaiellaceae; genus Palsa-739. Next base: position 110,497 of record CAWBQC010000002.1, on the reverse strand, counting down.
GCCGGTGATGTTCGTGCGCTCGCCGATCATCACGAAGTTCGTGTCCTCGGTGATCGCGAACGGCTCGAGCCCGCTGAAGCGCGTCACGGGCTCCGGCTCGGGAAGCGCGCGCGGCGCGACGCCCTCGACCGCGGCCGCGATCTCGCGAATGTGCTCGGGCGTCGTGCCGCAGCAGCCGCCGACGACGTTGACGAGCCCGTCGCGCGCGAACTCGCCGAGCATGCGGCTCGTGTCGTGCGGCTGCTCGTCGTGCAGGCCGAACTCGTTCGGGAGGCCGGCGTTCGGATAGCACGCGACCCACGTCGTCGCGATCCCCGCCATGTCCTCGACGAAGGGCCGCATCTCCGCAGCGCCGAGCGAGCAGTTGACGCCGACGATCAGCGGCCGCGCGTGCTCGACCGAGAGCCAGAACGCCTCGACCGTCTGACCCGAGAGGTTGCGGCCGCTCTTGTCGATCGCCGTGAACGAGAGCCAGAGCGGCAGCTCGGGCGCCTCGGCGAGCGCCGCGGCGATCGCGGCCTTCGCATTGAGCGAGTCGAAGACGGTCTCGACGAGCAGGATGTCGACGCCGCCGTCGCGCAGCGCGGCGATCTGGTGCGCGTACGCGTCGCGCACCTCGTCGAAGGTGACCGCGCGGTACGAGGGGTCGTCGACGCGCGGCGAGAGCGACAGCGTGACGTTGAGCGGGCCGACCGCGCCGGCCACGAACCGCGGCCTGTCGGGCGTCTTCGCCGTCCAGGCGTCCGCGGCGCGCCGCGCGAGCCGCGCGCCCTCGAGGTTCATCTCGCGCACGACGTCGGCGCCGAACGCGTAGTCCGCCTGCCCGATCGTCGTCGCGGTGAACGTGTTCGTCGTCGCGATGTCGGCGCCGGCCGCGAAGTAGTCGTCGTGGATCCGCGAGACGACCTCGGGCCGCGTGATGTTCAGGAGATCGGGGTCGCCGGCGACGTCGTGCGAGTGCTCGCGGAACCGCTCGCCCCGGTACGCCTCCTCGCCGCGCAGCTCGCGCTGGATGAGGACGCCCCACGACCCGTCGAGAACGGCGATCCGTTCGCGGAAGATGCTCTCTAGGCGTTGACGCGTCTCCGGCACAGCTTGCTCCCGTCAAGTCAGCCCGGGAACGCGGAACCGCGCTCACGAGCGCTTTAGGCGTTTGGTAACCCGGTCGCCAAGCTGCCTGTCAAAGCTCTCCGGGTAGTGCGTGAAGGCTAGCAGCCCGCGACGGACACACGACCCGTGGCGCGCCGCCGTCCTCGTTACTCTTCGCCGCCATGCATGCGCTTGACAGTCCTGCGGCCGTGCGCGCGGCGCTGCGCGAGCTCGCCGGCAACCTCTGGTTCACCTGGCTGCCCGGTGCGCGCGCGCTCTTCGAGGAGCTCGACCGCGAGCGCTTCGCCGCGCGTCGACCACAACCCGACCGCGCTCCTCGCCGACCTCGACGACGCGAGCCTCGCGGCGGCGGTGACGCCGGAGTACCTCGAGCGCGTCGAGCGCGTGCTCGCCGAGCTCCGGGCCGAGCGGGAGCGCCGCACGTGGTGGCAGCGGCGCGAGGAGGACGACGCGCATTCGCGGTCGCCTATTTCTCGTGCGAGTTCGGGCTCGACGAGAGCCTGCCGATCTACTCCGGCGGCCTCGGGCGTGCTCGCCGGCGACCACCTGAAGTCCGCCTCCGACCTCGGCGTGCCGCTCGTCGGCGTCGGCCTCTTCTACCGCGAGGGCTACTTCCGCCAGCAGCTCGACGACGAACGACTGGCAGGGCGAGCGCTATCCGGAGATCGACCCGGCCGCCTGCCGCTCGAGCTCGAGAGCGCGTGCGGTCTCGGTCGAGATCGCGGACGACGACGGGCGCGCTCGTCGCCGGTGCGCGCGCAGGTCTGGCGCGCGCAGGTCGGGCGGGTGCCGCTCTACCTCCTCGACACCGACGTCGACGGCAACCCGGACTGGGCGCGGACGATCACCGACCGGCTCTACGGCGGCGACCGCCGCCACCGGCTGCGGCAGGAGCTCGTGCTCGGCCTCGGCGGCGTCCGCGCGCTGCGGGCGCTCGGCGTCGAGCCGACGGTGTTCCACATGAACGAGGGCCACTCGGCGTTCTTCCAGCTCGAGCGGCTGCGCGAGCTCGTCGAGGAGCAAGGGCTCTCGCGCGACAACGCGATGGCGCGCCTCCGCGCATCGACGGTCTTCACGACGCACACGCCGGTTCCCGCCGGCAACGAGATCTTCGACCCGTCGCTCGTCGAGCAGAACATCGCGCCGCTCGTCGCACGCTGCGGCTTCAGCTGGGACGAGTTCGTCGCGCTCGGCCGCGTCGGACGACGGCGACGGCTGGTTCGGCATGACGCCGTTCGCGCTCCGCACGTCGTCGCATGCGAACGGCGTCTCCGCGCTGCACGGCGAGGTGTCGCGCTCGATGTGGCAAGGGCTCTGGCCCGACCGGCCGGTCGAGAGCGTGCCGATCGGCTCGGTCACGAACGGCGTCCACGCGCGCACGTGGATCTCCGAGGAGCTCGACGCGCTGCTCGGCACCGAAGAGGACATGGGCACGCCCGACTTCGCGCGTGCGTACGACCTCGACGACGAGGCGCTCTGGCACGTGCAGCGGCACGCGCGCGCGGCGCTCCTCGACTTCATGCGCTCGCGCGGCCTGCCCGGCTCGTTCGACCCGGAGGCGCTGACGATCGGCTTCGCGCGGCGCTTCGCGACCTACAAGCGCGCCGACCTGCATCTTCAGCGACCCGGCGCGTCTCGCCCGGCTCCTCGCCGACGACGAGCGGCCGCTGCAGATCGTGCTCGCCGGCAAGGCGCACCCGGCCGACGAGGGCGGCAAGGCGCTGATCCAGAAGGTGATCGCGTTCGCGCGCAGCCCGGAGGCGAACGGCCGCGTCGTCTTCCTGCCCGACTACGAGATGACGCTCGCGCGCTACCTCGTGCAGGGCGTCGACGTGTGGCTGAACAACCCGCGCCGCCCGCTCGAGGCGTCGGGCACGTCCGGGCATGAAGGCGGCGCTGAACGGCGTCGTCAACGTCTCGATCCTCGACGGCTGGTGGGTCGAGGGCTACTCGCCCGAGACCGGGCTTCGCGATCGGCGGCGACTGGCTCGACTCGAACGACGAGGCGCAGGACGCCGCCGACGCCGACGCGCTCTTCGCCGTGCTCGAGCAGCAGGTGCTGCCGGCGTACTACGAGCGGGACGAGCGCGGCCTGCCGCCGCAGTGGCTCGGGCTGATGCGGAGCTCGATCGCGCAGCTCGGCGCGCGGTTCAACACGAACCGGATGCTCGTCGAGTACGTCGAGGGCCTCTACCTGCCGGCGCATCGCGACCTGATCGGGCAGCTCCAGACGGCGTAAGCTCCGCGCCGTGCTCTACCCCGCGGACGCGCACGAACGGCTGACGGACTCGCAGTGGGACGAGAGCCGCGCGCGCGATGCGATCCGCGCGATCGTCGCCGACGCCTGCGCGACGTACGACCCCGACGCGTTCTGGCCCGCGCACGAGTGGGACGGCTTCCAGGCGACGCTGCCGATGAAGAACCTCTACTGCGGCGCTGCGGGCGTCGCGTGGGCGCTCGACGCGCTGCGCCGGCGCGGCCACGCCGAGCCCGCGCTCGACCCGGCCGACGTCGCCCGCCGCGCGCTCGACGCTGTTCCGGCGCGAGCCCGACTTCATGACGGAGGAGGCGAAGCTGCCGCAGCGGCACTCGGCGCTCCTCGTCGGCGAGGCCGGGATCGTCTTCACGCTCTGGCGGCTCGCACCGAGCGACGAGCTCGCCGGACGATCTGCTCGCACTCGTGCGCGCGAACGTCGGCAACGTCGCGAACGAGCTCATGTGGGGCGTCCCCGGCACGCTGCTCGCCGCGCGCGCGCTGCTGGCCGCGACCGGAGCGACGACCGCTGGCGCGACGCCGTGCGCGAGAGCGAGGAGGACCTTCGCGCCAGCGCGCGACGAGGACGGGCTCTGGACGCAGGATCTCTACGGCCAGCAGCAGCCGGATCATCGGCCCGGTGCACGGGCTCGATCGGCAACGTCCTCGCGCTCGGCGAGCCGGGCAACGTCGCCGACGTGCTCGCGCGCACGGCCGTCGTCGAGGGCGAGCACGCGAACTGGCCGCCGTCGGTCGACGGCTACGACAGCCTGCGCCTCCAGTGGTGCCACGGCGCGCCGGGCATCCTGATCCACGCGGCGGAGTACCTCGACGAGGACCTGCTGCTCGCCGGCGCCCAGCTCGTCTGGGACGCCGGCCCGCTCGGCGACGAGAAGGGCTTCGGCATCTGCCACGGCACCGCCGGCAACGGCTACGCGCTCCTGAAGACGTTCGAGCGCACGGGCGACGAGCGCTGGCTCGAGCGGGCCCGCGCGTTCGCCGTGCATGCGCTCGAGCAGGCCGAGCGCATGCCGGCGCGCTACACGCTCTTCACCGGCGGCGTCGGCGCGGCGCTCTTCGCGCGGACTGCATCGAGCGCACGCGCGGCGTTCCCGGTGCTCGAAGACCTCTACGTCAGCGCACGCCCGGCATCAGCGTCGCGACCGGCTGAACGCCCGCGTACACGAACCGCGCCTGCTCGCCCGCGTACTCGAGGCCGCGGCACGGCGCGCCGCGAACGCAGCCCGCACGGACGCATCGACGGTCGCCTTCGTCGCGTCTGCGTCGGTCCCGGCCGGGAACGCCGAGCGCAGCGTCGCGAGGGCGATCGACTCGGCCCGCTGTCAGCTCGGCCCGTCGAGCAGAGCGCACCCGACTCGGCCGACACCGGCACCGGCGACGTCGCCCGCGCCGCGGCCAGCGTCTTCTCGTGGAGCAGGAACGCGTCGTACGGAGCAAGCCCCGCGTCGTGCTCGACGAGGAACGTCGAGTGCGAGCCGTCGGAGGCGCGCTGCCCGTGCACGTACTCGGCCTTCCCGTTGTCGACCGAGCCGCGGCCGAGGATCGACCACTGCGTCGGATCGAGATTGAGGTCGTCCGCGATTCCGCTCGCGATCGCCGTCGCGGCGAAGACGCCCACGGCGCCGACGACGAGCGCGGCGACACGGAGCCGGCGGCCACGACGGCGCGTCGTGACGGCGCGGCGGCTGAGCGCGACGAACAGGTCGTCGCCGAGAGCCTGCAGGTCGGTCGTCATGTGACGGCTCCTTCCATGATTCGGGAGAGCGCGCCGAGCGCGCGGCTGACTTTGATCCGGGCGGCGAGCGGCGAGCAGCCGAGCGACCGCCCGACTTCGGCGTACGGAAGCTCGTCGAGCACGCGCAGCTCGACGGCGCGACGCTGCGCCGCGGGCAGCGTGCCGAGCGCGGCGTGGAGCGCCGGTGCGACGCGTTCGGCGTCGATCCGCGCGCCCGCCTCCTCGATGCCGAGGTCGTAGTGCTGAAGCGGCATGCCGAGCCGCTCGCGGGCACGCGTCTCGACGCGCGACCGCTCGTAGTAGTCGCGGAGAAGATTGCGGGCGATCCCGTAGAGCCACGGCAGCGCCGAGCCGCCGGACTCGTCGCGGAAGCGGCGGAGCGAGAGCGCCGCCCGCGCAAAGGTCTCGGCGGTGAGCTCGCTCGCCTCCTGCCCGGGCGCGCGGGCCCGCAGGAACGAGTCGATCGCCTGGGCGTGGCGGAGGTAGAGCTCCGCGAACGCGCGGGGATCGCGGCGGGCCGTCTCGATGAGCTGTGCGTCCGTCTTCATCGTCTCTCCGGCTTATCGGGCCAAGCCGCTCGTGTGTTTCGCGAAACGTTTTCGCCGCTCGTGGTATTACCGGAGTGATGGGCGCGAGGTTCCTCTTCGCTCTGCCCCTGGTCGCGGTCGCCGCCGGCTGCGGCGGCTCCCACGCGGCCGAGCCGCCTCCGGCCACGCCCGGCTCCGCCAGCCTCGCCGCCCCCGTCCCGCATCTCGATCCCTACAAGGCCGCCGTCGCCTACGCCCGCTGCATGCGCGCGCACGGCGTGCCGCATCCCGATCCGGACGCGAACGGCGACTTCCACCTGACGCCCGCTCAGGACAAGGCGATGCACTCGGTGTCGCGCAAGCAGCACGAGGCCGCCGACGCCGCCTGCTTCCATCTCCTGAAGGGCACCGTCAGCACGCAGCCGCTCTCACGCGGCGCGCAGCGGGCTGCGCTCGTCCCGCTCGGCGAGGTCCGGCAGTGCATGCTCGGCTTCGGCTACCACTTCGGCAAGCCGATCGTGAAGAACATGAGCCGGGGACGCGCCGATGTTCGGCTTCCAGTACGCACCGCAACCGAAGAGCGCGAAGGCACGCGAGAAGATCCAGGGCGCAGCAGCACACGTGCGAGAAACGCGTGAAGCTCGCGGCGAAGATCGACGCGATCATCAAGGCCGACCGCGGCGAAGAACCGCTAGCACCGCGCATCAGGCTCGCACGGCCCGGACACGCGGAGCTGGTTCTCCGCGTGCCGGATGCGCTGCTCGAGCTGCCAGCGGTCGGCGGTCGAGTCGCCGGCTTCGACCTTCGCGAGCTCCGCCTGCGCCTCCTCGAGCTGCTGCTGCGCGCGCGCGTCGTCGATCTCGTCGGCCTGCACCGCGTCGTCGACGAGCGCGATCGCGCGGTCCTCGAGCACCTGGAAGAAGCCCGGGCCGGTCGCGAACTCCTGCACCTCGCCGTCGCCGAGGTGCACGCGCGTCGAGCCGGCCTTCAGCATCGCGACGAGCGGCGCGTGCCGCGCGAGCACGCCGATCTCGCCCGGCGGCGCCGGGGACGATCAGCATCTCGGCGTCGCCCTCGAACGCCGCGCCTTCCGGCGTGACGACCGAGACCGAGAAGAGCGGATGGTCGGCCATCGCGCTAGCGCGGCCGGCTCGGGCTCGGGCTCGTCCGCTCGGCTCGGCTCGAGTCTCGCTTCGCCAGCTGCTTCCCGCTCGACCGCCTGCTCGATCGCGCCGACCATGTAGAAGGCCTGCTCGGGCAGGTCGTCGTGCTTGCCGTCGAGGATCTCGGTGAAGCCGCGGATCGTGTCCTCGAGCTTCACGTACTCGCCCGGCGTGCCGGTGAACTGCTCGGCGACGAAGTTCGGCTGCGAGAGGAAGCGCTCGATCTTGCGCGCGCGCTGCACGACGAGCTTGTCCTCGTCGGAGAGCTCGTCGATGCCGAGGATGGCGATGATGTCCTGCAGGTCGCGGTAGCGCTGCAGCACCTCCTGCACGCGCGTCGCGGTCGCGGTAGTGCTCGTCGGAGACGATGCCCGGCTGCAGCGCGCGCGACGTCGAGTCGAGCGGGTCGACCGCCGGATAGATGCCCTTCTCGACGATCGCGCGCGAGAGCACGGTCGTCGAGTCGAGGTGGGCGAACGTGTTCGCGGGCGCCGGGTCGGTGAGGTCGTCGGCCGGCACGTAGATCGCCTGCACCGACGTGACCGAGCCCGTGCGCGTCGAGGTGATGCGCTCCTGCAGCTGCCCCATCTCGGTCGCGAGCGTCGGCTGGTAGCCGACGGCGCTCGGCATGCGGCCGAGCAGCGCCGACACCTCGGAGCCCGCCTGCACGAAGCGGAAGATGTTGTCGATGAAGAGCAGCACGTCCTGGCCCTGGTCGCGGAAGTACTCCGCCATCGTCAGGCCGGAGAGGCCGACGCGCAGGCGCGCGCCCGGCGGCTCGTTCATCTGGCCGTAGACCATCGCGACCTTGTCGATGACGCCCGACTCCGTCCATCTCGAGCATCAGGTCGTTGCCCTCGCGCGTGCGCTCGCCGACGCCGGCGAAGACCGAGACGCCGCCGTGCTGCAGCGCGACGTTGTGGATCAGCTCCTGGATCAGCACCGTCTTGCCGACGCCGGCGCCGCCGAAGAGGCCGACCTTGCCGCCGCGGACGTACGGCGCGATCAGGTCGATGACCTTGATGCCCGGTCTCGAAGATCTCGACCTTCGGCGAGAGCTCGCCGAACGCCGGCGGGTCGCGGTGGATCGGCCAGCGCTCGCCCGTCGCCGCCTCCTTGCCGTCGACCGGGTCGCCGATCACGTTCCAGATGCGGCCGAGCGTCTCGTCGCCGACCGGCACGGAGATCGGCTGCCGCGTGTCGACGACCTCGACGCCGCGCGCGAGGCCGTCGGTCGTGTCCATCGCGACCGCGCGGACGCGGTCGTCGCCGAGGTGCTGCTGCACCTCCGCGATCAGCTCGCGCGTGCCGCCGTCCTCGGGCACGGCGATGCTGAGCGCGTTGTAGATCTCGGGGAGCCGGTCGGGGAAGACGGCGTCGAGCACGACGCCCTTGATCTCGACGATCTTGCCCGTGTTCTTGCCGTTGCTCTTGTCGGCCACTGAGTCTCCCCTGGATAAAGGTCGCGCGGCGCCGCTTGCCGGCGGCCGCAAAGCACAGGCACTTTATCCGACCCGGGTCCACGCTCCTCGGTGGAACCGACCGCGTTTGCGAAGCTAGCGCGATGGCCGACACGGACCTCTCCGCGACCCCGTTCACCGGACGGACCGCGTGGACGCGCAGCCTGCAGAGCCCGCTGCGCGCCTTCCTCCGTACGGAGACGGGAAGCGCCGCCGTCCTCCTCGCCGGCGTCGTCGCGGCGCTCCTCTGGGCGAACGCCGACCTCGCGTCGTACGAACGCGTCTGGACGACGACGCTCTCGATCCGGATCGGGAGTGCGGGGGTCTCGCAGGACCTGCGCGGCTGGATCGACACGGGCCTGATGGCCTTCTTCTTCTTCGTGATCGGGCTCGAGGCGCGGCGCGAGTTCGACCTCGGTGAGCTGCGCGAGCGGCGGCGAGTTGCGCTGCCCCTCCTGGCCGGCATCGGTGGGATGGTGGTGCCGATCGCGATCTATCTCGCGATCAACGCCGGCCACGGCTCGACCCACGGCTGGGGAGCAGCGATGTCGACCGACACCGCGTTCGCGCTCGGCCTGCTCGCCCTCGTGGGGCCGGGCTTCCCCGACCGGCTGCGCGCCTATCTGCTCACAGTTGCGGTCGTCGACGACATCGTCGCGCTGCTCGTGATCGCGATCGCCTACAGCGGCGACGTCTCGGTGCCGGAGCTTCTGATCGGGATCGGCCTGTTCGGCTGCATCCTTCTCATCCGCGCCGCCGGCATCCACTTCGGCCCGGTCTACTTCGTGTTCGGCACCGCGGTCTGGGTCGCGTTCTTCAAGGCCGGCGTCGACCCCGTGGTGGCCGGACTGATGGGCGGCGTGATCGCCCTCGCCTATCCGGCGCAGCGGAGCGATCTCGAGCGCGCGTCCGACCTCTTCCGCCTCTTCCGGGAGCAGCCGACCGGCGGGCTGGCGCGCTCGGCGCGCTCGGCCCTGAGGACGGCGGTCTCGCCGAACGAGCGGCTGCAGACGCTCTGGCATCCGTGGACGAGCTACGTGATCGTGCCGCTCTTCGCGCTCGCGAACTCCGGGCGTCCATCTGAGCATGGGCTTCCTCGCGAGGGCGTACACCTCGCCTGTGACGCTCGGGATCCTGCTCGGCTACGTCGTCGGCAAGCCGGTCGGGATCGTCGGCGCGACCTGGCTCGCGGGTCGCGTCAGCCACGGCCGCCTGCGCCCGCCGGTCGGCTGGGCGTCCGTCGCCGGAGCGGGCACGATCGCGGGGATCGGGTTCACCGTCTCGCTCCTGATCGCGTCGCTGGCCTTCCACGGCGCCCGTCTCGACGAGGCCAAGATCGGAGTTCTCAGCGCCGCGATCCTCGCCGCCGCGCTCACGTGGCTCCTCTTCGTCGGGACGAAGCGGCTGCCGCGGAAGCTGCGGATCCGGATGCTGCTCGGCACGCCGGAGCTGATCGTCGATCTCGCGGACCCCGTCGACCCCGAGCGCGACCACGTGCGTGGCCCGGTGGACGCGCCCGTCACCGTGCTCGAGTACGGAGATTTCGAGTGCCCGTACTGCGGCCAGGCTGAGCCGGTCCTGCGCGAGCTGTTGCGCGACTTCGGCGACGTCGCCTACGCCTGGCGCCACCTACCGCTCAACGACGTCCACCCGAACGCGCAGCGGGCGGCGGAGGCGGCGGAGGCCGCGGCCGAGCAGGGCGCGTTCTGGGAGATGCATGACCTTCTGCTCGAGCGCCAGGACGCGCTCAACTTCCGCGATCTCCTGGGCTACGCCGAGGAGCTGGGGCTCGACGTCGAGCGCTTCGAGGAGGACCTGCGGACTCGCTCCGGCGCCGGCCGCATCGCCCAGGACGTCGACTCGGCCGATCTCTCCGGCGTTTCCGGGACGCCGACCTTCTTCATCAACGACCTGCGCCACTACGGCGCCTACGACATCGCGACGCTGTCTGCGGCGGTCAAGGCTGCGCGGGCTCGCGAGCTCGTGCGAGCAGGTAGCAGCGGTCAAGGCGGTTAGGGCCGGCGAGGCCCGCGGGCTAGCCCGTGAGGGCGTCCGCGCCGGCGACGACCTCGAGGATCTCCTGTGTGATCTCGGCCTGGCGGGCGCGGTTGAGCTGGAGCGTGAGGGTGTCGATGAGCTCGCCTGCGTTCTTCGACGCGTTCCGCATCGCCGTCATCTGTGAGGCGAGGAACGCGGCGGCGGACTCCAGCAGCGCGCGGTAGATCTCCGTCTCGAGGTACACGGGCAGGAGCCGCTCGAGGATCTGCTCCGGCTCGGGCTCGTAGATGAAGTCCGCGCTCGGGCCCTCCTCGCCCCGCACGAACTCCTCCGCCGAGAGCGCCTCGTCGCGGATCGGCAGCAGGTCGGTCGTCGTCACCCGCTGCACGAGCGCCGACTCGTAGCGGTTGTAGAGCGAGGACGACGCGGTCGACCTCCTCCGCCTCGTACAGCTCGGCGAGCTTGTGGCCGATCGCCTGCGCGTCGTTGTAGCTCGGCTTGTCGGCGAAGCCCGCCCACTGCGCGGTCAGCTCGTAACGGCGGAAGCGAAGCGTCGAGGCGCCCTTGCGCCCGACGGTGAGCCACGCGACGTCCTGCCCCTCCGACCGCGCCTGCCGCTCGAGCTCGAAGGCGCGGCGCAGCACCTGGCCGTTGAACGGGCCCGGCGAGACCGCGGTCGCCGGTCACGACGACGAACGCCACCCGCCGCACCTCGTCGCGCTCCTGCAGCAGCGCGAGGTTCCGGAACGACGACGCAGCCCGCGCCGTGCCGATCATCAGCTCCTGCATGCGGTCGGCGTACGGCCGCATCTCCTCGATGCGGCTCTGCGCACGCCGCAGGCGCGCGCCGGCGACGAGCTCGAGCGCCTTCGTGATCTTGCGCGTGTTGCGGACGGAGGAGATCCGCCGCCGGAGGTCTTGGAGAGACGCCAAAGCGAGTTAGACGAGCGACTCGTCCTCGACGTTGAACGCGTTCTTGAACTTCTCGATCTCCCCGCTCAGCTTCTCGGCGACCTCGTCGGACAGCTCGCCCGACTCGCGGATCTGCTTGTAGATCTCGCCGTCCGCGCGCAGGTGCTCGCGCAGCTCGTCCTGGAACCGCGACACCTGCGCCGTGGGGATGTCGTCGAGGTAGCCCTCGTTGCCGGCGTAGATCGCGGCGACCTGCTCCTCCGTCGGCCACGGCGCGTACTGCGGCTGGTTGAGCGTCGCGACCATCTTCTCGCCGCGGGTCAGCGCCTGCTGCGTCGCGCGGTCGAGCTCGGAGCCGAACTGCGCGAACGCCTCGAGCTCGCGGTACTGCGCGAGGTCGAGCCGCAGGCGGCCGGCGACCTTCTTCATCGCCTTCGTCTGCGCCGACGTGCCCACGCGCGACACCGAGATGCCGACGTTCACGGCCGGGCGGACGCCGGAGAAGAAGAGCTCCGACTGGAGGTAGATCTGCCCGTCGGTGATCGAGATGACGTTCGTCGGGATGTACGCCGACACGTCGCCCGCCTGCGTCTCGATGATCGGCAGCGCGGTCAGCGAGCCGGCGCCCTTCTCCTCGTTGAGCTTGCACGCGCGCTCGAGCAGCCGCGAGTGGAGGTAGAAGACGTCGCCGGGGAACGCCTCGCGGCCCGGCGGCCGGCGCAGCAGCAGCGAGAGCTGGCGGTACGCGTCGGCGTGCTTCGACAGGTCGTCGTACATCACGAGCGCGTGCTTGCCGTTGTAGAGGAAGTACTCGCCCATCGCGCACCCGGCGAACGGCGCCATCCACTTGATCGGCGCAGCCTCGTGCGCGGCGGCGGAGACGATCGTCGTGTACTCCATCGCGCCCTCTTCGCGCAGCCGCTCGTAGATGCTTGCGACGGTCGACGCCTTCTGGCCGATCGCGACGTAGATGCAGTGCACGTCCGTGTCGCGCTGGTTGAGGATCGTGTCGATCAGGATCGCCGTCTTGCCCGTCGAGCGGTCGCCGATGATCAGCTCGCGCTGGCCGCGGCCGACGTTCGTCATCGCGTCGATCGCCTTGATGCCGGTCTGGAGCGGCTCCTTCACCGGCTGGCGCTCGACCACGCCCGGCGCCTTGAACTCGAGCGGCCGTGTCTCGGCTGCGTCGATCGCGCCGCGCCCGTCGAGCGGGTTGCCGAGCGGGTCGACGACCCGCCCGAGCAGCGCCTCGCCGACCGGGACGCTCGCCACTCGACCGGTGCGTCGCGCGGGCTCGCCCTCGCTCACCTTCTCCCAGTCGCCGAACAGCGCGACGCCGACGTCGTCCTCCTCGAGGTTGAACGCGAGGCCGGTGACGCCGTGCTCGAACTCGAGCATCTCGAGCGAGCCGGCGTTCTCGAGCCCGTAGACGCGGGCGATGCCGTCGCCGAGCTGGAGGACGGTGCCGACCTCGGCGAGGTCGGTCTCGACGTCGTACTGCTCGATCCGCTCGCGCAGGATCGACGTGATCTCTTCTGGTCTCAGCTTCAAAGCGCTCTCAGCTCCTCACGAGTTCTTGTCTCAGTCGTTCCAGTCTTCCGCGCACGCTCGCGTCGACGCGAAGCGAGCCCGCCTGCAGGACGATGCCGCCCACGAGATCGGGGTCGACCTTCGTCGTCGCCTCGACCTTGCGGCCCGCCGCGTCCTCGATCTGCTTCAGGATCGCCTTCGCCTCCTCGTCGGTCAGCTCGCGCGCCGTCGTCAGCTCCACGGTGAGGCGCCGCTCCTCGCGCGCCATCAGCCGCTCGAACTCCTTGGCGATCTCCTCGAGCTCGGCCGCGCGACCCTTCTCTGCCGTCACCTGGAGGAAGTGGGTGAACAACGGCTCCTCGTCGCCGGCGAGGTCGGCGAGGATCGCCGCCTTGGCGCTCGACTCGAGCTGCGGGTTGCGGAGGACAGCTCGCAACTCCGGCGACTCGGCCATCGCTGCGGCGAAGTCGCCCAGCGCCTCGTGCACCTGGGCGAGCTTGCCCGCATCCTTCGCGGCGCCGAAGAGAGCCTCGGCGTAGATGCGATGTGCAACGGCTATGCCGACTCCTCCAGGCGGGAGAAGTCGAGGCCGGCGATCGCCTCCGAGATGAGCTCGCGGTCGCGCTCGGCGTCGAGCGTGCGACCGACTACCCGAGAGGCAGCCTCGAGCGTGAGGTCGGCGACCTCGGCGCGGATCTGCTGGAGCGCCCGCGCAGTCTCGGCGGCGATCTCCTTGCGCGTCTCCTCGAGCCGGCGCTGCCGCTCGGCCTCCGTCTCCTCGCGCATTCGCGTCTCCATCGACTCGCGCGTCTTGCGCGCTTCGGAGAGGATCGACTCGGCCTGGCCGCGCGCTTCCGCGATCAGCTTGCGGTGCTCCTCGAGCAGCTCTTGCGCGGCGTCACGCGCCTCGTCGGCAGCCTCGATCGAGCGCTGGATGTGCTCGCGCCGATCGTCGATCGCCTTCTGGATCGCGCCGAACGCGTACTTGCGCAGGACCAGGAAGACGATCACGAAGAAGATGATCGTCCAGATCATCAGCCCCGGAATGAGCCGGGTCAGCGGGCTGGAGACGGCGACGAGCATCTACTTGACGAGCACGAAGCCGAGGAAGCCGCCGACGAGCCCGTAGAACACGACGGCCTCGGTGAGCGCGAAGCCGAGCCACATGATCCCCTGCAGCTCGCCGCGCAGCTCGGGCTGGCGGGCGACCGACTGGATCATCGACGCGAAGACGGTGCCGATGCCGATGCCGGCGCCGAGCGAGCCGAGACCCATGCCGACCCCGAAGCCGAGCGCCTGGGCGGCCTTGATGATGGGTGATGTTGCAGCGAGTAGCTGGTGGAGCACCGGGTTTCCTCCTTAGTGGGCCGGCTCGATCGCCGAGCCGATGTAGATGGCGGTGAGCGCGGCGAAGATGAACGCCTGGATGGTGACGACGATCACGATCTCGAAGAGGTAGAAGGCGATTCCGATCGGGAGCGAGACGAAGGCGACGATCCAGAACGTGATGCCGCTCAGGATGAACAGCAGGCCGATCGAGACGAGGATCAGCATGTGGCCGGCGAGCATGTTGGCGTAGAGCCGGACGCTGAGGCTGATCACGCGGAAGACGTGCGAGATCGTCTCGAGCACTGCCATGACCGGCACCATCGCCTTCGGCACGCCGGCCGGCACGAAGCTCTTGAAGTAGCCGAGGCCGTTGTACCGCACACCTTCGATGTGGGTGAAGAGGACGCTGAGCAGCGCGAGCACCAGGGTCACCGAGAGCTGCGAGGTGACGGCGTAGATCCCCCACGTCGGCACGCCGTGCCACTTCTCGCCGGTGAGCGGCAGCGGGATGAACCCGACGAGGTTCATCGTGAAGATGAAGAGGAAGAGCGTCGCGACGTACGGGAACCAGCGGCCGATCGCCTTCGAGGGCAGCCCCTGTTCCGCGATCTGCGTCTGCGCGAGCTCGTAGATCGCCTCGCCGACCGTCTGCCGCTTGCTGGGCAGCAGCGCGAGCCGGCTGCGCATCGTGAACATCCCGAGCGCGATCGTGAGCAGCGCCGAGATCGCGAGATAGACGACGGCCTTGTTGATCGACATGTCGAGCGGGCCGAGGTGGATCCCGATCCACTGCTTCAGCTCGAACTCCTTCGCGGGATCGAACGTGCCTGCGAGAGTGAGCAAACCCGTCATCCGAGCTTCTCCCCGCCGAAGTACTCGACGAGCGAGACGCCGAGCGAGAGCGAATACGCGAGCGCGTAGACGGCGACCGCGGCGATGCCGACGTCCCTGTTGGCGACCGTGACGATGAGGAGCACGACCATCACGGCGATGCCGCGGAAGGAGTGCGCGAGCGCGACGAGCCCCGAGAACCCGAGGTGGTCGGCGCCGATCGGCAGGCGCGCGAGCCAGAGCCCGAGCAGCTCACCGGCCGCCCACAGGACGGCGGCGATCGCCCAGCCGCCGAGCGGGAAGCCGGCGACGAGGAAGACGGGCAGCGCGAGCGCGACGACTCCCGCTCCCGCGAGCATGGGCGCTCTGCGGCCCGGAACCGGCCGCGGTGTGGACAGGATCCCGTTCATCACGTGAAGTAGCCCTTGAACCTGCGGTAGACGGCGAAAACGCCGGCGGGAAGCCCCACGACTACGCCTGCGAGCGCGCCGTAGCCCGTGTTGCCGGCAGCCCAGCCGGCGAGTGCGCCCGCGCCGCCGCAGGCACCCAAGGTGCCCGCCAAGACGGCGCCCGCCTCGACGGGCTGAAACGACGAGCGTGAGGTCCCCTGCATCCGAGGCGAGAATACCAGCGTCCGACCGGTCGCGAGGGGGTACTTTGTGACACCCGAAACCCGCATGGAAACTCGCTCTCGCCTTCTATTCGTGCATGGCTCCGTCGTCAACGCGGAGCTGACCTGGAGCGCCCAGAAACCGCTCGCGGAGCGGTTCGAGATCGTGGCGCCGAACCGGCGCGGCTTCCCTCCCGGACCGGATGTCGAGCGGGTCGACTTCGAGGACGAAGCCGTCTGGCTGGAGCAGTTCCTCCAGCCTCGGTCTCACCTCGTAGGGCACTCGTACGGCGGAGTGATCGCGCTGCTGGCCGCCGCGCAGCATCCCGATCTCGTGCGCTCGCTGACCGTGATCGAGCCGCCCGCGTTCGGGATCGCGCGTGGCCGGCCCGGCGTGGACGACTTCATCGAGCGGATCGACCGGCACTGGAGCGACGGGCCGCGCGATCCCGGCGAGTTTCTCCGCGGCTTCTTCTCCCTCGTCGGCACGTCGACGCCGCCGGGGAGCTTCACGCCCGAGCTCCTGCAGGGAGCGCGGACGCTGAGGGTCGAGCGCTCGCCCGCCGAGGCCGTGATCCCGTTCGACGAGCTCGCGCATGCGTCGTTCCCGAAGCTCGTCGTCTCGGGCGCCCACAGCCAGGTCTTCGATGCGGTGTGCGACGTGCTCGAGGAGCGCCTCGGCGCCGAGCGCGCGGTCCTTCCCGGCGCGGGCCACTCCGTGCAACGGCTCGGCGCGCCGTTCAACGAGCGGCTCGCGGACTTCGTCGAGCGCGCGGAGACTCAGCCGTACCGCGGCGCCGGGTAGCCGAGCTCACGCAGCCGCGCGGTCACGGCCGCCGCGCGCACAGCGCTCCTCCCCCGCTTCAGCACGAATGCCTTACCGGCCTCGTCGAGCCAGCGCTCGGCGCCGATCTCGCCGCCGGCATAGCGCCGGTCGAAGCGCAGGCCCGGCGGGTTCAGGCGCTCTTCCGCAGCGGATCTCCGGCCTTGCGGCGCCGCTGGATCCGGTTGCCGAGCTTGACGATCTCGAGCACGTAGACGACGTAGATCGAGAAGAGCACGGCGGCGAAACCGATCGACGCGGCCAGAAGCGTCCACCAGGGATGCCAGGTGCCGTGCGCGCGGAACGGGACGAAGCGCGTCGCGAACGCGGCCGCCGCGAGCGAGATGCACCAGCCCCAGATGGTGAGTGCCGCCCGCCGCTGCGAGAAGCCTCGCCGCAAGAAACGGTGGTGCAGGTGAGCCTGGTCCGCCTCGAAGACCCTCTCGCCGTGCTTGAGCCTCCGCACGACGACGAAGGTCGTGTCGACGATCGGCACGGCGAGGACGAGCAGTGGGAAGAACAGGGCAACGGTCGCCGCCGTCTTCAGGAGGCCCTGCACCGAGACGGCGCCGAGCACGTAGCCGAGCAGCAGTGCCCCGGAGTCGCCCATGAAGATCCGGGCCGGATAGAAGTTGTGGCGGAGGAAGCCGACGCAGGCGCCGAAGATGATCGCGGACAGGATCGCGGCGTCGACCTTCCCGAGCGAGAGCGCGATCACGCTGAAGGTCAGCCCGGCGATCGCGGCAACGCCGGCCGCGAGCCCGTCGAGCCCGTCGAGGAAGTTGACCATGTTCATGATCGCGACGATCCAGACGATCGTGAGCGGGATCCCGACCCCCGGCCGGCAGCGTATGGATGCCGACGAACGGGAACGTGAACCGGTCGACCCAGACGCCGAACCCGGTCAGAACGCCGGCAGCGGCGGCCTGTCCTCCGAGCTTTCCGTACCACGGGAGACCGCGGAAGTCGTCGACGATCCCGACCGTGACCGCGACCGCGGCGCCGAGCAGCAGCCCGCGGTTCTCGTGACCGCCGGGGAGAAAGGCGAGCGCCGGCACGAGCAACCCGAGGAAGAGCGCGAGGCCGCCGAGGCGCGGCACCGGCAACTGGTTGACGCGCCGACCGCCGGGAGCGTCGACGACGCCGAGTCGCCGAGCCATGCCTCCCACCGCCGGCGTCAGCAGGACGACGACGACACACGCGACGAGCGCTCCGAAGATGACGGAGAGGTGGTCGCCGAGCTGATCGAGGACGCTGAGGTGCGGGCCGGTCGCCGCAAGCACGGTGCCAGCGTACTTCGCCACGGGCAAGTGCTTGCCTCCGCCTCGGTAGGGTCCCTGCGAGTGAGGGTCGAGGCTGACGCGGCACGTCGCTTCCTCATGGCGCGCCACTTCCTCGCGCCTGCGCGGTCCCTCGAGGGCGGCCCCGACGCGGTGCTCGAAGTGATCCGGAAGCTCGGCTCGATCCAGTTCGACCCGATCGCCCTCGCCGGCCGGAACCACGACCTGATGCTGCACGCGCGCGTGGCCGGCTACGACCCGGCCTGGTGCGACACGCTCTACCGAGCGCCGCAGGATCTTCGAGACGACCAACAAGGCGCTGTCGTTCATACCTGCGAGCGAGTTCCCCTGGTTTCGCGCGAACGCGGGTCGCAAGGGCCCTGAGTTCCACGCCGCGGCCCTGGCGGAGAACGCCGGCGCCGCCAAGCGGGTGCTCGAACGCATCAAGGCCGAGGGGCCGCTCTCCTCGGCCGACTTCGAGCGGGAGAGCGGCGCGACGAAGGATTGGTTCGGAATGCCGGAGAACGCCGTGCGCTCGGTCCTCGAGGCGTACACGGTCGCCGGCGTGATCGGGCTCACACGGCGCGAAGGCAACGTCCGCTACTACGACCTGATCGAACGGCTGCTCCCGGCCAGGCTGCTTGCTCAGCAAGTCCCCGAGCGGGATCAGCTGCGGCACAAGCAACTCTCCCGCCACCGCGCGCACGGTCTGCTCGGCGCCGGCGGCGCGGGCGGCACGTTCGCGCGCATCGCGGCGCCGGACACCCGCAGGGAGCTGCACGGGGAGCTGGTCGAGCTCGGGTCCCTCCTGCCCGTCGAGGTCGAGGGGATGCGCGGCAAGCGCTTCGTGCCCGCCGAAGAGGTCGAGTTGCTCCAGACGCCGCCCGAGCCGACCCCGTCTGTCGCGTTCATCGCGCCCTTCGACTCGCTGCTGTGGGACACCGCTCTCCTGGCGAGCCTGTTCGACTTCGAGTACGTGTGGGAGGGTTTCTTCAAGCCCGAAAAGCGGCGCTGGGGCTACTACGTGCTCCCGATCACCTTCGGCGACCGGTTCGTCGGCCGGATCGAGCCGCGGATCGACCGGGAACGAGCCGGCGTGGAGGTGCTCGGCGTCTGGTGGGAGGAGGGCTTCACGCCGAGCCGGACGGACGGGTTCGTCGACGCCATGCGCGATGCGCTCCGCGCCTACCTGCGTTTCGCGGGCGCCGGCCGGGTCGACTGGGCGTCCCACCTCACAAGGGAGAAGCGGCTCTTCGGCGCCCGCCCGTGAGCTAGCGTCGCGGGCGATGACTCGTCAGGTCGAGAAGGTCGGCGCCTTTCGCCGGTTGCACGAGGCAGGCTGCTTCGTGATGCCGAATCCCTGGGACGTCGGCAGCGCGGTCGCGCTCGAGCGGATGGGGTTCAAGGCGCTCGCCACGACGAGTGCCGGGTTTGCGTGGACGCTGGCCCGTCCCGACAACGGAGTCCAGCGCGACGAGACCCTCGCACACTTGCGCCAGATCGCCGGTGCCGTCGGGGTTCCGGTGAACGCGGACTTCGAGAACGGATTCGCCGTCGAACCCCACGGGGTCGGGGTGAACGTGAAGCTCGCTGCAGCGACCGGCGTGGCTGGGTTGTCGATCGAGGATTCGACAGGTGACCCGGGCGAGCCGCTCTACCCCTTCGACCTCGCCGTCGAGCGAGTGCACGCAGCGAGGCAGGCGATCGACGAGAGCGGCACGGGAATCGTCCTCACGGGCCGGTCGGAGGGGTTCGTCGTCGGCCGGCCGGACCTCGAGGAGACGATCCGGAGACTGCAGGCCTATGCCGACGCCGGCGCCGACTGCCTCTATGCACCGAGGATCGAGACGGCCGAGCAGGTGTCGGCAATCGTTGCGGCCGTGTCTCCGAAGCCGGTGAACCTCCTGGTCAACGCGCCCTTCATCACCGTGGCGGAGGCCGCCGGCCTCGGCGTCCGCCGGATCAGTGTCGGCGGTACGCTCGCGCGGGCCGCCTGGGCCGGTGCGCTCGCAGCCGTGGAGGAGATCGCGACCGAAGGCACGTTCTCGCGGTTCGTCGACCTGCCGAACGTCGACTCCCTCTTCGGCGCTGGCTAGCCCGTCTGCTGGTTTGCCACGGCGAAGGCCGTCTCCTGCGGCGGCGCTGGGAACCCGCCCTCGATGCCCGCGCCCATGGCCGGCATCAGCGTCTCGTCGCGGAAACGCTCCCAGCTCTCCTGCGACTCGTGAACTGCGACGATCGTCCAGCCGTCCGCCGACGGGCCGGCCGCGTGAAAGACCTGCCCCTCCGGGAGGCTGCCGTCGCTCGGATGCACCGCTGCAAGCGACGCCTCGTACTGCTCCTTCGTCCCGCCCGGAAATTGATGCACGATGCCGTACGCCATCCGACGCTCCTTTCGTCACCCTCAGTACGAACCAGGGCGACTATCTCATGCGCCGATGAGATTCCGGTGATCTGCCAGTCTCCACCGCATGAAGCTTCTCCTCACCTCCGCCGGCATCAAGAACGCGAGCATCCACGCTGCGCTGCTCGACCTGCTGGGCAAGCCGACCGCCGAATGCAGCGCCCTGTGCATTCCCACCGCGGCGTACGGGCACCCGATGGCAGGCCCTGCGGCGGCATGGAGGTTCGTCAGCGGGCAAGACACCCCATGCCCCATGGTCGAGTTGGGCTGGAAGTCGCTGGGGGTGCTGGAGCTCACCGCACTGCCGAGCCTCGACCAGGAGCGGTGGGTCCCGTTGCTCAAGGAGACGGACGTCCTGCTGGTGACCGGCGGCGATGCGCTGTATCTGTGCCACTGGATCCGGGAGTCTGGGTTGGCGGACCTGCTTCCGTCGCTGAGCGACACGGTCTGGGTGGGGCTGAGCGCCGGGAGCATGGTGATGACTCCCAGGGTCGGGGAGGACTTCGTCCAGTGGAGACCGCCGACCGGTGACGACACCACGTTGGGCGTCGTCGACTTCTCGATCTGTCCGCACCTCGCTCCGGACGGGATGCCGGGAAACTCCATGGCCGAGGCAGAGGAATGGGCGGCGAAGATCCCGAACCGGGCGTATGCGGTCGACGACGAGACCGCGTTCAAAGTGACCGACGGCAAGGTCGAAATCGTCTCCGAGGGACAGTGGAAGCTCCTCAATCCCTGATGCGTAAGGTTCGAGCGTGGACTGGCCTGCACCCCTGACCGTCCGCGAGGTTTCGGCCGAGCTCCAATGCTCCGAGGAGGAGGTTCGCGCTCTGATCCGCGACGGCGAGCTGCGAACGGTCGCCTGCGGGATCAGGCCCGGCCTCGTTCCGCGCCACGAGTTCGACGACTACCTGCGCCGGCTCCGACACCGGCGCAGCGACTCGCACCAGTCTTCGACGAAGCCGTAGACCGCAACTCTGAGGGAGGATGTTGGTGCAGGACACCACGTGCCATATGTCGATCTCGCTTGACGGCTTCGTCGCCGGGCCGGAGCAGAGTCGCGAGAACCCGCTGGGCAAGCGCGGGATGGAGCTGCACAGCTGGCACCTGGGCGACGAGCGGGCCAACGAAGCCGACGAGACCGCGGCCCGCTGGCTCATGCGTCCACGTGGCGCCTACGTCATGGGTCGCAACATGTTCGGGCCGATCCGCGGCGAGTGGGATGAGGACTGGCGCGGCTGGTGGGGACCGGAGCCGCCGTACCACGCTCCGGTGTTCGTGCTCACCCATCACGCTCGCGAGCCGATCGAGATGGAAGGCGGGACGACCTTCCATTTCGTCACCGGTGGGTTCGACGCCGCCTACGCGCAGGCGCGCGAAACCGCCGGCGATGACGGCGTGGACATCGCGGGTGGCGCCTCGACCGTGCGGCAGGCGCTCATCGCGGGAGTCGTCGACGAGCTCACGCTCGACATCGTCCCGGTCTTGCTCGGGTCCGGCGAGCGGATCTTCGACGGCGTCGAGTCCCTGGGCATGGAGCCGGTTGAGGTGCTGCATTCGCCGCTGGCCACGCACATCCGGTATCGCCGGGCGGGCTAGAGCGCGACTACTTCGTGCCGTAGAGGCGGTCGCCGGCGTCGCCGAGGCCCGGGACGATGAAGCCGCGCTCGTTCAGGCCACGGTCGACGGCCGCGCAGACGATGTGGACGTCCGGATGCTGCCGGTGCACCTCTTCGATGCCGGGCGGCGCAGCGACGATGCACACCAGCGTGACCGACTGCGCTCCCGCGTCGTTCACGGCGCCGATCGCGGCGCAGCTCGAGTGGCCGGTCGCGAGCATCGGATCGAGCACGATCGCGTCCCGCTCGGCCAGGTCGTCGGGCAGCTTGAGGTAGTACTGGACGGGCTCGAGCGTCTCCTCGTCCCGGTACATCCCGACGAAGCCGACGCGCGCGCTCGACACGAGCGAGAGGACGCCGTCGAGCATCCCGACGCCGGCTCGCAGCACCGGGCAGACAGCGACCTTCTTGCCGGAGATCCGCTGTGCGGTCATGCGCTCGAGCGGCGTCTCGATCTCCGTCTCCTCGGTCGCCATGTCCTTCGTCGCCTCGTACGTGAGGAGGAGCGTGATCTCGTTCGCGAGCTTGCGGAAGTGGACGGTCGGGGTGTCCTTGTCGCGCAGGTAGCTGAGCTTGTGCTGGACGAGCGGATGCTCGACCACGGTGAGGCGCCCTTCGCTCACGCCACGTAGGTCGTGTAGCCGCGGAACCCCTCGTAGAGCGGACGCTTCGCGCACAGCGTCGCGACCCTGCCGTGCAGCGCGTCGAGGTCCGCCGACTCGGCCAGCGCCTCGCAGATGATCGCTCCCACTTCACGGAAGTCTTCCTCGTCGAGGCCGCGCATCGTCATCGCCGGCGAGCCGAGCCGGATGCCCGAGGTGACGAACGGCGAGCGCTCGTCGAACGGGATCGTGTTCCGGTTCACCGTCACGGCGATCTCGTGTAGCCGCTCCTCCGCCGCCTTGCCGGTCCAGTCCGATTCGCGGAGGTCGACCAGGAGGAGGTGCGTGTCGGTGCCGCCCGTCACGAGCGAGAGCCCTCCCTCGATCAGCGCCTCGCCGAGGGCGTCGGCGTTGCGCCGGATCTGAGCCTGGTAGGAGCGGAAGGCGTCGGTCATCGCGATTCGGAAGCACGTCGCCTTCGCAGCGATGGTGTGCTCGAGCGGGCCGCCCTGCATCCCGGGCATCACCGCGGAGTCGACTGCCTTGGCGTGCTCCTCACGGCAGAGGATGAAGCCGGCCCGCGGGCCGGCGAGCGTCTTGTGGGTCGTGGACGTGACGAAGTCGCAGTGCTCGACCGGGTTCGGATGGAGCCCCGCAGCGACGAGCCCGGAGAAGTGCGCCATGTCGCAGAGGAGCAGCGCGCCCACCTCGTCGGCGATCGCGCGGAAGCGGGCGACCTCCACCGTGCGCGGATAGGCAGAGCCGCCGCAGACGATCACCTTCGGTCGCGCCTCCTTCGCCTTCGCAAGCACGTCGTCGTAGTCCACGGTCAGCGTCTCGGGCGAGACGCCGTAGTGGACGGCGTTGTAGAGGCGGCCCGAGAAGTTGACCTTGTGGCCGTGCGTGAGGTGTCCGCCCTGGTCGAGCCGCAGCGCCATCAGCGTGTCGCCCGGCTCCATCACAGCGGCATAGACGGCCATGTTCGTCTGTGCGCCCGCGTGCGGCTGCACGTTCGCGTGCTCGGCGCCGAACAGCTCCTTCGCGCGGTCGATCGCGAGCTGCTCGATCCGGTCGATCACCTCGCAGCCGCCGTAGTAGCGGCGCCCCGGGTAGCCCTCGGCGTACTTGTTCGTCGGCACCGATCCGACCGCCTCGAACACGGCCGGCCACGTGAAGTTCTCGGACGCGATCAGCTCGATCTGACCGCGCTGCCGCTCGAGCTCGTCGCCGATCAGCCGCGCGACCTCGGGATCGATCTCGTCGAGACCGGCGTGCGTCAGCTCCTGAAACGTCGCCTGGGTCGTCGCCACAGCTTGATGCTACGACAGCGCGCGGAGCACGCGAGGCCGGTAGCTGCCACCTTCACGGATTCGTGACGAGCGGCTCGCAGGAGGGAGACGGAGCGCATGTCGATGCGCCGCGTCAGGTCACGAAGACGTATCGGTGGCTGCCACCGGTCTTCAGCGAAGCCGACCGGCGCCTCGACGGAGGACGCGTGGTTCGTCGCCGGTGAAATCGATCACCGTCGACGGGACGCCCGGGAGCTCGCCTGCGTCCACGATCGCCCCGCACGCGGAGCGGATCTTCTCGGGAATGTCCTCGACTCGGCGCGGGTCCGGCGCACCGGCGAGGTTCGCGCTGGTCGCGGCGACGACACCGACTTCGCCGACGACCGCGGCGGCGGCCGGCGGGAGGTTCGGGACGCGTACGCCCACGTCACCGAAAACGAGCGTGTACGGACCCGGCAGGTACTGCTCGAGAACAGATCGGTCGAGACCGGGCTCGGCCGCGAGCAGCGAGTCCACGTCCGCGGCGAGCAGCGCGACCGGCTTCGAACGGTCGCGACCCTTCAGGTCGAAGAGGACGTCCTCGTGCGCCCGGCAGCGCGCAGAGCCCGTACACGGTGTCTGTCGGGAGGATCACGGCGCCGCCGGCGCGCAGCGCGGCCACCGCCTGCTCGCTCACAACAGGAACTCGGTCAGGGCCGCGCGGAACGCTTCGGGCTGCTCGACGTAGAGGAAATGGCCTGTGCCCGAGATCGTGACCAGCCGCCCGTCGGAGAGCTCACGGACAATCGCCTCCCCGCAGACGGGGCCGGCGATCATGTCGTCTTCGCCGGCTACGACCAGCGTCGGGGCGGCGATCGCGCGCAGCTCTGGGCGAAGATCGAGCGTCGGGAACTCGGCGGTGTTGAACTGGTGCACCGGCTCGGAGTGCGCGAAATCGGAAAAGAGCTCGCGTCCGATCCGCTCGTTGCCCTCCCAGCGGTGGAAGTAGAGCGGGGCCTGCCGCTGCGTGTTCGCGCTGAGCTCGTCCACAGACGAGAACTCCCCTGCCTGCTCCTCCTCGATCGCCCGCTGCGCCTCCGCGAACCACGGCTCGTCGCGGCGCGCGTCGATCCCACGCTCCATCGCGGCCTGCGCCTCGTCGCCCCAGACGGCGAGCGTCCCGGCGAGCACGAGTCGCCTGATCCGCGGCTTGAACTCGGCGGCGTACGCCATCGCCACCATGCCGCCGTGCGAGAAGCCGAGCAGGTCGAGCTGCTCGACGCCGAGATGCTCACGCAGTGCCTCGACGTCGGCGGCGTATGACGCGAGCGAGTAGTCGTCGGCAGGATCCGAGCCGGCCGAGCCGCGCGGGCTGAGGAGCAGGAGCTCGAACGTGTCGTCGAGGCCGGCGAAGTCACGGAACTCGGCGGCTGAGCACCCCGGCCCTCCGGGGTGGCAGACGAGGAGCGGGCCGCTCCCGCGGCGCTCATACGAGAGGGTGAGACCCCCGGGTGTCGTGAAGATGTCGATCACGGCCGCGTCCCCTCCACGACCCTATCGCGGCCGGTGAGGTCGGCCGTCACCGCGACATTCACGTAGCCGAGGCGCTGCAGCATCGCCGCCACCGCCGGCGCCTGGCCGTCGCCGGTCTCGAGGACGACGAGCTTCGTCCTGGCCGAGCGCGCGAGGCGCTCGTGCTCGCCCTGGCCGATGAGGGCGACCCTGGGCTCCCAGCGCAACTCCGACTGAAGCTCCTCGGTGCTCCCGACGTAGGGAGGGTTCGCGACGACGAGGTCCCAGCCCTCGGCCGCCGCGGCGACGCCGTCCCCGTGCCGCAGCTCGACCGAGAGCCCCAGGCGCTCGGCGTTCTCGCGCGCGAGCGCAAGCGCGTCGGCCGAGACGTCGACCCCGGTCACCTCCGCGTCGGGCCGCTCGTCCTTCAACGCGAGCGCAATCGCGCCGGAGCCCACGCCGACGTCGAGGATCCGCGGCCGCTCGATTCCCTCCGTGAGCGCGAGCGAGCGCTCGACGAGCGTTTCGGTCTCCGGCCGCGGCACGAGCGCGCGGGCGTCGGTCTTCAGCGTCAGCCGCCGGAAGCCCCACTCGCCGAGCACGTACGCGAGCGGCTCCCGGTCTTCGCGGCGGGCGAGGAGCGGCTCGAGCCCGTGCACGTCGTCGTCGAGATGCGCCACAAGCCCCGAGCGCGTGGTGCCGAGCAGATGCGCGACGAGCCACTCCGCGTCGACCCGCGGCGTCTCGACACCGGCCGCCGCGAGCCTCCGCTCCGCCTCGGCGAGCGCTTCCCGGGCGGTCACTCCCCGAGCGTGCGGCGCCGGTCGTCGGTCGCCAGCGCCTCGGTGAACTCGTCGAGCTCCCCCTGGAGGATCCGGTCGAGCTGGTGCACCGTGAGCTTGACCCGGTGGTCGGTGAGCCGGTTCTCGGGGAAGTTGTAGGTGCGGATCTTCTCGGCGCGCTCGCCCGAGCCGATCTGCGAGCGGCGGGTCGCATCGAGCTCCGCGCGCTGGCGCTCGAGCTCGCGCTCGTAGAGGCGGGCGCGCAGGACGCGCATCGCCTTCTCGCGGTTCTGCAGCTGCGACTTCTCGTCCTGCATCGAGACGACGACGCCGGTTGGAAGATGGGTGATGCGCACGGCCGAGTCGGTCGTGTTGACGGACTGTCCGCCGGGGCCGGTCGAGCGGTAGACGTCGATCTTGAGGTCGTTCGGATCGATCTCGACCTCGACCTCCTCCGCCTCGGGCATCACCGCGACGGTCGCAGTGGACGTGTGGATCCGGCCGGCGCTCTCGGTCTCGGGCACCCGCTGCACGCGGTGCGTGCCGCCCTCCCACTTGAAGACGGAGTACGCGCCGTCGCCCTTGACCGCGAACGTCGCCTCCTTGTAGCCGCCGCCGTCCGATGGGCTCGTTTGGAGCTGCTCGACCTTGAAGCCGCGCCGCTCGGCGTAGCGGCTGAGCATCCGGTACACGTCGCCGGCCCAGAGCGCAGCCTCGTCACCACCGACTCCCTGCCGCACTTCGACGATCACGTCCTTGCGATCGGCGGGATCCGTCGGGACGAGGGCAAGGCGGAGCTCCTCCTGCAGGCTGTCCGTGCGCTCCTCGAGCTCGGGAACGAGCTCGCGCAGGTCGGAGTCCTCGCGCGCCGCCGCGAGGTCGTCCTGCGCGGCAGCCCACTGCCGCGAGAGCTTGTACGGCTGCTCGAGCTCCTTCAGGCGCCGGCCGACGTCCGCCGCTTCGCGGTGGTCGTTGTAGACGGCCGGGTCGGACATCCGCGCCTGCAGCTCCTCGTAGTTACGCGCGAGCTCGGAGACCAGGTTGTCGAAGTCGGTAGGCATGGGAAGTGGCCAAGCGTAGCCCCTTGCCTAGCTCACTTCACTTTGGATAGCTTCGGGCTCAAGCCACCTGGGAGGTCACGAATGTCAATCGTCCACGAAGTAACTTCGGCCAACGAGAGTTACGCATCCGGATTCGCCAAGGGCGACCTGCCGGTCCCGCCGGGCAGAAAGTTCGCGGTCGTCACCTGCATGGACGCACGGCTCGACCCCGCCCGGTTCCTCGGTCTGGAGGAAGGCGACGCTCACGTGATCAGGAACGCGGGCGGGCTTGTCAACGACGAAACGATGCGCTCCCTCGTCATCTCCCACCACCTGCTTGGGACGCAGGAGGCGGTCGTGATCGGGCACACCGGCTGCGGGATGCTCACGTTCACGAACCCCGACCTGCACGAGAAGCTCGGGCCGGCCTCGGAGAGCATCGACTTCCAGCCTTTCCCCGACGTCGCCGAGAGCGTCAGGCAGAGCGTCGAGAAGATTCGCAGCCATCCGCTGCTTCCCGACTCGTTCGGCGCGACCGGCTTCGTCTACCACGTCGAGACCGGCCGGATCGACCCCGTCTAGCCGACGAGCGCAGCCGCATCCTCGAGCGACAGCTTCCGGCCTTCCTGCCACGCGGCCGTCAGCGTGTCCGGCCCGAGCGAGGCGGAGACGGAACTCAGCGCCCGCTCGTGCTGAGCCAGCTCGAGGCCGGTCAGGTGGCCGCCGAGCATCGTTCGTAGCTCGTCGGCGACGCCGAGCAGATGTGCGGCGCGTTCCGCGTCGGCAGACGCGATGGCGCAACCGGCGAGCTCGAGAGCCCAGCACGCGTTGTCGCGATCGTGCATCGGCACCGCGGTGGCGAGACTTTGTCTCGCGAGCTCGCGCGCCTCGGCGAGCTCGCCGCCTTCGAGCGCGACCGACGAGCGCGCGGCGAGCGAACGAGCATGCGCGTGGCGTTCCCCGCACGACTCGGCCAGCTCGACAGAGCGCCGTAGATGCTCGTCCGCGACCTCGAGCTCTCCGTGGAGCAGCGCCGCGTAGCCGAGGTTGAGGAGCGCAATCGCAGCAAGCCCCGGCCGGCCGATCGCCGGACCGCGCTCCGCCGCGTCCCTGTAGAGGGCGAGCGCACGGTCCTCCTCGCCGCCCGCGAGAAGCGAACGGCCGAGTGCGCTCGCCACCTCGAGACCCGGCCGCTCGTCGCCGGCCGCGTCCCCGAGCTCCATCGCACGTTCGCCGTGCGCAATCGAAGCGTCGAAGTCGCCCTGCATGACCGCGAGCAGCGACCCGGTCACGAGCACCATCGGCTTTGCGGGATCGTCATCCGCCAGCCGCGGGAGCACGTCCTCCACGAGACGCCGCCCTTCGGCGACGTAGCCGCGCTTCGCCCAGAGGAACCGGAGCGCCGCAACGAAGCGCCCGGTGAGGTCCGGCTGCACGACGGCCTCGCGGATGTTCGCGATGTCCTCCTCGAGCAGCTCGAGCCAGTCGCCCTGATCCGCGCCGTCGAGATGCGGCTCGGCCCGCTCGGCGAGCGCCAGGAACCACTCGGCGTGGCGGCGCCGCAAGGCATGCGCCTCCCCCAGCTCATCGAGACGCTCGAGCGCGTAGCCGCGAATCGTCTCGAGCATCCAGAAGCGCTCGCCCGAGTGGCGGACGAGGCTCTTCTGGACAAGCGCCTCGAGCACGTCGAGCTCCGCGCCGGCGACCTCCTCGGCAGCGTCGAGCGTGCAACCGCCCGCGAACACCGCGAGCCGAGCGAAGAGGCGCTGCTCGTCCTCGTCGAGCAGCTCGTGGCTCCACTGGATCGCTGCTCGGAGTGTCTGCTGACGCGCGTCGACGTCCCGCGCTCCGCGGAACAGGTCGAGCCGCCGCTCGAGCCGTTCGAGGATCTGAGCCGGCGAGAGGACGTCGGTGCGCGCGGCCGCGAGCTCGACGGCAAGCGGGAGGTTGTCGAGTGCCGCGCACAGCGCGGTCACGGTCTCGTCCACCGGCAGCCCGGAGCGCTCGGCGAAGAGAAGCGCAGCGTCATCCGACGGCAGCGGCTCGACCGGGTATTCGAACTCGTCCCGCAGCCGGAGCAGCTCGCGGCTGGTAACGAGGACGTGGAGGTTGGGACACTTCGAGACGAGCTCCGCGACCGCCGAGCCGCCGTCGACGACCTGCTCGAAGTTGTCGATGACCAGCAGCAGCTCGCGCTCGCCGATGTCGCGCGCGAGGTCGTCGCGGGCACCGAGCGTACGGCTGATCTCTTCCAGCACGAGCTCCGCGTCGTCGATCGGTGCCAGCGCGACCCAGAAGACGCCTGCTTTGAACTCCGGCACGAGCTCGGTCGCTGCCTCGATGGCGAGGCGCGTCTTCCCTGAGCCGCCGGGCCCGGTGAGCGTGAGGAGGCGCGCACCGCCGCGAATCCGGGCGACGACGTTCGCCGCGTCGTCGGCGCGGCCGACGAAGGAGCTGGCGGGCCGCGGCAGGTTCGTGTTCGCGATCGTCTTCAGCGGCGGGAAGCGGCGCGCACCGAGCTGGTAGAGCGGAACGGGGTCGTCGAAGTCCTTCAGCCGGTGCTCGCCGAGATCGCGCAGGTCATGCGCTTGCGCCGAGCTCCCGGTGCGTGGCTTCGAGAGCACGACCTGGCCGCCGTGCCCGACGGCACCGATCCGCGCCGCGAGGTGGACATCGGCTCCGACATAGCCCTCGCTCGTCAGCTGCGGCGTGCCTGTGTGGACGCCGATCCGGACGTGCACCGGCCCCGATTCGAGAAGCTCGCAACCCTCGCCGGCAGCCGCGAGCGCGTCGTCCGCCGATCCGAAGACGAAGAAGAACGCGTCCCCCTGAGTGTCGACCTCGGTTCCGTGATGCCGCACGAACGCCTCGCGCAGGGTGCGCCGGTGATCCGCGAGCGCGTCCGCGTAACCCTCGCCGAGCTCGTGGAGAAGCCGCGTCGACCCCTCGACGTCGGTGAAGAGGAGAGTGACCCGGCCGTTCGGAAGCTCGCGCATCGCCGCGCTCGGCGCGCCTCGCCTAGGCCATGACCTCGACGCGCTGCGCGCCCGGTGTGCCCGCCGCCTCGAGATCGAGCACCTCGCGCAGGGCGCGGATCGAGACCTCGAGCTGGTCGAGCGTGGGCTCGCGCGTCGTCAGGCGCTGCAGCCACAGCCCCGGCGCCAGCAGGGTCATCAGAATCCGGTTGCCCTGATGCTTCCCGGCGAAGCGGATCAGCTCGTACGCGAGCCCGGCGATCACCGGGAGGAGCAGGATCCGCGTCGCGATCAGCCAGTACCAGGCGGGCCGGCCGAAGAACGCGAACACGAACACTGCGATGACCATCACCCAGAGCAGGAACGCCGTCCCGCAACGCGGGTGGATGAGCGAATAGCGCTGCACGACCTGCGGCTCGAGCGGCTCACCGGCCTCGTAGGCGTTGATCGCCTTGTGCTCGGCGGCGTGGTACTGGAAGACGCGACGCAGGTCGGGAAGCAGCGAGATGAGTGCGAGGTAGGCGACGAACATCGTCACGCGGATCAGACCCTCGACGATCACGAACCAGCCGCCGCTCGAGATCGGGAGGGCGTCGGTGATCAGCGCCGGCCCCACCTTGAAGACCATCAGGGCGAAGCCGATCGCGATCGCGAAGGCGAAGATCAGCGCACCGCGCGAGAGCTCCGTCTCGACCTCGCCGTCCTCACCCTCCTGCTGCGCGGCGTAGTTCGCCGAGATGGCGAGCGCGCGGAAGCCGATGGCGAGCGACTCGCCGAGCGCCATCACGCCGCGAATGACCGGCAGCCGGAAGACCCAGTGGCGCGCCATCGCGGAGTCGATCGGGCGCGAGACCTGCGCGATCTCCCCGGTGGGCGTCCGGACCGCCACGGCCCAGTTGCCGGGGGCACGCATCATCACGCCCTCGAGGACCGCCTGTCCGCCGACGTTCGCCATGGCTTCGGGTGCCGCTAGCCGCGGCGTGCTTGGCCGGCGCGCTCCAGGCGGCGCTGGAAGCGCTCGACGCGACCGCCCGTGTCGACGAGCTTCTGCTTGCCCGTGTAGAACGGGTGGCACTGCGAGCAGATCTCGACGTGCAGCTCGGGCTTCGTCGAGCGGGTCTGGAACGTGTTTCCGCAGGAACACGTCACCGTGGCGATGACGTACTCGGGATGGATGTCGGCCTTCATTGCTCCCTCAAGATAGCAGCGGCCTGTTTCGGCTCCACGTTGCCGCCCGAGACGATCACGGCCACGCCCGCCCCGCTTTCGACCTTTCCCGCGAGGACGGCTCCCGCGGCCGCAGCGCCCGCAGGCTCGCACGCGAGCTTCGCGCGCGCGTAGAGGAAGCGCATGCCTTCCGCGATCTCATCCTCGGTCACGAGCACTGTCTCGACCTTGCCGCGACAGATCTCGATAGGCAGCTCCCCGGCGAAGGGCGGCGCGAGCCCGTCGGCGATGGTGTCGGTCTCGACCGGAACGCTGTGCCCGGCGGCAAGGCCGGCGGGAAAGGCCTGCGCGCGCTCGGGCGCGACGCCGATCACTCGGGCGCGACCGTCGAGCGCCGTGACGATGCCGGAGACCAAGCCGCCGCCGCCGGTGCCGACGACGACGGTCTCGAGTTCCGGCATGTCCTCGAGCAGCTCGAGCGCCAGCGTCCCGTGCCCCGCGACGACGAAGGGGTCGGAGTGCGGATGGACGAAGATGCGCCCCGCCTCCTCGACGACAGACAGCGTCTGGTCGTACGCGGCCGCGGGATCGGGCGAAGAAAGGTCGACGGTTGCGCCGAACCCACGCGTCACCTCCACCTTGAGCGGATCGACGCCCTCCCACATCTGGACGAGGCAGTCGACGCCTTCCTCCCTGGCCGCCCACGCGACGGCCTGCGCGTGGTTCCCCGCCGACCACGTGACGACGCCTCGCTTCCGTTCCTCCGCAGTGAGCGAAGCGACGCGGTTGAGGGCGCCGCGCACCTTGAACGAGCCCGTCTTCTGGAACAGCTCCGCCTTGAGGGCCACGCCGAGAGTCGTCGACCGGAACGTCGGCGTCCGGTGGATCCGTCCGGCGAGCACGCCGCGCGCGCGCTCGACGTCCTCGCGTGAAACGCTCACGCAGGCAGCGTCTCACGTGCGGGCGCACCGACGGGGACGCCCAGGCGCACGGTGAAGACGGTAAGCCGGCCGGGCTCGCTCTCGACGTCGACGCTGCCGCCCATGGCGAGCGTCAGCTCTTTCACGATCGCGAGGCCGAGACCCGTCCCGACCCTCCGCTCGAGGCCGTACCGCTCGTGCAGGTAGAAGCGCTCGAAGGCGCGCTCGGTGTCGGCCTCGGCGAGGCCCGGCCCGGTGTCCTCGACACGGAGGACTCCCGGCGCGGAAACGACGCGCACCTCGCCGCCCGCCGGCGTCAGCCGCAACGCGTTCTCGACGAGGTTCGAAACGACCTGGAGGACGCGGTCGGCATCTCCGATCGCGGGTGCAGAGCCGTGCGTGACCGGCTGGAGCGCGACGCCGAAGCTCTCGGCCTGCTGCTGATAGCGGCGCACGGCATCCTCGGCCACCTCGGCGAGGTCGATCTCGGAGTTCACGACGCTGAAGTCGGTGCGGTTCATCCGGGCGAGGTCGAGCAGGTCGTGGACGAGGCGTTCGAGCCGGCGCGCCTCGCCGGCGACGGTCGCCGCCGCTTCCCGCGGATCGACGGCGCCGTCCTCGACCGCCTCGGCATAGCCGCGGATCGCGGTGAGCGGCGTCTTCAGCTCGTGGCTGACCGAGAGAAGGAAGTTCCGTTCGGCTTCCTGCGCCTGCCGGAGCTGCGCAGCGAGGTCGTTGAAGGCGACTGCGAGCGTCGCGATCTCGGCGGCGCCCTCGACCGGCACCGGCTCGGGATGCGTGCCGCGCATGAGCGTCCGAGCGCCTGCGGCTATCCGATCGACCGGCCGGGAAATGCGCCGCGCGAGGAGGAACGCGGCGAGCGCGGCGAGCAAGCCGCCGGCCGCCGCGGCGACGAGGAGCCCCCAGACGTAGGGCGACAGGAGCGACCCGGTGGTGCTCTGCGGCCGCAGCAGGACGAGTGTCCCCGGGTTGGCCGACCGCGCCGCGAAGTAGTACGCGGTGCCGTCGATGCTCACCGAGCCCTGCACGGGTTGCGGATTTGTGCGGGCGAGCCGCTCCTGCGCCCAAAGGGGCAGGACACCCGGATTGATGCCTACCGTCTCGTGCTGCCGGCGGAGGATCACCTTGTATCGGTCCGGCAGGTTCGTGATGGACGGGACGCCGCTGCTCTGCGCCGCCGCGATCAGGTCAGCCTGGTGACCGAGGTCCTTCAGGGTCGCGCGCTTGACCGCGCGATGGGTGAGGACGACCCCGAGCCCGATCGTGAGGGCGACGCAGATGAGGACGACGACCCCGATCGCCCGAAACAGCCGCGAACGAAGCCCGCTGCCGCGCATCGGCTACGCCGGAACGAGCTTGTAGCCGGCGCCCCGCACCGTCCGGATCCCTTCCGGGTCGCCGAGCTTGCGCCGCAGCTGCGCGACGTGGACGTCGACGGTGCGGGTGCCGCCCGGATAGGTCATGCCCCAGACGAGATCGAGCAGCCGCTCGCGCGAGAGGACGATGCCGGGATGCTCGAGGAAGCACGCGAGCAGGTCGAACTCCTTGCTGGTGAGCTCGACCTCCTCGCCCGCGACGGTCACCTCGTGGGAGTCGCGTCGCAGAACGACCTCCCGCGCGGCGAGCACCTCGTCCTCGGTGCGGCGCTCGGCACGTCGCAGGATCGCCTTGATCCGGGCGGACAGCTCGCGCGGCGAGAACGGCTTCGAGACGTAGTCGTCCGCGCCGAGCTCGAGGCCCGCGACCCGGTCAGGCTCCTCGTCGCGGGCGGTCAGCATCACGATCGGCACCTTCGAGCCGGCCCGGATCCTGCGGCACACCTCGAAGCCGTCGATGCCCGGGAGGCCGATGTCGAGCACGACGACACGCACGGGCTGGCCTCGCAGCTCCGAGAGCGCATCCTCCCCGGTCCGGCGCCAGACGACTCGCCAGCCGTCCTGCTGCTCGAGGTACTGCTTGACGAGGCGCCCGATCGAGTCGTCGTCCTCCACGAGCAGGAGGGCGCCCCCGGTTGCCCTGGCGGTCACGGGCTCAGGATAGGGATGGAGCCGGCGCGGCGGGCCGCGACAAGCCGGGCTTGCCGTGTTGCCGCGGGATGCGCTCGATGTCCACGGAGTCGGCCGCGCCGTTCGCCGGCCACGTCACGAGCACGCGCCAGCGTGCGGCAAGCACCACCAACGGGACACGATGTCCTCCCAGGCCGAAGACCTTGGTCGTGCCGGAGAGCGGGATCTGCTGGACGCGGCCGTCCGCTTCTTTCAGCGTGAGTTGCGTGCTGGTCACGGACTGGATCACGCCGCGGTCGAGGCGCCAGTCCTGCCCGCCCTTCTTGACCACCTCGGCGCGGATCATGCTCCGGCCGAAGAGCTGCTGGATCACCGCCTTGCGAAGTGCAAGGCCGGGCGATGCGAACCAGAGCGCGAGGTTGAGCGTTACGAGAACCGCTGCGAGAAGGACGAAGCGCCGGGTGAACATGGGTCACATTGTCGGCGCCGAACCGCTTCCTGAGGGTAAAGCCCCTGTAAATCAGGTCAGCGTGTACTCGGGCCCGGAGCCGCCCTCGGGCGGCGTGAGCCGTCCACCCTTCGCGGTGATCGCGCCGCACTGGACGCAGTTCGACGGCGCGACCTCGACCGTGACGGTGCCGTCGCCGCCCTCGGGGCCGACCTCGTACACCTGCGCCGGGCACATGTGCGCCCACAGCTCCGCGACGTCGCGCGGCACCCGACGCTCGAGCCGGATGTGGTTCGGCTGGTCGTCGCGCGTCTTGTTCCCGGAGGCGAAGACCGACGAGAGCTTGTCGAACGTGAGCTTGCCGTCGGGCGCCGGATAGCTCTTGTCGCGATCGGTGACGAGCAGCGGCTGCTCGGCGTCCGGCTCGGCATGCAGCTTGCCCGAGCTCGACGCGGCCCTTCGACATCGTCATCGCGCTCGCGAGCGCGCCGCCGACGAAGAAGCCGCGCCCGAACACCTGGCGCATGTCGCGCACCTCGTGCAGGTCCTGCCAGATGAAGCTCTCGCGCACCGCGTCGTCGTAGGACGAGAGCGCGCTCGCCGGCGTCGCGCCGCGCTGCAGCGCGCGGAACGCGGCCTCGGCCGCGAGCCGTCCCGACTCGATCGCGTAGTGGACGCCCTTGAGCCGCGGGATGTTGACCATGCCGACGCCGTCGCCGCACAGGAGCAGGCCCGGCGCGTGGAGCCGGCTCGGCAGCGAGTGGAAGCCGCCGCTCGGGATCGTCTTCGCGCCCCACTCGACCCGCTCGCCGCCTTCGAGCATCTTCCGGATCTTCGGATGCGTCTTCAGCTCCTGCAGCAGGTCGTGCGCCGAGAGCGAGGCGTCGCGGTAGTCGAGCCCGACGACCATGCCGATCGTGACCATGTCGTCGCCCATCGGGTAGATGAACGAGCCGCCGAACTCGCGGTACTTGCGCCTGTGCGAAGCGGCCAGCCCATCGTGTGGACGATGCGGTCGAGCGGCTTCGCGACCTTCCAGACCTCCTTCACCCCGAGCTCCCACACCTGCGGGTCCTCGCCGCGCAGGCCGAAGTGGTCGAGCGCGACGCCGGTGAGATGGCCCTGCGTCCCTTCGGCGAGCACCGTCACCTTCGCGACGATGTCGGAGCCGGCTTCGAAGTTGCCCAGCTCGCCGCCCTCCCGGCCGCGGCCCTTGTCGCCGGTGCGCGACGCCGACCACGCGGCCGTGGGAGACGAGCAGCTTCTGCGCCGCGGTCTCGGGCAGGATCATCGCGCCGCCCTCCTCGGCGCTGCTCGCCGAGCCAGCGGCCGAGCTGCGAGAGCGAGAAGATCCAGTTGCCGTGGTTGCGCATCGTCGGCGGCGGCGGGATGCGGCAGCGCCGCTGCGGCGCGTGAGGACGTAGACGGACTCGCCGTGCACCGGGCCGTACGACGGCATGTCCTCGATGCGGTAGCGGTCCTCGAAGAGACGGCGCAGCGCGCGCGGGTTGACGACCGCGCCGGAGAGCAGGTGCGAGCCGGGCTGCTTGCCCTTCTCGACGACCGCGACCGGCACGTCGCCGAGCCGCTCGGCGACGTCGGGATGCTCCTCGAGCAGCTGGCCGAGGCGGATCGCGCAGGCGAGGCCCGCCGGGCCGGCGCCGACGATGAGCACGCCGACCTCGATGCGCTCGTCGACCGGGTCGGTCGGCTCGGCGACGAACTCGCGCGGCGACGAACGGCGGCGGGAAGTCGGACGCGCGGCGTCACGCGCCTTGCGGGCGTTGACGAGCTCGGTGAGCTTCGGGACGATCTCGTGCACGTCGCCGACGACGCCGAGGTCGCTGAACTCGAAGATCGGCGCGTTCGGGTCCTTGTTGATCGCGACGATCACGTTCGAGCTCTGCATGCCGACCTTGTGCTGGATCGCGCCGGAGATGCCGAGCGCGACGTAGAGCTTCGGCGAGACGACCTTGCCGGTCTGGCCGATCTGCGCCGAGTACGGGTACCAGCCGGCGTCGACGACGGCGCGCGTCGCGCCGACCGCGCCGCCGAGCGCGCGCGCGAGCTCCTCGGCGAGCGTGAAGTTCTCGGGCGCGCCGAGGCCGCGGCCGCCGGCGACGATCACGTCGGCGTCCTCGATCGACGGGCCGCTCGCCTCGCTCCTGCTCCTGGCTCGACGACCTTCGCGCCGCTGTCGAGTGCTCCTCGTAGCTCGACGGCGACGTCCTCGACCTGCGGCTCGCCGCCGCGCCTGCGGCGCGCGTCGAACGAGCCGGCGCGGAAGAGCGCGAGCCGCGGCGTCGAGCGTCCAGCCGACGTCGACGAGACCGAGTCCTGCAGCGCCGGCCGCTTGCCGACGAGCTCGCCGTCGCGCGACTCGACGTCGACGAGATCCCAGTTGAGGCCGGCGTCGAGGCGGGCCGCGAGACCGGCCGCGATGTCGGCGGCGAGCACCGAGTTCGCGAACAGCACGGTGTCGTAGCCGCCGTCCTCGACGACCTTCGCGAGCACGTCGACGCGCGGCTGCGGCAGCGGCGGCTCGAGCGCGTCGTCCTCGCCGACGTAGACCTTCGCGGCGCCGTACTTCCCGGCTTCGGCCGCGAGCGCTTTCGACGCCGCCGCCGACGAGCACCGCCGCGACCTCGCCGTCGCCGAGCGACGCGGCCTTGCGCGAGCACGCCGAGCGCGCCCTTCTGCAGCTCGCTCGCCGTGATGCTCGAGGAAGACCAGAGTCGGCTCATACGAGCCTCTTCTCGGCGAGGAAGTCGACGATCGCCTGCGCGGCGTTGCCGTCGTCCTCGATCTTGCGCGCGTCGCCGCGCGACGGCGGGTCGCCGAGCGCGAGCACCTCGGTCTTCGAGCCGGCCTCGCCCGCGTCGCCGGCGTCGACGCCGAGGTCGCCGAGCGAGAGCACGTCCGAGCGGCTTCTTCTTCGCGCCCATGATCCCCTTGAGCGACGGGTAGCGCGGCTCGTTGATCGCGTCGCTCACCGCGACGACCGCGGGCAGCGGCGCCTCGATCATGTCGTAGCCGAACTCGGTCTGCCGCTTGACGCGCACCGAGCCGCCGTCGACTGCGAGCTCCGCGGCCTGCGAGACGACCGGGCGGCCGAGCCGTTCCGCGACGGCCGCCCAGAGGACGGCGCCGTCGGCGTCGGAGGCCTGCTGGCCGAAGAGGACGAGGTCCGCTTCCTCCCGCTCGAGCGCCGCCGCGAGCACCCGGCTCGTGGCGACGAGATCCGAGCCGGCGGCGGCGTCGTCGGAGACGAGAACGGCGCGGTCGGCGCCCATCGCCAGCGCCTTGCGCAGCGAGTCGAGCGCCTTCTGCGGCCCGAGCGAGACGACGACGACCTCGGTGTCGGATTCTCCCTTGAGCCGAAGCGCCTCCTCGATGGCGTTCGCGTCGAAATGGTTGAGCGCCCCCTCGCCGGAGCGGTCGAGCCGCTTCGTCGCCGGATCGAGGCGAGACGGCCCCTCGGGCACGTGCTTCACGCAGACGGCGATCTTCATCCCGGGCGGGATGCTAGTGGTGCGGCGCCGGGCGCTGGCTCACATGCGCTGCTTGAGCGCGAGCACGTCCGCGACGAAGGTCTTGCTGACCTTGTAGAGGCCGTGCTTGCGCACCGCCCGCTCGCCCTGGTACCAGCCGGCGAGCGCGAGCCGCGTGTTGCCGTGGAACGCGTGCAGCAGGTGCGTCGAGGTAGGCGACGCCGACGTGGACGTTGCCGTCGGCGTTGTGGCGCAGCCGATGTCCGATCAACGAGGTCTCGGCGTAGCCCAACGTCGTCGGGAGGAGCTGCATGACCCCGCGCGCCCCGACGGACGACACAAGCGCGTTGTTGTAGCCCGACTCCATCCAGGCGAGCGCGCGGACGAGATGGACGCTGACGCCGTAGTGCAGGGCCCAGTGGTCGAGCAGCGCACGGACCGAGGCGACGCTCGACGTCCGGTAGGCGACCCGCTGCACGGTGGTGACATGCCCCACGGCGGGGACGCGGAGCTTCGTCCCGATCAGGAGGTAGTTGGAAGGGTCGAGGTGGTTGAGCTTCGCGAGCTTCGCGACGGTCGTGTGGTAGCGCCTCGCGAGCAGGGTGAGTGAGTCCCCCGAGCGGACGACGTGAACGAGCAGGCGGCGGTGATGCGTGGCGTGGTGAGTCGTGGTCGTCGCGATCGCGATCGGCCGCGCGAGCGGCACAGGCTCCCGCCGGACGATGGACGCGAGCGTGTGCGGGCCGACGACGCCGTCGCGGCGGAGGTGCATGCGATGCTGCAGGAGCCGAACGCCACGGAGCGTCGGACCGTCGAAGTACGCGTTGACGGGGACGTTGATCCCCTGGCGGAGGAGCATGAACTGGAGCACTGCGACGTCCCAGCCGAACTCGCCGCGCCGAAGCGACCGGGCGCCGAAGAGCGGGCGGCCCAGCGGCCCGAGAGCCTTGCGCGTGCGCGCGTCGGCGATGCCCGTCACGCGCAGTCCGTGGATCCGCTGGAAGGCGCGGACGGCGGCAACCGTGTTCGGGCCCGAGACCGCGTCGATCGCTCCGCGGTAGAGGCCCTGGGCGCGCAGCGCGACCTGCAGCCCGGCCGTCTGCGGGTTCCGGCCGGAAGCGAGTGCGGTCGGGGCGCCGACCGCGGCAGCGCTCACGAAGATCGCGAGAACGAGGATGCGGACGCGCATGGGGTCCCGAACTACGCGCCCTGCGCCGTGAATCCTCCTGGGCGTTACCTGCCGACGAAACGCGGCGGGCGCTTCTCGGCAAAGGCGGCGAGCCCCTCCTTCGCGTCCTCGCTCCCGAACAGGTCACCGAACTCCTCGGCTTCCTGCTCGAGCGCGCCCGGCGAGATGTTGAGCAGGCGCTTCGCGACGCGGAGCGCGACCGGGCTCTTGGCGGCGAGCTTGCCGGCGACCTCGAGCGCGTGGCCGAGGACCGGGTCGGCGATCGCGTTCACGAGCCCGATCCGCAGCGCCTCCTCCGCGTCGACCGGGCGGCCGGTGAGGATCAGCTCCTTCGCGACCCCGAGGCCGCAGACGCGCGCGAGCCGCTGCGTGCCGCCCCAGCCGGGGACGATGCCGAGGTCGATCTCCGGCTGGCCGAGCCGCGCATTGCTCGACGCGTAGCGGAGGTCGCAGCCGAGCGCGAGCTCGCAGCCGCCGCCGAGGGCGAAGCCGTTGATCGCCGCGATCGTCGGCTTCGGCATCTCCTCGAGCAGCCGCGCCGCCTCGTGGCCGAGCCCTCCCCACTCCTTCGCCTCGTCCGGGCCGAGGCCGGCCATGTACTTGATGTCCGCACCGGCGACGAACGCACGGTCACCGGCGCCGGTGAGGACGACGGCGTGCGCCGACTCGTCCCCGGCAAGCTCGCGCAGGCGGTCGCGAAGCTCGGTCAGCGTCTCGACGTCGAGCGCGTTGAGCGCCTCCTGCCGGTCGATCGTGACGACGGCGACCGCGTCCTCGCGGTCGACGAGGACGCTCACGCGGCGACGGCGCCCTTCACGAAGTCGACGATCTCGGTGGTCGGCGCCCCCGGACCGAAGACGCCCGCGACGCCGAGCTTCCGCAGCTCCTCTGCGTCGTCGTCGGGGATCGTCCCGCCGACCACGACGACGACGTCCTCGACGGCGTTCTCGCGCAGAAGCTCGAGGATGCGGGGCACGAGCGTCATGTGCGCGCCGGAGAGGATCGAGATGCCGACCGCGTCGGCGTCCTCCTGGATCGCGGTCTCGACGATCTGCTCGGGCGTCTGGTGGAGGCCGGTGTAGATGACCTCCATGCCGGCGTCGCGGAGCGCGCGGGCGATGATCTTGGCGCCGCGATCGTGCCCGTCGAGGCCCGGCTTCGCAACGACGACGCGGATCTTCCCTGCCATCGCGGCGGAGCCTATCGACTAGTGCTTGAACTGCCCGCCGACCGCCCACACGTCGCTCGGCGAGACCTCCGCCACCGCGAGGAGCCCGTGCCTCGTGTCGAGCTTGGTCGCGAGCGTCCACACGTGTCCGTTCCAGTGCATGACGCGGCCGGGGCCCGCGTAGGAGCCTCCCGCCGCCCAGGCGTCGTTCGCCGCGAGAGCGGACACGCCGGCGAGACGAGGGCCGTTGATGCGCACGACGCTCCACCGATCGCCGTTCCACCGCACGGCGAGGGCATGCTGCGCGTTGTGCCTATTGATGCCGCCGACCGCCCAGGCGCCCGCCGCAGAGGGTGCCGCGACTCCGTAGAGGAAGCTCACGTGCCCGGCAACGATGGAGGGCCTCGGAACCAGCTTCCAGCGGGTGCCGTCCCAATGGAGCACGAGCGCGCGCGACCCGCGGGTGCCGTTGGCCCTGAGGTAGTACTGGCCGACGGCCCACACGTCCCGCGACGAACTGCCGGCCACGGCGGCGAGGATGTTGCTGACGGACGAGGCGGGCATCGTGGAAGGAGCCGGATTCGGGGTCGGCACCTGCTTCCACGATCTGCCGTTCCAGTGAAGCGTGAGCGCGAGGCGCTCGAACCCGTGCGCTGTAGAGACGCTGGCATCACCGACCGCCCAGACGTCGTTCGCCGACAGCGCGGCGATTCCGTAGAGCTCGGAGCGCGTCGGCGGGCCGGGGACGATCTGCCAGCGGCGGCCGTTCCAGTGGTCGATGATCGCGTGTTCTGGGGCGTGCCTCGGCGCGACGCTGCCGATGGCCCAGATGTCGTCGGGAGAGACGGCCGCGGCGCCCCAGAACGCCGGGGCCGCGGAATCCTTCGGGATTGGCAGCGTCACGCGCTGCCACGACCGACCGTCCCAGTGCAGGGCGACGTCCGACGTACCGAAGGCCCACACGGCTGACGCAGAGGGCGCCACAACGGCGGTGAGCGCGGCACCGCTGGAGGGGACTGCGACCTGGGTCCATGAAGTCCCGTCCCAGTGCTCCACGAGCGGGAAGGCCTCGAGGGATCGAGCGGACGCCGAGCCTCCGAGTGCGAGTCGCGACGAGAAGAACGGCCAGGCCGGCAACTCCACGCAGGACGGTCGGAGACTTCATGAGCCGCACCGTACTCCCGCCGGCCAACGATGCTCTAACGAATCTTGGCTAGAAGACGGGCGTCTCGCGCCACGTGCCCCAGACCTCCCGAAGCGCGTCGCACATCTCGCCCATCGTCACGTAGGCGCGTGCGCCGTCGAGGATCGGCTCCATGAGATTGCGGTCGTCGTGCGTTGCGTCCTCCTTCAGCCGTGCGAGCGCCGCCTCGGCAGCCGCCGAGTCGCGCCGCGCCCGCAGCGCCTGCACGCGCTCGATCTGCTTCTGCTCGAGCGCGGCGTCGATGCGGAGGATCTCGATCGGCTGCTCCTCCTCGAGCACGTACCGGTTGACGCCGACGACGATCCGCTCGCCGCGCTCGACCTCGGACTGATAGCGGAAGCTCGCCTCGGCAATCTCGCGCTGCTGGAAGTTCTGCTCGATCGCCGGAATCACTCCGCCGAGCTCCTCGATCCGCTCGAAGTAGTCGTACGCCTGCCGCTCGAGCTCGTTCGTGAGCTGTTCGAGGTAGTAGGAGCCGCCGAGCGGGTCGATCGTGTTCACGACGCCTGTCTCGTGCGCGATCACCTGCTGCGTGCGGAGCGCGAGGCGCACAGCGTGCTCGGTCGGCAGCGCAAGAGCCTCGTCGAAGGAGTTCGTGTGCAGGGACTGCGTCCCGCCGAGCACCGCCGCAAGGGCCTCGATCGCCGTGCGGATCAGATTCACCTCCGGCTGCTGCGCCGTCAGCGACACGCCCGCGGTCTGCGTGTGGAAGCGCATCAGCCAGGAGCGCGGATCCTGCGCGCCGTATTTCTCGCGCATCTGTCGCGCCCAGATCCGGCGCGCGGCGCGGTACTTGGCGATCTCCTCGAAGAAGTCGAGGTGCGCGTTGAAGAAGAAGGAGAGCCTCGGCGCGAACGAGTCGACGTCGAGACCGCGCTCGAGGCACGCCTCGACGAGCGCGAAGCCGTTGGAGAGCGTGAACGCGAGCTCCTGGGCCGCATTCGAGCCTGCCTCGCGGATGTGGTAGCCGGAGATCGAGACCGGGTGCATGAGCGGCATCCGCTCGGAGCACCACTCGACCATGTCCACGACGAGCCGCATCGACGGCAGCGGCGGGAAGATCCACTCCTTCTGCGCGATGTACTCCTTGAGGATGTCGGTCTGGACGGTGCCGCGCAGCCGGTCGAGCGGCACGCCCTGCTCCTCCCCCACGGCCGCGTAGAACGCGAGGAGCATCGCCGCCGGCGCGTTGATCGTCATCGAGGTCGACACCTCGCCGAGCGGGATCCCGTCGAAGAGCGTCTCCATGTCGGCGAGCGAGTCGATCGCCACGCCTTCGCGCCCGACCTCGCCGAGCGAGCGCGGATGGTCGGAGTCGTAGCCCATCAGAGTCGGCATGTCGAAGGCCGTCGAGAGACCCGTCTGCCCATGGTCGAGGAGGTAGCGGAAGCGCTCGTTCGTCTCCGCAGCGGTTCCGAACCCTGCGAACTGGCGCATCGTCCAGAGGCGACCGCGGTACATCGACGGATACACGCCGCGTGTGAACGGATACGCGCCCGGCCAGCCCAGGTCGCGCTCGTAGTCGAGCTCGACGTTCTCGGGCGAGTAGAGCGGCTCGTTCTCGACACCTGAGATCGTCGAGAAGAGCTCGCCCTGCCGCTCCGGCGTCGCCTCGTAGCGCTCGCGCCAGCCGGCGCGGCCCCCTTCAGGCCTCCGCGTCGTCGTCATCGCCGGAAGTGTAGGAGCCGCTCGCCATCAGCTGGATCCGTGATCTGGTCGGGATTAGCTACGCGCCGGGGCGCCAGAGCGGCTCGTCGACGCCGGCCTCGCCGTTTGCCGCGCGCGCGAGGACGAAGAGCAGGTCCGAAAGCCGGTTGAGGTAGACGGCGGCGAGCGGGTTCGTGTTCGGGACCGCCAGCGCCGCGCGCTCGGCCCGACGGCAGACGGCGCGCGCGAGAAAGAGCTGCGCCGCGCGCTCGCTCCCACCGGGAAGAACGAAGCTCTTCAGCTCGGGGAGTGACGCGTTCGCCTCGTCGACCTCGTGCTCGAGCCGGTCGACGGCTTCCTGCGTGACACGCAGGCGATCCTCGTTGCCCGAAAACGGGACCGACAGATCCGCCCCGAGATCGAAGAGCTCGTTCTGGACGCGGTCGAGGCCACCCGCGAGACCGAGGAGCGAGTTGAGCTCGTCGACGTCGCCCATCGCGGCGACGCGCGGATCGAGCTTCGAGACACGCGAGCCGTCGCCGAGGCTCGTCTCTCCCTTGTCGCCGCCGCGCGTGTAGATGCGCGTCAGGCGGACGGGCTCGTCGCGCTTGCGCATGCCCGTAGCCTACGGCCCGTGCTCAGACGCGCCACCGCACGCGATGCCGACGCAATCGCGGACGTGCTCACCGCCGCCCGCGCCGCGCAGGCGTGGTTTCCACCGCTTCACTCGCCGGAGGGGACCCGCGACTTCGTGCGCGACCGGCTCCTGCCCCGCCACGAGACCTGGGTCGTCGAGAAGGACGGCCGCATCGTCGCCTTCGCGGCGATGACCGACGACCATCTCGGACACCTCTTCGTCCATCCCGACGCGCAAGGCCGCGGGATCGGCACGGCGCTGCTGGAACACACCCGACGCAGGCTCCCCCGCGGCTTCTCGCTCTGGACGCATCAGGCGAGCGAGGCGCGTGCGTTCTACGAGGCGCGCGGACTCGTTGCCGTCGAGTTCACCGACGGCGCCACGACGATGGAGAAGATTCCGGACGTCAGATACGAGTGGCGACCACCTGCTCCTGGAGACCAAGGATCGAGCGGGCGATGACGAGCCGCTGGATCTCGCTCGTCCCCTCGTAGATCTCCGTGATCTTGGCGTCGCGGTAGTAGCGCTCGACCGGGAACTCCTTCGTGTAGCCGTAGCCCCCGAGGATCTGGATCGCCTCCGCGGTCTGCCGGCGCGCCATCTCCGATGCGAAGAGCTTCGCCTTCGCTCCGGCCTCCGCGTGCGGCCGGTCGTTCTGCTTCAGCCAGGCAG
Source organism: uncultured Actinomycetes bacterium (assembly GCA_963790845.1). GTDB lineage: Bacteria > Actinomycetota > Thermoleophilia > Gaiellales > Gaiellaceae > Palsa-739. Next base: position 66,142 of record CAWBQC010000002.1, on the reverse strand, counting down.
CGCGGTGGACGAGGAGCCTGGCCGCGTCGATCTCCATCGACATGTTCGCGAGCTTGTGCTGGATCGCCTGGAACTCGCCGATCCGCCGCCCGAACGCGCGTCGCTCCTTCGCGTACTCGCGCGCGACGTCGAACGCCGCCTGCGCGATGCCCACGGCCTGGGCCGCGATGCCGATCCTCCCGCCGTCGAGCGTCTGCATCGCCACGCCGGAACCCGCGGTTCAGCTCGTGGAGCAGGCGGTCCCTGTCGACGTGCGCGTCCTCGATCACGATGTCGTTCGTCACCGAGGAGTTGAGGCCGAGCTTTTCCTCGTCGCGCGTGACCTGGACATCGTCGGCGTCGAGGACGAACGCACTGACACCGCGCGCGCCTGCCGCCTCGGCGTCCGTGCGGGCGAAGAGGAGGAACGTGCCCGCATAGCGGCCGTTCGTGATCCATTGCTTAGCGCCGCGTGATGCGCCAGCCGTCGCCGTCGGGCTCGGCACGGGTGCGGAGCGCGCCCGCATCGGAGCCGGCCTCGGCCTCCGTCAACGCGAACGCACCCAACTGCTCGCCACGTGCGAGCGGAGGGACGAAACGCATGCACTGCTCTTCCGTGCCGAAGCGGAGCAACGGCAGCGTCACGGCGCTCGTGTGCACGGCCACGGTGACGCCCACTCCTGCGTCGCCCCGCGAGAGCTCTTCGAGCACCACGACATAGGAGAGAAAGTCGGCGCCGGCTCCGCCGTATTCCTCGGGCACGCAGACGCCCATCAGCCCGAGCTCGGCGAGCCGCGCGAAGAGCTCGCGTGGGAAGTGGTGCTCGCGATCCCACTGCGCGGCGTGCGGCTCGACCTCGGCGCGCACGAAGTCGCGGGTGAGCGCCTGGATCTCCTTCTGCTCGGGCGAGAGCTCGAAATCCATCAGTCGTAAGCGTAGAAACCGTGGCCCGACTTCCGACCGAGGCGACCGGCCTCGACGTGCTCGCGCAGGAGCGGGCACGGCGCGTACTTCTCGTCCCCGAGCCCCTCGTGCAGCACTTCCATGATCGCGACGCACGTGTCGAGCCCGATCAGGTCGGCAAGTGCGAGCGGACCGATCGGGTGCGCGAAGCCGAGCTTGGCGATCGTGTCGATCGCCTCGGGCTCGGCGACCCCGTCGTGCAGCGCCCAGACGGCCTCGTTGATAAAGGGCATCAGGATCCGGTTCGAGACGAAGCCGGGAAAGTCGTTTGCCACGGCCGGCGTCTTCCCGAGCGCCTCCGCCAATGCCGTGATCGCCGCCGCCGTCTCGTCGGAGGTCTCGCGCCCGCGTACGACCTCCACGAGCTTCAGCACCGGCACCGGGTTGAAGAAGTGCATGCCGATCACGCGGTCGGGCCGGTCGGTCACCGAGGCGAGCTGGGTGATCGGGATCGAGGATGTGTTCGAGGCGAGGACCGCCCGTTCGGGCAGCGTCTTGTCCGCCATGCGGAAGACCTCCGCCTTGGTCTCGAGGTCTTCGACGACCGCCTCGATCATCAGCGCGGCGGGGACGATCTCGTCGACCGGCGCGATCCGCTGCAGAACGTCGTCCGGGTCGGGGCCGCCCTTCTCCGCGAGCCTCTCCAGGCTCTTGCGAATCGTCGCGAGGCCCCGGTCGATCGCGCCCGGAAACGGGTCGTGCAGGGAGACGTGGCGTCCGGAGGCTGCGACGACCTGGGCGATCCCGCCGCCCATCTGGCCGGCGCCGACGACGAGAACGTGCTCGAAGTCCATGCCGCACGGGAGGATAAGGTCGCGCCGTGCCTTCGGTCGACGTCAACGGCGCGCGCCTCTGGTACGACGAGGCCGGCAGCGGCCCGGCCGTCCTGCTCCTGCACGGCGGGCTCGGCGACTCGGGGCTCTGGGAGCCGGTCGTTCCGTTCCTCGCCGAGCGGTTTCGGACGATCCGAAGCGACCTCCGTTTCTACGGCCGCTCGACCGGGCCGAACGTGCCATGGTCGTGGCAGGACGACGCGATCGGAGTCCTCGACGGTCTCGAGATCGAGCGGGCGGCGCTCGTCGGCCTCTCGCTCGGCGGCAAGCTCGCGCTCGACATCGCGCTTGCGCATCCCGACCGGCTCTGGGCGGTCGCCGGAGTCGCGCCCGGGCTCGGCGGCCACGACAACGGCGCGTACACGGAGGAGCACGAGGCACGCTTCGAGGCGGCCGAGGACAAGACCGAGGCGATGATGGAGATCGACTTCGAGGTCTGGGCGCCGCTCGGTGCCGACGACCGGATCCGGCAGCTCTGGCGTGCAACGCCCGACGCAAACCCGCTACCCGAAGGCGTCGAGCCGCTCGACCCGGCGGGCGCGCCTGCAAAGGAACGGCTCGGTGAGCTCGCCGTCCCGACACTGATCGTCACGGCGTCGCATGACCCGGAGGGGATGCGCGAGATCGGCCCGCTGGTCGAGCGCGAGGCGCCGAACGCGCGGCACCTCGAGCTCGATTCCGACCATTACCTGACGCTACGCGAGCCCGAGCTCCTGTCGAGCATGCTCCTGGAGTTCCTGGCCGCGGCGGCGCCGAAGGAGTAACGCTCCGGCGGCGAGAAGCGCGAAGCCGCCGCCGATCCCGGCGCCGACCCAGGCCCACGGGAAGCCGCCGTGCGGGTACGAGATGCGCCAGCTGCCGACGGCGACGTTCGAGCCACGGGCGCCCGCTCCGCCGGTACGCAGCGAGCGTCCGGCCGTCCGTTGCGAAGCGAGAGGACGATGTCGTAGAGGCCGCGGTTCCTCGGAAGGTCGATGCAGTACGCCGCGGAACCGACCGTGTCGAGCGCATGGATGAACTGCTCGCCGGACGGCTTCTGGTAGAGCGTGTACACCCAACGCCCGTCCCGCGCTCGTCGTCCGCGTCACGGGAGAGCCGGCCATCGTCTCCTCGTGCTCGGACCGATCGGCGATCTTTCCCGGCAGCAGCCGGTTCGTGCGCATGTCGTAACCGCGGACGATGTAGTCGGTCAGGTCGCCGCGCCTGCGCATGCGTGTACTGGATCAGGTACATCCGCGACCCATTCGGTGAGAGCGCATCGAAGGAGAAGTAGCCGCGGAGCGCGATCGTCCGGACGAGCTGCATCCGTCGCGGGCTCACGACGAGGAACGTGCTCGGCGAGGCGAACCCGGACTGGCTGTCCGCGAGCACCAGCGTGCTTACCGTCATGTGACAGCCCCTCCGCCCGGCCGGCGTGTACGGGAAGCCCCCTCGCCCACGAGCCCGAGCTGGATCCAGCCGGTCCCGTCCGCTGGTCGAGATCGCGAGCATCTCGCGTGTCGCCCGAGACCGGGTCGTCGACGGGGACGTACCGCGTCGTGCCACCGACGACGCCGCTGCCGCCCGACACGACGGTGAGCGGCCCGCCGTCCGCCAGCGCCACGGGCGCGGTGACGAGGCGCCGAGGCCAGCGACGAGACAGAGCAAGAACCTGCGCATGGTTCCTCCTTCGGGTTACACCGCTGATACGCCGCGGCGCCGTCGAGAGGTCCGGTCGGCTCAGACTTCGATCAGCAGTGCATCCCCTTGCCCTCCGCCGGAGCAGATCGCGGCGAGGCCGAGGCCGCCACCGTTACGGCGCAGCTCGTGCACCATCGTGCCGAGAATCCGGCCACCGCTCGCGCCGATCGGATGGCCGAGCGCGACCGCGCCGCCGTTCACGTTCGCGCGGTCGGGGTCGGCGTCGAGCATCTTCACCGAGTTGAGGGCCACCGAGGAGAACGCCTCGTTCACCTCGATGCGCTCCACGTCGTCGATCGACTTCCCGGCCTTCTCCAGCGCCTGCTTGCCCGCGTTCGCCGGCGTGCGCGCGAGCCACGCGAACTCGTCCGCGACGTAGCCCTGCGAGACGATGGTGGCCAGCGGCTCGAGCCCGCGCCGCTGCGCGAACTCCTCGGAGCACACGACCACGCACGAAGCGCCGTCGTTCACCCCCGGCGCGTTGCCGGCGGTCACCGTGCCCTCGGGATCCATCACGGGCTTGAGGGAGGCGAGCTTCTCGAGCGTCGAGTCGCGCCGCACCGACTCGTCCGCCGTCACGTCGCCCACGGTCACGATCTCGTCGTCGAAGCGGCCCGCATCCTGCGCCGCCGCCGCCCGCTCGTGCGAGCGGAGCGCCCAGGCGTCCTGATCCTCGCGGGAGACACCGAGCTCGCGTGCGACCCGCGCCGCCTGCTGAACCATGTGCTGGTCATCGAACGTGGAGCGGAGCCCGTCCCAGATCATCAGATCGATCAGCGCGCCGTCGCCCATCCGATAGCCCTGGCGCGCCTTCGGCAGCGCGTACGGCGCGTTCGTCATCGACTCCATGCCGCCGGTGACGACGACCTCGACGTCGCCGGCGCGGATCATCGAGTCGGCGATCTCGACCGCGCGGATCGAGGAGGCGCAGACCTTGTTCACCGTGTCCGACGGCACGTCGATCGGGATTCCCGCGCCGACCGCTGCCTGCCTCGCGGGCGCCTGTCCGGCGCCCGCCTGCAGCACCTGGCCCATGATCACGTAGTCGACCTCGCGGCCCTCGAGGCCGACGCGCTCGAGGCCGGCGCGGATCGCGATCGCGCCGAGCTCGGTCGCGGGATACGCGGCGAGGCCGCCGTTGAGCTTCCCGAACGGCGTCCGGACCGCGGCAACGATGACGCTCCTGCTCACGTCCCCAAGTTAGCCCGCGAAGCTCTGTCCAGGCTCGAGCTTGAAGGCGAAGGCGACGATGAGCTGCACCGCCCGCTCGACGTCGTCGAGGTCGATCGTCTCGACCGGCGAGTGCATATACCGAAGCGGCACCGAGACGACACCGGTGGCCACGCCTGCGCGGCTGACATAGACAGCGTCAGCGTCGGTCCAGGTCGTCCCACGAGAGACCTCGACGGCGAACGGGATGCCCTCCGTCTCGGCGGTGTCGTGGAGAAGCTCGAAGACGTCCGGGTGGATCGACGGCCCGCGCGAGAGCGTCGGACCGCCGCCGAGCACGATCTTGCCCTCGTCGTCGTGATCGGCGCCGCGGATGTCCGACGGGTTCGTGACGTCGATCGCGAGCGCGAGGTCCGGCTCGGTGGCAAACGCCACCGTGCGCGACCCCGCGTAGTCACCGACCTCCTCCTGCACGGCCGCCGCAGCGATCACGTCGCCCGGCGCACCGCCACGCTCGGCGATCCTCCGTGCGGACTCGAGCGCGACGTAGCAGCCCATCCTGTTGTCGAAGGCGCGGGAGGCGACCCGGTTGCCGTGCAGCGCGAGCGGCGCGCCGTGCCAGATGACATGGTCGCCGGGGCGGATGAGGCTGCGCAGCTCGTCTCCGTCCTTCGCGCCGACGTCGAGGAAGAGGTCGTCCGACTCGATGGGCTTGCGGTCCTCGCCGCGCTTCCGCTTCTGGCGCTTTACGGCGACGACGCCGGGAACGACGCCGCCGCGCGTGTGGACGTCGACGCGCTGGTAGGCCGCCGCGGCCGGGTCCCAGCCGCTCAGCGTGCGCACGGCGGCGAGGCCGTCATCGCCGAGATGCGTCACGACGAGACCGATCTCGTCGATGTGACCGACGAGCAGGAGCGTCGGTCCTCCGGCCGTGCCCGGGACGCGCACCCAGGAGCTGCCGAGGACATCCGACGACACCTCGCCGACGGGCGCGGCCGCCTCGCGCCACGCGGCGGCCGCCGCACGTTCCTCGCCGGAGGGACCGGGCGTCGTCAGCAGGCGTTCCAGCAGATCCGGGAGGGGCATGGCCGCGCGACTCTACCTGCGCCCGTTTGCGCCGTTCCGCGCTAGCGTCCGGTCGTGAAGCTCCGGACGCTGCCAGACAGCTACGCGGTCGTCCGCCTCCAACCGGGGTCGGAGCTGCCGGAGTGGGTCGACAAGGGCCCGTTCCGCTCGGTCACGCGCACCGAGCACGAGGTCTCCGTCGTCTGCCGTGACCACGACGTCCCCGAAGGAGAGAGCGTCGACCGCGGCTGGACGGTGCTCGAGGTGATGGGCCCGCTCGACTTCTCGCTCACCGGCGTGATCGCGTCGCTCGTCCAGCCGCTCGCGGACGCCGAGCTGCCGATCTTCGTCATCTCGACGTTCGAGTCGGACTACGTCCTCGTGCGCTCGACCGACCTCGGGCGCGCCGCCGACGCGCTCGAGGATGCCGGCCACGTCTTCGCTGCTTGACGGTCGCGCGGGGTCTGCTTACGCTGCGGGCATGACTTCCCTTCGCACGATGTGGGCCTGGCCGCGCAACGAGCGAGGCGGGAGCCTGCGCGAGCGCTGAGCTGCGCCGGCACAGCCCGTCCGCTCGACCCCGGCTCCGCGAGGAGCCTTTTTCATGTCCGAAATCGAGATCGCAACCGACCTCCTGACGCCACTCGGTGCATACCTCCGCCTGCGGGAGGGAGCCGGCGGCGCGTTCCTGCTCGAGTCGGTCGAGCGCGGACGGCTGGGCCGCTACAGCTTCGTCGGCGCGGGCTCGCGGCTGGTGTCGTTCGAGGAGGCCGAGGGTCTCGGCGAGCCGGTCGTGGGCTACCTCGGCTACGACGCCGTCGCGGGGTTCGAGCCGACCGTGCCGCTGCCCGAGGACGGGCCGGACGTACCGGCGAGCCTCTTCCTCGTCCCCGACGTCCTGCTCCGCTTCGACCACGCACGCGGCGTCGCGGAGCTGCTGCGCGGGAGCTCCGACGGTCTGGACGAGCCTCCGCCTCTTCCGCGCGGCTCGACTCCCCGCGGCGGGATCGAGCGCGAGCCCTCGCGGGAGGAGCACCTGCAACGGGTCGAGCGAGCACAGGAGCACATCCGCGAGGGCGACGTCTTCCAGGTGGTGATCGCACAGCGCGCCACGCGCCCCACGTCGGCATCGGCCGTCGAGCTCTATCGCGCGTTGCGCCGGGTCAATCCGTCGCCGTACCTCTTCCTCCTGGAGCTCGGCATCGCTGGAAGCGCCGGCGGCTCCCGGCTCGCGCTGGTGGGCAGCTCGCCCGAGACGGTCGTCAAGTGCTCGGGACGCCGCGCCGAGCTGAACCCGATCGCCGGGACGATCTCCCGGAGCGAGGGCGACGCGGCCGCGCTGCTCGCCTCGGAGAAGGACCGCGCCGAGCACACGATGCTCGTCGACCTCGGGCGCAACGATCTTTCGCGCGTGTGCGATCCCGGCTCCGTGCGCGTCGCGCGCTTCATGGAAGCCGAGCGCTACTCGCACGTGACGCATCTCGTCTCCGAGGTGGTCGGAGAGCTGCGCGACGGAGTCACGCCGTTCGAGCTGTTGCGCGCGTGCTTCCCCGCCGGCACCGTCTCGGGCGCACCGAAGGTCCGGGCGATGCAGATCATCTCGGAGCTCGAGGGCTACCGGCGCGGGCATCTACGCGGGAGCGGTGGGTTACCACTTGCCGGAAACGGCTGAACTGGACACGTGCATCGCGATCCGCACACTGTGGCTGCGCGACGGCGTCGCCCACCTGCAGGCCGGCGGCGGCATCGTCGCCGACTCGGATCCGGCGGCCGAACACGAGGAGTGCCTCGCCAAGCTGCGCGCGCTCGAAGCCGCGATCGACCTGGCAGAGTCGGAGCAGGACGGGGCGCAATGATTCTCCTCGTCGACAACTACGACTCGTTCACGTACAACCTCGCGCACCTGTTCGGCGCGCTCGGCGCGGAGGTCGTGGTGCTGCGGAACGACGAGCTCGACGCGGACGAGGCGGAGCGGCTTGCTCCCTCCCACCTCGTGATCTCCCCCGGGCCCGGGTCGCCCGGCCGCGGCCGGTGCGACGCCGGCGATCGTCGAGCGCCTGCTCCCCAAGACGCCGATTCTCGGCGTCTGCCTCGGCCACCAGGCGCTCGTCGAGGTATGTGGCGGTGAGGTCGGCTACGCCCGCGAGCTCGTGCACGGGAAGGCGAGCCCGGTACGGCACGACGGGCGCGGGCTCTTCGCGGGGCTCCCGGATCCGTTCGAAGCCGGCCGCTACCACTCGCTCGCCGCGACGCGGCTGCCGGACGTGCTCGAACCGACCGCGTTCGCGGAGGACGGCGAGGTGATGGCGGTGCGGCACCGCGAGCTTCCGGCGGTCGGCGTCCAGTTCCATCCCGAGTCGGTGCTGACGCCCGACGGCCCGGCGCTCGCCCGCAACTTCCTCGAGGGACGATGGTGATCCAGCAGGCGCTCGCGCGGCTGCTCGACGGCCACGATCTCTCCCGCGCCGAGGCGCGCGGCACGATGGCCGTGATCATGAGCGGCGAGGCGACGCAGGCCCAGATCGCCGGCTTCCTCGTCGCGCTGCGGGCGAAGGGCGAGACGGCGGACGAGATCGCCGGCTGCGCCGAGGCGATGCGCGAGCACGTCCTCCGCGTCAGCCCGGCGCGCGACGACCTCGTCGACGTCGTCGGAACGGGCGGCGACGGCGCGAACACGTACAACATCTCGACCGCGGCCGCGCTCGTCACCGCTGCGGCGGGAGCCGGCGGTCGCGAAGCACGGCAACCGCGCGGCGTCCTCGCAGACGGGAGCGGCGGACGTGCTCGAGGCGCTCGGCTTCGAGCTCGAGCTGCCGCCGGAGCGGATCGAGCGGTCGATCGACGAGCTCGGCTTCGGCTTCCTCTTCGCGCAGGCGCACCACCCCGCGATGCGGCACGCGGCGCCCGTCCGGCGCGAGCTCGCGACGCGTACCGTCTTCAACGTGCTCGGCCCGCTCACGAACCCGGCCGGCGCGCGGGCGCTCGTGCTCGGCGTCTACTCGCCGGAGCTCGCCCGGACGCTGGCCGACGCGCTCGTCCAGCTCGACGCGACCCGCGCGTACGTCGTGCACGGCGCCGGCGGCATCGACGAGCTCTCCCCCTGCGGGACGAACCTCGTCTGCGAGGTCGCGGCAGGACGCGTCACGGAGTACGAGCTCGATCCGCTCGACCTCGACGTCGAGCGCTGCGATCCGGAGGAGCTGCGCGGCGGCGATCCGCAGACGAACGCCGCCGCGCTTGCGTGCCGTGCTGGCCGGCGCCGACGGCGGGCACCGCTCCGCCGTGATCCTCAACGCGGCCGGCGGGATCGCCGCGGCCGGGCATGCCGAGAATCTGCGCGAGGGGATCGGGAGAGCGCGCGAGACGATCGACTCCGGCGGAGCGGCGGCGCGACTCGACGAGCTCGTGGAGTTCTCCCGCTCATGAGATTCGCGGACGCGCTCGCGCAGCCAGGCTTCGGCGCGATCGCCGAGTTCAAGCGACGCTCGCCGTCGGCGGGCGACATCAGCCCGGGGGCGCGGGTCGAGGACGTCGTCCCCGCATACGAGACCGGAGGAGCGCGTGCGGTCTCCGTTCTCGTCGACGCGGCGTTCGCGGGCTCGCTCGATGACCTCCGCGCTGCGCGCGCGGCGACCGGCGTGCCGCTCCTTGCGAAGGGTTTCTTCTCCACGGAGGAGCACCTGCGCGAGCTCCGGGAAGCGGGAGCCGACGCCGCGCTTCTCATCCTCCGCGACCTCGACGACACGACGGCCGCCCGGCTCATCCGCACTGCGGAGGAGCTCGGCCTCGACGCGCTCGTCGAGGCCCACGACGAGGAGGAGCTCGAGCGTGCGACGCGCCTCGATGCCCGCGTCATCGGCGTCAACGCGCGCGACCTCGGCACGTTCCAGATCGACCGCGACGCCCAGCTCGAGCTCGTCGCGAAGGCACCGCGCGACCGGATCGTCGTCGCCGAGAGCGCGATCCACTCCCGGGCCCAGGCCGCGGCCGCCGAGCTCGCCGGCGCCGACGCCGTCCTCGTCGGCACATCGCTGATGCGGGCGGACGAGCCCGAAGCGAAGCTGCGCGAGCTCCTCTCGCGGCCACTGGTCAAGGTCTGCGGCCTTACGCGGCAGGAGGACGTCGACGCCGCGGTCGAGGCCGGCGCCGACCTGTGCGGCTTCATCTTCGCGGAGGGCTCGCCGCGCCAGGCGGACGGCGTCCTTTCCGTGCCGGACACGGTGCTCAGCGTCGCCGTCTTCGTCGGCGAGCCCGAGGACCGCGGCGCGGACCTCGTCCAGCTCTACGCACGTGAAGAAGGCAAGGTGCGCGGCCGCGACGCGGTCCTGCTGCGTGACGGCGAGCAGGTCGCACGGGTCGCCGACCTCCCCTGGCGGGACGCCGGAGGCGGCCCGGAACCTTATTGGCCGGGCGACGCCGGCTTGTCCGGCGGCGCTTCCAGCCACGAAGGCGAGGATCCCGACCACTGGCGCAACGCGCGAGGCGATGATCGCCTCGTGCTCGCCGGCCGCCTCGGACCGGACAACGTGCGCGCGGCGATCAACGCCGTGCGGCCGTGGGCGGTGGACGCAGCGTCGCAGCTCGAGTCCGCGCCCGGCGTCAAGGACCACGCGAAGGTGCGGGCGTTCGTGGAGGAGGCGCGGGCATGAGCGACTTCGGCGACTACGGGGGGCGCTACGTCCCCGAGACGCTGATCCCGGCGCTCGACGAGCTCGACCGCGGCTGGCGCGAGGCGCTGGCGGACGACTCGTTCCGGACAGAGCTTCACGACCTCCTGACGACGTACGCCGGGCGGCCGACGCCGCTGACGCTCGCCGAGCGGTTCGCCCCCGGCAAGCGCATCTACCTCAAGCGCGAGGACCTCCTCCACACCGGCGCGCACAAGCTCAACAACGCACTCGGCCAGGCGGTGCTCGCACGGCGCCTCGGCAAGCACCGCATCGTCGCCGAGACCGGCGCCGGCCAGCACGGCGTCGCCACGGCGACGGTCTGCGCGCGCTTCGGCTTCGAGTGCGTCGTGTACATGGGCGAGGAGGACATGCGCCGCCAGCGGCCCAACGTCGAGCGGATGGGACTGCTCGGCGCGGAGGTGCGCGCCGTCGGCTTCGGCACGAAGACGCTGAAGGAGGCGACGAGCGAGGCGATCCGCGACTGGATCACGAACGTCGAGACGACGCACTACCTCATCGGCTCGTGCGTCGGGCCGGCGCCGTACCCGGAGATCGTCGCCGAGCTGCAGTCCGTGATCGGACGCGAGGCGCGCGAGCAGATCCTCGCGGTCGAGCAGCGTCTCCCCGAGGCGGTCGTCGCCTGCGTCGGCGGCGGCTCGAACGCGATCGGGATCTTCCACGGCTTCCTCGCCGACGAGGAGGTGCGGCTCATCGGTGTCGAGGCCGCGGGCGCCGCGTCGCTCGGCAGCGGCCGGCCCGCCGTGCTGCACGGCGCGCGCTCGTCTGTGCTCGCCGACGAGGACGGACAGATCGAGGACGCGCACTCGATCTCGGCCGGCCTCGACTATCCCGGCGTCGGCCCCGAGCACGCCTTCCTCCGCGACAGCGGCCGCGCCGAGTACCGCGACCGCGACGGACGACGAAGCGCTCGCCGCCTTCCAGGACCTCGCGCGCAGGGAGGGCCTCCTCCCCGCCCTCGAGCCGGCGCACGCGCTCGCCCGCGCGCGCGACCTCGACGCCGAGCTGATCCTCGTCGGCCTCAGCGGCCGCGGCGACAAGGACCTCGCCGAGGTTCTGGAGCGCTTGTGAGCGTAGGCTCGACGGAGCTCACCAGATGGGCGGCTCGCCGCCGGCAATGCGTATCGACGAGCTCACCGACGAGGCGGCGGCTCGGCCGGCGCCGGAGCGGAAAATGAGCACGTGGGATCCCGCGCGCACGGCCGAGTTCTTCGACGACTACGGCGAGCGCGAGTGGACGCGGTTCGAGGACGGGCGGACGCCGGGCCCGAGCCTCACCACCCACATCCGGATGCTCGAGGGCTACGTCCGGCCCGGCGACCGCGTCCTCGACGCCGGCGCGGGCCCGGGCCGCTTCACCCTCGAGCTGCTCCGGCTCGGCGCGCACGTGACCGCGCTCGACATCTCGCCGCGGGCAGCTCGAGCTGCTGCGGGCGCGGGTGCCCGACGTCGAGGCGATGCTCGGCGACATCACCGACCTCTCGCGGTTCGGCGACGACTCATTCGACGTCACGGTCTGCTTCGGCGGCCCGCTCAGCTACGTCGTCGACCGAGCCGATCGCGCGGTCGCCGAGCTCGCGCGCGTCACGAGGCCGGGCGGGCACGTCCTCGTCAGCGTCATGGGCTTCGCCGGCGCCGTGATCCACTTCGCGTCGATCCTCGTCGACCTCGCCCGGCGGGACGGACGGCGAAGCAGCTCGAGATCGCGCGCACCGGCTTGCTCCCCGAAGGCGAGGGCTACGGCCACCTCGCGATGCGCATGTACCTCTGGGAGGAGCTCGAGGAGCTGCTCGCCCCGCACGGCGAGGTCGTCGACGGGGCGGCCGCCGGCGTCCTGCCGCACCTCGAGGTCGAGGAGCCGGAGATCCGCGCATGCTCGAGGAGTTCGAGGAGCGACTCGCGTACGACCCAGGCTCGCGCAGCTGCGGCGAGCACACTGATCGGCGTCCTGCGCGTCGGGTGAGCCGAGTGACCGAAGCTCCCCTACGTTCGTTTCTCCGTACCCGATCGATTCGAGATCGACGGGCCGTTCGTCGCGCGCGTGGTCGAGGAGCGGGACATCCCGGTCGTCGCTCCCGCGTTCCGCGACCCGGGCATCGGCGGCGAGAACGGGATGCCGCCGTTCGACGAAGACGAGCTCCGCAGAGTCTGGCGCGAGCTGATCCCCGGGCTGCGCGCACAGGGAGTCCTCTTCCCGTACGTGATCGAGGACACGACCGACGGCTCGATTCTCGGCGGGCTGACGCTGCGGCACTTCGATCCGATGCGCGGCGTGATCGAGGTCGGCTACTGGCTCTTCCCCGAAGCCCGCGGCCGCGGCCTCGCGACGCGCGCGGTCCAAGCGGTGGCGCGCGAGTCGTTCGCGAGCGGGCTCTCGCGGATCGAGGCGAACGTGCGGATCGGCAACGAGGTCTCGGAGCGCGTCCTCGAGCGCGCCGGGTTCACGCGCGAGGGGGTCAAGCGTCGCCTCCTTCGCCACGGCGACGGGCGCGTCGACGCGACGCTCTTCTCACTCCTCCCCGGCGAATGAAGACGCTCGTCATCTACCTGATGGCCGAGCCGGAGACGCCGGAGCTTGCGCGTGCCGCCGTCGACGGCGGCGCCGACATCGTCGAGCTCGGCTTCCCGTTCTCGGATCCGCTCGCCGACGGCCCCGTGATCCGGCGCGCGGCCGAGCGCGCGCTCGCGCGCGGGATGCGGACGAAGGCCTGCCTCGACGTGCTCGCGCGGACGCGCGAGCTGCTGCCGGACACGCCGCTGATCCCGATGACGTACTCCTCGCTCCTCGAGGCCTACGGCTGGGAGCGGTTTGCGGCCGACGACGTCGGCCGCGGGCGCGGCGAGCCTGATCGTCGCCGACCTGCCGGCGGGAGACCGCGCCGAGCTGCGCCGCGTGCAGCTCGTCGCGCCGACCTCGACCGACGAGAGGATCCGGCTGGCCGGCGAGCAGACGGACGGCTGGCTCTATCTCGTCACCGTCGCGGGAACGACCGGAGCGCGCGCCGAGGTCTCCCCCGCGCTCGCAGGCCTGGTCGAGCGGGCGCGAGGCGCGACCGACGTCCCGCTCTACGCCGGCTTCGGCATCTCGACGCCCGAGCACGCTCGGGCAGCGGCCGAGCTCGCGGACGGCGTCGTCGTCGGCTCGCGCGCGCTCGAAGCGGCGGAAGCGGGCCCCGGCGAGCTACGCGCCTACGTCGCCTCGCTTCGCGAAGCGCTCGGAACTTAGAGGACTCTCACGCCGCGCTCAGGTGGCTCTTACGTCCCACCGCCACCATCTCCTCGATGAACGACACGACGACCCTCATCGTCACTGAATTCCTCGACCGCGCCGACCCGGTGCTTCCTCCCCAGCCGATCTCGATCGCGCTGTCCCTGCCCGAGGAGGCGGTCGAGGATCTCGCCGAGGCCGCGTAGCCCCGGCTCCTTCCTACGAGAGCGCCAACCCTTGCCCGGCGCCGGCCAAATCCCCCTCAACGGCCGGCGTCGGGTTTGGCGCATGAGCGAGAGCAGCTCGCACGGGCAGGTGGAGCCGGAACGCCGTCCGGCCCGACCGCGACTCCACGGAGCAGCGGCCGCCGTGAGCGCGGGCCACGGCGGCGACGATCGCCAGGCCGAGGCCGGCTCCGCCCCGCTCGCGGGTTCGGGCGCCGTCCGCCCGCGCCCATCGGTCGAAGATCCGCGGTAGCGCCTCCGGCGGGACGCCGGCGCCCGAGTCCGAGACCTCGATCACGACTCCGCCCGTGCCGTCCGCGTGCGCGGCAAGCTCCACGGCGTCGCCGGGATCCGTGTACTTGACCGCGTTCTCGAGCAGCGCATCGAGCGCGTTCCGCAGCGCCTCCGGGTCGGCGAGCAGCCGCCCTGCAAGATCGACGTCGAGCCGCCAGGCGCGCGGCGCGACCTCCGACCAGCGGATGAACAGGTCGGAGAGGAACGCATCGACGTCGATCTCCACGAACGCGAAGCCCTGCTGCTCGGACTTCGCAAGAAGCAGGAGACGCTCGACGATCCGCTCCATCCGGCCGAGCTCGTCGAGCGCCACGTCGAGCTCGGTCGCCTCGGGCTGCTCGCGCCGCAGCAGCTCGAGATGGCCCCGCGCGATCGTGACCGGCGTCCGCAGCTCGTGCGAGGCGTCGTGCAGGAAGCGCTCCTGCCGCTCGAGGAGCGAGGCGCGCATCTCGGCGACGCCCTGCACCTCCGCCAGCGCCACCTGCCGCCGCTGGGCGTGCCAGACCATCGCGAGGAACATCGCCGACATGAGCGGCACCTCGAACAGCTCGCCCCAGAGCTGTTGCCCGCTGAAGGCGTCGGAGAGGATGCTCGCGCCCGTCGCCAGGATCACGACGGACAGGACGGCCCACATCGTCCGCATCGACCACGTCCGGATGCCGTAGACGATCGTGAGGCTGATCCACACGAAGTGGAACGGGATCGTCTCCCAGCTCGGCCAGACCACCATCGCGACCCAGTTCGCGGCCGCGAAGACCGCCCAGCCCGCTTCGAGCGGGTTACGCCGCAGCCAGCCGATAGCCCGCATGTCGCACCGTCTCGATCGCAGCGTCCGGCCCGAGCTTCTGCCGCAGCCTGCGCACGCAGACCTCGACGACGTTCGAGCCCGGGTCGAAGTCGTAGCCCCACACCTCGGCGAGCAGCCGCTCGCGGCTCACCACCTCCCCGACGTGCACGAGCAGGTGGTGGAGGAGCCGGAACTCGCGGTCCGAGAGATCGGCAGTCCGCTCGCCGACCCCCGCCTGCCGGCGCGCGACGTCGAGGACGACGTTGCCGCCGCGCAGGACGTGCTCGTCGCCGAAGGCCGCCGTGCCGCGCAGGCGGACCCGGATCCGCGCGAGCAGCTCGTCGAGCGAGAACGGCTTCGCGACGTAGTCGCTCGCGCCGAGCTCGAAGCCGCGGAGCTTCGTCTGCACGTCGCCGCGCGCCGAGAGGATCACGACCGGCAGCTCGGGCTTCGCGCGCTGCAGCTCGCGCAGGATCTGGAGCCCGTTCAGCCCCGGCAACAGCAGGTCGAGCACGACGAGATCCCAGCGCGCCCGCGTCGCGAGATCGAGCCCTTCGCGACCGTCGCCGGCCGCCACGACCGTGTACCCCTCGGCCTCGAGGCCGCGGGCGAGGAACGCCTGGATCCGCGCCTCGTCCTCGATCACCAGGATGCGCATTCCGACCACCCCGCGGGAATTTACTACCGGGCGAAGAGCTGCGCTCTTCGCCCGGGGATAATCGAACTGCGCAGGCCGGAGACGCGGTCTCCGGCCTGCTCCGTGCTGAGGGCACATTGGGCGGCTGGGGTTCAGAGGCCCGTTCCGTCGCGAGCGGACGGGCTGCGCGCGTCCGCTCGCTGGTTCGCGGCGTCGTAACGTGCCGTTACGCCGCCGCCATCGCGCCAAACGGGTTCGAAACGCTTAGATCAGAGGGAGCGCCGAGGGCCGGAGGCTAAGACAGCCGCAAAGCGGCGACTTAGCCGCAGGCCGAACCGCGCTCGCGCCGGCCTCCGCCGCGCGCGAGCGCACCAGAGAGGACTCCCATCCAGGGACCGACAAGCAAAAACAGCACGGAGCCGCCGGGAGACCGCGCTCTCCCGGCCCGCGCAGTTCCGTCTCCCAGCGAGCGAAGAGCGCAGCTCTTCGCCGAGCTTCGATGACGTGTAAATGACCGGGGGATGACACGTTCGTCATGCGGCGGGCGCGTCCGGCTCGGACTTGATAGGACGGCATCCGATGCGGGTCGGGATGAAGCTCCTGCTCATTGCTGCGGCCGTGACCGCGGCGGGCGTGCTCATCGGTTTCTACGTCTCGCACCTCACGACGCTCGCGGGCTCGCCGGCCTACTCGGTGCCCGTCCAGAACGCATCGAGCGGTCACCCGGTCGTGAATCTCGAGATCCAGACGGTCGCCGCCGTCGGCCCGCAGCTGAGCCCGAACCCCGACTGGGTCTCCTACCTGGTCAAGGACGCGAAGAGCGGCCAGTGGCAGCGCAAGACGGTCTGGGATCTCCCCGCGCACGCGCCCGTCCACGTCACGATCTACAACTTCGACGGCGCGAGCGGCCTGCGCAATCCGTTCTTCGGGCGGCCGCAGGGGATGGTCGGCAACCGGATCTGCGTCGACGGGAAGCCGGTCGACCACATCGACCCGAATGACGCGTCGCACACGTTCGCGGTGCCCGCGCTCGGGATCATCCTCCCGATCCCGGGTGTCGCGGACGACGCGAAGAACCAGTGCGACTACGCGCCGTGCCCGATGTCGAACGCGCACCGGACGATCAAGTTCACGTTCCACACGACGACGCCCGGCCATTACCGCTGGCAGTGCTTCGTCCCCTGCGCCGCCGGCTGGATCTACGGCTTCGGCGGGCCGATGCAGACGATCGGCTACATGGACGGCTTCCTCAACGTGAAGGCCGTCTAACGTGGCAGCAGAGCCGAACGCAGCGCCGGCGCGGCCGAGCGACTCGACGAACCACGGCATGCGCGTCGTCGTCGCGTGGCTCGTGCTGAGCGCGATCGCGACGCCGCTCGTCGCGATCTTCGTCGGCCCGCTCATCCCGCCGGGCAACGCGACGCGTCGAGGGCCAGGGGCAGGTCTTCGACAACAAGGTGATGACGGCGTTCGTCACGCCGATCCTCTGCCTGCTGGCCGTCTTCTTCGCCTACGCCCTCGATCACGTTCCACGCGCGGCGGAACGAGGCGATCCTCGACGGCCCGCCGCTGCGCGGCGACTCCCAGATCCAGCTCCTCTGGGTCGTGATCACGTCGACGATGGTGCTCTTCCTCGCCGGCTTCGGCACGTACGAGCTGCTCAAGGACGGCTCCGGCGGCGGCCAGGGGCCGAACCCGATCGCGCTTCCCGCCCATCACCAGGACGCCTTCGAGGTGCAGGTGATCGGCCAGCAGTGGGAGTTCACCTACCGCTACCCGACGCTCGGCGGCGTCGAGACGACCCAGCTGTCCTGCCCGCGGACACCGACATCGCGCTCCACGTCACCTCGCTCGACGTGATCCACTCGTTCTGGGCGTACGAGCTCGGGCGTCAAGGCCGACGCGAATCCCGGCGTCGACAACGTCGCCTACGTCGAGACGAAGAACCCGCCGACGTTCCACATCCGCTGCGCCGAGCTCTGCGGGCTCTGGCACGGCTACATGTTCGACACCGGCCGCGTCGTCGACCCCGGGCAGTTCACTGCGTGGGCATCCAGGCGGCAGAAGATCTACGTCGCGATCAAGCCGTACATGGAAAGGCCGGCCGGACGGCGGAGCGCCGTACGCCCACTCGTACCTCCCCGCGCCCGAGAGGAGAGCCGGATGAGCGCGTGCGCCGCGCCGCCTCGCTTCGGCTTCAACCTGCTCACGGCCGCCGTGCTCGGCGTCGGCGGCTGCTACGTCGGCTGGTTCGGCGCCCACGCGATCGCACGGCCCGAGCCTCGACTACTTCGCCGACACCGACCAAAACGACCTCTCCGTCTTCCTCGCGCTACTTCTTCGGCGTCGTCGGCTTCCTGGTCGGGCTCGGCTTCGCCAACTACCCGTTCGCCCGGCTGCGCGGCTACCCGCCGTCGCTGCGCGAGAAGGAGACGGCGGGCGTCGGCCGCTACTTCGGCCTCTGCACCGACCACAAGGTCGTCGGCATCCAGTACCTCTGCGGGCATCGGGCTGTTCTTCTTCATCGGCGGCCTGAACGCGATGCTGATCCGCTTCGAGCTGCTGCGGCCGAACGCACCAGGTCTTCCCCGCCGGGCACAGTACCTGACGCTCGTCGGGCTGCACGGCACGATGATGATGGGGATGATGTCGAGCGGGATCCTCGGCCCGTTCGCGAACTACTTCGTGCCGCTGATGATCGGCGCGCGGCGGATGGCCTTCCCGCGCATCGAGGCGCTCACGTTCTGGCTGCTGATGGCGGCCGGCGCGATCCTCACGACGACGATCTTCTTCGGCGGCTTCCCGACCGGCTGGACGGGCTACGCGCCGCTCAACGACCAGGCGAACGCCGGGCATGGACGCGTACATCGTCTTCTTCGCGCTCGTCGGCATCTCGATGACGCTGCTCGGCCTGAACATGATCGCGACGATCGTGACGATGCGCGCGCCGGGGCTGACGTGGACGCGGCTGCCGATCTTCGTGCTGGGGCGTCCTCTCGACCGCCGTGCTGATGGTGCTCGCGGCGCCGGTGCTGATCGCGGCGCTCGCGATGGCGAGCGCTCGACCGGACGGCGCAGACGACGTTCTTCATCGCCGAGCGGCCGGCGGCAGCCCGTACCTGTACCAGAACCTCTTCTGGGTCTTCGGCCACCCGGAGGTCTACATCCTCGCGCTGCCCGGGCTTCGCGATCGTGCTCGAGCTGCTGCCCGTGTTCGCGCGCAAGCCGCTCTGGGGCTACCGGCTCGCGGTCGCCGGGCTGCTCGGCGTGACGCTGCTCAGCTTCCTCGTCTGGCAGCACCACCTGTTCGTGAGCGGCATCAACGGCGACCTGCGGCCCGTTCTACATGCTCTCGACCGAGCTGATCTCGATCCCGACCGGCTTCACCTTCCTCTGCGGGCTGATGACGCTCTGGCGCGGCCAGATCCGGTTCACGGTGCCGATGCTCTTCTGCCTCGCGTGGTTCTTCAACTTCCTGATCGGCGGCCTCTCGGGCGTCTTCCTCTCCGACGTGCCGAGCGACGTGACGACGCACGGCAGCTTCTTCTCGATGGCCCACTTCCACTACACGATCATGGGCGGGCTGGTCTTCACGTTCTTCGCGGCGATCTACTACTGGGTGCCGAAGATGACCGGCTTCGCAGCTGAACGAGCGGCTCGGGAAGATCCACTTCTGGACGATGTTCATCTGCGTTCAACTCGACGTTCGCGCCGCTCTTCGCGGTCGGCTTCCTCGGCCAGCCGCGCCGCGTCGTCACCTACCCGCGCGACCTGCAGTTCCTCAACGACTGGGTCTCGGTCTCGGCGTTCGTGCCTCGGGCTCTCGATGCTCGTCTTCCTCTCCAACCTCGTCTGGTCGCTCGCGTTCGTGAAGAAGCCGGCCGAGGCGAACCCGTGGGAGTCGCGGTCGATCGAGTTCCAGCTGCCGTCGCCGGTGCCCGTGCACAACTTCGACCGCATCCCCGTCTTCTCGAGCGACCCGTACGGCTACGGCGAGGGGCCGGTGCCGACCTGGTGCCGGCCGGACCGCCCGCAGGGAGGGAGTGAGTGGCCGAGCCGCTGGCATACGAGGCCACCGAGCTACGAGGTCGTCGAGGGCGAGCCGCCCGAGCTGCTGGCGCGCAACCTCGTCTCCGCGGGCACCTGCTCGCGAGCGCGACCGCGTTCTTCTTCCTCGCCTTCGTCTTCGCCTACTTCTACCTCCGCTCGCTGAACAGCGCCGGGATGTGGAAGCCGAAGCGCGTCGACGCCGTCGATCGCGCTGGGGAACGCTCGTCGATCGCGTGCTACGTCGCGAGCGCGGTGCTCGTGCGGCTCGGGCTCGCCGACCACCGCGCGCAGCGGCGGACCAGTGGCGGCTGAAGGGGCTCGTGGCTCTGCTCGTCGGGGTCGCGGGGCTCGTGCTCCAGGTCTTCGCGTGGACGCACGAGGGCTTCGGCCCGGCCGACGGCGGCTTCGCGAGCGTCTACTTCGGCTGGACGGCCTTCCTGTTCCTCTTCGTGCTCGGCACGCTGTTCTGGCTCGAGATGACCTTGGCGACGTCGATCCGCTATCGCGGCTACGTCGACGCCGGCGCGCGACGTGCCGCGCCGGGCGACGCCTCCGGCGACCCGGGCCGCACTGGGCACGACATCCGCGATCCGGTCTCGCTCGTCCGCGCGGAGCTCGTCGGGCTCAGCTTCTACTGGACGTTCCTCGCCGGCATCGCCGTCGTCGCCTGGATCATCCTCTACCTGATCTAGATGGACCTGCTGCCTCTCGTCGTGTGCGGGGCGGCGGCCGCCCTG
The DNA here is from genome assembly GCA_963790845.1 of uncultured Actinomycetes bacterium. Classification (GTDB taxonomy): domain Bacteria; phylum Actinomycetota; class Thermoleophilia; order Gaiellales; family Gaiellaceae; genus Palsa-739. Next base: position 45,827 of record CAWBQC010000002.1, on the reverse strand, counting down.
TACGCGCTCGGGCGGCGCGGGAGGATCCGCTTGTGGCGCGAGCTGAGCTTCTACAGCGGCGTCGTGCTCACGTTCGTCGTGCTCGAGCGTCCGTTCGACGGCTGGGCGGACAAGTGGCTCTCCGCGCACATGGCGCAGCACATCGTCCTCATGACGGTCGTGCCGCCGCTCGTCGTGCTCGGCCGCCCGTGGCCGCGCATGTGGCTGCCGTTTCCGTTGTCGGCGCGCCGCGCCGTCGGCGGGGCGCTGTCGCGGTCGCCGTCGTTCCGCCGGAACGCCGGCTTCCTGAAACGGCCGTGGGTTGCCCTCGCGGTGCAGTCGGCAGCCGTGGGCGTCTGGCACGTACCGCAGCTGTACGACGCGGCCGCGCGCAGCGAGGGGATCCACATCCTCCAGCACGTGTCGTTCGTCGCACCGGCGCTCGTGTTCTGGGGCGCACTGCTCGACGCGCCGCCCGTCCGTGCGCGCATCGACCATCTCCACCGCTCGATCTGGTTCGCCGCCGCGATGGTTCCCGGCTGGATCCTGGCGATCGTGCTCGCGTTCGCAACTGCGCCCGTCTACACGGCGTATCCGTCGCTGACCGACCAGCAGCTCGCCGCCGGGATCATGTGGGTGCCGGGATCGCTCGCGTACTTCATCGCAGCCTTCATCGCCTTCTACAGCTGGCTCGACGCCCCCGCCGGGCCCCGACCCGAGGAGCTTTCATGGACGTGACCGCCTCATTTCTCACCGGCTCGATCCTCGGCCTGGTCCTGCCGCTCGCCCTGCTGATCGCGATCCTGATCTGGTGGATCACAGTTCTTCGTCGTCGCTCGAGCGACGACGCGTAGCCCGCTCTCGACTGAACGGCCGGTAGCAGCCACCGTTACGAATTCGCTACGCCTCGGGCGGCTTGCTGACCGCCCCCGTAACGGTTACGTGAAACTGTTGCGCGCGTCTTGTTCGGGTAGCTGCTACCGGCCGTTCAAGCGCGGCGAGCCTTCAGCGCGCAGCACCCGCGAGTCGATCAGCCCGCGCGCAGGTCGACAACGTGCGGCTTCCCGCCGCGCGTGATCTTGAGCACGTCCCACATCCGCGCGTCCTCGTGTCCCGGGACGAGACACGCGAAGCGGAAGACGCCCGTCCTGCTCGCGCGGAACGCGAAACGGGCGGATCGTCCCGCCTCGAGCCCCACGCGCGGCCGCAGCGTCGACGAACCGCGGAACGCCGGTTTCGTGGAGCCGGCACCCTGGACGACCGCGCACGAGTGGCGGAGCGGCCCGCGGTTCTGGCAAACGACACGTACCGTCCAGCCTCGCGGCACCGTCCACATGAGGTAGCGCGAGTAGCCGTCGAAGTTGAAGCCGCCGTTCGTGCCGTCGTACGACGCGATCAGCGTGATCGTGACCCGGTGCCGGTGGGCGTCGACGGCGAGGAAGCGACTCGGCGGCGGAGGCGCCTTTCCCACGAGCGAGAGCGCGACGACGGCGGCACCGAGCACGCGCTCAGGATCGCAGAGATCGCCCGGAGCCGTGGCTTCTCAGGCGGTTCTTACCGAACCCTCACGGCTCTCTCACCCACCTCCTAGGGATTACGGGCACTCTGGGAGAGACACGATGCAAGGAGATTCCGAAGACATGAACCTTCGCCCTGCCAACCCGCGCGTGCGGCGCCTCCTCCCCATTGCGATCGCCGCGGCGATCGGCATCGGCGTCGGTGCCGGCACCTACGCCCTCACGAGCAACGGCTCGGGCTCGCCGGCAACAGCCAAGGTCGTCGTGCCCGCGCAGCCCGCCTCGTCGACCTCGACGGTCGATTCGCTCACCCAGCTCTACAAGGAAGACGCCCCCGGCGTCGTCGACATCACTGTCGAGTCCGCGTCCGGCGGTGGCACGTCCAACGGCTTCCCGTTCGGCGCGCCTCAGGGGCCGCAGAAGACCGAGGCGGAAGGGAAGTGGCTTCGTGATCGACACGAAGGGCAACATCCTCACCGCCGAGCACGTCGTCGAGAACGCGACCTCGGTCACCGTCACGTTCCAGGACGGCTCGACAGCGAAGGCGACGGTCGTCGGCACCGACAGGTCGACCGACACCGCCGTGATCCACGTCGACGTGTCGTCCTCCAAGCTCCACCCGCTCGCCCTCGGTGACTCCTCGAGCGTGCAGCCGGGCCAGAGCGTCGTCGCGATCGGGAGCCCCTTCGGCCTGCCCGAGACGATGACCGCAGGCATCGTCAGCGCGTCGGACCGGACGATCACCGCGCCGAACCAGTTCTCGATCACCGGCGCGATCCAGACGGACGCCGCGATCAACCACGGCAACTCAGGCGGACCGCTGATCGACGCCGCGACGAACACCGTGATCGGGATCAACGACCAGATCGAGAGCGACACGAACGACAACTCCGGCGTCGGGTTCGCCGTGCCGATCAACTCCGCGAAGAGCGCCGCCGAGACGCTGATCGCAGGCGGCACCGTGAAGCACGCGTACGTCGGGGTCAAGATCAAGAACGTCTCGGGCGGCGCGCAGATCACGACGATCGTCAAGAACTCGCCGGCGGCTAAGGCCGGGCTGAAGGTCGGCGACGTCGTCACCGCCTTCAACGGCACCGCCATCAAGTCGGCCGACGATCTCACCGGGGCCGTGTTCCACGCGAAGTCGGGCGAGACCGTGCACGTCACGGTTCGGCGCCACGGCGCGACGAAGCAGCTCTCCGTCACGCTGGGCGTCCAGCCCACCTCGCCTTCCTCCTAGCCCAGCTCTGCACCACGGCGGGCGGTCGACCTGGCCGCCCGCCGTACGATCGGTGCATGGAGGGCGTAGAAGAGGCTGCGCCGGTCGTCCGGCGGATCGCGCACTGGACGCTCATCGCGAGCGTCCTCGGCTCGTCGATGGCCTTCATCGACGGATCCGTCGTCAACGTGGCGCTGCCCTCGATTCAGCACGACCTGGGCGGCGGGCTCGCGACCCAGCAGTGGGTCGTCGACGCCTACCTGCTCACGCTCGGCTCGCTCATCCTCGTCGGCGGATCGCTCGGCGACATCTTCGGCGAGTCGCGGGTGTTTGCGATCGGCGTGGCGAGCTTCGCGGGCGCTTCGGTCCTCTGCGCGATCGCGCCCGACGGGCCGTCGCTAATCGTCTTCCGCGGCATTCAGGGAATCGCCGGCGCGGTTCTCACCCCGGCGTCCCTCGCGATGATCACCGCCACCTTCTCGGGTGCCGCACGGGGCAATGCGATCGGCCAATGGACGTCCTGGACCGGCATCTCCTTCATCGTCGGGCCGTCTCTCGGCGGCTGGCTGGTCGACGTCTCGACCTGGCGGGTCATCTTCCTCATCAACATCCCGATCGCGGCCGTCACGCTCCTCATCCTGATGCGGCTCGGCGGGATGCACCAGCCGCGCCGCCAAGACCTGCGCGTGGACGTGCCGGGCGCGATTCTGTGCACGGCGGGGCTGGGCCTGCTCGTCGGCGGCTTCATCGAGCAACCACAGCTCGGCTGGGGAAATCCGCTGATCCTCGGCGGGTTCGTCGGCGGGGTCGCCCTCCTCGGCGCGTTCGTCGCCTACGAGCTGCGGACACCGATGCCGATGCTTCCGCTCCGCCTGTTCCGGCTGCGCAACTTCTCGGTCACGAACGTCGAGACGCTCTCGGTCTACGGCGGGCTCTCGGCGCTGAGCACATTCCTGACGCTGTTCCTGATCGAGTTCGCCGGCTATTCGGCGCTCCACGCCGGCCTCTCGCTGCTCCCGATCACGATCGTGATGTTCTTCCTCTCGCCACGCATGGGGCGTCTCTCGATGCAGTACGGGCCGCGGTTCTTCATGGCGCTTGGACCGATCATCGCGGGCGCTGCTGTGGTGGCGTACGCGCGCCTTCCCGAGCACCCCACCTACTGGCTGGACATCGTTCCGGCACTGCTCGTCTTCGCGGTTGGGCTGTCCCTGACCGTCGCCCCGCTGACCACGACCGTCCTCGCCGACGCCGGGCCCGGCGACGCTGGAGTCGCGTCAGGAGTGAACAACGCGGTGGCGAGAATCGCCGGGCTCCTTGCGATCGCTGTGCTCGGCATCGCAGCCGCCGGCGGCGGTGATCACCTCACCGCGCATGGATTCCACGTGACGATGGGCGCCGTTGCCGGGCTTCTCGTCTGCGGCGGACTGATCGGGGCGGTCGGGATCCGTAATCCTTCCACCTAAGCAATGCCTATGTATATGCTCGAGGCATGCCGAAACAGACCTACACGGCGACCGAAGCCGCGCGGGAGCTCGGGATCAGCGTCGACACGCTCCGCCGCTGGGATCGTGACGGACGGATCCGCACCGAGCGCGACGGCGCAAACCGGCGACGCGTAACGCTGGAGGAGATCGAGCGGCTGCGCGGGGCCGGCGGCGCACAGCACATGAGCGCGCGGAACCGGCTACGCGGAACCGTCACCGCTGTGCGCGTCGAAGGGCTGCTCGCCCAGGTCGAGCTGACCGTGGCCGAGCCGGCCCGCGTCGTAGCGGTCGTGACGGCCGACGCAGTCGAGGAGCTGGGGTTGAAGCCGGGGATGGCGGCGACCGCCGTCGTCAAGTCGACGTCGGTGATGGTCGAGGCATGAGGCCACGCGTCCTCGCAGCGGCCGTGGCGGTCGGGCTCGCCGCTGCCTCCTCCGTCCTCGCCGCGCAGGCGAAGACCCCGCGCCTCACCAGTGTTCGCCGCGGCATCGCTCACGAACGTCCTCCCGAACATCGACCCGCACGGCCGCTACTCCTTCGGGGGCTCGAACACGTTGGCGGCGCAGATCGAACAGGGTCTGCCCGCGGACGTGTTCGCATCGGCCAACACCGCACTGCCCTGGCAACTACATCGCAAGGGACTTGGTCACCCGGCCGGTCGTCTTCACGTCGAATCAGGCTCGTCGTCGTGATCGCGCACGGGATCCCGCTCCATCTCGGCAGCGTCCAGGGACTCGAGCGGAAGGGCCTGCGGATCGTGATGGCGGCGGCCGGGGTGCCGGTCGGCGACTACACGCGCAAGGTGCTCGCGCGGATGGGGCTCTCCGACCTCGTCGGCAAGGCGGTGAGCCAGGAGACGGACGTGCGCGAGGTGCTCGCGAAAGTCACCCTCGGCGAAGCGGACGCCGGATTCGTCTACGCGACCGATGCGAAGACCGTCGCCGGCAAGGTCTCGCTCCTTGGCATCCCGGCCTCGGCGCAGCCGCAGGTCCTCTACGCGGCGGCAGCGGTCAAGTCGAGCAAGCATCTACAGGCGGCGAAAGCATGGATCCGACGACTCCTCAGCAAGCCGGCGCAGAAGAAGCTGCGCGCGGCGGGCTTCCTGCGGATTCCGCACTGATCCGCCGCGCGGTTGCCGGCACCGCCGTGTTCGCGGCTGCGGCCGTCGCGCTCGGCTTCCTGCTCCTCCCCATCGTCGCGATCTTCGCCCGAGTCTCGCCCGGGAAGCTCGTCGCGCAGCTCTCGCAGCCGGTCGTGACCGACGCGCTCGTCCTCAGCCTGAAGACGAGCGCGATCGCGCAGGCGCTCGTCCTCCTCTTCGGCACGCCGGCCGCATACCTCCTCGCGACGCGCCGCTTTCCCGGCCGCTCGCTCGCGGTCGTGCTCGTCGAGCTGCCGCTCGTCCTGCCTCCCGCGGTCGCCGGCATCGGGCTCATCGCGGCCTTCGGCCGTCTCGGGCTGCTCGGCGGCACGCTCGACGCGGCTCGGAATCCGGCTCGGCCTGACGCAAGCGGCCGTCGTCATCGCCGTCGCCTACGTGTCGAGCCCGTTCTACGTGCGGCAGGCGATCGCCGCGTTCGAGGCGGTCGACCCCAACCTCGTCGCGGCGTCGCGCACCCTCGGCGCGGGTCGGACGAGGACGTTCTTCCGCGTCGTCCTCCCTCTCGCGCAGCGCGGGCTTGCGGCGGGCGAGGCGCTCTCGTTCGCCCGCGGGCTCGGCGAGTTCGGCGCGACGATCATGTTCGCGGGCAGCCTCCAGGGGGTCACGCAGACGCTGCCGCTTGCGATCTACGCCCAGTTCTCCAACCTCGATGGCTTCACCACGGCGCTCGCGATGAGTGCGCTCCTCGTCGTCGTCAGCGGCGCCCTGCTCGTGGCGCTCAGGATCACCCTCCAATGGCAACCCTCCAGGCCGACTTCACGCTTCCTCTTCGCGCCTTCGCGCTAGAGCTCGCGCTCGACGTATCGCGCACCGTCGCGCTCGTCGGGCCTTCCGGTGCGGGCAAGACGTCGGCCTTGCGCGTCATCTCCGGTCTCCTCGAGCCGTCTCGTGGGCGCGTCTCGCTCGACGGCGAACGATGGCTCGACACCGAGGCTCACGTCTCGCTGCCGCCCGAACAGCGTCGTGTCGGCCTCGTCTTCCAGGACTACGCCCTGTTCCCGCACCTCAGCGTGCGCGGGAACGTCGCCTTCGGCTCCGGTGGGCGCCCGGTCGACGAGCTCCTCGAGCGGTTCCGAATCGCGCACCTGGCCTCGGCGCACCCCGAGGAGCTATCGGGCGGAGAGCGGCAGCGGGTTGCGGTCGCGCGGGCGCTCGCACGCGAGCCGGCGGTGCTCCTCCTCGACGAGCCGCTCGCGGCGCTCGACGCGCACACGAAGTCCGAGGTGCGGCACGAGCTTGCGGAGCTGTTGCGCGAGCTCGCGCTGCCGACGCTGCTCGTGACGCACGACTACGAGGACGCGGCCGCGCTCGCAGACGAGGTCGGCGTGCTCGTGGATGGACAGCTGCGACAGCTCGGTTCGCCGGCCGAGCTCGTCGCCCGGCCCCGTGACGCATTCGTCGCCTCCTTCACGGGCGCGAACCTCCTCCGTGGACGGGCCCGTCGCGGCAGAGGTGCCCTGACGACGATTCGGCTCGAGAGCGGCGATGACCTCTATTCCGCGGACGAAGCCGAAGGAGACGTCGGCGTCGTGGTCTACCCGTGGGAGGTGTCGGTCGCCCGGACGCACGCACCGGACGCCGACTCCGCGCTCAACGTCGTCCGTGGCCAGGTCGGCTCCCTCGTCGAGGTCGCGAACCGCGTGCGCGTGCGCGTCGGCCCGCTGACCGCCGAAGTCACCGCGGCCTCAGCCGCGCGGCTCGAGCTCGCGGACGGCGGCGTCGCCTATGCGACCTTCAAGGCGACCGGAACGCGCCTCGTTCCCCTTTGACCTTGTAACAGACTGTTACTTGCTCTGATGTTGCCCCCAACGGACGTGTCGGTCGTGATGACGAAAGACCTCCAAGATCACCTAGTAACAGTCTGTTACCAGGAAGGTCGTGTCCGGTCGGGAGGCTGGTTCAGGCTCGCTTCGCGCGATATGCGTCGACCACGAACGGCAGGCGCAGGCGGTCGCCGTCGTGCAGGGACGGATCCCCGTCGAGGATCTCCGCCACCGCTGAGAACTCCTTCCGGCGCTCGTCCTCGGCCAGCGCGGCGAGCCCGGCGTACGACAGCAGGTGATCCTCGAGCGCGTCGCGAGGCAGCTCGTGGATGTGCTCGAAGAGGACGTGCTCGACCTCGCCGAAGAGCCCCGTGCGCGCGACCTCGCCGACCCAGTCGCGACGTCGCCAGCCCGATGTCTGTCGCGACGGCCGGCTCGAGTAGATCACCTCCGACATCGCGGCGATAGCGGGGTGGCGTTCGTCGCGATGGTTCCAGCCGAAGCCGACCCGCCCGCCCGGCCGGAGGACACGGTGGATCTCCACCAGCGCTCGGTCGAGCTCGAACCAGTGGAGGCTCGAACCGGCCACCACGCCGTCCGCCTCCCCGTCGCCGAACGGAATGGCCTCGGCAGTGCCCTCGATCCCTTCGAGCCCGCGCTCGTGGAGCACGGCGAGCATCCGCAGATCCGGCTCGACGGCGACCACCCGCACACCAAGCGCGAAGATCGCCCGCGTCAGCTTCCCGGTGCCCGCGCCCAGCTCGACGACGAGTCGTGCCGTTTCGGGGACGAGCCAGCGGGCCGCTTCCTCCGGCCACTCCGGCCGTGCGCGCTCGTACGCGTCGGCGTGTTCGCCGAACATCAGCCGCCGAGGAACGGTCGCCACGACCTGAACCTAGTCAGTTTCGGTCGGGTGCCGGGGGAGACAACGCACGAATGGACGAGCGGGCCTCGACCGTGGTCGTCGTGGGCGCGTCAGCGGGAGGCGTCGAGGCGCTGACGACCCTCGCCGCCGGGCTCCCTGCGAATCTGGACGCGGCGGTCTGCGTTGTCCTCCACCTGCCGCCGGGAGCCGAAAGCCGGCTCGCCGGCATCCTCTCCCGCGCCGGCCCGCTCCCTGCGGTTCAGGCGCGCGGCGGGGAACGGCTCACTCGCGGGCGCATGTACGTGGCCCCGCCGGATTGCCACCTGATCGTGCGAGAAAAGGCACGTCCTCGTTGTGCGGGGCCCGCACGAGAACGGCGCCCGGCCGTCGATCGACGTGCTGTTCCGCAGCGCCGCGGTCAGCTACGGCCGCCGCGCGGTCGCGGTCGTCCTCTCAGGGGCGCGGGACGACGGCGTCGCGGGGGCGTGCGCGATCGGCGCCCGCGGCGGGTGCGTAGTGGTTCAGTCGCCGGCCGACGCGCTCTTCCCGGGGATGCCGTCCAAGACGATCTCACGCGGCCGTCCCGACCGCGTCGCTCCGCTCGCCGAGCTTGCCGCGGCCGTGACCACAGCAGTTCAGCGTCTTTCGGAGGAGGTCTCGATGAGCCAGAATGGAGAAGACGAGATGATCCTCGAGACCGAGTACGCGGCGCTCGACGCGGAGACGCTCGAACGCGATGGCCCGCCGGGCGAATCGTCGGGATTTTCGTGCCCGGCATGCGGCGGGATGCTCTGGGAGCCGGCGGACGAGGACATCGTCGCCGGGAACGGCTCGGGCTCCGACGGCTGAACGCTCGCCAGTCCATGTCGTCGCCGTCGTGGGGTCCGCCGGCGGCATTGGAGCGCTCGAGGTCCTCTTTCAGGCTCTGCCCGCCGACCTCGACGCCTCCGTGCTCGTCGTCATCCATCTGACCCCGCAGGCGCCGAGTCTCCTGCCATCGGTTCTCGGCCGCTGGTCCAGGCTCCCGGTCGAGCAAGCCGAGGACGGGATGGGGCTCGACGTCGGGCGCGTTCGCGTTGCGCCGCCCGATGCTCATCTGCTCGTCGACGCCGATGAGACGATGCGCCTCGACCACTCCCAGCTCGTCCACCACGTGCGGCCGAGCGCAGACGTCCTTCTCCTGTCCCTCGCGCAAAACCACCGCGGCCCGTGCACGGCAATCGTCCTCTCGGGCACCGGGATCGACGGCGCGGCGGGTGCCGCCGCCGTGAAGCAGGCGGGCGGCCGAGTACTCGCTCAGGACGAGGCGACCTCTCAGCATTTCGGCATGCCGGGCGCGGCGATCCTGGCGGGAGGGGTCGACGAGGTTCTCCCACTCGACGCGATAGCTCCAGCCGTGGTGCAATGGGCGCCGACGCCGTGACGACCGAGCCCGATCCCAGCTTCGAGCGCCTCCTCGAGTTCGTCCGCGACGAGCGCGGTTTCGACTACACCGGCTACCGGCGGCCGACGCTCATGCGGCGCTTCGAGAAGCGGATGCAGGAGGTGGGAGCCGACGACTGGCAGGCCTACCGCGCCTACCTCGAAGAGCACGCAGAGGAGTTCGCCGAGCTCTTCAACACGATCCTGATCAACGTCACAGGCTTCTTCCGCGACCCGGAGGCCTGGGAGGTGGTCAAGGATCAGGTGATCCCGCGGGTGCTCGAGGATCGCGGCGATGCCCCGATTCGCGTCTGGTCCGCGGGCTGCGCCTCCGGTGAGGAGCCGTACACGATCGCGATGCTGCTCGCCGAGGCGCTCGGCGAGGAGGGATTCCGCCGCCGGGTGAAGATCTACGCGACCGACATCGACGACGACGCGCTGACCGAGGCGCGTGAGGCGATCTTCTCCGCAAAGCAGCTCGAGAACGTTCCCGACGACCTGCGAGAGCGGTACTTCCAGCAGCACAACCACGGCTTCATCTTCCGTAACGACCTGCGACGGGCCGTGATCTTCGGCCGCAACGACCTCCATCGCGACCCGCCGATCTCGCGCGTCGACCTGCTCGTGTCGCGGAACACCCTCATGTACTTCGGCCCCGAGCTGCAGCAGCGAATCCTGGCGAACTTCTACTTCGGCCTCAATCGCGGCGGCTTCCTCATCGTCGGCAAGGCGGAAGCGCTGCAGAGCGGACGGAACTTCTTCGTCCCCTTCGACCTGAAGCGGCGGATCTTCGTCAAGGACGGCGCCATCGATCCCGCCTTTCGGATGCCCCGCTTACCTCCGCAGGCCGGGGAGCGCGAGCATTCGCGGGATCTCGGCGAGGCGGCCTTCGAGCGCGCGCCTGTCGCGCAGCTGGTGATCGACGACCAGAACCGGGTCGCGGGCGTCAACCAGGCCGCGCGCACGATGTTCTCGCTCCGGCACCGCGATCTGGGGCGCCAGCTTCAAGACCTCGAGGTTTCCTACCGGCCCGTCGAGCTGCGCTCGCTCATCGACGAGGTCAGGAACGAGCGCCACACCATGACGGAGCGCGATGTCCGCTGGCAGAAAGGAAACGACGAGCCGCGCACGCTCGACGTCGAGGTGTCTCCGCTCGCCGTTCCCGGAGAGCAGTTCGCGGGCGTGATCGTGACCTTCGTCGACTCGACGGAGCACCGCGCCCTCCAGGAAGACCTGGAGCGGGCCCGCCGCGAGCTGGAGACCGCCTACGAAGAGTTGCAGTCGACGGTCGAGGAGCTCGAGACCACGAACGAGGAGCTCCAGTCCACCAACGAGGAGCTCGAGACGACGAACGAGGAGCTCCAGTCCACCAACGAGGAGCTCGAGACGATGAACGAGGAGCTCCAGTCGACGAACGAAGAGCTGGAGACCATGAACGACGAGCTGCGCGACCGAACCGACGAGACACTGCAGGCGAACTCGTTCCTCGCCTCCGTTCTCTCGAGCGTCGAACAGGGCGTCGTCGTCGTCGACCGCGGGCTGCGGGTCATGGCCTGGAGCCGGCGCGCGACCGAGCTGTGGGGGCTCCGCGACGATGAGGTGGAGGGTGAGCACCTGCTCAACCTCGACATCGGTGTCCCCGTCCAGCGGCTGCGCGACCCGATCCGGCGCGTCGTGTCAGGTGCCGAGGCGCCCGATCTCGAGTTCGACGGGCACGACCGGCGCGGCAAGCCGGTGCATGGCCGGATCGCCTTTGCGCCGCTGCGAAACCGGCCCGACGCGGAGGAGCCGGACGGCGCGATCCTCCTCATCTCGGCCGAACGCCTCGGCTGAACCGTGGTTCAACGGTCGCCAATTTGGGTAAGGGCACGTTCGTGGCGAGCGTCGAGGAAGCCCAGTCGGCGGCGCAGCCGGAGCTTCGGCCGCGACTCGTGTTCTTCTTCTCGCCCCTCTCGGGACGCTGCCGGCGCGTCGAGGGGTTCATCGCCCAGGTCTTGCAGCGGCGGCGAAACCACGACACCTTCGATCTCGTGCGTGTCTCCGTCGAGCGCCGGCCCGACCTGGCAGAGAAGTTCCGCGTCGAGGAGGTGCCGACGATCTGCGTCGTCGACGGGAGAAAGCTGAAGCGCCGCATCGTCGCGCCGCGAGGCTGCCGAGAGCTCGAGGAGCAGCTGGAGCCGTGGCTGCACTGATCCCCGAGGCGCGCGCGGCACGGATCGAGGCGGTGAGGCTGCGATACGAGGCTCGCGCTCTCAAGCACACCCTGCGTGCGACTGCCGCCCGCTCCCGCAATCAGCTCCTCGCCGCGGAGGAGGCGCGGGATCTGGTTCTCGCTCACCATTACGAGCTGCTCCCGAGCCCGTGGAGCAGTCTGCGCTGGCGCCACCAGGACGAGGCGCTCGACAGCACGCTCGTTCCGCTTCCGTCGCTCTCTAGCGAGCGAGGCTGCGCCGGCGACGACGGAGCCGCCTGAGCTTCGCCTCGAGATCTCGCGCGAACTCGTCGAGGGTTGTCTGGCGCCCGCGGACGAGCGCGAGCTGGCGCTCGATCGTCGGGATCGCCTCCTCGACGATGCGGAGCCGCTCCTCGTCGCTCGGGTCGCTCTCCCAGCGGCCCCTCAACGCAGCACGCGCTTCCTCAGCCTCGGCGAGCTCGACGAGCTCCTCGAGCGTGAGGCCGAGCAGGTCGCGCAGCCGGATCAGCTCCTGCAGTCGGCCGACGTCCGCCTCGGCGTACGTCCGGTGTGCACCCTTGTCGCGTGCGCCGGCGGAGCCGAGCAGACCGAGCTCCTCGTAGTAGCGAATGGTGCGCGGCGTGACCCCTACGCGCTGCGCGACCTCCCCGATGCGCAGAGCGGCCGTGCTCATGCCGCTTCCTCCACATCGAATGGGTCGATCGCCACCGCGTCGACGTGCACGTACTTCCCGCCGCGCATGAGCGAGGCGACTGCGGCGACGACGCACGCGGCGATCGCGAAGACGAAGGCGTAGACGAGCGCGGTGTGGAACGGGCCGGAGATGAGGTGCGGGAAGAAGCCCCGCCCGGTCAGCGCATGCGCGTTCGCTGGCTGACAGGTGGTGCGAGCACATGCGGCCCGAGCAGCGTCTTCACGGGGTTGTAGCCGAGGAACGCCGCGAAGAGCGTCGCGACCGGCGGCAGATGCGAGATGCGAGTCGCGTCGGCCGGGGACACGCCGTGCGCGACGAGGCCCGACTGCGTCGCGTGCGGCAGCCCGGCGGCGAGCCCAACGATCATCAGCGTGAAGAACACGCCGATGGAGAGCACGCTCGACGAGACGTTGAACGTCGCGAGCATCCCCGCGCCGGCGCCGCGCTGCTCCGGGGGCAACGAGTTCATCACCCCGGCGGTGTTCGGCGACTGGAAGAGGCCCATCCCGATCCCGTTCAGGAGCAGGATCAGCGCGAACCAGATGTAGCCGAAGTCCACGGGCAGCACGATCAGGAGCGCGAAGCTCGTCGCGGCGACGAGCACGCCGCCGGTCGCGAACGGCCGCGCACCGAAGCGGTCCGAGAGCCAGCCCGACGCCGGCCCCGCGACGAGCAGGCCGAGGATCAGCGGCAGCATGTAGATGCCCGCCCAGAGCGGCGTTCGCGCGAAGTCGTAGCCGTGCTCCGGGAGCCAGATCCCCTGCAGCCAGATGATGAGGATGAACTGCAGGCCTCCGCGCGCCATCGCGGCGAGCAGCGCGGCGAGGTTCCCGGCGGCGAACGCGCGGATGCGGAAGAGGTCGAGGTGGAACATCGGCTCCTCGACCCGCGCCTCGATCGCGCAGAAGAGCGCGAGCAGCGCGAGGCCTCCGAGGAGACACGAGAGCACGAGCGGCGACGTCCACCCCATCGTGTGCGCGCCGTACGGCTGGATCCCGTATGTGATCCCGACCATGAGCAGGACGAGCCCCGCCGCGAACGTGAGATTGCCCCACCAGTCGATCTTCCCTGGCTTGCGGATGCCGATCTCGCGCAGCGAGCGGTACGACCAGACCGTTGCGACGAGCCCGACGGGAACCGAGACGACGAAGACGAGCCGCCATTCGAACGGCGCGAGCACGCCCCCGAGCACGAGCCCGAGGAACGAGCCGACCACCATCGAGACGCTGTTGATGCCGAGCGCGAGCCCGCGTTCGTCGTGCGGGAAGGCGTCGGTGAGGATGGCGCTCGAGTTCGCGAAGACGAGCGCGCCGCCGACGCCCTGTCCGACCCGCATCAGGATCAGCCAGAGCGCGCCGGCGCCGCCGTGCAGCCACGTGACCGAGAGCAGGATCGAGAAGAAGGTGAAGACCGCGAAGCCGAGGTTGAACATCCGCACCCGGCCGTACATGTCCCCGAGCCGGCCCAGGCTGACGAGCAAGACGGCGAGCACGACGAGGAAGCCGAGGAGCAGCCAGAGCAGGTAGCTCGTGTTGCCCGGCTGGAGCGGATCGATGCCGATGCCGCGGAAGATGTCGGGCAGCGCGATCAGCAAGATCGAGCTGTTGATCATGGCGAGCAGCGTCCCGAGCGTCGTGTTCGAGAGCGCCACCCACTTGTAGTCGAGCTTCCGCAGGTGCATCCGCACGCGCGGCCCCCCTCCGAAAACCTAACGTTTACGTAAGGTTAGCGGAGCCGGCCGAGCCTTGCGAGCGTCGTGCACGAACGGGTCATGCCGCTGCGGCCATCACCTCGTTCGCAAGCGCCTTCCCCCATTCGACCGCATGCTCCAGCTCGCCCTTCTCGAGCGGGCCGGGCGTGCCCTCGATGAAGAAGCTCTGGGGCTCGATCGCCAGCTTGTAGCCGCGCCGCTGCAGCCGCGTGGCCATCTTGTGCGCCGCCGAGCCGACGAACAGCTCGGGCTTGTGCGCACGCGTGTCGAACACGGCCACACGCGGCCCCCCGCAGAGCGGAAGCTGCTCGAGCCAGCCGCGGGCGCCGATCCCGACCTCGCCGATTCCTCCGCGCTGCTGGATCGCACCCTCTCGCGACGGCTTGTTCGACAGGCCGTGCACGTGCGTCGGTGCGCCGATGACGATCAGGTCGACATGGAGAATCGACGGCATCGGGTCGTCGACGGAGACGACCTGTACCTCCCCCACTGCCGAAAGCACGCCGGCAACCACCTCTGCGAGCCGGCGCGTGTTCCCGAACCAGGACTCGTACGCCACGATCGTCTTCATCGCACACCTCCGGTCTCGTTGCTCCTCACGTTTGCAGCACCCGAGCGGAGTCGCATCGGTGCCTGCGCGGATCCGCTTGCGTGAAATCACTGCCTAACCTAGAATTTAGGCATGGCTCAACTTCCTGTCCGTGACACCCACGACCTGACGGTCGCGGTCCAGGACTACGCGAAGGCGATCTACACCCTCGAGTCGCGGCACGGCGCCGCCGCCACGAACGACCTGGCCGCCCTGCTCGAGGTCCGCCCTGCCTCGGTCTCGGGGATGCTGCGCAAGCTCTCCGATCTCGGTCTCGTCGAGCATGAGCGCTACCGCGGCACGCGCCTCACCGAGCGCGGCCGCGGCGTCGCGCTCGAGGTGATCCGCCACCATCGGCTGGTCGAGCTGTTCCTCGTCGAGAGCCTCGGCATGACCTGGGACGAGGTTCACGACGAGGCCGAGGTGCTCGAGCATGCACTCTCGGAGGAGCTCGAGGAGCTGATCGCGACGAAGCTCGGCGATCCGACGGTGGACCCGCACGGCGACCCGATCCCCAGCCGCGAGCTCACGCTCGCCGAGACGGACGCGCCGGCGCTCTCGGAGCTCGAGCCGGGCGAGGCTGCCACCTTCGTGCGTGTCTCCGACGCCGACCCCGAGATGCTGCGCTTCCTCGGCGAGCGCGACATCGTGCCGGGCACGCGCCTCGAGCTCGTCGAGCGGCAGCCCTTCGACGGGCCGCTCTTCGTGCGGGCAGGCGAAGAAGTGCACGTCCTCGGCGCAACGCTCGCCCGCGCAATGCGGGTGGAGCGGGAAGGGAACGTGTGACGACGGAACAGGCCGAGACCTACACGGCCTTCCGGCGAGGCGCCAAGCCGTTCCACATCCTCCTCGAGGGCGGTCGCATGCGCGCATCGCTCGCGATGCTCGGGCCTGCCTTCGTCGCCGCCATCGCGTACGTCGACCCGGGCAACTTCGCGACGAACATCCAGGGCGGCGCGCGCTTCGGCTACCTCCTGCTCTGGGTCGTGCTCGCCGCGAACCTGATGGCGATGCTGATCCAGTACCTCTCGGCGAAGCTCGGGATCGTCACCGACCGCAACCTGCCGGAGCTCTGCCGAGACCATTACCCGCGGCCCGTGGCGTGGGGTCTCTGGCTCCAGGCCGAGGCGATGGCGATGGCGACCGACATCGCGGAGTTCCTCGGCGCGGCGCTCGGGCTCAACCTCCTCTTCCACGTACCCCTCCTCCCCGCCGGCTTCCTCACCGGCGCGATCGCGTTCGCGCTCCTCGAGCTGCAGCGCCACGGGTTCCGGCGCTTCGAGCTCGCCATCACCGGGCTGCTCGGGCTGATCCTGCTCGGCTTCCTCTACGAAACCGTGAAGATCGGGCCGTCGGCGAGCGGAGCCGCGCACGGGCTGATTCCGCATCTGAACGGCTCGAACTCGCTCTACCTCGCGGTCGGGATCATCGGCGCCACCGTGATGCCGCACGTGATCTACCTCCACTCGGCGCTCACGAAGGGTCGGACGCCTGTGCGGAACGAGGCGGAGCGGAGGCGAGTCCTCCGCTTCCAGCGAACCGACGTGATCATTGCGCTCGGCATCGCCGGCCTCGTGAACATGGCCATGCTCGCGGTCGCCGCGAAGCTCTTCCACGACACGCCGGGGTGGTCGCACGTCGACACGATCCGTGGCGCGCATGCCGGCTTTTCCACCTGGTCGGCGGCACCGCTGCCCTCGCGTTCGCGGTCGCGCTGCTCGCGTCCGGCGCCTCGTCCTCGAGCGTGGGCACGTACGCGGGCCAGGTCGTGATGGCCGGTTTCGTGAACCTGCGGATCTCGCTGTTCGCGCGGCGTGCACTCACGATGGTGCCCGCGCTGATCGTGCTCGCCGTGGGCGTCAGCCCCACGCAGGCGCTTGTGCTCAGCCAGGTCGTGCTCTCGTTCGGGATCCCGTTCGCACTCGTTCCGCTGGTGCTACTGACGAGCCGGCGAGACGTGATGGGCGTTCATGTGAATCGCCGCGCCACCACCGTCGTCGCCGTCGCGATCGCCGCGCTGATCGGCGCGCTGAACGTCTTCCTGCTCGGGCAGACCTTCGGGCTCGCCTAGCGCTCGCCGGCGATGCTCTCGGCCTCCTCGAGGCGGCCGTGCGCGAGCTCGACGAGGTCCTCCAGCACGAAGAGGCTCTGCGCCAGCATCCGGCGGGTGCGCTGTGCGAGGTAGCCGACGACAACGCCGGCGGCGACGTAGCTGATGAACCGGGTCAGTGCCGGAGCGGTGTCGAAGTCCGCCCACGCCAATCCATCGTGGATTGCAAGCTCGTAGAGGAGTAGCGCGCCGGCCCCCGCGAGCGCTCCCTCGGGTGCGCTTGTCGCAGCGGCGGCGAGGATCACCGGGATGAAGAAGCCTTCGCCGATACCGAGGCCCGGTCTTCCGAACGCGAGGAGGAGGGCGAAGACCCCGCCGTAGGTGAGCGCCGATGCGATCAGCAGGCGCTGCGGGAGCGAGATCTCTTGCCACAGGAGCCGCGACCGGGGCACGGCGACATTTCAGCGGGCACACGGAGCGGATGCAAGTAGGCCCACGATGGATCTCGCGCGGCGCCCCGCCGGAGAAGAAAGGCCCCGTTGCCGGGGCCTTGAGTAGCGGGGGCAGGATTTGAACCTGCGACCTCCGGGTTATGAGCCCGGCGAGCTACCTGACTGCTCCACCCCGCGTCGCGGCCCCGATTGTAGCAGCCTCGTTACCATCGATTCGATGTCGGATCGGGCGATCTGGAGCCTCGCGCGCGCGTGATCGTCGCCGCAATCGACCAGGGGACGAACACCACCCGACTTGTCGTCGGGGACGTCGAGGACGGCCGGATCGAGGAGTTGCACCGCGAGTCGCGGATCACGCGCCTCGGCGAAGGGGTCGACACCCGCGGCAAGCTCCTCCCCGTCCCGGTCGCACGCGTCCGCAACGTCCTCTCCGACTATCGCCGCACCGCCGAGGCCCTCGGTGCGGAGCGGACGCTCCTGGTCGCGACGAGTGCTGTCCGCGACGCCGAGAACGGGGAGGCGTTCCTCGGCGAGATCGAGTGGAGTTACGGGTTCGTGACCCGGCTGCTCTCGGGGCACGAGGAGGCGGAGCTGACCCGCCGCGGCGTGGGCGAGCTCGGCCGCGCGACGCTGCTCGTCGACATCGGCGGCGGCTCGACGAGCTCGTCCTCGGCGACTTCCACACGAGCCTGCCGATGGGCTCCGTCCGGCTTCACCGAGCGCCACGGTGACGACGTGGCGGCGAGCATCGACGCCGCGCGTGCGTCTCCTGCCCGCGCTCGAGCCGGAGGACGCGGTCGGCGTGGCCGCGACGATCACGACGCTCGCCGCGCTCGACCTCGGGCTCGAGGAGTACGACCGCGAGCGCGTGCACGGACACGTCCTCGAGCGTGACGGGGCGTACGCGCAGCTGGAGCGGCTGGCGGCGATGCCGCTCGACAAGCGGCGGCGCGTCCCGGCGCTCGAGCCCGAGCGCGCGCCGGTGATCGTGGCCGGCGGAGCGATCCTCGTGGCGATCCTGGACACCTACGGGCTCGAGGCGATCCGCGTCAGCGAGCGTGACATCCTCGACGGCGCCGCCCTCGCCGC
Source organism: uncultured Actinomycetes bacterium (assembly GCA_963790845.1). GTDB lineage: Bacteria > Actinomycetota > Thermoleophilia > Gaiellales > Gaiellaceae > Palsa-739. Next base: position 27,634 of record CAWBQC010000002.1, on the reverse strand, counting down.
GGCCGAGCTTCCGGAGCCGGAAGAGGGTGCCGCGCCTCCCGGCGCCTACACCTGCTGCTGACGACCGGTGGCAGCCACCGTTACGAATCCGTGTCGAAAGCGCACGCGCCTCCGTCGCGTTCGGCTCGGTCGTCCGACTCACGCCACCGGGCCTGTGACACTTCATCGACACACTCGTGACGGTGGCTGCCACCGGCCTGTCGCCGGGTAGCGCTCGCAGCCGGGACTAGAGGACGACCGAGCCGGGCTCGGGCTCGCCTTCGGGGGGCTCGTCCTCGGCGAGGCGGCGCTGCACGACGGCGCGCGAGAGGACACCGACCAGGCGGCCGCCCTCTTCCACGACCGGCACCCGTTCCAGATCCTCTTCTTCGAGGAACCGGAAAGCGCCTTCGAGCTCGAGCCCCGCGTCCAGCGTGAAGTTCGGCGGCTCGGCGATCTCGCGCAGCGTGACGCTGCCCGGTTCGAGCCCGGTGGCGACCACCTCGCGCACCAGTGTCTTCCGCGTGACGACGCCGAGCAGCCGCCCGTCGTCCTCCGTGACGAAGATCGCGCGCACCTCGCCGTTGTCGGCGAAACACCGACCCGCTTCCTGCGCGGTCGCCTCCGCACCGAGCGTCGTCGGCTCGGGCACCATCGCGTCGCGAACGGTTTCAGCGGACATCAGTGGACATTCTCTCGCGTTACGGGAAGATTCCGCGAGCCTCGAGCGCAGCGGCGACCTCGCGGATCGCGGCGACCATCGCCGCCTGGCGCAGCGTGATCCCTTTGTCCTCCGCGACGGAGTAGACCCGGTCGAGGGCGTCGCCCATCATGTCGGCCAGCTTCCGCCGGATCTCGTCGCGATCCCAGAACAGCCGGCCGAGATCCTGCACCCACTCGAAGTACGAGACCGTGACGCCGCCGGCGTTCGTGAGGATGTCCGGTACGACCGGGATCCCCCGCTCGCCGAGGATCTCGTCCGCCTCGATCGTCGTCGGACCGTTCGCGCCCTCGACGACGAGGGACGCGCGCACGCGGTCGGCGTTCGCGCTGGTGAGCTGATCCTCGCGGGCGGCGAGGACGAGGACGTCGCACTCGAGCTCGAGGAGCTGCTCGTTCGTGATCCGCTCGCAGCGTTCGTACCCGGCGAGCGACCCCTGCTCCGCGACGTAGGCATGTAGCGCCGGGACATCGAGGCCGGCGCCGGAATGCACGCCGCCCGAGACGTCCGGACACCGCGATCACGCGTACGCCGCGCTCGTGCAGCTCGGACGCTGCGACGCCCCCGACGTTCCCGAAGCCCTGCACGACGCACGTGCGTCCCGCGAGCTCGAAGCCCAGGCGCCGGCAGGCCTGCTCGGCGACCATCACGACGCCGGCGCCGGTCGCCTCGCGCCTGAACACGGAACCGCCGATCGAGATCGGCTTGCCCGTCACGACCTCCGGAACCGCGTAACCGCTCTGCATCGAGTACGTGTCCATCATCCAGGCCATCGTGTGCTCGTTCGTCGCCATGTCGGGAGCCGGGATGTCGGTCTGCGGGCCGATGTCGCGGATCAGCTCGGAGGTGAAGCGGCGCGTGAGCTTCTCGAGCTCGCGTAGCGAAAGTGCGTGCGGGTCGCAGCGAATGCCCCCTTTCGCGCCGCCGTACGGAAGCCGCAGGAGCGCGCACTTCCACGTCATCCACGTGGCGAGCGCGGCGCACTCGCCGAGCGAGACCTCCGGGTCGTAGCGCATCCCGCCCTTCGTCGGCCCGAGCACCGTCGAGTGCTGCACGCGGTAGCCGGGGTAGATCTCGACCGAGCCGTCGTCACGGCGGAGCGGGACGCTGACGATGACGGCGCGCTCGGGGAACGAGAGCCGCTCGGCCACCATGTCCGAGATGCCCGCGTAGGGAAGCGCCTGCTCGTACTGGGCGCGCGCCATGCGGAACAGCGGCGTGTCCCACTCGAGGACCGGCTCCGTCGGCGACGCATCCAGCTCGGACACGCGCCGGAGTGTACGGGTGAGGGCTAGGAGCCCGGGAGGCCCAGCTGATCCGCGGCCGCGGCGGCGAGCTCGCCGGCCGACATGCACACGCCGCCCCGCTCGCGGACGGCGTCCATCACCTCGAAATAGAGCCTGTCCCAGCCGCGAGCACTCGCCGCGTCGAAGCGCTCCGGATGCCAGAGGATCGAGAAACCGCCACCGTGCTCGGCCGCCCAGTCGAGCAGAGCCAGCACACGCGGCTTCGCGGCCGCGGCCGACAGCCCTTCGTACCGCTCCTCGGCCAGCGTCGCATCCATCACCGCGAGTGGCACCTCGATCAGATCGGAGGGCTGGTCCCGCGCGACATCCCACACCCGGAATGGATGCGCGATCCCGGCACGGAAGCCGAGGGCGTCCGGAAAGCCGAGCGAGGTGTCATAGCTGAAGCCGATGTTGGCGAGCGGCACGAGATTCCGGTGCGGATCGGCGCGGAGGTAGTGGTAGCGGTGCCCGAGGAGCGGCCCGTCCAGCTGCGCGAGCAGGGCGCGCTCCCGCGCGAGGCGGTCGAGGTCCTCGGCGGCGAGATAGCTGCCGTGGAGGCCGACCTCGGCCCCTGCGCCGGCGAGCGTCTCGACGAGCTTCGGGCGGAGCCGCTCGTACGACTCCGGCGCGGCGCCGTCGGCACGGTGGCCGTGGCCCGCCATGACGAAGAACGTCGACCGCGAGCCGTGCTCGCGCTCCTCGGCGGCGATCTCCGCGAAGCGCCAGTTCGGGTCGCTGCCGCGCAGCCTGTGGAGCGGCACGCGCGCGAGGCCGCGCGCCTCGTGGAGCGCCGGCCCCACGCGGCCCGCGAGAGCGTGTCCCTTCAGCCGCGCCGCAGCGCCGAGCATGCCGATGCGCGTCCAGCGCCACGGCACGTCCACGTCGTGCGTCAGCGCGACCGCGAATGTCGCGTTGCCGTAGCGCGATGCCTGCAACCCGAGCTCCTTCCGCAGCCGCTCGAGCGGCGGGTCGAGCGGGTCGAGGCAGGACGACGAGGCGAAGAAGCGGCCGTGCGGGTCGCGCGGCGCCCCGCGTTCCTCGATCCGCGCGAGGTGGAAGAACGCCGCGGCCAGGTCGTCTCCCTGCGGCAGCTCGCCACGCTCGACCTGATCCCATGCCTCGGGCCGGTACGGAACGTCCTCCCCGAGGCGGAAATCCCCCGCGCCCAGCGTGTCCAGAACCCACCGCGCCCGCCGCTCGACGCGCTCGCGAATCTCGACCCCGGCCGTCATCGACCGCGAGTCTACGTACCCTTGAGCGCCGTGACCGCGAAGCCTCAATCGCTCGGCTCGCAGCTGCGCGGGCTGACGCGAGACTCCTTCATCTACGGCGTCGGCGGCCTCGTCTCGCGCTTCCTCGCGGTCCTCATGCTGCCGCTGTACACGAGCTACATCTCTCCGGGCGACTACGGCCGGATCGAGATCCTCATGGCCGCGATGGCCGTGGCGGTCACCTTGCTCCGCGGCGGCGCCAACTACGGCTTCATCCGGTTCTACTTTCTGGAGAAGGAGCCCGGGTATCGCCGGAGGCTCGTCCGCACCGTCTTCTGGGCCCAGATGGCGTATTCGACGCTAGGGCTCGTCCTCTGCATCGTCCTCGCGCACGACATCGCCGGCTGGTTCGGCGTGACGCGCGACGGCCCGAATCTGCAGGGGAGCGGCGCGAGGCTCGTCATCGCCACCGGGGTCCTCCTCTGGGCGAACGTCAACTACGCCCAGATGACGAACCTCTTCCGGGCCGAGCGGCGCTCGGTCGCGTTCTCGATCGCGACCCTCGCGAACATCGCGATCACGGTCCCGCTCACCGTCATCCTGGTCGTCGTCTACAAGGAGGGGCCGCTCGGGATCATCGTCGGGAATCTCAGCGGCACGCTCGTCCTCTACGTGGTCCTCCTCGCGTACCGGCGGGAGCAGCTCGGCCTTCAGTTCGACCCCAAGCTGCTGCGGGCCCTCAACCGGTTCGGGTTCCCGCTGATGGGGGCCGCGCTCGCACTCTGGGTGACGAACTTCGGTGACCGCCTGATGCTGAGCAAGCTCGTGCACAACGTGAACCGACTGAACGAGGTGGGCCAGTACTCGCTCGCAAACAAGATCAGCGGGGCGATGGTGCTTCTCTTCACCGCCTTCCAGATCGCCTGGCCCGCGTTCGCGTATTCGATCGAAGACGAGAAGGAGGCAAAGCGCGCCTACTCCTTCGTCCTCACCTACCTGATGTTCATCGCCGCCTGGGTGGCGCTTGCGCTCAGTCTCTTCGCGCCCTGGATCGTGCGCACGCTTGCTCAGAAGCACGGGTACTGGCCGGCTGACAAGGCGATCCCGGCCCTCGCCTACTCGAGCGTCTTCTACGCCGGCTTCACGGTCGTCACGATCGCCACCGGCCGGACGCGACAGACGCAGTTCAACTGGGTCGCAGCGGCGCTCGCGGCGGCGCTCAACTTCGGGCTCAACCTCTGGCTGATCCCGGCGTACGGGATGCTCGGCGCCGCGTACGCGACGCTCGCCGCCTACGCGCTCCTGATGGCCGTGAGGACGTGGAACGCGCAGAGGATGTACCCCGTCGCGTATCAGTGGCGCCGGGTGACGGTTCTGCTCCTCGCTGCCGGGGGCCTGACACTCTGCGGCGAGCTCCTTCCGCGCTCGTTGCCGCTCGCGTTCGGGCTGACGCTCGCCTACCCGCTCGCGCTCGGCCTTCTCGGCTTCTACCTCCCGGCCGAGCGTCAGCGGCTCAGGCGACTTCTTCCGGCGCACAACTAGACTCGCGCGGATGTCGGGGAAGGGCACGGCCGTGGTCGTCGAGGTCGCCTGGGTCAACGGCCTTGCTGCGATCCGGTCGCTCGGGCGGCGCGGGCTGCGCGTGCTCGCGCTCGACCACCGGCCGTACGCTCTCGGCTTCCGTTCGCGCTACGCCGAGCAGCGCCTCGCGCCCGATCCGCTCGACGACGAGGCCGGGTTCATCGCCGCGCTGCGCTCGGTCGCCGAGGAGACGGACGACGTCCTCCCCGTCTTCCCCACCCACGACGAGCACGTGAACGCGATCGCACGGCACGCCGACGTTCTTGCCGAGCGCTACCGCTTTCCGTTCCCGAGCTGGGAGGTGCTCGAGCGGATCCAGAGCAAGCGCCACCAGCTCGAGACCGCGGAGTCGGTGGGCGTTCCCGTCCCGCGCACGCTCTACCCGAGCTCGGCCGAGGAGGCGCTCGCCGCCGGCGAGGAGCTCGGCTTCCCGTTGATCGTCAAGCCGTCGGCGAACGTCGGCTTCCGGCGCAGCCACGGGCGCCAGCTCTTCCGCTGCGAGAACGCGAACGAGCTCGAGCGCGCCTACGAAGACGCCGCGCCCTATGAGCCGATGGTGCAGGAGCTCATCCCGGGCACCGCGGAGGAGATGTACACGCTCGGCAGCTATCTCGACCGCGACGGCCAGGCGCTCGGGCTCTTCTCCGGCCGCAAGCTCAGCCAGACCCGTGGCTACATGGGCAGCGCCCGCGTCGGCGAGGCGGTCTGGGTGGAGGAGGTCGTAGAGCAGGGTCTCGCCCTCCTGCGCGCGCTCGACTTCCACGGCGTCTCACAGGTCGAGGTGATGCGCGACCCGCGCGACGGCCGGTTCAAGCTGTTGGAGGTGAACCCGCGGCTCTGGCAGTGGCACAGCCTCGCCGCCGCGTGCGGCGTCGACCTCCCGTACATCGCGTACCGCGACCTCGTCGGCGATCCGCTGCCGCCGGCGCGGATGCACGGCGACGGAAAGCGCTGGGCGATCACGCTCATGGCGGGCAAGCCGCTCGCGCTCGAACGGCCGCCGTACGTCGACGCCGTCTTCGCACGCGACGACCCGAAGCCCGCGCTCGTGCAGCTCGGGCGGTTCGCTCATCGCGGGGTCAGGCGGTTCAAGCCGACCGCCGCAACCTCAGGAGGTGTCCATGGCGGTTGACCCACGGGCGATGCTCGGCAAGGTCAAGCAATACGTCCCCATCTCGGTCAAGCGGCGGCTGCGCAAGGCGCTCCCGGAGCGCTATCGCCGCTTCTGGGATCCCGACTGGCATCGCGGCACGGTGCGCGGCACCGACGCGTTCTGGGATTACCTCGGCAAGCTCCAGCTCGACTACCTCGTCGAGCAGGGACTCAAGCCGGAGCACTACGTCCTCGATGTCGGCTGCGGCCCGCTGCGCGCCGGCGTGCACTTCATCGGCTACCTCGAGCCGGGCCACTACGCCGGGATCGACAAGCGCGGCGACACCCTCGAGCGGGCTCGCGACATCGAGCTGCCGCGCTACGGGCTCGCGGACAAGAGACCGAACCTGCTCGTCAACGGCGCCTTCGAGTTCAGCAAGCTCGGGCAGACGTTCGACTACGCGATCGCACAGTCGGTGTTCACGCATCTGCCCGTGAACAACATCGTCCGCTGCCTCGTGGAGATGGCGAAGGTGCTGAACCCGGGCGGCCGCTTCTACGCGACGATCTACGAGAACCCGAACGGGAAGCAGTTCCTCGGCGAGATCCAGCAGTCCGAGCGCGTCGTCTCCTACCCCGACAGCGACAAGTACCACTACGACCTCGACACGCTCCGCTGCGCAGCTCAGGGCACGGGCCTGACGATGTCGTACAACGGCGACTGGGGACATCCCGACAACCAGAAGATCGTCGTCTTCTCCCGCGAGACGGATGGCTGACGGCACGCTGCGCATCCTGGGATCGGCGACGCGAAGTCGCGCCACTTCGCGCGCTGGGCGCGCCGGCTCGCCGAGCGCGGGCACGAGGTGCACGTGGCCTCGGGCCGGTTCAACCCGCGCGGCGAGCTCGAAGGGCTCCACGTGCACCAGTTCCAGGAGCTCGATCCGCTGCTGCGCGTGCCCGTGCTGCGGCGTTTCCGGATGGTGCCCGCGCTGCAGCGGCTCGCCCGCAACGTGCAGCCCGACGTCGTCCACTCGCACTACCTCCTTCCGTACGGCTACTGGACGGCGCGCGCCGGGCTCGGGCCGCTCGTCGTCAGCCCGTGGGGAAAGGACGCGATCGTCGATGCGTGGCAGTCGCCGGAGGCGGAGCAGCGCGCGCGGGTCGCGATCGCTCCCGAGCGCGCCCTCGCCTACGTCGTCAATTCGCAGGCGCTCGAGGACGCGGCGGTGAAGCTCGGGGCCGACCGCTCGAAGTTCCACCGCATCTTCTGGCATGCGCGCATCGACGGCTACTCGCCCGAGCACGCCGACCGCGGCCGCTGGCGCGCGCTCGGCTGGCCCGACGACGCGATCGTCTGCCTCTCGCTGCGCAACTTCCGGCCCTACTCGAACCTCGACGTCGTCCTGCGGGCCTTCGCGAAGGCGAGGGAAGAGGTGCCGGAACTACGGCTCTTCTCGACCGCCGGCGGCGGCTGGACGCGCACCGAGTTCGACCGCCTCGCGACTGAGCTGGGGCTCGACCCGTACATGGCGGTGCAGGACGTGCCCGCGGTCGAGCTTCCGTCGGTGAACGCCTCCGCCGACTTCGCCGTGACGCTCGCCGACGTCGACTCCTCCCCCGCCTCGCTGCTCGAGACGATGGCGAGCGGCATCCCGCTCGTCGTCGGGCTCGCACCGTCCATGGACGAGTGGATCCAGCAGGGCGAGGGCGGAGAGCTCGTCGGCGACCGGCACGACGTCGACGCGGTCGCCGCCGCGATCGTCCGTCTCGCCCGCGACCCCGAGCTACGCCGTCGCTACGGAGAGCGGAACCTGCGCGAGGTGCACGCCCGCTTCGGCGACCCGACTGCACAGCTGGAAGAGGTCTACGCCGAGGTGCTAGGCCGTTGAAGCCGCTCGGCTTCGTGATCTTCCAGCTGCTGGTCTTGAGCTGGGCGATCGCCTCTCACGTCCCGGCGAGACCGGGGTCCGAGACCGGGGTCAGGTCTTGCGTTGATGCACCCGCCTCGAAGTCGCGACCCCCAGGTGATGGCTTGCTGCGTAGGTTCGCCTCATGGTCCGACCTCTCCGCATTCTGTTTCCCGGCGCCTTCTACCACGTGACCTCGCGTGGGAACAATCGCGCTCGCGTCTTCCGGGCGTCCGCCGATTACGAGAGCTTCCTCGACATCCTCGCCCATGTGGTCGAGCGATACGGCTGGCTCTGCCACAGCTATTGCGTGCTCGGTAACCACTACCACCTGCTGATCGAGACGCCACAACCGAATCTTCCAGCGGGGATGCGCCAGCTGAACGGCGTCTTCACTCAGCGATACAACCGACGGCGGACGCGCTGCGGCCACCTCTTCCAGGCCCGCTACAAGGCGATCCTCGTGGATGCCGATTCCCACCTCATGGCGTTGCTCCGGTACATCGCCTGGAATCCCGTCCGCGCCGGCTTGTGCTCGGAGCCCGCGGGATGGAAGTGGAGCAGCTACCCGGCGATGTTGGGACTCACTCCATGTCCCGCCTTCCTCACGGCTTCATGGATCCTGGGACACTTTGCCCGAGAACGCGCGGCGGCACGCGAACGACTATCCCGGTTCGTGGAAGGCGAGGCGCCGTCCCCGCCGCCACTCCGCGCAGGCGCCTACGCCGCGAGCGACGACTTCCTACGGGTCAATCTCGGCGGCCTGGAACCAATCGAGGAGGTTCGCCGACGCGAGTGGCAACCCCTGCCCCCGTCGCTGGCTGAGATCTTCACGAACGCCGAGAAGCCGGTTGTCCTCGCATACCGTGAGTACGGCTATACGTTGCGCGAGATCGCCCTCCACCTTCACTGCCATTACTCAACGGTGAGCCGTCGCCTGCGCAGTGAGGAGGTTGCGTGAATGCAAGACCTTGACCCCGGGTCTTCCCAGCCGAGCTGAAGTCCTGGCAGACTTTTCGAGGTGGCGGCGATTCCGAGGTCGCGGCTCCTTCTGGTCGCAGCGTTCCTTTCGGCACTACTGGCCGTGCCGGCGACCCGCGCGTCCGTGCCATCGCGCCAGCCCACCGCCTACGCAGGGCTGGGAACCTGGGTCGACATCTACGCGACGTCCGCATGGGCCGAGCCGGAGCGAGCGGTCGCGGCGATGGAGCGCGTCGGCGTCCGCACGCTCTACCTGCAGACCGGCAATTACTCGCAGCGAGCCGACCTGGTGCGCCGCCGGGCTCTCGGACGGTTCATCGATGCCGCGCATGCTGCGGGCCTTCGGGTCGTGGCCTGGTATCTCCCCTCCTTCGCCGGCACGGCGCAAGACAGGCAGCGTGCGTTGGCCGCGATCCGCTTCCGCAGCGCGAAAGGCGAGCGCTTCGACTCCTTCGCGCTCGACATCGAGGCCAGCCTCGTCAAGCCCGCTTCGCTGCGTAACCAGCGCCTGATGCGGCTCTCGATGCAGCTGCGGGCGGCCGTCGGCCCGCGCTATCCGCTGGGAGCGATCACCCCGGGCGAGGTTGGGTTCCGCAGGCACCCGAGGTACTGGCCCCGCTTCCCCTACCGGGGGCTCGCCCGCTACTACGACGTGTTTCTGCCGATGGCGTACTTCACCGACGCACACGTCCACGGGAGCAAGCGCGCACGCGCGTACCTCGCCACCGACATCGCGGCGATCCGATCCCGAACGGGCAACCGGCACATGCCCATCCACCTGATCGGCGGGATCGCCGGTTCCATGAGCGCCGCCGACACTGCGGGATTCATGCGCGCGGTCGCCGACTGCGCCCCGCTCGGGTACAGCCTCTACGAGTTCCCGCTCACCAGCCGCGCGACGTGGAAGGCGCTCACAACGCCGCTCGCTGCTCGGGGCGGCGAGACCTGCTGAGCGACGCCGCCGGCGGCAGCGAGAGCCAGACGTCCGCGCCACCGCCCGCGCGGTTCCGGACGCCGGCCGCTCCGCCGTGAGCACGCGCGACGAGCTCGACGATCGAGAGCCCGAGCCCGGAGCCGTTGCCGCTGCGCGCCTCGTCGCCGCGGCTGAAGCGATCGAACGCCCGGGCGCGGAACTCCGGCGCGAATCCCTCTCCCTCGTCCAGCACGTGCAGCTCGACGCGCCCGCCGGCGGCGACGGCGCGCAGCTCGACGTTTCCCTCCCCGTGGACGAGCGCGTTGTCCACCAGGTTCCCGAGCGCCTGCTCGACGCGTAGCGGGTCGACGTCGAGGTGCAGCTCGCTCGGCTCGGCGCGAACCTCGCGGCCGAGCGTCCGAGCGCGAGTGGCAAAGCGCGTCGTCACGTCCGCGAGAAGCCGATCCGCATCGACCTCCTCGCGGCGGATCGGGAGCGGCCCCTGGTCGGCGCGCGCGATCAGGAGCAGATCCTCGGCAAGCCGGACGAGGCGGTGGGTCTCCTCCGATGCAGATCGGAGCGCATCCTCGAGCTCCTCGCGCGAGCGGGGCCGCCGGAGCGCAAGCTCGAGCTCCGTCTGGAGCAGGGCCAGCGGCGTCCGCAGCTCGTGGCTCGCATCCGCGACGAACCGCCGCTCATGCTCGACGGCAGCGTGGAGGCGCGCAAGCATGTCGTTGAGCGTCACCGCGAGCCGGCCGATCTCGTCGCCGCTCGGCGGCACCGGCAGCGCGGCCCGCTCGTCGGCTGTGACGGCCTGCGCTCGCCGGCGCAAGACCTCGACGGGACGCAACGCCCCCGCCGCGAGGGCGTAGCCCCCGAGGGAGGCCGCGAGCAGCGCGAGCGGCAGAAAGACCAGGAGCTCATGCCGGAGATGGGCGAGCGAGTCGCTGCGGGGGGTGAGCGAGCGCGCGACCACGGCGATCTCACCGCGCCGCGAGGAGACGGCGAGCACACGCCACTCGCTGCGGCGGCCGGAAAGCCGGATCTGCTCGTTGCTCCAGATGCGCTGCGTGCGCGCAGCGAGGACGAATCTCCGGTCGAGCAACGGCGCCAGTCCCTGCGGCTGCGCGCCGAGGAGCCGGCCGTCGCGCGCATAGAGCTGCGCGAGCGTCGTCTCGCCGTCCTTGTCGACATCGACGCGGTGCGCGCCCAGCTCGTCCTTCGCCTGCGCGGTGAGCGTTTGATCGACCGACGTCAGCAACTCGTTCGCGACGCGGTGGTAGACGAACAGACCGACGGCTGCCAGCACGATCGCCATCGCGAGCGCGAAGCCGAGCGTCAGGCGAACGCGAATTGGCAGGCGCCGGGCCGTGTCACTCCTTTCGCAGCCGGTAGCCGACGCCGCGCACCGTTTCGATCGAGTCGGTGCCGAACGGCCGGTCGATCTTCTGGCGCAGGTAGCGGACGTAGACGTCGACGACGTTCGAGCGGCTCTCGAACGCGAGATCCCACGCCCCATCGAGGAGCTGGTTGCGGGTCAGCGCGACGCCGGCGCGGCGCATGAACACCTCGAGGAGGGCGAACTCCTTCGCGCTCAGGTCGAGCTCGTGATCGCCGCGCCAGGCGCGGTGGGACGCCGGGTCGAGGTGCAGATCTCCGACCTCGAGCACGGCAGGACGCTCGGCCGGGGCCCGGCGCACGAGGGCCCGGAGGCGGGCGAGGAGCTCGTCGAAGGAAAACGGCTTCGTGAGGTAGTCGTCGGCGCCCGTGTCGAGCCCGCTGACGCGATCCTCGATCGCGTCGCGCGCCGTCAGCATCAGCACCGGCGTCCAGACGCCGTCCCGCCGGAGCCGCCGGCAAACGTCCAGCCCATCGACCCCCGGCAGCATGACGTCGAGGACGATCGCGTCGTAGTCGACGGCCTGCGCCATCCAGAGAGCAGCCTCCCCGCGATCGGCCACGTCGGCCGCGTACCCCTCCTCGCGCAGCCCACGGCCGAGCAGCTCACCGAGCTTCTTCTCGTCTTCGACCACGAGCACGCGCACGCCTCCATTGTTGCGCGCCGCATGAGAAGCGGATTAACGGCCGGGCCGAGCGCCTCATGCACTATTCATCCGTCGGGGTCACGATCGCTCCGCCGGATGGCCGTGGACGCTGACCCCACTCCCACTTTCGCGCCCGAGCCGCGACGGAGAAAGATCCGGTTGCGCCTCTGGATCGGCGTCCTCGTCCTTGCCCTCCTGTCGCCGGTGATCTATTCGTGGACGCGGATGGCCGTCCAGCCGTCGAGCCTCCCACTCGGCGTGCGCACCGTCGAATGGCTGCGGCTGAATCACCTCAACTGGCTCGTCGACGAGGTGGAGCACGTCTACTACGGCTGGCGCGCCCCGAAGAAGGGCGGCCCGCAACTGAAGACGTTGCCCACCGTCGGGCTCGTGCGCCGCCCTCACGCGAAGCCGTGGCCGCCGCGGATCGAGCCGGTCTTCGCACATCGCCTGCCGGGTGAGGGAGTCTGGAAGCCGACCGGCGCCGCGATCGACGGCAAGCCGCCCGTCCTGGTCACGACGTTCCGCACCGAGCGCGACTACCCGCGGATCGTCGCCTACGTCGCCTGGTTCGACCACACGCGCACCGCGATCGGCTACTACCCCGGCCGCTACGAGCCGCCGAGCGCAACCCTGCGCGGGCCGACGGAGGTTCCGCACGGCCAGCGCTGGCGGCTGCTCGCCACCTTCAACAGCGGCTTCATCTACCGGGACGGACTGAACGGCGACGCGCTGAACGGACACACGAATGAACCGCTCAAGCAGGGGCTCGCCACACTCGTCGCCTACAAGAACGGACGCGTCAACGTCGTCGGCTGGGACGGCGGCCCGTCTCCGGGCCCGCGATCGCCTGGGCCCGGCAGAGCCTGCCGCTGATCATCAATCACGGCCGCCTGAGCCCGCAGCTCTCGGATAGCACCGCGTGGGGCTACACGCTCGGCAACGCGGTCCGCGTCTGGCGCACGGGAGTCGGGGTCGATCGGCGCGGCAACATCATCTACGCCGCCGCCGACTACCAGACCGTCACGACGCTCGCTCGGATCCTCCAGCGGGCAGGTGCCGTGCGCGCGATGGAGCTCGACATCAACCCCGAGTGGCCGACTCTGATCACCTACCGGCACCGCGACGGCCTGCTCCCGACCCGGATCGTCCCGAACTACCAACAGCCGCCGACGCGTTACCTCGTCCCCGACGACCGCGACTTCTTCGCCGTCTACCGGCGCTCGCCCGGCAGGGTGGACGTCCCCCTCAAGTAGCCGTCCGGCTCATAGTCCTTTCACGCGCTGCGGTAACGGTGGAGCCTGTGAGCGATCCCTACCGCTGGGACGAGCGCGTCGAGGCCTGGGAGGAGGTCGCCGCGAGCGAGGCTTTCCTCGCGATTCGCGACAGGATCGTCGAGCTCGCGGAGCCGCGGAGCAACGACTACGTGGTCGACCTCGGCGCGGGCACCGGGCTCCTCGCTCTCGCGCTCGCCCCGCGCGTGCGGGAGCTCGTCGCCGTCGACATCTCGGAGCGGATGCTGGAGAAGCTCGACGACGCGGCCGCGGCCGACGGCGTCCACAACATCGAGGCCGTCGCGGCCGATCTTCGCCGGCTGCCTCTCGAGGACGAATCGGCGACGCTCGTCGTCTCGAACTACGCCTTCCACCACCTCGACCACTCGGGCAAGGAGCTCGCGCTCGCCGAGGCGCGGCGAATCCTCCGGCCCGGCGGGCGGCTCGTGATCTGCGACATGATGTTCTCGATCACGCTCGGTGCGCGCGACCGCCGGCTGGTCCTGGAGAAGGTCGCCGCATTGCTGAGGCGAGGCCCGGCCGGGGCGGTTCGCATCCTCCGCAACGCGATTCGCCTGGCTGCCGGCCGCTGGGAGCAGCCCGCGCCCCCGACGGCGTGGGAGGAGATGCTCGCGGCCCGTGGCTTCGAGCAGGTGCGGATCGAGCTGCTTGCGCACGAGGCCGCGGTGGCCGTTGCGCGCCGGCCGCAGGTCAGGACCGAGGCAGCTCGAGCGCGCGCCGGCCGAGCAGGCGCCAGCGGTCGCTGAAGAGCGTTTCGCTCCAGCGTTCCCGGACGCCCGTGAGCGGGTTGTTCACCAGCACGTAGCCGCGACCGGCGCCGACGAGCACGACCGCGTGTTCGTCGAGATTCACGGTGATCCGGCTACCCGACGGCGTCAGCCAGCTGAGGTACGGCCCGTCCGCGAGCCCGACCCACGCGAGCACCGGATGACCGGCAAGGACAGCCGCACGAACCGCCGCCTCGCTGCGGCGACGCAGATCGAGGAGGTGGACGCCGTACCGTGCCGCGAGCGCGCGGACCGGCGGTTCGTAGACGCCGAAGCCTCCCTCGGTGCCGCCGCCGTCCGGCCGGCCGACGAAGCCACGCTCTGGATCGCCCCACCGAAAGAGCCTGCTGCCCGCGACCGGCTCCGGATCGAGCGGCCCGCTCCGCGGCAGCCGTGACTGGAGCTCGAGCTGTCCGGCGCGGATCTCTGCCGCCGCGAGCAGCATCGAGAGCGACGCCGCCTCGCAGTCGTTGTGGAGGACCTGGCGGACGGGTCGCAGCTCGATCCTCGACCACAGCGGCACCGCCGGCACGTCGACGCGGGTCGCGCGCGCGCCGAGCGCTCGCCTGACGATGCGTCTCGCACGGCGCGGAGGGATCGTGTAACGGATCCGCGCGCGGCCGCTGCGGCGGTCGAGCCCGGCCGGGAGACGGATCCGCCGCGTACCCGGACGAACAACCCCGATCCGCCGTCCTGCGGCGTAGACGGCGAGCGGCCTTGGACGCGCCGAGCGGTGCCGCGTCGCCGCCGGCCCGCTGCCTGCGCAGCCGGCGGCCACGGCTCCGGCCGAAAGCAGGACGAGGAGAGCTCCGGCTCGCACCCCGGCCACCGTACTGGCGGGCAGATGACAGATCGAGGAACGCTTACAACCTCTCATCGCACGCTCACGGCCGATACCTACCTTGGCCCCGTGCTCCACCTGGAACGGCACCGGCTTGGTCCGCGCGTCTACCTCTTCGGCCTACGCATCCACGAGTTCGCGCTCGGGCTCGGCGTCCTCGTCATCCTCATCGCCGGCGGGGTCGCCGAGGCGTGGGACCTGACTCGCCGCACAGAAGTCGCCGCCCTCTTCGGCACGTGGCTCATCGGCAAGGACTGGCGCGACCTCTTCCCGTCGAAGCGGAACACCGCGGCCTGGAGCCTCCTGCCCCACCGCGTGCCCCGCGACTAGCGGCGCTCCTACGCCGCGTCCTGGGCGGCAAGCATCAGCTCGAGGCGGGCCCAGCGCCCATCGACGTCCGTCTGTTCGAGCTCGTCCAGCTCCGCGGCCGTCTCCGGCCGGGTGCGCTGGAGTGAGGCGAAACGGTTCTCCTCGGCCAGGAAGTCGCTGACCGGGCGCTTGCGCTTCGAGTCGAGGCGAAGCGGCTTCTCGCCGGCCGGGTCGTAGCGATAGAGCGGCCAGTAGCCGGTGTCGACGGCGTCCTTCTGGTGGAGCATCCCCTGCTCCATCTCGATCCCGTGCTCGATGCAGTGGCTGTAGGCGATCACGAGCGCCGGCCCCGGATAGTGCTCGGCCTCCCACAGTGCCTTGACCGCCTGGGCGTTGTCGCCGCCGAGCGCGATCTGCGCGACGTAGACATCGCCGTAGCCCATCGCGAGCAGGCCCAGATCCTTCTTGCGGGTTCGCTTGCCGGCGGAGGCGAACTTCGCGACCGCGCCGCGCGGCGTCGCCTTCGACGCCTGGCCGCCGGTGTTCGAGTAGACCTCCGTGTCCAGCACGAGCACCTTGACGTTCCGCCCCGAGGCGAGCACGTGGTCGAGGCCGCCGAAGCCGATGTCGTACGCCCAGCCGTCGCCGCCGACGAGCCAGACGCTCTTCTCGACCAGCGAATCCGCGAGCAGCGCGAGGCGGCGCGACGCGGCATCCTCCCGCCCGCGCAGGAGCGACTTCAGCTCCGCGACGAGCTCGCGTGCGTGCTGCAGCGCCGCCTCGTCCGGCTGCGGCTCGCGCAAGCCCTCCTTCAGCGACGGCGGCAGGTCGAGTTGCTCGAGGAGCGCGAACGCCTCCCGGCGTTGCTGGTCGAGGCTGAGACGAAGGCCCAGACCGAACTCGGCGTTGTCCTCGAAGAGGGAGTTCGCCCAGGCCGGCCCCCGCCCGTCCGCGTTGAGGGCCCACGGCGTCGTCGGCAGGTTGCCGCCGTAGATCGAGGAGCAGCCCGTCGCGTTCGCGACCAGAAGCCGGTCGCCGACGAGCTGGGTCAGCAGCTTGAGGTACGGCGTCTCGCCGCAGCCCGAGCAGGCGCCGGAGAACTCGAACAGCGGCTCCAGCAGCTGCGAGCCCTTGATCGAGCCCGGCTCGACCAGCGTCCGCTCGAGCTCGGGCAGCGACTCGAAGAACTCCCAGTCCCGCCGAGCCTCCTCACGCGAGACCTCGGCCGGATGCATCTCGAGGGAGCAGTGCCCCGGCTCGGTCTTCGAGAAGGCGGGGCAGGCGGTCGCACACAGCTTGCAGCCGGTGCAGTCGAGCGGCGAGACGGCGATCGCGAGCTGCTTGCCCGGCAGGTCCTTGCCCCGCCAGGGCTTGCTCTTGAACCCCGCCGGCGCCTGGGCGAGCAGCTCCGGCTCGCAGACCTTCATGCGGATCGCCGCGTGCGGGCAGACGAGCGTGCACTTGGCGCAGTCGATGCAGATCGACGGATCCCAGATCGGCAGCTCGTCGGCCAGGGCGCGGCGTTCGTAGTGCGCGGTTCCGGTCACGAAGACCCCGCCGGGATCGAATGCCGAAACCGGCAGCTCGTCGCCGTGACCGGCGAGCAGCGCCTGCAGCACCGGAGGCGCATCCGTGTGCAGATCGAGCGTGCCCGAGCCGTTCAACTTTCCCGGCTCGATCTCCAGGAGCGCCGCGAGGGCCCCGTCGACCGCGGCGAAGTTGCGCCTGACCATCTCCTCGCCCTTGCGTCCGTAGGTCTTCTCGATCGCGTGCTTGATGGCCGCGATCGCCTCCTCCACCGGCAACACGCCGGAGAGCGCGAAGAAGCAGGTCTGCAGGACCGTGTTCACGCGCCCGGCCAGACCGGCCTCGCGCGCGGCCCGCTTCGCGTCGACGACATAGAGGCGCAGCTGCTTCTCGATCACCCGCTCCTGCACGGAACGGGGCAACCGCGGCCACGTGTCGGAGCCGTACGGGCTCGAGAGCAGGAAGGTCGCGCCGGTGCGCGCGTGCTCCAGCACGTCGAGGCGCTCGAGCAGCTGGAACTGGTGGCAGGCGACGAAGTCCGCCTCCTCGATCAGATACGGCGCGTCGATCGGGTCGTCGCCGAACCGCAGATGCGAGACGGTCACCGCGCCCGACTTCTTCGAGTCGTAGACGAAGTACGCCTGGACGTAGCGGCCGGCCTCCTCGGCGATGATCTTGGCCGAGTTCTTGTTCGCGCCGACCGTGCCGTCGGAGCCGAGCCCGTAGAAGAGGCAGTTGACGTCCTGCCGCGGCACGCGCCAGGCGGGGTCGTACGCGAGGCTCGTGCCGGAGACGTCGTCGTCGATGCCGACCGTGAAGTGCCGGTGCGGCTTCACGTCGAGATCGCGATGCACGTGCTCGAGGTCGTGCGCCCCCGCGTGCGAAAGCTCGTCGAACACGGCACAGGCCATCGCCGGCGTGAACTCCTTCGAGCCCAGGCCGTAGCGGCCTCCGATCACCGTTTGCGGAAGCCGTCCCTCCTCGTGCAGCGCCGAGACGACGTCCTCGTACAGCGGCTCCCCCACCGCGGCCGAGTCCTTCGTGCGGTCGAGCACGGCCACGGCGCGGGTCGAGAACGGGAGCACGGCTGCCAGATAGCGGCTGGAGAACGGCCGGTAGAGACGCACGTTGACGAGGCCGACCCTCTCGCCCTCCGCAACCAGGCGCCGCACGGTCGCCTCGAGCGTCGCGGTCGCCGAGCCCATCGCCACGACGACCCGCTCGGCCCGCGGATCGCCGACGTACTCGAAGGGCCGGTAGCTGCGGCCGGTGCGCCTGGCGAACCGGAGCATCGCTTCCTCCAGCATCCGCGGCACCGCCGCGTAGTACGGGCTCGCCGCCTCGCGGCCCTGGAAGAAGACGTCGGGGTTCTGGGCCGACCCGCGCAGGCTCGGGTGATCGGGCGAGAGCGCGCGCTGCTTCAGCGCGGTGATCTGCTCCTCGTCGACCAGCGCGCGCAGGTCGTCGTCCGAGAGAGCGTCGATCACGTTGATCTCGTGGGAGGTGCGGAAGCCGTCGAAGAAGTGCAGGAAGGGCACCCGGCTCTCGAGACTGGTCATGAAGGCCAGAGCCGCCATGTCCTGCGCTTCCTGCACCGAGGAGCCGGCGAGGATGGCGAAGCCGGTCGGCCGGGCCGCATAGACGTCGGAGTGGTCGCCGAAGATCGACAGCGCGTGTCCCGCTATGGCGCGGGCGGCGACATGGAAGACGCAGGGCTGCAGCTCGCCGGCGATCTTGAACATCTCCGGCAGCATCAGCAGCAGGCCCTGGCTGGCCGTGAAGGTCGTGGCCAGCGCGCCACCCTGGAGCGCGCCGTGCACGGCTCCGGCAGCGCCGGCCTCCGACTGCATCTCGACGATCTCGGGCACCTGGCCCCACAGGTTCCGGCTGTCCGCAGCCGACCAGGTATCGGCCAGCTCGCCCATCGGACTGGCCGGCGTGATCGGGTAGATGGCGATCACCTCGGCGAGCTTGTGCGCGACGCGCGCCGCAGCCTCGTTGCCGTCGACGACGAGACGTTGCGACTGGGGTTCGGGTGCCATGTGTAGAAGCTAGGAGCGTGGCGGCTTGTGTACTTCGGGGATAAGCCGCGGACCTGGCAGGAGAACTACTGGCGCGTGGCGGTGACGCGCCGCAGTTCCTCGAATCGGCGCTCCAAGCTGCCGCAGACGGTTTCGCACAAGGCGTACACGGTCGCGTCTGCGATGCGGTAATGGGAGAAGTTGCCCTGCCTGCGCCGGGCGACGATTCCCGCCTGCTGCAGCACGTTCAGATGCTTGGAGACGTTCTGGGACGTCGAGCCGACGAGCCCCGTGAGCTCGAGCACCGTCGCCTCTCCATCCCGCAGGCGATCGAGCACCTTGATCCGCGTCGGCTCGGCGAGCGCGCGGAAGCGTTCGGCGATCAGCTCGACCAGGTCGTCGGGGAGCGGGTGCGCGATGGCGCTCCCGCTCCCCGAGTCCGTGTCGGACATGACGACTGCGCTCATGCCGGGGTCGGCCTCGCGCGGTGATGGAACGAGAGCCCGCGGGCGAACGGGTTGCCGAAGAGACCGAAGCCTGCGAGCAGGACGAGCAGCGCACCAGGCAGGACGAAGAACCAGGTGAAGAGCCGGAAGTCGGGCAGGCTGTTCACCTGCTTGTAGTTCGTGACGTTCGCCTGCATCGTCCGCACGAGGGGCTTGTAGTGCGCAAGGCCCGCAGGCACGCGCGAGAAGATGCCGACGTTCTGCTGCATCGTCCCGAGCAGTCCGCCGAAGTCACGTTGCATCGCCGGCAGGTTCTGGAGCATCGCCGCCATCGACGGCAGCTCGGTCGCCAGCATCGTCTGCACCTGGGCCGGCGTCATGTGCAACGCCTGCGCGAGCATCGGCACGAGCTTCGCCGAGTCCGTCTGCATCCCGCCGAAGCCCTTCAGGTATCCCTGGAACTTCGCCAGGTTCTGCGCCGACATCAGCGGCGTCACCCTGCCGAGCGGCACGAAGACGTGGTCGTAGTAGTTCGCGGTGACCTTGACCTGGTCGGGCTGCATGATCGGCTGGAACCCGTTCAGCATCCGTTGCCCGGCCGCGGACTTCCCGGGCAGGGCGAGCGCGAACGGCGCGATCACGAGCGCCAGGCCGATCACGAGCACGCCCCAAAACAGCTTGCGATTCATCGAAGACCTCCCTTGTCTACCCGGGAGCGTCGTTCGCGGAGCAGCCGCCGGCATCCGCACCCGCGCTGATCGGGCTGCGGACAACTACTCGGTTGCGTAGTTGTCCGCACGGGGATGCGCGCCGTCCCCGATGCCCCCCTCCACGAGCCGCGAGAAGCTTCGTCCAGATCCAAGCGAAAGGAGAAGTCTCGTGAGCAAGACGCGGATCGTGATCCTGGGCGGAGGCACCGGGGGAACCATGACGGCGAATCGGCTCCGGCGCCGCTTCGGCCCGGATGAGGCGGAGATCCACGTCGTCGACCGCGACGACAGCCATGTCTACCAACCCGGCCTCCTCTTCGTCCCGTTCGGGCTCGCCTCTCTCGACGAGATCGTGCGGCCACGCCGCCGGCAGTTGCACAACGGTGTCGTCTTTCACGAGGCAGAGGTCGCCTCGGTCGAGCTCGACCGTGACGAAGTCGTGCTCGGAGACGGCGGCGTCCTTCCGTACGACGTGCTCGTCGTCGCGTCCGGGGTGCGCCTGCAGCCGGAAGAGACCGAGGGCCTGACCGGGCCCGGCTGGAACGAACGCGTCTTTACCTTCTACACGCCCGAAGGAGCCGACGGTCTCCGCGCTGCATTCGAGCGCTTCGACGGCGGCCGGCTCGTCGTCAATCTCGTCGACATGCCGATCAAGTGCCCGGTCGCGCCGCTCGAGTTCGCCTTCCTCGCGGACTGGCACCTGCGCGAGCGCGGTATCCGCGCGCGCACGGAGCTCGTCTACGCGACGCCGCTCGACGGCGCCTTCACGAAGCCGGTGGCTTCGCAGCACCTGGCCGGCCTGCTGGCGGAGAAGGAGATCGAGCTCGTCACCGAGTTCAACGCGGGCGAGGTCGACGGAGTCGGCGGCAAGCTCTCCTCGTACGACGGCCGCGAGCTCGATTTCGACCTGCTCGTCACGATCCCGCTGCACGGCGGAGCCGCCTACCTCGAGCGCACGCCGGAGATGGCCGACTCGCTCGGGTTCGTCCCCACCGACAAGGCGACGCTGCAGACGACCGTCAAGCCGAACGTCTTCGCGCTCGGTGACGCAACCGACCTGCCGACGTCGAAAGCCGGTTCTGTCACGCACTTCGAGGCCGACATCCTGAGCGAGAACATCGCCCGTTACCTCGCCGGCCGGGAGCTCGAGCAGGGCTTCGACGGGCACGCGAACTGCTTCATCGAGACCGGCTTCCACAAGGCGCTCCTGATCGACTTCAACTACGAGACCGAGCCGCTCCCGGGCCATTTCCCGAGCGCTTTCGGGCTGCCGCTGCTGCGCGAATCGCGCCTCAACCACCTCGGCAAGCTCGCGTTCCAGTGGGTCTACTGGCACGCGCTGCTGCCGGGCCGCGAGATCCCGGGCATCGGTCCCGCGATGCCGACCCGCGGCAAGAAGATCCCCGTCCACTCCTGAGGAAAGGAGCACGAGATGACCATGCCGCTCATCGCCGACGCATACGACGTCGACGCGGAGGGCTTTCTCACGAACCCGGAGCAGTGGAACGAGCAGGTCGCGGAGACGATCGCCGCGTCAGAACGGCATCCCGGAGCTGACCGGGCGCCACTGGCTCGTCATCCGCTTCATGCGCGATCGCTTCCTGCAAACCGGCACCGCCCCCTCGATCCGCTCGCTGGGCAAGGAGTCCGGCGTCCCGATCAAGGAGCTCTACCAGCTCTTCCCCAAGGGGCCTGCCAAGCTCGCCGCCAAGATCGGCGGCATCCCCAAGCCCAAGGGCTGCATCTAGGAGGAACGACGATGACCGAGCTGCTCGAACACCCTGCCCTCCTCGCCCGGGAGCCCAAGACGATCGAGAAGGTCGCGATCGTCGTCTCCAAGGGCTCGCTCGAGGGCATCTACCCCGCGCTGATCATGGCCAACGGCGCCCGCATGGAGGGCATCGAGGCCGACCTCTTCTTCACCTTCTTCGGGCTCGACGCGATCCGCAAGGACCGCTACGAGAAGATCAAGGTCGCCACCGTCGGCAACCCCGGCATGCACATGGCTACCTGGCTCGGCGCGATCCCGGGCTTCTCCGCGCTCGCCACCCGGATGATGAAGCGGCAGATGGAGAAGATCGACATCCCGCCGATCCCCGAGTTCGTCGAGCTCGTCCACGACTCCGGCGTCCACCTCTACGCCTGCAAGGCCACGGTGGACATGTTCGGGCTGACGATGGACGCGTTCGTCCCGCAGGTCGAGGACATCATCAGCGTCGGTGAGTTCTACGAGAAGGCGGCCGGAGGCCAGATCATCTTCACCTAGACCTCGCGGTAGCTCGCCTCTCGACGAGGCGAGCTACCCCGTGCCGGTTCAGCCTCTGAGGTACGCGTTCGTGAAGTAGCTCGACGGCGGCAGCGGCTTCGACAACAGGCCGACCGCCTTGAGCGCGTGGGCAACCTGCTTCCACTGCGAGGCCCGCTGCGTGAGGAGCGTGGTCTTCGCCCCCAGCGCCGGAATGGTCGCCTTCCAGCCGTCCAGGCTGTACTTCATCCCGCCGCCGATCTTCGGATACGCCTTGAGATAGTCCTTGACCGCCGCAGACGGGTGCGCGATCGACCACGCGAATGCCTTGCGCGTCGCCGAAAGGAACTTCTTCGCCTGCGAGCCGTGCCCCTTGAGCCACGAGTTCATCGCCGTGTAGACCCAGACCGGCACGTTCGGCGCGCCGAACTTCGTCGCGAGCAGCACGCTCGGCCGCTTGCCGGTCGCGCTCTGCACCTGCGCGATGGCGTAGTTGAGCGTGTTCGTCGCGAGATCGATCTTGCCCGCGAGCAGCGGTGCAATGTCGTCGCTCGAGAAGATCGGCTGCTTCACCTGACTCGCCGTGACGCCGCCGGCCTTGAGGACGTACGGCATCATCGCCTTCGTCCACGAGTCGGTGAAGATCCCGATCGACTTGCCCTTGATCTTCTTGACGTTGATCTTTGCGCCCGGCTTCGCGACGAGGCCCCAGTTGTTGTTCTGGGAGTAGTTCGCGATCGACTTCACGTCGATTCCGGCGGCCTGGCCGAAGACGACGTCCGTGGTGGTGTCGAACCCGATGTCGCCCTTGCCGGCCGCGATCATCTTCACGGTCGTCGACGTGCTCGGCGGGATGACGATCTGGACGTTGAGGCCGGCCTTCTTGTAGAAGCCGCGCGCGTTGCCGACCGTGAGCGGGACGGCCTCGAAGTCGATTCCGGGCCAGTCGAAGACGACGCGAACTGTCGTGAGTCCCTTGCTCCGGCTCGCGGATGCGCGCGAAGCCGACGATGCCCAGGCGGCAGTGACGACCGTCGCCGTCAGCGCGGCCGTGACTGCGATTCCGAGCGCGAGCCGGCGGGAGGCGAACCGAACCATCGGCGAGCTCCTTTCATGTCGGGAGGATGTCTGAGTCAGAGTGCCGGACAACCATCTCACCTGAGAGCCGCGTCTTGCGGCGCGCGGTCGAGCGCCTCTCCCACGGCGTTGCGACAACCCCGATCGCGCCTGACGACCAGAAACAACGTGATGCCGATCATCGTCAGCAGGATCGTCGCCCCCAACACGCCGCGAGTGTCGAGCGACGCGGCCGCCGGTCTGGAGATACGTGCCGAGTCCGTATTGCAGCGAGGCCACCCACTCCCCGATCACCGCCGCCGTCACCGCGTATGTCGCGGCGATCTTCAAGCCCGAGAACAGCGGGCTCAGCGTGGCGGGCAGCTGAATCGCGAAGAACGCCCGCGTCCGCTTCGCGCCCATCACACGGGCGAGATTGAGGAGGTCCCGATCTACGCGGGCGAGACCGTCGAGCACGTTGACGACGACCGGGAAGAAGGCCCGACCCACGCGACGATGACGAGCTTCGTGCAGCACGCCGAACCCGAACAGGATCGCGAGCGGCGCCGCGATTGCGACGACCGGGACGGCCTGCGAGGTGATGAGCGCCGGATAGATGAGCCGCTGAACGTCTTCGACGCCGACATGAAACGCCGAGGAGGAAGCCGATCGCGGCCCCGATCATGAACCCATAGGCCGTCTCCCTGATCGTCTGCAACGTGAGTGGCTGAAAGATCGACCAGCGGTGGTAGATGGCGGAGACCGAAGCCTGCGGCGTCGGCAGCGCGTACGCCTTCAGATCGAAGGCGAAGATGACGAGGTTCCAGATCTCCGAAGATCAACCCGATGGCGAGCGCGGCCATCGCGAGGCGGACCGCGGTCTTCCGCAGAAACGCGCTCATCGCACCACCGCCGCGGCGGGTGGCTGGTGCAGAAGCCGGAGCACCTGTCGCTTGAGGTCGACGAACGCCGGCGAGGTCAGCACGTCGAGGTCGCGCGGCCGCGGCAGCGGAATCGGTAGGTCGGCCAGGAACCGGCCGGGCCGGCCGCTCATCACTGCGACGCGGTCGGCAGAGGAGGATCGCCTCGTCGACGTCGTGCGTCACGAAGAGGATCGTCACCTCGAGATCCTCGTAGACCGACAGCAACCAGAGCTGCATGTCGAGCCGCGTCTGCGAGTCGAGGGCGCCGAACGGCTCGTCGAGCAGAAGCACGTCGGTCTTCGAGGGCGAGCGTGCGCATGAGCGCGACGCGCTGCCGCATGCCGCCCGAGAGCGCGTGCGGATAGTGGTCGAGGAACTCGCCGAGCCCGTAGCGGCTCGCGAGCGCAGCGGCCTCCTCCCGGTCACGGCCTCTCGACGCCGCGCGTGCAGCGCCGCGCCGAGGACGATGTTGCCCACGACCGTCCGCCACGGGATCAGGAGATCCTTCTGGAGCATGTAGCCGACGTGTCCCGTCTCGCCCGTCACGTCCCGCCCGTCGAGGAGGACGCGCCCGGCGCTCGGACGCTGAAGCCCGGAGACGATGTTGAAGAGCGTCGACTTGCCGCTTCCGGACGGCCCGACGATCGAGACGAACTCGGAGCGGCCGATCTCGAGGCTCAGGTGGTCGAGCGTGAGCGCGCCGTCGAAGCGCACGGTGACGTCGTCGACGACGACCTTCGGGCGCCCGTTCACGGCTTCATCTTTGCGCAGGCCGGGGATACTCGTGGTGTGGATGAGGACGATCGCCCGCCGATCTGTGCGACCTGCGGCGTGACCATGGTGCCGGCCGCCCTCAGCGCAGGCGAGAACCCTGACGGCGACTGGGTTTGCCTCGAATGCGAGGAACGCGAAGAAGAGAGCTGAGCCGCTTACTCCTGACGCCGCAGCGCGCTCGATCCAGGCTTGCGCCGATTCCGGCGTGACCTCGGTCTCCGATCTCGGCTGCGCCACAGGGTCGGAGGCCGCGTCGCGCCGAAGCACCTTCCGCAACCGTCCGTGCAGGCTCGACGCAACCGGCTCCTCGCGGCTTTCGGTGATCAGCTCCGTCGCGACAGGTTCGCGCTCGCTCGGTTGCATGCGGGCGTGCCAAAGCTCGATGTGCAAGCGATCGATCTCCTCGACGAGCATGAGAATCGCGCGCCCGACGGCGGCGTACTCCTCACCACCCGCTTGCCGCAGCCTCTCGCCCCAGCTCCGCAGCGCCTCGAGCTTCTCTTCGTCCAACTGCATCCGCTCCATCGTGACACGCGGCGAATGAGGCTGCAGGTGGTTTGGTCGACGCCGAACAGGGAGTGCGAGTGAGCTCAGTGCAGCGCGGCCCTGGTGAACACGCGGATGGAGACCACGCTGAGCAGGATCGCGAAGAGCGCAACGACCCCGAGGCTGAGCGCGGCCATTTCGCCCGGACTGGACATCCCCCAGATGTTGTGCAGGCTGGAGGCGTCGCCGAGCAATCCGTAGCGCATCAAGCCGAGCCCGTGTGTGAGCGGCAGGAACTTCGCGACCCAGCGGAGCACGTGCGGCATCGCATTGATCGGGAAGAGCGCGCCGGCGAGGAACCACGGCAGAATCGCGATCGCCGGCACGCGCGCGATGTACTCCTCCTGCTTCGGGACGCGGCTGGCAAGGGTCTCGGCCGCCCCGTACATCGCCGACCGTGAAGAGCGCCGCGGCGGAGAGGAACCAGAGGACGCCGTCGTGCTGGCGTTGAAGTGGATGCCACGGGCGAGCGGCGATTGCGACGAGCACGCCGACCTGCAGGCCGGTGATGGCGAGCGCGACGAGTAGGTTGCCGAGGACGAGAAGGGCGCGCGGAACGGGAGCTGCAAGCAGTTCACGCTGGGCCCCACTCTCCCGGTCGACGATCACTCCGAGACCGGCGAACATCGTGTTGAGCGGGATGAGGAGGCCGATCGTTCCGATGGCCACGTACGACTCGTAGCTCGCTCCCGTGTGGAGCGCCGTCTTGAGGGCCGGCGCAATCACGAGCGCGAACATGATCGGCGTCAGCAGGGGGACGATCAGCTCACGCGGAGTGCGGGCGGTGCAGCTGGAGCGCGGCGCCGCGAGCGAGCGAGTCACGAGCGGACGGAGCGGCGATGGCGGTCATCGGTGCTTGGTTCCTTTCTGGTCAGGCGGCTTCGGCGAGCCGGCCGCCGGTGAGGCGCAGGTAGACGTCGTCGAGGGTCGGGCGTCGGCGCTCACGCGCGTCGGCGAGAGTCGCAGCCGTCGATCGCGGCGATCGCATCGCCGGCCGGTGGCCGTGCAGCGGCACGGTGACGGTGGCGCCGACGCGAAGGCGTCGTCGCCGGCGACGCCGCGGCGCGCAGAGCGCGCGAGCGCGGCGGCGGCATCGCCGTCCACGCGCAGCTCGACGAGCTCGCGGCCGAGCCCGGCAAGCAGGCCGCCGGGCGTGTCGAGCGCGACGATCTCGCCGGCGTGCATGATCGCCACCCGGTCGCACAGCCGCTCGGCCTCGTCGAGGTAGTGGGTGGTGACGAGGATCGTCATGCCCGTCGCGCGCGCGCAGCGCCGCGATCACGTCGAGCAGCTCGTGGCGGATGCGGGGGTCGAGCCCGACCGTGGGCTCGTCGAGGAACAGCACCTGCGGGCTCGGAGACGAGCGCGCGGGCGATCTCGAGCCGGCGCCGCTGGCCGCCGCTGTAGCGTCCCGACCGGCCGGTCGAGGAGCTCGTGCAGGCCGACGTCGTCCGCGAGTTCCGCGATCCGGCCGCGTCGCGTCGGCGGCTCGACACGCCCCACAGCCGCGCGTGGAGCTCGAGGTTCGCGCCGGCCGCTCAGGGCCGATCGACGACCGCCTCCTGGAAGACGACGCTGCTCACGCCGCCGAGCCGCGAGCGGCTGGTCGACGACGTCGAAGCCGGCGAGGCGGGCGGCTCCGCCCGTCGGCGGGATCGTCGTGGTGAGCATCCCGATCGTCGTCGACTTCCCGGCGCCGTTCGGGCCGAGCAGGCCGAAGACCTCGCCCGGCGCGACGTCGAAGTCGATGCCCTTCACCGCCTCGACGCCGCCGGCGTAGGTCTTGCGCAGCCCGTCGCACTTCGATCGCAGCATGGTTCTCTCCTGTCCATCCGGTCACGTCCGCCGTTCGTCTCCCCGTTGACGGACTCGGACGGGAGGATGTGACCGTGGAGGACGCAGACTGGCAGGCCGGGAGTTCGAGCAGCACCGCGCCGCACCTCGGGCCGTCGCCTATCGGATGCTCGGCTCGCTCAGCGAGGCCGAGGACGCGGTGCAGGAAAGCTGGCTCCGCCTGCACCGCTCCGAAGCAGGCCGGTCGAAAACCTGCGCGGCTGGCTG
Organism: uncultured Actinomycetes bacterium; assembly: GCA_963790845.1. Taxonomy (GTDB): domain Bacteria; phylum Actinomycetota; class Thermoleophilia; order Gaiellales; family Gaiellaceae; genus Palsa-739. The sequence continues at coordinate 391 of CAWBQC010000002.1, read as the reverse complement.
ACGACCGTGGTGGCACGCGTCTGTCTCGACATGCTCCGGGCCCGTCGAGCCCGCCGTGAGGACTTCCGCGGCGAGGAGCTACCGGAGCCGATCGTCGAGGTTCCGCCCACGAACGGTCCGGAAGACGAGTCATTGCTCGCCGACTCCGTCGGCCTGGCTCTGCTCGTGGTCCTCGACACTCTCATGCCCGCAGAGCGGCTCGCCTTCGTCCTACACGACATGTTCGGGTTCCCATTCGAGGAGATCGCCCCCATCGTCGAACGCACCCCGACCGCCACTCGCCAGCTCGCGAGCAGGGCACGAAGGCGAGTCCGCGGTGCAACACCTCACTCGGACCCTGGACCTGAGGCGGCAGCGTGCCGTTGTCGACGCCTTCCTCGCGGCGACCCGT
>CAWBQC010000001.1:0-125370 GCA_963790845.1 uncultured Actinomycetes bacterium | reverse complement strand
CATGGGCCGAATCGTATGCAGGGAAGCCGATGAGAATCGAGAATTCGGCCGGTCCCCAACTAAACTGGACCTTCTATGCGGACTATCTGGAACGGATCCATCGCTTCGGCCTGGTCAACATCCCCGTCGGGCTCGCCCTGGCGACCCAGCGGACGGATGTCTCGTTCCGGACGCTGCACAGGGAGTGCGGCACCCCGATCAAGCAGAAGCGCTGGTGCCCGGTCCACGAGCGCGAGGTCGAGTCGGACGAGCTCGTGAAGGGCTGGGAGGTCGCGAAGGGCGAGTTCGTGCTCGTCGAGGAGTCCGACCTCGAGTCGGTCGCGCTCCAGCGCTCGCAGTCGATCGCGATCGAGCGCTTCGTCAAGCTCGAGGACGTCGACCCGGTCTACTTCGACCGCACGTATTACCTCGCGCCGGCCGAGGCCGACGCGCCGCGCCGGCCGTACGTCCTGCTGCTCCGCGCGATGCAGGAGACCGGCATGGCGGCGGTCGGCAAGTTCGTGCTGTGGGGCAAGGAGAACCTCTGCCTCATCCGCGCCAGGGCGACACGCTCGCGCCTCAGACGCTCTTCTACGCGGAGGACGTGCGCGCGAAGAACGAGATCGAGGAAGCGGTGCGAGGCGACGTCCAGAAGGCCGAGCTCGACCTCGCGGAACAGGTGATCGCCAGCCTCGTCCGGCGAGTGGCGCACGAGGACTTCCAGAACGAGTACCGCGGCGAGCTCAAGGCGATGCTCGAGGCGAAGCTCGCAGGCGAGGAGATCAGCGGCCGGAGCCGGTCGCCGAGACGCCGGTCATCGACCTGATGGAGGCGCTGCGCCGCAGCGTCGCGGAAGCGCAGGGCGGAAGGACGGCGGCGCGCCCCAAAGCGGGAAGGCCGGCTCGAAGAGCCGCCCCGTTCCCGCAAGACGCCGGCCGAAGAGCGCCTAACGAAGAGGGCGGCTCGTCGCCGCCCCCTCGAAGGTCATTTTCGGCTCGCGCCCAGGCGGCGAGCTGTTACGCTGCTTGCTGCTGTTAAGGCTGAGAAGACAAGAGGTACTTGTCGATCTTGCCGTGGTAGATCGGCACCCCTTCCTGCACGCACACCCGGATCACCTCCTGCCTGTCGATGCCAAGCTCCTTCGACAGTTCTTCGGGCGTGAGGTGATTCGCCATCGCCTGCTCCTTTCGTGGGCACGAAAAAACCCGCCGGCGCCAAGCGCTCAGACGGGTTAGGTCCACCCTCGATTGTCGTTCTGCGGACATCACGCGGCCCGCCCTCCAGAAGCATTCATCGCGCGAAGAATATGCCCCCCTGCCGACGGAGTGCAAACCGACTGTCGGGGTTCGAGGAACGGCACCTGACGGCCGGAACGCGGCTTCGCTACCTCGTCGGCGGCGAGGGCCCGCCGCTCGTGCTCGTCCACGGCCTGGGCGGGATCATCGAGAACTGGCGGCTCTCGCGCCCGCGCTAGCCGCAGCGCACCGCGTCCTCGTCCCCGACCTGCCGGGCCACGGGCGGCTCGGCGCCGCTTCCCGAGGCGCCGGGCACCTCGACCCCTTCGCCGACGCCGTCCTCGCGGTCGCCGACGGCGGAGGAGATGCGCCGGCGCCGTGTGGGTCGGCCATTCTCTCGGCGGGCTCGTCGCGCTGCGCGCCGCCGTCCGGCGCCCCGACGCATGAGCGGCATCGTCCTCGCCGCGGCGGCGGGCATCTCCTCCGCGACCCGGCGGGTCGCGTGACGCGTGACGTGCTCGGGCTCGTCCAGCCGGGGCGCCTCATCGCGCCGCCCGCCACGCCTGGGCGCACTCGCGGCTCGGGCGGCGGTCGTCTTCGGCTGGTGGGGGGTCGCCGACCCGGTCGCGCTCGATCCCGAGATGGCCGAGGCGTTCCTCGGCGGCCCGGCGCACCACACCGACACCCGCCAGGCCGCGGCGCGCTGCTCGTCGCGGACCCGCTCGCGACCTCGACCGGGTGCGTGCCCGGCCTCTGCCTCTGGGGCGCGAGGACAACTGGGTGCCGCTCGACGACGGGATCGAGTACGCGCGGCGGCTGGGCGCGCCGCTGCGCATGATCGCCGGCTGCGGCCATCTCTTGATCGGCGAGCGCCCCGAGGTCTGTCGCGCGCGATCCGGGAGTTCCTCGGATCGCTCGATAGCCGGCTGCCGCCGGCGCCTCGAACGGCATCACCTCCGCTCCGCCCTCCTCGTCACGCCGCGGCCCGCCGCCGAGGAACTCGACCCGCCGGGCGACGACCTCGACCGCGTCGCGCCGCTTGCCCTCCTGCTCCCACGTCCGGCTCTTCAGCCGGCCGTCGACCGCCACCCGGTTGCCCTTCCCGAGGTACTCGGCGCAGAGCTCGGCCTGCCGGTCCCACGCGGAGCACAGACGAAGTCCGCGCCGCCGTCGCGGCTCGCCGCGGTCGACGGCGAGCAGGAAGCTCGCGACCTTCTTTTCCTCGCGACCTCGCGCAGCTCGACCTCCGTTGCGAGGTTTCCGATCAGGTGACGCTGTTCATGCAGTCGAAGGTAGACGGCAATCGTCACGAAAGAGTCCAGGCTTTCGTGCCGGTTTGAGTAGCTAGACTCGGGACGCGGTCATGGGCCTCTTCTCTTCGATGACAGGTTTCGGCGGCCGCGACATGGCCGTCGACCTCGGCACCGCGAACACCCTCGTCTACGTGCGCGGGCGCGGCATCGTCCTCTCCGAGCCGTCGGTCGTCGCGATCGACCAGCGCACGGGCGAGGTGCACGCCGTCGGCGTCGAGGCGAAGCGCATGCTCGGCCGCACGCCGGGCACGATCCAGGCGATCCGTCCGCTGAAGGACGGCGTCATCGCCGACTTCGACGTGACCGAGCAGATGCTCCGCCACTTCATCCAGAAGGTGCACCAGCACCGCTTCGCGCATCCGCGCGTCGTCGTGTGCGTCCCGTCCGGCGTCACCGGCGTCGAGAAGCGCGCAGTCGAGGAAGCGACGCTCTCGGCCGGCGCGCGCCAGGCGTACCTGATCGAGGAGCCGATGGCCGCCGCGATCGGCGCCGGGCTCCCCGTCGCCGAGCCGACCGGGAACATGATCGTCGACATCGGCGGCGGCACGACCGAGGTCGCAGTCATCTCGCTCGGCGGGATCGTCGTCTCGCAGTCGCTGCGCGTCGGCGGCGACGAGATGGACGAGGCGATCATCAATCACATCAAGCGCGACTACAAGCTCCTGATCGGCCAGCAGACGGCCGAGGAGATCAAGCTCGAGATCGGCTCCGCGTGGGACATGAAGGAAGAGCTGCAGGCCGAGGTGCGCGGCCGCGACATGCTGACCGGCCTGCCGAAGACCGTGATCCTCACGTCGGAGGAGATCCGCCGCGCGCTCGACGAGCCGGTCACGCAGATCATCGAGGCGATCAAGTCGACGCTCGACAAGACGCCGCCCGAGCTCGCCGCGGACATCATGGATCGCGGCATCGTGCTCGCCGGCGGCGGCGCGCTCCTCACCGGGCTCGACGAGCGGCTGCGCCACGAGACGCAGATGCCCGTCCACCTCGCCGAGAGCCCGCTCACGTGCGTCGCGGTCGGTTCCGGCCGCAGCCTCGAGGAGTTCGAGGCGATCCACCGCAGCAACAAAGCCCGCTCTCGCAACGGCCGCCACCGCTACTAGCCCGGCCGTGATATCGAGGAGGTTGACGCGCGAGCGCGTCCGACGAGGTCCTCGCGCGCTTTCACGCGATCGAGGCACGCCTGCCACGAAGAGCTGAGCCCGGCCGAGCCGCTGCGCGGCGTCGAGGACGTCGATCGCGTTCTACCGCCATCAGCCGACGACGCTCACGAGCTGCCACTGGCTCGCCGACCGGGGATCAGCGCTCTACGTGCACGGGCCGACCGCGGCCTTCTCGACCTTCTCGTCGCGCCGCGAGCGACGGCGCGGCCTGGGGACGGCCCTCTCGAGCGGGTGCTCGAACGTGCGCGAGCTCGGGGTCGAGGCGCTCCGAGGCGCTACTCGACTCCGGCGGCGCCGCCTTCGCCGCACAGTCGGAGCGCGTGGACGAGCAACGGGTCGTGCGGTCGCTGCTCGACCTCCGTGCGGCGAGCCCCGGAGCCCGATCCCGGAGGGGTTCCAGCTCATCACCTGGCTCGAGCGCGTCCCTGACGAGCACCTCGCCGCGTACGTGGAGGCGCGAGCGGCGATGGACGACGCTCCGGCGCCCGGACGGAATGGATTTCCCGACCGGACGGGCGAGAACGTGCGGGCATCCGAGGAGTCGCTCTTTCGCCGCGATCGTGAGATGCGGCTGACCGTCGCCATGGACGCCGGACTGCCAGATCGGTGCGTTCACCGAGCTCCGCGTCTCGCGCGGCTCGAAACTCGGATTCACCGACGACACCGGGACGGTCGCGGCTCACCGCGGCTAGGCCTCGCACGGGCCGTGAAGCTCGAGTCCCTCACGGCGACTTCGAGACGATCATCCCGAGGTCGAGGTCGTTACCACCGCGAACGCCGAGGAGAACGCCGTCATGCGTCATCTCAACGAGTCGATCGGCTTTCGACCATCCGTCGTCGAGACGCTCGCAGCTATCGATGTCGGCCGTTCGGCTCGAACCAGCGGGAACCCGCGGTAACCTGTTGCGGTGGCTACCCGTCGCAGCGCGCGCGCGGCTGTGCTCGCCTCGTCCGTTCAGCGTTCGAAGCCGACCCCGTATCCATCGAAGGCACGCAGCGCGCTCATCCGGAGGACGGTTGTCGTCGTCCTCGTTCTCGTCGCGCTGACGCTCGTCACGATCTCGTTCCGCTCGCCCACGGCCGGGGCGCTGCACGACATCCAGGGCGCCGGCTCGAGCGCATTGCGCCCCTTCCAGATCGCCGCCACCCGCGTCGCTCAGCCGTTCCGTGACGCGTATAGCTACATCGACGGCCTGACGAGGGCGAAGGCGGAGAACAAGAAGCTGAAGAAGGCGCTCGTCGAATACCGGGCGGCCCAGATCAGGGCCAGCGCGGCGGCGGCGAAGGAAGAGCAGCTCGCGAGGCTCCTCCATCTCGAGCGGGGCCCGAGCTTCCCGAACGACTACCGCGCCATCAACACCGAAGTCACCTCGTTCCCGAGCGGCCCCTTCACGCACACGCTCACGCTCTCTGCCGGCTCCTCCGCGGGCGTCCGCCTCGGCTCACCGGTCGTGAGCGGCGACGGCCTCGTCGGGATCGTCTCGAACGTCTTCCCGGACTCCGCGATCGTGACGCTGATCAGCGACCCGGACAGTTTCGTCGCCGCGCGCGACCTGCGGACGCGCGTCCGCGGAGGCGTCCGCACCGGTGCGGGCGGGACGCTGATCCTCGACCAGGTGCCGAAGACGGAGGTCGTCAAGCAGGGTGACGAGATCGTCACCGACGGGACGCACAATGCGCGCTATCCGGATCTCTATCCATATGGCCTCCCGATCGGCCGCGTCACGTCGGTCGGCGTCGCCGATACGGCGAGCTTCCTCCAGGTGCAGGTGCAGCCCTTCGCGAACCTCAGCTCGCTCGACGCGGTCGGCGTGCTCGTCCCCACGAAGAAGCACCGATGAGCTTGATCGACGGCGTCAAGGCCGCGGTCCTGCTTTTCGTGGCGGCGATCGCACAGGTCTCGATCTTCTCCCAGGTTCACGTTTTCGGCGCCGTCCCGGACCTTCTGCTCGTCTCACTCGTCGCGCTCGCTTTGCTGCGCGGCAGCGTCTCCGGCGCCGTCGGCGGCTTCTTCGCCGGCCTCCTCGTCGACACCGCGTCGCTCGGCACGCTCGGCCTCACGTCGCTCGTGCTGACGCTCGCCGGCTACTGGATCGGGCGGTACGGGGAGACGACCGGCCGCGACCGCGCACACGCACCGTTCCTCTCGATCGCCGTCGTGACCGTCCTCTACGAGCTCGGGCTGCTCGTGGTGCATTTCGTGCTAGGCGAGAGCGCGCCGGCAGGCGCGGTCGTGCGCAGCCTCGTTCCGGCGATCGTCCTCAACCTGATCCTCGCCGCGCCGGTCTATGCGCTCGTGCGGCGGCTGCTGCGGCCGGCCGACCGAGAGGAGCTGAGCGCGGAGGTGCAGCTCCTTGGCTAGCACCACGACGCGGCGACTCCCTCTGCCGCCGTCGCGTCGTGCGCGCGAGGAGGAGGCCGACGCCGAGCAGACCGCGGTCGAGCCCTACCGGCTGACGCCGAAGCTCGCGCGACGGGTGGCGCTGCTCGGAGGCCTCGTCGTGATCGGGTTTGCGGCGCTCGTCGGGCGCCTCTGGGCGCTGCAGGTGCTCGCGGGGCCGCATTACGCGGCGCGTGCGCAGGCGAACCAGGTACGCACCGTGCGCGTGGAGGCTCCACGGGGGCAGATCGTCGACCGGAATCGGAACGTCCTCGTGACGAACCGGCCGGTCATCGCGATCGAGCTCTGGCCGTCCGGCCTGCCGAAGGTCTACTCGCGCCGCGTGGCCGAGCTCCGTGCGCTGGCGGATGTCACGCGCGTGAACGTGCGTCAGCTGACGAGGCTCATCGTCGCGCGGCGCAAGGCGGGAGACATGCTCGACCCGATCGTCGTGCGCCCCGCCGCGCCGACCCCGATGCTGACCTACCTCCAGGAGCGGGCCGCCAGCTTCCCGGGCTTGACGCTCGCACGCAGCTATGTCCGCCGTTACCCGCACGGGGAGCTTGCGCCGCAGCTGCTCGGCTACGTCGGGCAGGTCTCGCAGCCGGAGCTGAAGACGCTCGGGAAATCGGGTTACGCACCGGGCGATGTGATCGGCCAGACCGGAATCGAGGCGACGTACAACACCTACCTCTTCGGTGTCCCCGGCGCGGCACGCGTCCGTGTCGACTCCCTCGGCCGTCCCCGCAGTGCGCGGACCTTGACCACACAGCCGCAGCCGGGACAGAACGTCCGGCTCACCATCGACGCCGGCCTGCAGATCGCCGCGCAGAACGCGCTGCAGTACGGGATTCAGACCGCCCGCAACGGCGGGGAGTGGGCGGCGGACGGCGGCGCGATCGTCGCGATGAGCCCGCGGGACGGCTCGATCCTCGCGCTCGCGTCGTCACCCACCTACGACCCGTCGGTCTACACGGGACGCGTGACGACTCGTGCGCTCAAGGCGCAGGGCCTCGTTGGGAAGTCGGCGCTGGACAAGAACTATCCCTCGCTCGACCGCGCGCTCGACGCCACCTATCCGCCCGGCTCGACGTTCAAGCCGCTCACCGCGATCGCGGCGCTCCAGGAGCATCTGATCAAGCCGTACGCCTTCTACCCCTGCACCGGCACGTACGTCTCACCCAAGGATCACTCCCATCACGTCTTCCACAACTGGGACCCGAATGTCAACCAGGCGATGGACCTGCCGACGGCGCTCGCCTACTCGTGCGACACGTACTTCTACCGTGCCGGCAACAGCTTCTACGAGCTGCCGACGGACCGCGGCCAGCCGCTCCAGAAGTGGGCGCGGGCCTTTGGCTTCGGGCAGGCGAGCACGATCGATGCCGGATTCGACGTTCCTGGGCTCGTGCCGACGATCGACTACAAGCATCGGCGGTTCGGGCGAGCGAGCGGCGACCCGAACTGGCGGATCGACCGCCTCTGGAAGCCGGGCGACTCGATCCAGCTCGCGATCGGCCAGGGTGACCTGCTCGTAACGCCGCTCCAGATGACGCGCTTCTACGCGGCGATCGCAAACGGCGGGAAGCTCGTGACGCCGCACGTCCTCCTGAACGTCGAGAACCCGAACGGAACGATCGTCCCCACGACTCCGCCGGCGGCGCCGCGGCCGATCCCGGGCCTCGACCCCAAGTACCTCAAAGTCGTCCGGCAGGGGCTCTTCGAAGGAACCCATGACTCGTTCGGGACCTCGTACGGCGTGTTCGGGAACTTCCCGTACAAGATCGCCGGCAAGACGGGGACCGCGCAGAAGATCGTGACTCTTCCCGGCTACACGGGAGAGCGGGACCAGTCGTGGTGGTGCGGCTATGGTCCCGCGAACAGCCCGAAGCTCGTCGTGTGCGCCGTGATCGAGAACGGCGGCCACGGCGGGACGGCCGCGGCGCCGGCGGCCGAGAAGGTCTTCGCGAAGTTCTTCCACGTCCCCTCGACCCAGCTATTGCCGATCCACTCCGACTGATGCTCGAGTACGCGGGATCACAACGAGCCGGTCTGCGCAACGAGCGCGAGGCCCCGCATCTGCTGAGCGTCGTGCGCTCGCTCGACTGGGTGCTGTTCGTGGGCGTCGCCGTGCTCGTCCTCGTCGGCCTGTGGGGAGTCGCCGGCGTCACGAAGTTCGCAATTCCGAACGATCCGACCTACTACCTGAACCGCCAAATCCTCTATGCCGCCGTAGGCGCTGTCGTGCTCGTGGTCGCGGCGCTCATCGATCCGGATCTCTACCGCCGTTACTGGCGCGGCATCTTCATCGGCACTGCCGTGGTGATCGCGTTCGTCCTGCTCATCGGGCACGCCGCGCGGGGATCGACCCGCTGGATCCACCTCGGCTTCTTCACCTTCCAGCCTTCGGAGTTCGGGAAGCTCCTCTTCGTGCTTGCGCTGGCAGGGATGCTCGCCGAGCGGCAGCGGGTCGTGGGCGCGTGGGAGACGACGTTGCGCGTGGTCGGGCTCGGTCTGCTGCCGGTCGTGCTCGTCTTCGCTCAGCCGGACCTCGGCACGGCGCTCGTCTACATCGCGGCGCTGGTCGCGATGCTCTTCGTCGCCGGCGTGCCGTGGAGGCACCTTGCGGTGCTCGGGAGTCTCGTCGTGGTCGTCGCGGTCGGCGTTCTCTGGGCCGGGCCCGCTGCCGGCGTCAACGTGCTCAAGAGCTACCAGCAGCAGCGATTGACCTGCTTCACGCATCCCTCGAACTGTCCGGCTGCCGCGGGCTACAACCTCGATCAGGCGAAGACGACGGTCGGTTCAGGGCAGATCCGCGGACGCGGTGTGAACAACTCGACCCAGGTGAACCTCGGCTTCCTCCCCGAGAGCCAGACCGACTTCGTCTTCGCCGGCTTCGCGGAGCAGCGAGGCTTCCTCGGCGCGGCGCTCCTGCTCGGGCTCTACCTCGTCGTGCTGTGGCGCGGCCTGCGCGTGATCACCGTCGCGCGCGACCTCTTCTCGGCGGTGGTCGCAGGGGGCATCGTCATCGCGCTGCTCTTCCAGATTTTCGTCAACGTCGGCATGACGATGGGGATCGCGCCGATCACCGGCATCCCCTTGCCCTTCGTCAGTGTCGGCGGCTCATCGCTCATCGCGAACCTGGCCGCGATGGGCGTGTTGCTTGCGATCTATGCCCGCGGCCGCGTGTCACGCGGGCGAAGAGCTGCGCTCTCCGCCCGGGGTTAACCGAACTCCGCGTTCGCGAGACAAGCAAGAACAGCACGGAGCGGGCCGGAAACCACGCTTTCCGGTCCGCGAAGTTCCTTATCCCAGCGAGGAAACGCGCAGCGTTTCCTCGCTACGCAGCAGCCGGCCGAAGCCTCGCCCGCCGCGCTCTGATCGCGCGCAGCCGCTGGCTCAGGCGGGCCCACGCCCAGGGCTCGATCTCGCGGTAGCGGGTCTCCGCCTGGCTCCGCGTCGCCTCGAGGTACTCGAACCAGGCGTCCGCCTCTTCGATCAGCAGGAGCTCTTCGGCCTCACGTTTCGCCACAACCGTTCACCTCCCGGACGTGATTGGCCGGATCGTAGGTCCGGGCTCGGACGGACCCCGGCGGGGGCGGTTGCTACGCTGGGGACGTAGGCCATGCCAAGCCTTTTCATCCACAACGAGCGCGCGCGCACCCCGCACGGGGTTGCCGGCGCGCGCTTCCACGAAGGAGTTATTACTTGCCCTGGTTCCGATTCCGGAAGAAGTCTTCCGATGACGTACGCGAGCTCGAGGCGAAGCCCGAGCCCGAACTGACCGACCCGGCCGCCGAGGCGGCCGGCACCGAATCGACCGATCCCACCAAGCCGAAGCGCCGCCGCGGTAGCCGCGGAGGGCGCGGCCGGAAGAAGCCCGGCTCCGGCTCTGCCGCCGCTGCGGCAGCGCCCGAGCGGAAGGAGAAGGGAGAGGCGAAGCAGCCGCAGCGCCGCGAGCTCTCCCAGCGGCAGGAACGCCGCCGCGACCAGTCGACTCGCCGCCGCCGCGAGCCGCAGCGCCGGGCGCCGCTTCCGGCAGCGAAGCGCGAGATGCTCGTCTCCGTCGACGTCGGTGAGCGCCGCGTCGCCATCCTCGAGGACGAGCGCGTCGCCGAGGTCTACCTCGAGCGGCCGGAGCGCCGCTCGATCGCGGGCAACATCTACCTCGGCCGCGTCGACAACGTCCTGCCCGGGATGGAGGCCGCCTTCGTCGAGATCGGCCTCGAGAAGAACGGCTTCCTCTACGTCGACGAGATCGTCCGCCCGGAGCTCGAGAAGGGCCACGGGCGCAAGATCCAGGACCTCGTCTCGCGCGGCCAGTCGATCCTCGTCCAGGCCGTCAAGGATCCGATGAAGACGAAGGGCGCGCGGCTGACGACGCAGATCTCGCTGCCCGGCCGCTTCGTCGTGCTCGTCCCGCAGGGCGAAGGGCTCGGCGTGTCGCGCCGGCTCGACGACGACGAGCGCAACCGCCTCAAGGACATCCTCAAGCGCCTCAACGTGAAGGAAGGCGGCGTGATCGTCCGCACCGCCGCCGAGGGCGCGTCCGAAGAGGACATCGAGCGCGACCTCGTCTTCCTGCAACGGCTCTGGCGCTCGATCCAGGCCAAGGAGAAGAACGCGAAGGCGCCCGAGCTGATCTACCAGGAAGCCGAGCTTCCGCTTCGCGTCGTCCGCGATCTCTTCACGGGCGACTTCGAGAAGGCGTACATCGACGACGAGCGCACGCACCGGCGCATCGTCGGCTACCTCAAGAAGACCTCGCCGCACATGGTCGAGCGGGTCGTCCGGTACCGGGAGAAGACGCCGCTGATGGAGTCGTTCGGCGTCGAGGAGGAGATCAAGTCGACGATCGGCCGCCGCGTCGATCTCCCCTCCGGCGGCTACCTCATCTTCGACTACGCCGAGGCGTTCACCGTCATCGACGTCAACACGGGCCGCTTCGTCGGCGGTCGCGGGAAGAACTCGGGCGGCAGGCTCGAGGACACGATCACGAAGAACAACCTCGAGGCGGTGAAGGAGGTCGTCCGCCAGCTGCGGTTGCGCGACATCGGCGGGATCATCGTCATCGACTTCATCGACATGGCCAACCCGAAGAACCGGGCCACCGTCGAGGAGGCGCTGCGAACCGAGCTCGAGCGCGACCGGACGAAGACGTACGTCGTCGAGATCTCGCCGCTCGGCCTCGTCGAGATGACGCGTCAGAACGTCACCGACGGCCCGCGCGAGGTCATGACGCGCAAGTGCCCGACCTGCGGAGGCGACGGGATCGTCTACTCCGAGGCGTCGGCTGCGATCGACGTCGAGCGGCGGCTCCGCGCACTGGCCGCCGGCTCGCGCGCGCAGGCCTTCCGGGTCGAGCTCGCGGAGCCGATCGCGAGCGCGCTCGTCGGCCCCGGCGCGAGGCGGCTGATCGAGCTCGAGGCGCTGACGAAGAAGCGCTTCTTCCTCGAGGGCAAGCCGCAGACGCACCTCGACCACTTCGTCGTGGTCAGCGAGGGCAAGCTCGCCGACCTGGCGCCGCCGGCGCCGGTCGGGGAGGACGCCGAGGCGATGCTGCAGCTCGTCGAGGTCGACCGCTACGACGCGGCGGCCGCCGTCGGCAAGCTCGACGGCCTCGACGTCGTCGTCGCCGACGCGGCCTCGCTCGTCGGCAAGCGGCTCAAGGTGCGCGTCGAGCGCGTGCTCGACGGCCGCGCCTACGCCGTCCTCGTCCGCAAGACGAAGGAGGCGCCGGAACCGCTTACGGCTGAGGGCGAGGCGGAGAAGCCGACCCGCAAGCCTCCTGCGCGCAAGGGTGCGACGACGACGAAGGAAGCCGAGTCCGCCGAAGCCGACGAGCCCGTGGTCGTCGACGAGCCCGAGGCAGAGGCGGAGGCAGAGACGAGCGAGGCTGAGGGCGAGGAGACGGCGGAGGCCGGGGAGGCTCCGAAGCCGAAGAAGAAGACCCGCCGTGGCTCTCGTGGCGGCCGCAAGCGCAAGAAGCCGGCGACTGCACAGACGGCCGAGACGGCCGGGACCGCCGAGGCGGGGACGAAGGACGAAAGCGCCGCCCCGCGAGGAAACGCGTGAGCCGTCGCGCGGGGTCACGATTCACGTCCCCGGCGACGATCTCGGTCGCGAGGGGGCTGTCGAACCGGCCGAGCCCGAATCCCCGGCCGAGCCCGAAGTCCCCGAACCGGAAGCTGCTGACGAGCCGGTGACCGCAGAGGCGGAGTCCGGGGAGGAAGCACCGAAGCCGAAGAAGAAGACCCGGCGCGGCTCGCGCGGAGGCAAGAACCGCAAGAAGAAGCCCGCAACCGCTGCCGGCAACGGTTCCGAGGAGCCCGCGCCGACCGCGGAAACTCCCGAGGCGGAACCGGCGTCCAGCAACGGCGATTTCGACTACGTGCCGATGTCCGAGTGGGCAGACGAGCTCGACAGGAACCGTTAGCTACACTGCCCTGCCGCGGGCGCAACGCCCGCGTTTCCACGCCATGAGCTCCTACGCGATCATCAGTCTCGGCGGCAAGCAGTACCGCGTCCGTGAGGGCGAGCGGCTGCTCGTCGACCGCCTGCGCGCCGACGAGGGCGCGACGGTCGAGCCACGCGTCCTGCTCGTCGGCGGCAACGGCGCACCCGACCTCGCGCCGTCCACGACGGTGACCGCGCGCGTCGTCGGCCACGAGCTCGGCGAGAAGATTCGCATCGGCAAGTACCGCCGCCGCACCGGCTACAAGAAGCACACCGGCCACCGCAGCAAGCTGACCCGGATCGAGATCGAGTCGATCGGCGCGGCGAAGCGCGCGAAGGCCGCGGCCGCCGCGAAGCCCAAGGCCGAGGAGGCCGAGACGGTCGAGAAGCCGGCGCCCAAGAAGGCGGAGGCTGCGAAGCAAGCTGCCGGCGTGCCGGAGGGCTACGCGTCGATGACGATCGCGCAGCTCACGGAGGCGGCCGGGAGCTGGAACCGCGAGCAGGTCGAAGCGGCGCTCGAGCACGAGCGCTCCGGCAAGGCCCGCAAGGGCGCGCTCGCAGCGTTGGAATCGGCACTCGAGGAGAAGCAGTAATGGCGCACAAGAAGGGACTCGGTTCTTCGCGGAACGGTCGCGACTCGAATCCGCAGATGCTCGGCGTGAAGCTCTTCGCCGGCCAGGACGTGACGGCGGGAATGATCCTCGTCCGGCAGCGCGGCACGCGCTTCCGCCCGGGCCCGGGCGCCGGGATCGGCAAGGACGACACGATCTTCGCGATGCGCGACGGCACGGTCGCGTTCCGGACGAGCGGCGAGCGCCGCTTCGTCTCGGTCGTCGATCCGGAGTAGCTCGTGTTCCACGACCGCGCGCGCCTGACGGCCGTCGCGGGCCGTGGCGGTGACGGCTCGATCCACTTCCGGCGCGAGAAGTACGTGCCGCGGGGCGGGCCGGACGGGGGAGACGGCGGCCATGGCGGTGACGTCGTGATCGTTGCCGATCCGCGACGGCGCGACCTTTCCGGCTTCCGTCCGAACCAGAAGCTCCGCGCCGGGCGCGGCGGCGTTGGCGGCGGCCGGCTTTCGAACGGAGCTCGTGGAGAGGATGCGGTGCTCGACGTTCCGGTCGGCACGCAGGTCTTCGAGGGCGACGAGCTCGTCGCGGATCTCGCCCGCGCCGGTGCGCGGGTCGTCGTCGCGGCGGGCGGCATGGGCGGCCGCGGCAACAAGCACTTCGCCGGGCCGACCCGGCAGACGCCACGCTTCGCCGAGGTCGGCCTGCCCGGCGAGGAACGCGAGATCGAGCTGCGCCTCAAGCTCCTCGCGGACGCCGCCCTCGTCGGGCTTCCCAACGCAGGCAAGTCGTCGCTTCTGACGCGGATCTCGAACGCGCGTCCGAAGGTCGCGGAGTATCCGTTCACGACGCTCTCCCCGGTTCTCGGGACGGTGGAAGCTCCGGACGGGCGGCAGCTCGTGGTCGCCGACGTCCCCGGTTTGATCGAAGGCGCGAGCGAGGGTGTCGGGCTCGGGCACGAGTTCCTGGCCCACCTCGAGCGCGCTCGCCTTCTCGTGCACGTCATCGACTCCTCCGAGGACGATGCCGACGAGCGCTGGCGCACGATCGACGCCGAGCTTGCGGCGTACGGGGCGGGCCTCGACGAACGGCCGCAGATCGTCGTCTTGAACAAGATCGACCTTCGTCCCGAGCCGCCCGTGTTCGAAATCGAGGACGGGCGTATCCTTCGCGTCCTGCGTGTCTCCGCCGCGACCGGCGCCGGTCTCGACGAGCTGCGCAAGACGCTGTTCGAGCTCGTGCCCCAGCTTGTCGAAGAAGTCCCGAGCGAGCCTGTCGACGAAATGGTCGACTACCTCGTCTACCGTCCGCGGCCGTCCCGGCGCGCGTATCGCGTCTATCGCACCGAGCGAGGCTTCCGCGTCATCGGAACGCCGCCGGCGGAAGCAGAGCTCGAAGCCATTCTTCGCGGGGCGGGCGCGCGGGCCGGCGACGAGGTCGAGGTCGGGGAGGAGCTGCTCGAGTGGGAGTGACGGTGCTCTACGGCGGTGCGTTCGACCCGCCGCATCTCGGCCACGTCGCGCTCGCCGACGCGGCGAGGGAACGATTCGGAGTCGGCCATCTCGTCGTGCTCGTGAGCGAGCGGCCCGCTCATCGCACCGTCCACGCGTCGGCCGACGACCGGCTTGCGCTCGCCCGCGCGGCTTTCCCGCGCGACGACGTTCGCCTCGATCCGTACCCGCGCACCGTCGAGCTGCTGCGTGCCGAGCGCTTCGACGATCCGGTCTTCGTCGTCGGGGCCGACCAGTTCCGCCGTTTCCTCGAGTGGAGCGAGCCGGCCGAGGTGCTCGAGCGAACGCGGATCGCGGTCGCCACACGGCCGGGATTCCCCCCGGTAGAGCTCGACGGCGTGCTCGCCCAACTCGACCAACCGGATCGAGTCCTCTTCTTCGAGATCGAGCCGAATTCGGCCGCGTCGAGGGACGTGCGAGCCCGCATCGCCGCGGGGGAGCCGCTCGACGGATTGGTGCCCCCCGCGGTCGCGAAGCTCCTGTCCGAGCGCGAGCTTTACCTTCCGTGAGCCCCGGATACACTGGGAGCAAGCGATCCAAGGACACGAGCAGACCCTGACCTCCCTCCAACAGGCCCGTCGCATCGCCGCTCTCGCTCTCGAGAAGCTGGCGGAGGACGTCGTGATCCTCGACATGCGGCCCGAATGCTCGTTCACGGACTACTTCGTGATCGCGACCGGGCGCAACCAGCGCCAGACCGCGTCGATCTGGGACGAGGTGCACATGCGGCTGAAGCAGGAGGACCGGCTCCTCCCGACGAGTGTCGACGGGACGCGGGAGGGCGCCTGGATCGTGGCCGACTATCTCGACGTCGTCCTGCACGTGTTCACGCCCGACGCGCGCGCCTATTACCGGCTCGAGGAGCTGTGGAGCGACGTGCCCGCGGTCGATCTCGACGCGGCCGCGGTCTAGGCCGGCTTCAGGCCGGCCCGAGTCAGCAGAACGTTCCCGGCCTGCTTCGGGAGGCCGGAGACGAGCTTTCCGCCGAGCCGCACGTCGAGGCTGGGCGGATCTCCCATGTCGATCCAGACCGGCCCGTTCTTCAGGTCGACCGGCAACGTCTTGCCCTGCGCGAGGGTCGCTTCGTAGACGGTCGGCCCGCTCGCGCTGCCCGAGCGGATCCAGAGCCAGCAGTCGCCGCGGGAGGCGACGAGGACGGCCCGGGTTGGAAGTGCGGCGGGGACGTGATGGTTCTTTGGCTTCTTCGTCTTCTTCGGCTTCGTGGGTGTCGTGGCCGTCGTGGTTGGCGTGGACACGGGAGGCGCCCCTTGCTTGTCGTTGCCGGAAGAGCCGCTGAGCCGCCATGCCGCCACCCCCGCGACGATCGCGACGATCACGCCGATCGCGAGCACGGGCCGCAGCAGACCGGAGCCGCCCAGCCGTCGACGGGATCCCGCGAAGCGCTCGGGCACGAACTGCGGCTCCTCGTGCTGCGCGAACCGGTTGTTGTACTCGTCGACGTAGAGGTTGCCGTCGAGGCCGAGATAGTCCGCGTACGTCCGCAGGAATCCCTTCACGTACGCGTCGCCCGGCAGAACCTCCCACCGCTCCTCCTCGAGCGCCTGGAGGTAGCGGTCGCGAATCCGGATCGCCTTCTGGACGTCGGCGGGTGTGAGCCCTCGCTTCAGGCGGGCCTCGCGCAGGCTCCCACCGATCTCGAACATGCCGCATTGTCACGAATGGCGCGCGCCAGCCGCCAATCGCCTTTACACGAGGCTTGTGCTGGCCTCCGGCGGGAGGAGCTCGTCGTAGAGCTCGTCGATGCGGCGGTGCAAGGCGAGGAAGGAGGCGCCGAGCTTCTCGGTCTCGTCGTCGGTCAGGCTCCCCGCTGCCATGCGCCGTACGGCCTGCCGCTCGAGGAGCTCACCGAGGATCTCGACGAGCACGAGCACGAGTTGCGCGAGGCCCCGTTGGAGCGAGTGCTCGTCGGTCTCGACCCGTGCCGGCAGCCGGCGCGCGGGGACGTTCGCGGCGCGGGAACGCGAGACCGTCTGCCCCCTCGGTGCCGACGGAGGCCAGCAGCGCCTTGAGCCGGAGAGCGATCAGGTCGACGCCCGCGATCGAGATGGTCACGTCTCCGCCGGCCGCGACCCCGGTGTCGACGAGCGAGTCGAGGAGATCGACAAGGGATTCGCTCACGGCAGGCGCGCGAACGAGTAGGGCGGCCACGGACCGGTGACCCGCAGCTCGTATCCCTCGGCCTCGAGGTTGGAGATCTCCGCGGCGAACTCATCTTGCCGAGCCGTGGCGATGAGGTACGCGTTGCCTGCCACCTCCTCGCTCACTGCGGCGAGCCGGTCCCGCAAGCCAGGCCGCACGGCCGTCACGAGACGGGCGCCGAGGTAGTTGGCGGCGTCCACCTCGGGCACATGCCCGACGGGCTCGACACTCCACTCCGATCTTCCGCGCAACCGATCGAGCTCGCGGGCGAGAGCCGTGGCGTGCAGCTCGAGCCAGGCATCGAGCGCTGCGCGGTCGGGGAAGGTCGTGCCGAACCGGAAGGGCACGACGGCACCCTCCGCGAGCGCGCCGAGCAAGAGTTCGTTGTGCGAGCGCACCAGCTGCTCGAGCCGGGCCTCGTTCTCCAGATCGCCGGTCTGGAGCTCGAGCACGAGTGGCTGATTGCCTTCGGCTACGCCTGCGAGGGCCACGAGCGGGCGTCCTCCGAGCTGCTCTCCGACACGTCGCAACAGATCGTCGGCGAACACCCGGCGCAAGGTTTCAGCGACCTCCGCGCGCGCGTCGGCCTCGGCCTGGCGGATCAGATCCCCGAGGTCGAGCTCGCGCTCGGCGAGGATCCGCACAAGCTCGTCGTGGGCGGTCACCTGCCGTTCCTCTCAACGGCGCGTTCGAGCCGTTCGAGCCGCTCGCGCAGATCGTGGTTCTCCTGCTCCAGCTCGCGGTCACGCGCGCGAGAGCTGAGCGCCGGATCGTGCTCCCACCAGTCGATGCCCATCGAGCGGGCCGTGTCGGCGGAGGCGATCAGCAGTCGGAGCTTGAGCGTCAACAGCTCGATGTCGAGCAGGTTCACCTGCACGTCGCCGGCGATCACGATCCCCTTGTCGAGCACCCGCTCGAGGAGGTCGGCGAGGGTCGCTCCGCTCGGCGGCTGGGCGCGGCTCTCGAGTGCGCTCATTCGTCCCCCTGTCCTTGAATCGGGTCGTACTGGTTACGTGGGTAGCGGCGTGTCCGGTGGGCGCCGACGAGGTTCCCGTCGCCGTCGAGCGTCGCCTCGTAGGTGCCGAGCAGGCTGGTGGTGTCGGGGATCCGAGGGAGCTCGAGCAGCTCGAGCGTCACCGTCCATCCCTGACCGTCGCCGTTCGTCTGCTCGAAGCCGGATACGGACTCGACCGGCTTCTCGAACAGCTCCTCGATCTGCTCGCGGGCGCGCCCGACGAGCTCGGGCAGCGACATCTTCTTCTTCGTCTCAGCCATGGAGGCGGTCGAGGAGCTCGCGCTCGAGCGCTTCGTAGGTTTCCTCGTCGATCTCGCCGCGCTCGAGAGCAGCCTCGGCGTTCGCGAGCTCGGCGCGGATCCGGGTCGGATCGTGGAGCTGGGCCTCAGCTTCCTCGACCACCTGCTCGAACACCCAGACGAGCCCGCGCGCTGGCGCGAGTGGCAGGGTCAGCAGTCCGCCGAGCAGGCCCATCAGACGGCCACCGCCGGCATGGCGAGCTGGACGAAGCTGTACGGCGGTAGCGGGCCGATGAGCTTGAAGTGGAGCGGCGGGGAAAGTCGCTCGGCGAGCCCGTCGAGCCGTCTCTCGATCGCGCCGACCTGGTCACGGTCGATCAGCAGTGCGAGATCGAACGCGTCGAGCTCGCCCGCCGGTTCGCCTGACACGAAGTCGAGGATCAGCGGGCGCAAGGCCCCGAGGACGAACGACTCGTCACGAGTGCGGCGCGCGGCGAGCTGCTGTCCGACGGCCTCTCCGAGTGCGATGCCGGCGTCGACCGACGGCTGCGCACGGTAGGCGTCGCGGAGCGGCCGCAGGTCGGCGCCGACCTCTGCCAGCACCGATTCCTCGTACGTTCCCTTGAGGGTGAGCTCACATGTCCGCTCATGGCGTTCGAGCAGCCGTTCGATTTCCGGGCCGGCGAGCAGCTCGAGAGCCTCCTCTCGGCTTTCGAGAACGTGGCCGAAGCGCGCGGGAAGCACGGCGGCGTCCTCATGCAGCTGTTCGACGACATCCGCGTGCGCGAGCAGGTTGCGACGCGTCGCCTCCACCGGCCCGTCCTCGAGCTCGGAGACGATCGCTGCGCGGCCGTCTGCTTTCACCAACGAGATTCCGTCGGCCTTAAGCCGGTTCGGCATCTCCCGGGGACGGGTGATTCCGTAGAGATAGAGCTTGGTCACCGGTCGTTGCCGCGGCTTCGCGAGCGGCTGCCGGAGCGCTCTTTGTCGTCGTCGTCGCGGTTACCGAGGCCCATCTTCTCTTTGATCGCGTCCATGCCGCCTTCGACTGCGCCCTTGGTCCCGTGCTCGGCAACTTCCTCCTCGCCCTTCTCGAAGAGGTCGGGAACGCTCTTCGACTCGTCGACCGCGCGCAGATCGAGCCGGTTCACGGCTTCGGCAAAGCGCAGGTACGTGTCGACGCTCGCGATGACGACTCGCAGGTCGACCGTCAGGAGCTCGATGCCCACGAGCGAGACGCGGACGTATGCGTCGATGACGAGGCCGCGATCGAGCAGGATCTCGATGACGTCGGCCAGCCCGCTCGAGCGCGGCGCTCGCGTGATGTAGCCCGCCGACGATTCGCGTTGCATTACCGCCACTTCAAATCACCCTTTCCGGTTGCACGAAACGGCCTGAGCGGCCGCTGAAGCGAAGTCCCCTGGCCCCAACGTCGGCAAACCGGGCCTACCCGCCCTTCGCCAGGCCAAGCTGGTTTGCCAAGCCGAGGTAGTCCCAGCTCGACCACTCCTCGGCGATCTGCCCGTCTTCGAGCCGCAGGATCGCGATTCCGTCGATCTCTCCCTCTCGTTTCGTTTCCCCGTGGCGAGCGTGCATCGTGGCCCGCACCGCGGCGCTCCCGTTGTGGCAGATGAGGTCTTGGAGCTCGAACGCGATCTCTGCGAAAGCTTTGGCGTGACCGTCCACGATGTCGACGAGCTCGTCGGCGTCGCGGTCATCCATGCCCTGGAAGGTCTGGACATGCGCCACGTAGTCGTCGGTGACGAGATCCCGAACCGCCTCAGCGTCGCCCTCCGACCATGCGTCGAAGTACCTGCGGACGACGTTCTCCGATCCGCTACAGCGGTGCCGGAGCGAATGAACGAGCGCGGCTGCGAGAGCGGCGGCGCCCAGTGTCAGCGCCTGCCGCTTCATTGGTCGAGAACGACACGTTCGGGCGGCAGGAGGATCTCCTTCTCTCCTTCGAAGCACGCATCGAGGTAGATGCGCACGGAGCGCTCCTGAGCGTCCACGCCGACGATCGTCCCTGCCGCTGAGGCGCCCTTGCCGAGGAAGATCCCGAGGTATGGCAGGCCGGAGAGATCGACCCGTACGCGGGCGCCGGGAAGGTACGGGGGCGCGCCGACGTACGCAACCGGAGCCGGCGTCGGCTTCGGGGGTGGCGCCCACTCGAGCTCCGCGCTCCAGTCGAGCTCCATGTCGTCGTCACTGCGCGTGCGCGACGACGGTTCCTGCGATTGGTCGTCCGTCTCGTTCTCGTTCTCGTCCTCGTCGCGGGCGGAGATCGCCTTCTCGATCTCGTCCTTCCTCAGGCGGCTTTCTACGGCCTGGACGAGCTCATCCTTCGTGCGCGAGCCGAGCTTGCGCAGTAGCTCATCCTTCGTCCCGTCGCTGTCGTCGTCGAGCAGCTTCGAGATCTCGTCCTTCTTCAGCCGTGAGCCCAGCAACTCGACGAGCTCGGCCTTCGTGGATTGCGAGCTCAGCTCGTCGACGAGCTCCGACTTCGTTTCCGACGCCATGGCGCTCCTTCGTCCGAGGTGCGGGGTGATGTCCCCTGCAGTCGAAACGCGAAACGGGCGCAGGCGTTACGGCCTATGGACCCAGCCGGGCTCGAACCGGCGACCTTCGCGCTGCCAGCGCGACGCTCTCCCAGCTGAGCTATGGGCCCCTGGGACGGCGATTGTACCCACCCTCGGGCGAGAGTCGGTGTCCGGCCTACACTCGAGGCGTGAGCGAGGAGCCTGCGAGTCGGGAAAGCGCCGAGCTCCTTCTCAGGGGCTACCACGCGTTTGTCGCAGGCGACATCGCCGCGATCGAGGCGATGCTCGACCCGGACGTGGAGTGGGTGCCCGCCGGCGAATCGGACGCTATCGTCGTCAGCCGCGACCGTGTCCTCGAGGTGGTCGCCGAACGGGCCGCGGAGGGATATCACGTCGTCGTCGACCGTGCGATCGGGCTCGTTGACCGCGTCGTGGTGAGCATGCGCTTCTCGCGGATCGAGATCGATCCCTCCGACGAGCGGCCGCTGCAGAGCCGGCGCTCCTATCTCCTCGGCCGCTGGGCTGCCGTCGTCCATATGCGGGACGGGCGAGTTGTGCGGGTCGACGAGTACCCGCATCTCGAGGCGGCTCTCGAGGCGGCCGACATCGAAGGTGAGTAGGTACAATCGGGATACCTACTACAAGTTGGAGTGTGATTCAGTCTTGACCGATCTGTTGCTCGTCCCGCTCGAGGACACCGTCGTCTTCCCCGGCATGAACGTCACCCTCACGGTCGACGTCGGTGACGAAGACCGCGTCGTGCTCGTGCCGCGCCACGAGAGCGAATACGCAGCCGTCGGCACCGTCGCCGAGGTGACCGACCGTGTCCGCATGCGTGGCGGCGTGCGCGCCGTCACGCTCGAAGGCCTTCATCGCGGCGTGATCGGCGCCGCCCACAGCGACGCGCTCGGCCAGCTCCGTGCGGAGGTCGAGGAGCGGCCGGACGAGAACCCGCCGCCTGTCCAGACGCGCGAGCTCGAGCGCGAGTACCGCGCCGTCGTCGAGGAGATCCTCGACCTCCGCGGCGCGGACGATCGCGTCCGCGAGTTCCTGCGCGCGATCAGCGAGGCCGGCGCCCTAGCCGACACGTGCGCCTACGCGCCGGACATCACGTTTGCGCAGCGCGTCGAGCTGCTCGAGACGGTCGACGTCGTCGAGCGGCTGAAGCTCTCCCTCGAGCTCCAGCGCGAGCGGCTCGCCGAGCTGCAGGTGCGGCAGCGCATCCGCGACGACGTCGAGGAGGGCGCGCAGAAGCAGCAGCGCGAGTGGTTCCTCCGCCAGCAGATGAACTCGATCCGGAAGGAGCTCGGCGAGGACGAGGGCTCTGTCGCCGAGGAGTACCGGACGAAGATCGACGAGGCAGAGATGCCCGAGGACGTGCGGGCGCAGGCAGAGCGCGAGCTGAGGCGGCTCGAGACCATGGGCGACGCGAGCGGAGAAGCGTCGATGATCCGCACGTATCTCGACTGGCTCGTGTCCGTGCCGTGGTCGAAGCGGAGCGACGAGACGCTCGACCCGCAAGGCGCAAGGGAGGTTCTCGACGCCGACCACGCCGGGCTCGAGGACGTCAAGGACCGGATCGTCGAGTACCTCGCCGTGCGCAAGCTCCGCGAGGACCGCGGGATCCCGAACGACAAGCGCTCGGGCGCGATTCTGACCCTGATCGGGCCGCCCGGCACGGGCAAGACGTCGATCGGCGAGTCTGTCGCGCGCGCGCTCAACCGGGAGTTCGTGCGGATGTCGCTGGGCGGGATCCGCGACGAGGCCGAGATCCGGGGCCACCGGCGTACGTACATCGGCTCGCTGCCGGGCCGGCTCGTGCGCGCACTGCGCGACGCCGGCACGATGAACCCGGTCATCCTGCTCGACGAGGTGGACAAGGTCGGCGCCGACTGGCGCGGCGATCCGTCCGCGGCTCTGCTCGAGGTGCTCGACCCGGCGCAGAACCATTCGTTCCGCGACCACTACCTCGACGTCGAGCTCGACCTCTCCGAGGTCTTCTTCATCGCGACGGCGAATGTCGCCGACACGATCCCCGGTCCGCTGCTCGACCGGATGGAGGTCATCCGCTTCGACGGCTACACGGTCGACGAGAAGACGGCGATCGCGCGCGGCTACCTCTGGCCGCGGCAGGTCGAGCGGAACGGGCTGCGCGAGGACGAGGTCGCGATCTCGGACGACACGATCCAGCTCGTCGTCTCCGAGTACACGCGCGAGGCCGGCGTGCGACAGCTCGAACGCGAGCTCGGCACCATCCTCCGCAAGACGGCCACGCGTATCGCGGCGGGCCAGGCCGAGGCTCCGGTCGAGGTCGACCTGGACGTCGTGCGCGACGCGCTCGGCCGCCAGAAGTTCTTCCAGGAGGCTGCAGAGCGGACCGCCGTCCCGGGCGTCGCGACCGGCCTGGCCGTGACCGGCACCGGCGGAGACGTCCTCTTCGTCGAGGCGACGTCGATGGACGGCGGCAACGGCAACGAGCTCGTCCTCACCGGTCAACTGGGCGACGTGATGAAGGAGTCGGCGCGCATCGCACTTTCCTACGTCCACTCGCATTCGGACGAGCTTGGAGTCGACCCGGACACATTCAAGGACAAGTCCTTCCACGTGCACGTCCCGGCGGGTGCGATCCCGAAGGACGGCCCGAGCGCGGGGATCACGATGACGACCGCGCTTGCCTCGCTCCTGTCGGACCGGCCGGTGAAGCACACGGTCGGCATGACCGGCGAGGTGACGCTGCAGGGCCGCGTCCTTCCGATCGGCGGGCTGAAGCAGAAGGTGCTCGCCGCGCACGCCGCCGGGCTGACCGACGTGATCATCCCGGAGCGCAATCGTGCCGACCTCGACGACGTCCCGGAGGACGTGCGGGAGGCAATGCGCTTCCACCCGGTGATGACGCTCGGCGAGGTGCTCGACCTCGCGCTCGAGCCAAAGCCGAAGCCAAGCCTCCACGCGGCCTAGCCCGATGCGCTGCCGTTCCTGCCGGCCGCTTCCCGAGGAGGTCGCCCGCGCGGCCGACCTCCTCGGGCGCCGCTGGGCGCTCGCGATCCTCTGGGCCGCAGCCGAGGCGGGAGCCGTCCGCTTCAACGAGTTCAAGCAGACCCTCGAGGGCATCCCGCCGCGGACGCTGGCGGCGCGCCTGAACGAGCTCGAGGAGGCGGGCGTGCTCGAACGGCGTGTCTTCGACACGCGTCCCCCGCGCGTCGAGTATCGGCTCACCGAGGCGGGCCGGCGGGTTCGCTACGTCGTCGAGGCGCTGAACGCCTGGGCCGCGTCGGCGTAGTCACGCCGGAGCGAGCGCGGCGATCTCGCGCTCGCGGGCGAGCCGTTCGAGAGCCTGCGTCTCGATCTGGCGCACGCGCTCGCGGGTGAGGCCCATCTCGCGTCCGATCGTCTCCAGCGACATCGGATCGCGGTCGCCGTTGAGCCCGTAGCGAAGCTTGATCACCTGCTGCTCGCGCTCCGGAAGCTTCGCGACCGCGGCGCGTAGCAGGTGCTCGCTCAGCCCGACGACGACCTCCTCTTCGACGTCGCCCTTGTCGGTGGCGACGATGTCGCCGAAGGCGGTGTCGCCCTCGTCGCCGAGCGGCTTGTCGAGGCTCGCTACAGCCCGCGCCGCCGCTCGCACCTCGCGCACGTGCTTGAGGGAGAGCTTCGCCGTCTTCGCGACCTCTTCGTCTGTCGGCGGCCGCTCGAGCTTGAGTGTCAGCTCCCGCTCGGCGCGCGCGATCTTCTGCTCGCGCTCGACGATGTGAACCGGGATGCGGATCGTGCGGGACTTGTTCGCGACGCCGCGCTGCACCGCCTGGCGAATCCACCAGGTTGCGTACGTCGAGAACTTGTAGCCGCGGCGCCAGTCGAACTTCTCGACCGCGCGGATCAGCCCGATGATCCCCTCCTGGATCAGGTCGAGCAGCGAGAGGCCGTGGCCCTGGTACTTCTTCGCGATCGAGACGACGAGGCGGAGGTTCGAGTTGATCATCCGGTCCTTCGCCTGCCTGTCGCCGCGCTCGATGCGCTTCGCGAGCTCCACCTCCTCGGCTGCGGTCAGCAGCGGATAACGGCCCGCTTCGTTGAGGAACAGCTGGAGCGAGTCGGTCGTCATCGAGGCCACCGCCTCGTTCGAGAAGTGCGTCTCCTCGACGTCCGGGAGGCTGCAGTCGTCGGTGAGCTCGATCCCCCGTTCCTCGAGCTGCTCGTAGAGCGAGGAGATCTCCTCGTCGTCGAGCTCCATCTCGGTCAGGAGCTGGGTGAAGGCGGACAGGTTCACACAGCCGGCGTCGTCGGCGTGCTCCATCAGGGCGCGAAGCCTGTCGTGACTCATTCTCTAGCTATTGCCGCGGCCTTCGGTTCGATAACGCATATGCGTTTCGGACCGCGTTCAGGGGTAGACTCAGGGGCGGTGAAGGCGCCGGACACGCTCTGGGAGCTCGTCTTCCTCATGGTGATCCTCAAGATCCCCATCGCATATCTCTGCTACGTGGTTTGGTACGCGATCAAGGCCGAGCCGCGGCGGGGAAAGGGCGGCCTCGCCGGCGTGCGCGTATTGCCTGAGCCGCCCTCGCCGAGCTTCGACCGTGTTCGCAGGCCGCCGCGGCGGCGGCCGCCGCGCCCGCACGGAGGCCCGGTGCGGGTCTACGCCCGCACTGCACGAACCGCGGCCGCGCGCGCCGATAGGATCGCCGGCGGTTGAACGTCGAGAGTGAAGCCTTCCAGGGTCCGGCCCGCCGGACGTCTGCTGATACGGTCGCCGGCTACCTCTCGGCGATCGCGATCTTCGTGAGCCTCGTCGGGATCGCCTGGCATCCGCTGCGCCTGATCCTGCCGTCGGCCGCTGTTGCGCTCATTGCGTCGGGCATGTCCAATTCGCGTCGGCAGCTCACGGTCACGGCCGTGCTCATCTGCGCGGTGTGCCTCTTCCTCGGTTTCACCGTCGCGGTGGCGACGAGCCACCCGCTCTGGTAGCGCCAGCGCCGCTGCTACAACAAGCGTGGTCATGGGACGTCCCGACGTCGACGGGCTGAACACCGGGTACGCGGCGCTGCTCCTCGAGCAGTACCTCGACAACCCCAGCGCCGTCCCGGAGGAATGGCGCCACCTCTTCGAGAGCGAGCCCGCGGCGCTGCTGCAGCGGCAGCCCGGTCTCGTCCGCCTGCTCGAGCTCGCCGCTGCCGACGGGGACGGCCACACGGAGCCGCCGGCCGCAGCGCCGCCGCCACCGCCTCCCTCGCCGCCGGCTGCGCCCGCGCCGGTTGCGGCGGACAAGGAGCTCCTCGGCGGGATCGCCGCCTCGATGGCGCTCGTGAAGGCGATCCGCATGCACGGCCATCTCGCGGCGCACCTCGATCCGCTCGGCTCGGAACCGCCGGGCGACCCCGCGCTCGAGCCCGAGCGTCTGACCCCGAAGCTGACGCCGGAGCTGCAGGCGCGCATTCCCGCGCCGCTCCTCCGTCTTCACGTCGAGGGCGAGACGCTTGCCGATGCCCTGCCGCGATTGCTCGAGACCTACACCGGCACGATCGCGTACGAGATCGAGCACATCTCGGACCACGAGGAGCGCGTTTGGCTGCGGCAGGCGATCGAATCCGGCCGCTACCGGCTGCCGCTCTCGCGCGACGAGCGGGTACGCCTGCTCAGGCGGCTGAGCCAGGTGGAGGGGATGGAGCGCTACCTGCGGCGAGCGTTCCTCGGGCAAAAGCAGTTCTCCGTCGAGGGGCTCGACGTGATGATCCCGATGCTCGACGAGGCGATCGACCTCGCCGCGTCCGGGGGCGCGCACGAGGTCGTGCTGGGGATGGCGCACCGGGGCCGGCTCAACGTTCTCGCCCATGTCGTCGGGCGGCCCTACGAGACGATCCTGCGCGAGTTCGAAGGCGAGCGGACGATCGAAGCGGTCGTGTCGACCGAGGAGGGAGGCAGCGGTGACGTCAAGTACCACCTCGGCGCACAGGGAACGCGCTCGACTCCGAGCGGCGACATCACGATCACGCTGGTCTCCAACCCGAGCCATCTCGAGGCGGTCGACCCGGTCGTCGAGGGAAGAGCCCGCGCGGAGCAGACCGACCGCTCGTCGCGCCAGGGCTACCACGATCCGAGCGTCGCGCTCCCGATCCTGATCCACGGCGATGCGTCGTTCGCCGGCCAGGGCAGCGTGGCCGAGACTCTCAACCTTCAGGCGCTCGCGGGCTACTCGACGGGCGGCACGCTCCACCTGATCGCGAACAACCAGGTCGGCTTCACGACCGACCCGGAGAGCGGCCGCTCCACGCGCTACTCGAGCGACCTCGCGAAGGGCTTCGACATCCCGATCGTCCACGTCAACGCGGACGACCCGGAGGCGGCGCTCGCGTCGATCCGCCTCGCGCTTGCATACCGGCGCCGCTTCGGCCACGACGTCGTCGTCGACCTCGTCGGCTACCGGCGCCACGGCCACAACGAGCAGGACGAGGCCGCGTACACGCAGCCGATTCTCGCGGCGGCGATCGCGGATCACCCAACCGTCACGTGAGCAGTTCGCCTCTCGGCTCGTGGCCGAGGGCGACATCACGCAGGCACAGGCCGACGAGCTCGACGCCGAAGTGCTGACCGAGCTGAAGCGGGCACACGAAGCGCTCAAGGAGACGTTCGGGGAGCCGGAGGCTCCGCCGCGCGACGACACCCACGTTCCGGCTGCGACCGGGGACGAGGTCGTCACGGCCGTTGCCGCCGGCCGGCTGCGCTCCCTCAACGAGCAGCTGCTGCGGGTCCCCGACGGCTTCACTCCGCACCCGAAGCTCATGCGCCAGCTCGAGCGGCGGCGCGAGACGCTCGAGGAGGGCGGCATCGACTGGGGACACGCCGAGGCGCTCGCGTTTGCCTCGCTGCTCGTCGAAGGGATTCCGATCCGGCTCACCGGCCAGGACACCGAGCGCGGCACGTTCTCCCACCGGCACGACGTGCTCCACGACCTGAACACGGGAGGCACATTCACGCCGCTCCAGCATCTGGACGACGCCGGCGCGTCCTTCGAGATCTACAACTCGCCGCTCTCCGAGTACGCCTGTGTCGGCTTCGAATACGGCTACGCCGCTGCTGCACCCGAGGCGCTCGTTCTCTGGGAGGCCCAGTTCGGCGACTTCGGCAACGGCGCGCAGATCATCATCGACCAGTTCATCGCGGCGGGTCTCTCGAAGTGGCGGGAGTCGACGCGGCTCACGCTTCTCTTGCCCCACGGCTACGAGGGCAACGGACCGGAGCACTCGAGCGCCCGGCTCGAGCGCTTCCTCCAGCTCGCGGCGCAGGAGAACATCCGGATCGCGAACTGCACGACGTCCGGCCAGTACTTCCACCTGTTGCGGCGCCAGGCGCTCGACGCAACGGCTCGTCCGCTCGTCGTCATGACCCCAAAGGGCCTGCTGCGGCTGAAGCAGGCGGGCTCGACGCTGGACGATCTGGCGAGTGGCGAGTTCCGGCCGGTCCTCGATGATCCAGGCGTCGACCGCGAGCGCGTCGAGCGCCTGGTTCTGTGCCAGGGGAAGGTCTACTACGACATCGCGGGCCACGAGGAGCGCGCCAATGCGCCCGGCGTGGCCGTCGCGCGGCTCGAGCAGCTCTACCCGTTCCCGGGCGAGCGGGTACGGGCCGTCGTCGCCCGGTACCCCAACCTCCGCGAGCTCGTGTGGGCACAGGAGGAGCCGCAGAACATGGGCGCGTGGCGTGCGCTGCGCCACCGGCTCGAAGAGACGAAGCCGGAGAGCGTGCCGCTCCTCTACATCGGGCGGCCGTGGCGGGCCAGCCCGAGCGAGGGCTATCCAACCGCGCACCTGCGCGAGCAGGACAGGATCGTCCGCGCCGCGCTAGGCGTCTAGGAGCTACGGCGCCGGCTGCCGGCTGCTTTCGCCGCCTTTGCGGCGAGCTTCGGCCCGTGCTTGCGCGCGAGCTTCATGAGCTGCTTGCGTTGCGCCGGCGGAAGGCGCCGGTAGATGTCCCACACGGCAACGGTGAGCGCCCACGGCGTGGGACGGAACTTGGTGAAGCGTGGCATCGCCCCATCCTTGCAGATCGCGGCCGGGGCTAAACCGGCCGGCGGCTCTCGCTAATGCTGAGGCTTGGGCGGCTTCGGCGCCTTCGGCGCCGGAGGCGGCCGGTCCGCAGTGTCCTTCGGCTTCGGGTCGGGCTTCGGCTTCGGGTCTGTGCCGTCGACCTCCAGATCGTGGCCGACGGTGTTCCCAGTGCCTACGACTGCGTTCGCGTTCCCTTTGACCTCGAGGTCGTGCCCGACCGTGTTCCCGTCGACCACGATTGGGTTTGCGTTCCCTTCGATCTCGAGGTCGTGCCCGACCGTGTTGCCGCCGTTCGGGCAACTCCCCACCTGCACGGCACCGGCGGACGAGAGCCCGCCCTCGACCTCGAGGTCGTGGCCGACCTGCGTGTCGCAGACGCTGTTCCCGGCCTGCGTGGCAGAGCCGCTGAGGCCCTCGATCCGGAGGTCGTGTCCGATCGAGTCGCCGCTGATGACGATGCCGGCCGGGCTCTTGGCGACGAGATCGTGCTTGACCGTGACGGTCGGGTCGATGAGCGTCCCGCCTGGAGCCACGGTGAGATCGTGGGTCACGGTTGTACCGGCGACAAGGACGCAGGTCGCGCCGCTCGGAACGGTCACGTTGCGGCCGGTGCCGCCATACGTCCCGTCGCAGCTCGTCGTATCGGCCGAGAGTGCGGTCACCGCGACCGGGGGTGGTGGCGGCGGCGGTGGTGGCGGCGGCGGCGGTGGCGGGGGCGGTGGCGGCGGTTGTTTCGGCGGAGGCGGCGTATGTGGGTGAACCCGTGGGTGAACCCGGTGTCGCCGCCGCGGGACCTTCGTCGGAGTCGACGGCGGGGTCTGCTGCGTCCTGTGCGTGCGTGGAACGGTGATCGTTCTCTTCACCACGCGCGTGACGTGGGTGACGGGTCGCACCCGTGGGCTTTGCCGCGGCGACTCGTGCCTGGTGGTGACGGGCCGCGGAACCGTCACCACCACGGCCGGCGCGGTCACGCGCGGCGGAGCAAGATCGAGTCCCTGGCCCGGCTTTGGTTCCACGAGCACGTGGGGAACGGCAACGGCACCGGCGACTACGCCGGCCAGCATGACCGCGGCGAGCAGGCGCGCGAAGATACCTAGGCTCCCGTCTTCCCCGGCTGGCAGCATCTCCCGAGCGAGGCAAGGCCATCGATATGAACCGTCATGGCGGGAAATATCTCAACCCGGGTGGACGGCACCCGACAGCGATCGTGGCACTCTCGAACGAGAAAGGTGCCGAAATCCCGGTTATCATCCCCGCGGGAGGAAGAGCACCACTACGGGAGGACGCTTTATGCCGGTAGAGACACCGTCCATCTTCGCGCAGGTCATCAGGGAGCACCTCGACCTGAAGGAGCGCAACGCACGACTCGGCAACGCAATGCCGATCGATCGCTACGTGGGCGAGGATCCATTCGACAACCATCCGCTCTTCAAGACCGAGGAGCAGGCGCGAATCGAGGAGACGATGGACGGCGTCGAGCCGGACTTCAGCGAGGCGAGCCTCGAGAACGTTGCAGTCTGGCCGGGTGAGGAGCCGCTCGAGGAGGTCACGGCCGAGACGCGGGAAGCTGCCGCGCCGGCCATCGAGGAGTCCGCGTTCTGGGGCAACGGCGGCGCGCGCGACTTCGACTGGGGCGACTGACTAGAGAACGCTCGCGACGAGCCTCAGATCCTCGACGAACTTCTCCATCTCCTTCCGGCGTGATGCGTCATCGCGCTGGCGGAGGATTGCGCTCGGGTGGATCGTCGCCGTGACGTAGTCGGCGAGGTCGGACTCGATCCACTCACCGCGCTGTCGCGTGACGCGGAACTGGCGGCCCAGAAGGGTCTGCGCCGCCGTCGCTCCCAGGCAGACGAGCACGCGCGGACCGACGACGGCCAGCTCCGCCTCGAGCCACGGGCGACAGGCGGCGACTTCGCTCCAGCTCGGCTTCGCATGGATGCGGCGCTTGCCCCGCGGTTCCCACTTGAAGTGCTTGACCGCGTTCGTGACGTAGGCTGCTTGCCGGTCTAGACCCGCCAGGTCGAGGGCCTCGTCGAAGACGCGGCCGGCAGGGCCGACGAAGGTGCGCCCTCCCTGTCCTCCCGGTCGCCCGGCTGCTCACCGACGAACATCACGACCGAGCGTCGGCTTCCGGCCCCGAACACCGTCTGTGTCGCATGCTCCCAGAGCGGGCAGGCGCGGCAGTCCGCGGCCGCCTCGCGCAACGTCGGGAGGGTCGGCCGCGCCGGGATCAGGTCGTGCGCGGAATCCGGCATCTCGAGCGCTTTCCCGCGCCTGCACGGGCGAAGCATCGGGGCGTCCGATCACTCGTACGAGGGACAGGCGCACCGCGCGTCGGCACCGATGCTTGGTCCGTCCTGTGCGGTTTGTCTCTCGGGGGTGCAGCGGGTGCACGTGAAGCTCAATCCAGTGGGGATTCGGTGGTAGTCCGCCCGAACCATCTTCGGCTGCTCGACGACGGCCAATCCAGCGATCCGACCCTCGTCGAGTCGTACCGGCGCCTCGCCGACGTCTTCCACGAAGTCCTTGCCGAGCAGAGCCTCGACGCGCTCTTCGTTCGCATCGCCGACGCGGTCGGCGACCTGATCCCGCTCGACACGCTGACGATCTACGAGGCGGACGAGGCGAAGTACGTGCTGAAGCCGGTGTTCGTCCGCGACAAGTACGCCGACGAGATCATGCGTACGAGAATCAGCTTCGCGGAGGGCATCACCGGCTGGGCGACCCGAAACCGCGAGGCGGTGCTTTCGAACCAGGCGCATCTGGATCCGCGCGTGCGCACGGTTCCCGGCACCCCACTCGAGCCCGAGGCGCTGATCTGCATCCCGCTGATCGCGCGTGGCCAGATCAAGGGAGCGCTGAACATCTACCGGGAAGGCGAGGCTGTTGCCTTCAGCGAGACGGAGTTCGAGATTGCGAAGCGGTTCGGAGATGCCGCCGCCCTCGCGCTCGACAACGCCGAGGTGCGCGCGCGCCTCGAGCATCAGGCCCGCACCGACTCGCTCACCGGCCTCTTCAACCACAGCGTCTTCTACGAGCGTTTGTTGGAGTCGCTGCAAGAATCGAGCCGCACGCACGCGCCGGTCGCGGTGCTCATGCTCGACATCGACGACTTCAAGCGCGTCAACGACGTCCACGGTCACGGCGTCGGCGACGAGCTACTGCGCTTCCTCGCCGAGGCAATGCGGGCAATCGTCCGGCCGGAAGACGCCATCTGCCGACTCGGCGGCGAAGAGTTCGCGGTCGTCATGGAGGAGTGCAACGGCGAAGACGCGGTTCGAGTGGCCGAGCGCATGCAGACGCGCCTCGCCGGCGTCGATTTCCCCGGCATCGGTCATATGACCGTGTCCGTCGGGCTCGCGCTCGGCCCCGAGCACGCGATGAACCCGCGCGAGCTCGCAGCGTGCGCGGAGGCGGCGATGATGACGGCGAAGGCACAGGGGAAGAACCAGGTGGTCCTCTATGCCGACGACGCGACGGAACGGCCCGGCGCGCCGGGCGTCGAGCGCGACGTGCGCTCGATCGCCCACCTCAAGATGCTGCAGAGCCTGACCGGGAAGCTCAATCGGCTGGCCGACGTACGGGAGATCGGTGATGCGATCGCAACTGAGCTCCGCTCGCTCGTCGACTACCACAACTGCCGTGTTTTCGTCCGCGACGGAGACGAGCTCATCCCCGTGGCGTTTCTCGGTGACTTGAGCTCCAACACGGAGTCCCTCTCCCTCGACCTCCTGCGGATTCATGTTGGCGACGGCATCACCGGACGGTGTGCCGAGCTCGGCGAATCGATCGTGGTCTCCGACGCCGCGAATTGCGAGTTCGGACGGCAGATCGAAGGCACCGATCCGATCGAGGAGTCACTACTTGCAGTCCCGCTCCGCTTCGGGACACGCGTCGTGGGCGTCATCGTCGTCTCGAAGCTCGGCCTGGATCAGTTCGACGAGGACGACGTCCGGCTGCTCGAGGTGCTCGCGGGCCACGCAGCCGTCGCCGTCGAGAATGCGAGCCTGTACGAGTCGGCCCGTCGCGAGGCCGAGAGCGCAACGTCGCTGCTCGAGTTCGGCCGCGAGCTCGCGACGCTCGTCGACCTCGAGGACATCGCCGGGCGGGTGACAGAGCTTTCCGCGGAGATCATCGAGAGCCGCCACACGTCCTTCTACTACGCCACGGACGGCAGCCTTCGCCTGCGGGCGGAGCACGGCCATCCTTCGGAGATGGCGGCGGAGCTTGCCGCGCGGCCGCTCCCGCTCGAGGCGCTCGACGCCGATCGCGACCCGTACATCGCGGAGCCCCACGACTATGAGCCGGTGATAGGAGAGGCGCCCGTTCCCGGCGGCCGCTACGCCGTGGCCCCCTTCAACATCGACGGTCGGGCCGGCTGCCTCGTCGCCCTCGTCGAGCGGGAAGACTTCGGGGATCGCGAGCTACGGCTGCTCGGCGGACTTGCGCAACAGGCCAAGCTGGCGATCGCGAACGCGTCGAGCTACGAGGGCCTGGAGCGGACGTTCGTCTCCACCGTCGAGGCTCTCGCCAACGCGCTCGAGGCGAATGACGAGTACACCTCGACCCACGCGCGCTGGATCACCGATCTCTCGCTGCGCGTCGGGCAGGAGCTCGGCCTCGACGAACGCTCGCTCAAGCGCCTCGAACTCGGCGCGCTCCTGCACGACATCGGCAAGATCGGCATCCCGAGCGACGTGCTCGCGAAGCCCGGCCGGCTTACCGCGGCCGAGCGGAAGCTCGTGCAAACGCATCCGGAGCTCGGCGAGCGGATCATCGCTCCTATCGACCGGCTCCAGTCCGTGCGGCCGATCGTCCGCCACTGCCACGAGCGCTGGGACGGCCGCGGCTATCCGGACGGCGTCGCCGGCGAGGACATCCCGCTCGAGTCGCGCATCATCTTCGTCTGCGACGCGTATCACGCGATGACGACCGACCGGCCCTACCGGCGTCGCCTGAGTCATCGCGAGGCCGTGCGCCGGCTTGACGAGGCGTCGGGAACCCAGTTCGATCCGCACGTCGTCGAGGTCGCGCTCCGCGTTCTCGAGCTTCCCGCCGAGGAGCTCGAGCTGGGGAGCCCCGACGAGCCGGACGCGGCGTAGCTAGCCCGCCGCTGCGAGCTCGGGCTCGCCGCCCTCGAGCGTGTGGGCGAGCCGGCGGAACGGGCCGTCGGCCTTGAGGAGCTCGCGCTCGCTGCCGCGCTGAACGATCTGCCCGTTCTCCACGACGAGGATCTCGTCGGCGCGCCGGACCGTGGACAGGCGGTGGGCGATGATGATCGACGTGCGGCCCTGGAGCAGCCGGTCGAGAGCCTGCTCGATCAGGACCTCGGTCGGACGGTCGATGTTCGAGGTGGCTTCGTCGAGGACGAGGATGCGTGGGTCGGCGAGCAGCGCTCGCGCGATCGAGATGAGCTGACGCTCGCCCGCCGAGAGGCCTGCGCCGCCCTCCCGCACCTCGTGCTCCAGGCCTCCGGACACCCGGGCCGCCACCCGATCGACCCCCACGGCGGCTGCTGCAGCCTCGACCTCCTCGTCTGTCGCATCCGGCTTCGCGAAGCGAATGTTCGACGCGATGGTGCCGCTGAACAGGAACGGATCCTGCAGCACGACGCCCAGCTGGCGCCGGTACGAGCGGAGCTGGACGTCGCGCAGGTCGTGCCCGTCCACGCGCACGGCTCCCTCGTCGGGGTCGTAGTGGCGGCCGATCAGGCGGGCAAGCGTCGACTTTCCGTGGCCCGACTCGCCGACGAGCGCGAAGCAGCTGCCCGGCCCCATGTGGAACGAGATTTCCCGCAGGACCGGGTCCTTCCCGTAGGCGAAGACGACCGAGTCGATGTCGAGGTCGCCCTCGAGCCGCGGCAGCGGCTTCGCGCCGGGCTTCTCGAGGATCTCGGAATCCTCGTCGAGGATGCTCGCGATCTTCACCATCGCCGCGCTCGCGGACTGCAATTGCCCGTAGATGTCGGAGAGCTCCTGCAGCGGCTGGAAGACGAGCTGCAGGAGGTAGATCGCCGTGATCAGCGTTCCGATCGTGAGGGTGTTGTGCTGGTACAGGTGCGAGCCGACGTAGAGCACCGCCCCGGTCGCGAGCACGCCGAGGAACTCGATCGAGGGGAAGAAGGTCGAGAAGATCTTCTGGACGTAGGTCGACTGGGCGCGGTTCGCGTCGTTCAGCGCGTCGAACTCGGCCTGGAAGCGCCGCTCGCGGTTGAACGCCTGCACGACGGCCATGCCCGCCACCGATTCCGCAATCTGCGCCGTGACCGCGGCGATCCGGTTGCGCTGCTCGACGTTCGCGGCGTGCGAGACGCGCTGGAACCAGCGCGAGATGATGAGCGCCGGCGGTAGGACAGCGCACGAGACGAGCCCGAGGCGCCAGTCGGCGATGAAGAGCGCGGCCACCGCAGCCGGCAGGAGGATGACGTTCGAGACGAGAGTGGGCATCCCCTGCGAGAGGACGTCCGAGACCGCGTCGACGTCGCTCGTGAGGCGGGCGATGATCCAGCCGGCCTTCTGCTGCGAGAAGTAGCGCAGCGAGAGGCCCGTGAGGTGGTCGAAGAGGTCGCGCCGGAGCCCGATGACGATGCTCTGGCCGATCTGCGCGAGGCCGCGAATGAGCTGGGCCTGCAGCAGCCAGCCGGCAGCCGCGACACCGAGGTAGATCGCGACGACGATCGTCAGGTGGCGCTCGTTTCGGAGGACGATGCCCTTGTCGATCGCGTTCCGGACGAGCAGCCACCCGCCCGTTTGCGCAGCGGCGTTTCCCGCGCCGATGAGGATCATCAGCGCCACCTTCAGCTTCCGGCCCTCGAGGTATTTCCAGAGCCGCCTCACGCCGCGACCACCTCGTCTCCGAAGAGCAGCGCGAACTGCCCGTCCGCTCGCAGCAGCTCGGCGGGCGTTCCCGACTCGACGATCTTCCCGTCGAGGAGAACGACCGCGCGGTCGGCGATCTCGACGGTGGAGAGTCGCTGGGTTGCCACGAGCACAGTCCGGCCGGCAAGAGCAGGCCGCAGGCGCTTGACGAGCCGCCGCTCGGTGAGCGTGTCCACCGCCGACAGGGGATCGTCGAGCACGACGACTCGCGCACCCGTCACGAGCGCGCGAGCGAGGGCGACTCGTTGCCTCTGTCCGCCCGAGAGGTTGA
Organism: uncultured Actinomycetes bacterium; assembly: GCA_963790845.1. Lineage (GTDB taxonomy): Bacteria > Actinomycetota > Thermoleophilia > Gaiellales > Gaiellaceae > Palsa-739. Next base: position 89,619 of record CAWBQC010000001.1, on the reverse strand, counting down.
CGCCACGCTCGCCGATCAGGGTGTCGTAGCCGTCGGGAAGATTCGGCCCGAACGTGTCGACGCCCGCGGCCTCGCAGGCGGCGAGCACCTCGTCCCAGTCTGCGTCCTCGCGCCCGGCAGTGAGGTTCTCGCGGAGCGGCACCGAGAAGAGGATCGGACGCTGGGTCACGAGGGCGACATCACGCCGCAGCTCGGCGATGGGAAGGTCTCGTGTGTCGACGCCGCCGACGAGCACGCGACCGTCGATGGGGTCGTAGAAGCGGGGGAGAAGATTGAGCAGCGACGTCTTGCCGGAGCCGGTCGGTCCGCACACGGCCACGATCTCCCCGGGCTCGACGACGAGGTCGAGGTCGTGCAGCACGTCCACCTCACCGCCGTACGCGAAGCTCACCCGCTCGAAGCGGACGCCGAGCTGCCCGTTGGCGAGGTGCTGCGGATTTGCCGGTTCGGGCAGCGGCTCGATGCCCTCGAGCCAGGCGAAGCTGCGTCCGGCCGACGCCAACGCCCGCTGCGCGAGATCGAGGATCCAGCCGATCGCCTCGAGTGGCCAGACGAGCTGCAGCAGGAGCGTCTCGAAGAGGACGAACTGCCCGAGCGTGAGCTGATGGTGGATCACCGCGCGGCCACCGAAGAAGACGACGGCCGCGATCGACAGCGCCGGCAGGTAGTAGAGGCCCGGGACGTGCTGAGCCTCGACGCCGGCCTGGCGGAGCGCTGCGGAGCGCACGCCCTCCGCCCGGTCGCCGAAGCGGTTGCGAATGTCGTCCTCCCGGCCGAACGCCTGCACCATCTCGATCCCGACGACGCCCTCGTCGGCCGCCTCGGTCACGTCTCCCTTCCGCGCCTGCACCTCGCGCGAGATCGGCGAGACGCGATGCCCGAAGCGGTTGGCGACGTACCCGATCGGCGGCAGGGCGATTGCCGCGTAGAGCGTCAGCCGCGGGTCGACGAGTGCGAGGACGATCCCGGCCGCGACGATCATCATCAGGCTCTGCATCCCTTGCACGAGCCCCCAGCCGATGAAGTACCGGATCGGGTAGAGGTCGTTCGTCGCCCGCGACAGCACCTGACCGGTCGCGTGCCGGTCGTAGAAGGCGCGCGGGTAGCGGAGATACGCCTGGTAGAGAAGCTCGCGCATCCGCGCCTCGATCCGCACGCCGATCCGCGCCGTCGCGAAGCGCCGACTGAAGTTGATGACGAGGCGGACCGCCGCCAGTCCTGCGATGACCGCCAGATACGGCCAGAGCGCCTGCCGGTGGTGGTGGGCGCGGATGTGGATGGAGTGGTCGATCGCCCTCTGGATGAGAATCGGGATCGCGATCGAGATCAGCGTGTTGAGAAGCGCGCACGCGAGCCCGAAGGCGCCCAGGCGCCACTGCTCACGCCAGAGGCGGAGCAGCCTGCGGAAGGTCGGCAGCAGGCCGAGGTCGGGCGGATCGACGGAATTCACGTGCGTAGACATGGCGAAATAGCCCTCGCAGCGGGCCCCCAGCCCGGAGCGACGAGCCAATCGACGATACCAGCGCTGCGGCCTGCTGCTCTAGCTCGATCTAGGACGCTTTGCTGCTGCGGCGGGGCGGCTTCGTCCTTGCCGCCGGCTCGAGATCTGGTTCGGTGGGCGGCGGCGGCAACGGGGTCGGAGGCGGTGGCTCGGCCTCCGGCTCGGGCTCGCTGGGAGACCGCGGATCGGTGGCGCTCTTGCCGCTCAGCCTCGCCTGCTCCTCCTGGAGCTTGACGCGCAGGCCGGCAAGCTCCCGCTCGACCCTCCGAATCGACTGCTCCCGCTCGTCGAGCCGCTCCCGCTCGGCCTTCGCCAGGGCGAGCTCCTGGACCGCCTCGCGCTCGCGCTTCTCGGCCTCCGCGATCTTCTGCGCGAGCTCGCCCGAACGGTCGGGACCGGCTGGAGTGGGAGCGGGAGTCGTAGCGCGCCGGCGTCCCTGCCTACCGGCGACATCGAGCCGGAGCTCCTCGAGCTCCTTCTCGCGCGCGGCGACGTGTTGCGCATGCTCGCGCAGCCTCCGCTTCATCTCCTCGACCTCTGCGAGCGCTTGCTCGTAGCGGCCCCTTATGTCCGGTCCATCCGTCACAGGTGAAGTGTCGCTTTCAAATCGGCTGGTCGCAACCACCAATGGTCGTCAATGATGACGCCTATGGCTGAACCCGGGCTGCAGGTCTCGACCGACGGCGTGGTCACGCTGAGATCGCCGAGCGACGGCGATGCGCAATTGCTCGTGGCGGGGAGGGACGAGGAGTTCTTCAAGTGGCTCGGCCCGGGAGCCGATACGCCGAGCCCGGCGGCCTGCGTCTGGGTCGGCGCCGAGCTGGTCGGCTGGGTCGACTACGACCTCGAGCACGACTGGCTCCGGCCCGGCGAGGTGAACGTCGGCTACTACCTGTTTCCCGAAGCACGGGGAAAGGGCTACGCCTCGCGGGCGGTCGAGCTGCTGCTCCGGCATCTGAGCCACCACACGGAGCACGAGGTCGCAACGCTCGTCATACGTCCCGAGAACATTCGGTCGCTCAGGCTGGCTCACCGTCTCGGCTTTGTGCAGAAGAGTGAACTGGAACGAGGTCTGTTCTTCGCCCGGGACGTCTTGGGTTCAGTTTCCTGAACTCGGGCACAGAGCGGCCATGGGTTTCGTAGTCAGCATCATCCTCATCGCCGTCGGCTTCATCCTCGCGCTCGCGGTGCATCCGACGAACCCGCACCCGGTCGACGTGAACAGCGTCGGCTGGATTCTGGTCGTGGTCGGCTTCCTCGGTTTCCTCGCCGACCTGGTGCTCTGGTCCTCGTGGGGCCCCGGCTACCTCCGTCGGCGCACCTACGTCGACGACGCACCGGGGTACGGCGCCTATCCGATGCGCCGCGGCTACCCGCGGCGGCGCGTGATCGAGGAAGAAGACTCCGGCCCGCCTCCGGGGCCGGGGTACTAGAACGAGAAAACCCGCCGTTTCCAGCGGGTCTTCAGGTGGAGCGTACCGGGATCGAACCGGTGACCTCCGGCTTGCAAAGCCGGCGCTCTCCCAGCTGAGCTAACGCCCCGAGAGAGCTTCAGTGTAGAGGCCGGTTCGGCTCAGGCCGCGCGCTCGAGCCGTTCCTCGACCCGGGCGCGCGCGACGATCTTCTCGCGGTCGCCGAAGCGCAGGCGGGCTCGGACGGCTCGGTGCTCGTCCCAGAGGCGGTCGAGCTGCGTGTCGATCTCGTGGATCTCCGCCCGCACCTCCGGATCGTGCTGGTCGGAGAGTCTGTGCCAGAGCTCGGTGCGCTCTTCGCTCAGGCGCTCGATCTCCTCGTGGATCTCTTCTTGAGTTCGCATGCCGGCTTCAACGCGAGGCATGCCCGACGCATTCCGGGTGAATCCTCAGCGTACGCGGAAGAACTGAACGTCACCACGCCGGGCGGCTCGGCGGCACTCGCGGCCGGCCGTGGGCGGCCAGCAGCACGAGGCCCGTCGCCAGCCCGAACGCGAAGCCGCCGATGTGCGCGAAGAAAGCGGTGCCGCCGCCCGACTGCGGATGCAGGAACGTGAGCCCGCCCGACCACAGCTGCAGGGCGATCCAGATGCCCAGGAACCAGACGGCAGGAATCTCGCGGATGAGAATGATCCCGAAGAAGATCAGCGTCAACACGCGGGCGCGGGGGAGAAGGACGAAGTAGGCGCCGAGCACACCGGCGATCGCGCCGCTTGCGCCGATGTTGGGGATGCTCGCATCCTGCGCGCCGGCGAACGCGAGCGTGATGAAGCTCTGCACCGCCATCGCCACGATGCCGGCGACGAGGTACCAGGCGAGGAAGCCGACGTGTCCGAGCGCGTCCTCGACGTTGTTGCCGAAGATCCAGAGGAAGAGCATGTTGCCGAGAATGTGTTCCCAGCTCGCGTGCATGAACATGCCGGTGAAGACGCCCTCGTACCACGGCAGGTGATGGAAGCCGGGTGGGAGATGGCAGGGCCCGTGCAGCGCGCAGGGGTAGAAGCCGTCGCGGAACACGTGCACGTCCACGCCGGGATGGCTCAGCTCCCAGAACCAGACGAGGAAGTTCGCGACGATCAGCCCGATCGTGACGTACGGAAACGTCCGCGTCGGGACGTTGTCGCGAAGCGGGAGCATGCGCCGGCCTTCTAGACCGCGGCGAGCGACTCGCGGATCCGGTCCGCGACTGCCGCCAGCTCGAGCGCCTCGCCGGTGACTTCGCGCAGCAGCTCGTCGGCCGTCGGCTTCTGCCCTTCCGCCCACAGCTCGCGCAAGAGCGAGCCTGCCTCACGGCGTGAGAACCAGGCGTTGCCGAAGCGCTCGCGGAGGTGGGCGCGCAGCTGCGCCTCGAGGGCCCACGCGCGGAGGTACTGCGAGGCGTAGAAGCCGTCGTCGATGTCGCCGAGGTAGTCGACGGCGGCGGGCTCGACCTTCGTCGCGTCGGAGAGCAGCTCGACATAACGCGGGCCCAGTGCGGTCAGATCGTCCGCGGTGTGGAACTCGAGCTCGTACAAGAGCTTGGCGGAGTAGCGCCGGACGAGCCACAGGAGCTCTGTCGCCCCTTCCGCCGCGAACTCGTACGGCCGAGGGAAGTCGAGGCGCCGCTCGAGCCAGACCGGATCGATCGTCAGATGCTCGATCAGCATCGCCCAGCCTTCGGTGACGGCGTTGTCGCCGAGCCGCCGCTCCTCGGGCGAGAGCGAGGCGGACGTGTGCGCGAAGTGCTCGGTGTGGCCGGCCTCGTGGAAGAGCGTTCGCCAGTCCGCAGGCCCGCCCTGAGGCTTCATCACGAGCACGACACGGCCCGGCACCTCGATCGGCGAGCAGAACGCGCGCGGATCCTTGCTCGGCCGCTCCTCGAGGTCGAGCTCGACGTTCTGCTGTGCGTAGAGATCGATCCCGAGCTCGGCGAGCGTGACCTCGAGGGCCGGAAGCATCGCCGCGGCTGGGAATGCTTCGTCCCAGCCTGCGCCGCGCCATGCCCGCCCGACGTCCCAGCGCTTCAGCTCGCCGAGGCCGATTCCGACGCGCGAGCGGAAGAAGCGGTCGCCTGCCTCCTCCCAGAGATCCTCCGTCTCGGCGAGCAGACGGCGGCACTGCGCGGCGAGGTCGTCGAGTGGAAAGCCGAAACTGCGGTAGAGGGCGGCGTAGTTCTCGGCGCCGAGCCGTCGGGTCTCCCGCTGGACGACCTGCGCCGCTTGCAGCTCGAGCGTCTTCAGGTGCTCCTCGGTGAGCTCGTTCCTGGCGGCTTCGACTCGTGCACGGACGTCGCGGTCCTCTTCGTTGCCGAGTCGCGGCTTGAGCATCCGGAAAGGGATCTCCTCGCCGTCGACCGTCGCCGTGAGCGTCGCCTCCAGCTCGGCCAGTCGCTCCGCCTCCTCGCTGACGAAGTTGCCGAGATAACCCTCGCAGGCGAACTTCCAGAGCTCGCGGCGCCGGCGGTCTCCGTTGACGGAGGCGCCGAGAGCGAGCGCGGTGTCGAGCTGGGTCAGGCGCTCGTGCCGCTCGTAGATGGGAGCGAGGTCGTACGTCTCCTTGAGACCGGCGTAGTGGAGGTAGGTCTCCTCGTCGAGCTCCGCGATGAAGCGGTCGGCATCCGCGCTGAGCGCGTCGATCTCTCCTTGTTGGAGCGCCTCCGCCATGCGGATTCGTAGGATAGACCCGTGCGGGAGATCTCTCTCAAGACCGAGCGCAAGACGCAGCTGATCGAGATCACCGATCTCGTACGCGATGCGCTCGGCGGAACGAACGGCGCAACGGCGGCGCTCGTGTACGTCCCGCACACGACGGCAGGGGTCGCGATCAACGAGCGCATCGACCCCGAGCTCGTGACGGACCTCGAGAACGCCTTCCAGCGTGTCGTCGGCGACGACTGGGAGTGGCGGCACGACGACCAGGACGGGCCAAACGCGCCTTCCCACGCGCGAGCCTCGCTCGCCTCGAGCCCTCAGGTGCTCATCCCGCTGCGCGAGGGAAGCCTCGCGCTCGGCACGTACCAGGGCGTCTTCTTCTGCGAGTTCGACGGGCCGCGCGACCGCAAGATCTACGTCACGACGGTCTGACGCTACGGTGCGCGCATGGCCGCGCCGGTAACAAAGGGAGAAGAGCTCGAGCTCGACGTCGACTCGCTCGCGTTCGGCGGCAACGGGGTCGCGCGGCTGGACGGCTTCGTGGTCTTCGTGCGTCGCGGGCTTCCAGGCGATCGCGTCCGCGCGCGCGTCACCAAGGTCAAGCGCAGCCACGCCGAGGCGCTTGCGACGGAGGTCCTGCGGCCCGGGCCCGAGCGGGTCGAGGCGCCGTGTGCGCACTTCCCCGCCTGTGGTGGCTGCCGCTTCCAGGATCTCGCGTACGAGGCGCAGCTCGAGCAGAAGCAGATGCAGGTGCGCGACGCGCTACAGCGGCTGGCGGGCATCGCCGAGCCGCCGCTCGAGCGGATCCTCCCGTGCGAGCCCGAGATCTTCCACTACCGGAACAAGCTCGAGTACTCCTTCACCGCCACGCCGGACGGGCCGGCGCTCGGCTTCCACCGGGCCGGCCGCTGGGACGAGGTGCTCGAGATCGAGCGCTGCTGGCTGACCGACGAGCTCGGCAACGCGATCCGCGACGCCGTGCGCAGCTGGGCGCGAGAGGAAGGGCTCGAGCCGTACTCGCAGGCCGACGGCAGCGGCTATCTCCGCCATCTCGTCGTGCGACAGGGCCGCAACACCGGCCAGGCGCTCGTCCAGCTCGTGACGGCTCCGGGTGAACGCTTCGAGACCGGCTATCTCGTCGACGTCCTTCGCCGCTTCCCGGAAGTGCGCTCGATCCACTGGTCGATCAACGACACGCCCGCCGAGGTGACGAATCTCCCGACGCGGTTGCTGTGGGGAGAGGAGTGGATCGAGGAGGAGCTCTGCGGCCTTCGCTTCCGCGTGCGTCCGAACGCGTTTCTCCAGACCAACACGGCCATGGCCGAGCGGCTCTACGCGCTCGCGCGCGATGCGGCTCAGCTGAGCGGTGAGGAGACGGTGTGGGATCTGTACTGCGGCATCGGCACGATCGGGCTCTCGCTTGCTCGCGACGCCCTGACGGTCTGGGGGATCGAGGTCTCCGAGGAGTCGGTCGCCTGCGCGCTCGAGAACGCCGAGCTGAACGGGATCACGAACGCCGCCTGCTTCGCCGGCAATGTCGGCGAGGTCGTCGAAGAGCTGCTCGAGCGTTCGGGCTCGCCCGAGGTCGTCGTGGTCGATCCGCCGCGTGCGGGGCTCGCAGGAAAGGCGCTGCGGCGGCTCGGCCGGATCGGCGCGCCGCGCCTCGTCTACGTGTCGTGTAACCCCACGACGTTCGCCGGCGACGTGAAGGCCCTGCGCGACGACTACGGCTACGAGCTACGGCAGGTGACGCCGGTGGACATGTTCCCTCACACGCCGCACGTCGAGTGCGTCGCGCTGCTCGAGCACGTCAGCGCGCCGGCCTGAGCCGTCGCCACAGCAGATCGGCGTTCGCGATCAGGAAGCCGAAGGAGAGGAACGGCAGCGCGGGGAGGCCGTTGACGTCCGCGAGGTTGGCGATCACGAGCGTCAGGGAGTACATCGCGGTCATCGCGAGCCACGTCCAGGTTGGCCGTAGGCCCCAGCGCGCCGTCGCTGCGAGGAAGAGCGCGAAGAAGAGGATGTCGGGCGGCCCGAGGTCTGCGGCCAGGCCGCCGGGCGCGAGGAAGGCGACCGCGACGGCCGAGTAGACCTCGAAATGATGGTTGACGATCGCCTTCGTCGGCCCGGCGGCGACGGAGATCGCGTCGACGAACGGGATGATCAGGGCGACGATGAGCACCCAGCTGACCTCTTCGAACAGCCAGAGAAACGCCCAGCCTGCGCACGTGTAGGCCCCGAGCTTGGCGAAGTTCGAGACGAGGTGCGAGTTCAGCTCCCAGCTCATCACCGCGGCGATCCCGAACGCCGCTCCGGCGACGATGATCCAGCGGCGAGACCAGAGCGGGAGCGCGAGGAGGATCAGCCCCAGCGTCGCGGGCATCACTCCCGCCGCGATGATCGTCACCGTCGGCCACAGCGAAACCGCCCCGACGTGCGGCGCGACGGCGTCCCACGTCACGACCGCCGCGGCGAGGACGACGAATGCCGCGAGCCGAAGACGCTGCGGCACGGCTAGTACGGGGGCGTCTGGCTCCACCACTCGCCGAGCACCTTGAAGGCGTTCCAGAACGCCGTCTTCGCCGGCTGCTCGTCGAGCGACTCGTCGATGTCGGGCGTGACGAGGCCCTGGATGGTCGGCGTGTACTCCTGCAGCTCGCCCTCGGCGGGTTGAAGCTCCCGCGCCAGGGGGAAGCGCGCCGCGTTGAGGAAGTCGACCGCCGCCGACCCCATCGCGACGACGAGCTTCGGCTGCACGATGTGCAGCTCGCGCAGGAGGAAGGGCCGTGACTCTTCCTCCTCGCCGCCGGCGAACTTGAGGCAGTTCGTCCCGTAGATCGCCATCGGATCGACGTGCAGCCGTTGCAGGGACTTCAGGAGCGCATTGCCGGCGCGACCGTAGAAGGCGACGCCCTCCTGCAGCTCCGATGCCTGCGGCGCGTACTTGAGGAGGAACACGTCCGCGAGCGGGTGACCCGAGCCGACCACGGGAACCCGTGCGCCGTCCGCAGCCCGTGCGAGCTCGTCACCGAGAGTGTTGCTCTCGGTGATCGCCTTTTGCAGGTACTTCTCATAGATCTCGTCGTTCGCCACGGTCACAGGTTGCCCCGGGAGACTGGTTCGGGATCAGCGCACCCGTTCCTTGGCCTGGGCCACCCATTTCAGGCCCTGCAGGTAGACGAGTGACTTCGGCCGGCGCAGCACCTCGGCGTCGTGCAGTGAGACGAGGAACTCTTCGGGGCCGCTGAAGCGGCGCATCCGGACGGCGCCCGTGCCGACTCCGGCGAGGACGTGGGCATCCGATCCCGCACCCGGTGTGAGGTTGTACTTGCGAGCGAAGCGGAGCGCCTCCTCGTTGTAGGCCTCGAAGAGGAGCCGCGCGTTGTAGACCTCGAGCACGTCGATCTCCGCCAGGTGCCGGTGCAGCGTCTCCGGCGCGGGGATCGCGTGCAGGCGGTCGAACGGGTGCGGCACGTAGACGAGCCCTCCCTGCGCGCGGATCGCCGCGATGGTCTCGCCGAATGACATGCCCCGCGGGATCTCCTCGCGCAGGAAGAGCCCGATCACCTCGCCCTGGTCGGCCGTCTTCACCTCCTCGCCGGGGATGACGACGAGGCGGCGGCCGCGCGCACGCTCGACCGCTTCGAGGGCGCCCCCGAACACGTTGTGGTCGGTGACCGCGATCGCTCCGAGCCCTTGTGCCTCGGCGTGATCGAGGAGCTCGTCGACGTCGATCGAGCAATCGTGTGACCAGCTCGTGTGCAGGTGCAGGTCGGCGAGGACCCAGTCGCGCTTCTCGAGCGGTGACCGGGTGGCCGGCGCGCGCCGTCGTGACGCGAGCCGCTCGTACACCTCCTCGACGTGGCCGGCGAGCGCCTCGACTGTCTGCGACCGAGCCGCAGCGAGACCTTCGTTTGCGCGTTGAGCGCGAAAGGCTTCGTCGTCGATCATCCGCGCCGTCTCGGCGGCGGCGAGCTCGGGCTGCGTGTCGCGGCCGGGTGGAGCGGCGATTGCGGCGGCCGCGGTCTGCGCCTCCGCGATGAGGCGCGGGAGCCCGTCGAGGGCGGGGACGAAGATCGCGGCGGAACGGAGCAGCTCGGCGCGGGCGGCGCCGGTGCGCGCCGTCCTGACTCGCATCCGTCCTCGCAGCCGCGGGGAGACTGCCGGCCGGGAGGCGGGCGTCCGGATCCGCAACAGCACGAGCTCCCAGCCGGGCTGCTGCGCGAGCTCGCGCACGAGCGCCCGCAGGAGCGGCCGCTCGGTCTGCCGCCACTCCAGTACGACGACGTTCCGCTTCTCGGCGGGAGCGAAGAGCCCCGGGTCGATCCCGTGCGGCACGAGCTCGTACCGGCCGGGAAAGCGGACGGCGGCGGCTTCGGCTGTCTCGTAGCTCGTCGCGAGAAGCGCGTCGACGCGCGCGAGCAGGCGCTCGCGCTGCGCGCGACCCGGGGGATAGCCGAGCCGGTCGGGCGAGAAGAACGTTGCAGCCGTGAGCGCCGCCGAGTCTCGAAGCGCCAAGTAGGAGAGGCTCGGCAGGCCGGGCTCGAACCCGTGCACGACGTCGAACCGGCCGCGGGCGAGAGCCAGCGAGAGGCTTGCGCGAACGCCGACGGGAACTCCCATCCGGCTGCGACGCGAGATCGGCACGGCCGGGCCGAGGGCGATCAGCTCCGGGTCGTCGAGGGCTCCGAGCAAAGCGCGCCGCCCCGCCGCGAGCTCGCGCGCCCGGTTCGAGGGAGCGAGAACGGTGACCGCGTGTCCGCGTCGCCGCAGTTCGCGCCCGAGCCCGTCCACGTGCTCGTTCACGTCGTGCGGCTGCGACCAGGCGAACGGCGTGACGAGCGCGATCCGCACCGATCGAGTCTAGTGCGCGACGTCGAGCAGCATCTCGTGCTGGCGTACGACCGTCGTCCCGCCGAGAGCGCGAAACGCAGCCGCCGCCGGGTCGTCCTCCGGCAGGTTGAGGACGCTGACCGGGCCGTAGATCCTGAGCGCACGGAGAAGAGGTTCCGCCTCTCCGGCGATCTGGACGAGCTGAACGTTCTCTCCGGACAGCCGGTAGACCGCGGCGCCCGCATCGGTGACGAGGCCGCGCGCGTCGTCGTAATGGCCCAGAGTCTCGTCCGCACGTTGCCACGGCTCGCGACCTGTGCGGAGCTCGCGAATGCGCGCTTGGGCCTCCTCGGCCGAGGTGTCATTCGCCTCGGACCGCTCCGAGACGGAGAGCGGCAGCGACCACACCTCGACGTCGCGGACCGTTCGATAGCCGAGCTTCTCGTACAGAGCGAAGGCGGCTCGTGTTCTCGACGATCACCTCGAGCCAGACGCGCCGGACTCCTCGCGCTCCCGCGCCTGCTCGTGCAACGCCCGCATGAGCGCCTCGCCGACGCCCGACCGCCGGGCGCTCGGTACGACGCCGACGCCGCCGACCCAGCCGTCCTCGCCGCGAATGCCGAGGTTGCCGAGCCCAACGACGCGGTCCGTCGCGGAGCGCTATCCGCGAGGCCTCGGCATCGAGGTCGAACGCCTCGTCCATGACGCGAGCTGTTGCCTCGTCGAGCTGGAAGGGGATGAGGTAGCCCTCGTAGGCGGCGTTGAAGAGCGAGGCCGCGTCGTCGGTGCAAGCGAGCGCGCCGAGCGGATCTCGGTGTCAGGCCTGGAGTCGTTCCGGTCAGCCTAAACCAGGGCATGCCGGCCATCAGCCGCTCGACGAGACGCGGGCGGTGTCAGCGACGCTTGCCCGCCGACACCGCCCGCAGCACCATCGGTTCCTAGACCTCTGCCGGAGCCTCGTGCTTCGCGGCGACGCGGGCGTTCTCGCGGATGAACTCCTCGGTCAGCTCGTACGCCTCGTCGTCGACGATCTGCTTCGGCGGCGACTTCATGAGGTACGAGCTCGGCCCGACGAGCGCGCCCGAGATGCCGTTGTTCAGCGCGAGCTTCGAGAGCCGCACGGCGTCGATCACGATCCCGGCCGAGTTGGGCGAGTCCCAGACCTCGAGCTTGAGCTCGACGTTGAGCGGCACGTCGCCGAACGACGAGCCCTCCATCCGGATGTAGGCCCACTTGCGGTCGGTCAGCCACGGCACGTAGTCGGACGGGCCGACATGGACATTCCCCGCGCCGAGGTCGTAGTCGAGCATCGACGTGACCGCGTTCGTCTTCGAGATCTTCTTCGACTCCAGGCGCTCCCGCTCGAGCATGTTGAGGAAGTCCGAGTTGCCGCCGACGTTCAGCTGCATCGTCTTGTCGAGGTGGACTCCTCGCTCGCGGAAGAGCGAGGTGAGCACGCGGTGGGTGATCGTGGCGCCGACCTGCGACTTGATGTCGTCGCCGATGATCGGCAGGCCCTTCTCCTCGAACCGCTTGCCCCAGTAGTCCTCACGGGCGATGAAGACGGGCATGCAGTTCACCATCGCGCAGCCGGCCTCGAGAACCTGCTCGGCGTACCACTTCGTCGCCGCCTCCGAGCCGACCGGGAGGTAGTTGACGACGACGTCGGTCTTGGTCTCCTTGAGGATCCCGACCACGTCGTCCGTCTTACCGTGTGCCTTCTCGACGACCTGCGAGAGGTACTTGCCGAGGCCGTCGTGCGTCATCCCGCGCGAGACCTTGATGCCGGTCTGCGGGACGTCGGCGAACTTGATCGTGTCGTTCGGATGCGCCCAGATCGCGTCGGCGAGATCCTCGCCGACCTTGCCCTTGACGACGTCGAACGCGGCGGTGAACTCCACGTCGCGGACGTGGTAGCCGCCGAGGTTGACGTGCATGAGACCCGGGACGAACTGGTCGTCCGGGGCGTCCTTGTAGTACTCGACGCCCTGGAGCAGCGAGTTCGCGCAGTTCCCGACGCCGACGATCGCGACGCGGACCTTGCCGTCGTCGAGCCGTGCCCTACCGTTCGTTGCTGCCACTGGATCCTCCAGAAAGTTGCTTGCGGACGTGCAGGATGCGCTGGACGACCGTGAGCCAGGCCGTCGCCGCGAGCGCGACAATCGCCCAGGGGAGGCCGCCCCATGGCGCGAAGACGAGACCCGCGGTGATGAGCACGACGCGCTCCGCGCGCGAGCCCAGGCCGACGTCGCCGCGCAGCCCGAGTGCCTCCGCGCGGGCGCGGGTGTAGGAGACGAGGAACGAGCCGACGACCGCAGCTACCGCGAGCACGACCGCCCAGTCCTTCCCATGCCGCGAAAAGACAAGAGCGATCGCGGCGAGCATGGCACCTTCGCCGACTCGGTCCGTGGTGGAGTCGATGAAGGCGCCGAACGGCGTTGTCTTGCCGCCCACGCGAGCGAGAGCCCCGTCGAGGATGTCGAGCAGCGAACCGACGACAAACGTGCCGGCGGCGAGCCAGAAGAACAGAAGCTTCCCACGATCCTCGAACGGAACGAGGACGGCGGCCGCCAGGCAAAGCGACACGCCGGTTGCCGTAAGGACGTTCGGCGTGATGCCGGTGCGGGCAAGGCTCGTGACCGAGCGCGCTGCAAAGGAGCGAGCTCCGGTCGTGTAGCCCTGTTTGACGCGGCGGAGCCTGGGGGTCGCGTTCATCTCCAACATAGCATTCCTGCTATGTCGAACTATAGCAGGTTTGCGATAACGGGGCCAAGCCCGCGGATGCGCGCGAGCACCCGCGGCGTCCACACCGTGGCGAGCAGCGCGGTGACGGCCACGCCGATCCCGGCAAGCACGTCGAGGAGGTAGTGGTTCGCCGTGGCGACGACGCAGAACCAGACCCAGAGGGGCCAGAGCGCCCAGAGCGCCTTCGCCCAGACCGTCCGCGAGCTGGCAACGAGGAACCAGCCGACGATGAGGGCGTCCGCCGCATGCAGGCTCGGCATCGCCGCGTACGGGTTGCCCAGCGTCTTCAGAAGCGCGCTCGAGTGGTTGACGCCGTCGACGAATCCCATGTGCGGGAACATCCAGGGCGGTGCGGTCGGCATCAAGACGAAGCCGACGAGCCCGATGATGTTCGCGAGCAGGATCGTGTTGCGGAAGCGGGTGAAGCCTTCGTGCCGGCGCAGGTAGACCCAGAGCAGCGCCAGGCCGATCACGGTGAACTCCGAGTTCCAGTACGTCCAGGCTGCGGCAGTCAGGAGCAGCGAGGAGGAGTCGGCGACGCGCTCCACCGTCAGCTCGAAGAGATGGTGTGTCAGCCGTTGCTCGAGCGAGATCACACGCAACCCGTTCCCCAAAGCCTTTCCAGGTGTGGAGTACGTGAGGTGCCGGACGCCGAGGTACGTGAAGTAGAACCCGAACCAGATGACGAGCTGGATCGCGAAGTCCCGCCATCCGCGCGGCAGCACACGACGTCCGAGAGCCGCGACACGCTCCATGCCGTAACTCTAAACGGTGGGGTTACAGGAAGGCCACAAAGGAGTGACTAGCCGCCGATGTACGACATCTCGACCTTCGGCAGCGATGCCGTTTCCGCGGTTCGGAGCTCGGAGTAGCGGTCGGTACGGCGCCCCCAGATCGCGCGGAGCTGCTCGGCAAGCTCCTCGTCGGAGGCGCCGAGGCGTAACGGAGCGCGGAGGTCGTGGCCGCGGGCCGCGAACAGGCAGGTGTAGAGCCGTCCCTCGGCCGAGAGTCGCGCGCGGGAGCAGCCGCCGCAGAACGGCTGGGTAACCGAGGCGACTACCCCGAGCTCACCCGCGCCGTCCACGTAGCGCCAGCGCAGCGCGGTTGCGTCCGGCCGCTCGAGCGCTGCCGGTTCGAGCGGCCAGCGCTCCGAGATGCGACGCACGATCTCGTCCGCGCTGACCACGTCCTCGAGCCGCCAGCCGTTCGTCGAGCCGACGTCCATGAACTCGATGAAGCGGAGCACGTGGCCGCTGCCTCGGAAGTGCTCTGCGAGCGCGAGGATGTCGCCGTCGTTCGCGCCGCGCTTGACGACCGCGTTGACCTTCACCGGGAGGCCGGCCGCGGCCGCTGCGTCGATTCCCTCGAGCACGCGCTGCACCGGGAAGTCGACGTCGTTCATGGCGCGGAAGGCCTCGTCGTCGAGCGAGTCGAGGCTGACCGTCACGCGGCTCAGACCGGCTGCGGCGAGCGCCTCGGCCTTCTGGGCGAGCAGGGAGCCGTTCGTCGTCAGCGCCAGCTCGAGCCGGTCGCCGTCCGGCGTCTCGATCGCTGCGAGCAACTCGACGAGGTGCTCGACGTTGCGCCGCACGAGGGGCTCGCCGCCGGTGATGCGCACGGTGCGCACGCCGAGGGCGGCGAAGACACCCACGGCGCGGGCCAGCTCCTCGAGCGTGAGCAGCTCGCGGCGTTCCAGGAACGAGTAGTCGCGACCGAAGACCTCTTTCGGCATGCAGTAGACGCAGCGGAAGTTGCACCGATCGGTGATCGAGATCCGAAGCGTCTCGAGCGGGCGCCCGAGCCGGTCTAGAAGCGGCTCCATTTCTCCAGTATGCGCGTTACTGCTCGGCCCACACCCGCACGAGCTCGACGAGCGTCGCGGCGGCGAGGCCCATGTCCTCGACACAGATCCACTCCCGCTCGCTGTGCGCGTCGTGCCCGCCGGTGAAGACGTTCGCGGTGGGCAGGCCCATCTCGGTCAGTGCGGAGCCGTCGGTGCCGCCGCGGATGGCCGTCTGCCTCGGCTCGAGGCCGACGCGTCGGATCGCCTCCTCGAGGTTGGCGACGATCTCCGGATGCCGCGCGAGCCCGTCTCGCGTGTTGAGGTACTGGATGCGGTCCTCGACCTCGACCGAGCAGCGGGGCTCGGCAGCGGCGACCTCTTCCGCAAGGCCGCGCAGGAAGGCGACGTGCTCGGCGAGGCGGTCGTGCTCGAAGTCGCGGGCGATGAAGCGCAGCTCGACCTCCGTCGAGTCGCCCTCGACGAGCACGGGGTGGACGTATCCCTCGCGTCCCTCGGTCGTCTCCGGAGAGCGGCTGTCCTGTGGCAGCCGGGAAAGGATCTCGTTGGCGACCTTGATCGCGTTGACGAGCTCGCCCTTCGCCCAGCCGGGGTGGATCGCGCGGCCGTGGATTCGCATGCGCACCTGCGCGCCGGAGAACGTCTCCGACTGCAGCTCGCCGGCCGTGGAGCCGTCGACGGTGTAGGCGGCCGCGGCGCCGAAGGTCTCGACCGGAAAATGGATGACGCCGCGGCCGACCTCCTCGTCGGGGTTGAAGGCGACCTTGACGGTTCCGTGCGGGATCTCGGGCCGCGCGGCGAGATGCGCGATCGCGGCCATGATCTCCGCCACGCCGGCCTTGTCGTCTGCCCCGAGGAGCGTCGTGCCGTCGGTCGTGATCAGCTCGTGACCGACGTGGTTTTCGAGCTCCGGCGATTGCGCGGGCCGGATCGACTGTCCCGAGGTGCCGAGCGGGATGTCGCCGCCGTCGTACCGCAGGCGCTGCGGCGAGACGCCGGCACCGGTCACCTCGCGCGCCGTGTCCACGTGGGCGAACAGGGCGATCGTGGGGATCTCCTTCTCGACCGTCGGCGGCAGCGTCGCCGTCACGTAGCCGTGCCCGTCGATGGCCGCGTCGGCGAGCCCGACTGCTTCGAGCTCGTCGCGGAGGAGCCGCAACAGATCGAGCTGGCCCTCCGTGCTCGGGTACGTCTTCGAGTCCTCGTCGGACTGCGTGTCGATGCGGACGTAGCGAAGGAAGCGCTCGGCCGCTTCCTCGGCGAGTCGGCCTGCGAGCGTCGTCTCCGGAGGCATCGCGCGAGTGTACGTTCGGAGAATGCGATTGCGTCTCGCTCAGCTCTACGCCGGCCTACTCCTCTACGGCGTCAGCTCGTCGCTGCTCGTGCTCGCCGGCCTCGGGCTCGATCCGTGGGACGTCTTCCACCAGGGGCTGTCGCGTACGTTCGGTCTTGCGATCGGTACGTGGGCGATCCTGATCGGCGTCGTCGTCCTCGTGCTCTGGATCCCGCTCAGGCAACGGCCAGGGATCGGGACGCTCAGCAACGTCGTGCTCGTGGGCGGGACGATGGACGTCGTGCTCGGGCACGTGCACGCGCCGCACGCGATGGCGGCCCGCATCGCCTGCCTCGTCGGCGGCGTGTTCCTGAACGGCGTCGCGACGGGCGCGTACATCGGAGCCGGTCTCGGGCCGGGCCCGCGTGACGGCCTGATGACCGGATTCGCCGCGCGCGGTCATTCGATTCGTCTTGTGCGTACCGGCATCGAGCTCGTGGTGCTCGCCACGGGGTGGCTTCTCGGAGGCACCGTCGGCGTCGGCACCGTTGTCTATGCCCTTTCGATCGGCCCGCTCGCTCACGTCTTCGTTCCGCTCTTCGCCCGCGGCAGGCCGACCCCGGAGCACGCGCTGGAGGCCGTATAGCCGCCGTCGGACTGGCGCTTCTCTCGGCGCTGCTGTTCGGAGCCATGAGCGTTGCGCTGCGCATGGCGCTCCAGCGCGATCCCGATGTCGCACTCGGGACCATCGCAACCCTTGCGGTCGCCCTCGTGGTCGCGCTGGTCGCGGTCGTGGCGGAGGCACCCGCGCGCGGGCTGCATCTCGGCTCGGCGTGGCCGTTTCTCCTGGCGGGCCTCCTCTCGCCGGGGCTGGCGCAGATCTTCGTCACGGTCGGGATCCGCGAGTCCGGCGCCTCTCGTGTCTCGATGGTCTTCGGCACGGCGCCGCTCGTCTCGGTCACGATCGCGCTGATCTTCCTCAACGAGCCGGTGCAGGCGCCGCTCGTGTCGGGCGCGGTGCTCATCGTCGGCGGGTGGGGTGGAGCTTGCACGCGAGCGCGATCGCCCGGCGCACCTCAACCGGCTCGGCCTCGTCTCGCGTTCGCTCGGCGCCACGCTGTTCGCGATCCGGGACAACCTCGTGCGGCACCTCGCGGCGGGGAGGACCGCCGTGCCGCCCGCAGTTGCCGCGGCTGCCGCGCTCCTCGGCGGGATGCTCATCGCCGCGTCTGGGCGCGGCGCCGAATCTCGCGCCGCTGGCTCCCCTTCGTCCCCGCCGGCCTCCTCTTCGGCGGCTCCTACGTCGCGCTCTTCGAGGCGTACTACCGCGGGCGCGTGACCGTGGTCGCGCCGCTCGTTGCGATCGAGTCGCTCGTCGGCGTGGCTCTTTCGGCGGTCTTCTCTGCGCGTTCCGAGCTCGTGGGGAAGAGGCTCGTCTTCGGCGCAGCGCTCATCGTCGCCGGGGCGCGCCTCATCGGCGCCTTTCGCTAACAGCGCTTAGCACATATCTGCTATAAACAGGCTTAGATTTTCTCACCAGAGGAGGCAGAACACACATGGCGAAGACCATCGGCATCGACCTGGGCACGACGAACTCGTGCATGGCCGTGCTCGAGGGCGGCGAGCCGGCCGTCATCCCGAACGCCGAGGGCGGCCGCACGACGCCGTCCGTCGTCGCGTTCACGAAGGACGGCCAGCGGCTCGTCGGCGCTCCGGCGCGGCGGCAGCAGGTCACCAACCCGACAGAACACGATCTTCTCGATCAAGCGCTTCATGGGGCGCAAGTTCGACGAGGTGACGGAGGAGATGACGATCGTCCCGTACGAGGTCGTCAAGGGCCCGAACGGCGACGTGCGCGTGAAGGCGGAGGGCAAGGAGTACGCCCCGCCGGAGATCAGCGCGATGATCCTCCAGAAGCTCAAGCAGGACGCGGAGGCGTACCTCGGCGAGACCGTCACGGACGCCGTCATCACCGTCCCCGCCTACTTCAACAACGCGCAGCGCGAGGCGACGAAGGACGCCGGCAAGATCGCCGGCCTCAACGTCCTCCGCATCATCAACGAGCCGACCGCGGCGGCGCTCGCGTACGGGCTCGACAAGGAGGGCTCGGACCAGACGATCCTCGTCTTCGACCTCGGCGGCGGCACGTTCGACGTGTCGGTGCTCGAGCTCGGCGAGGGCGTCTTCGAGGTCAAGTCGACCGCGGGCGACAACCACCTCGGCGGCGACAACTTCGACAAGGCGGTCGTCGACTGGATGGCCGCGCGAGTTCAAGAAGGACCAGGGCATCGACCTGACGCAGCGACAAGATGGCGCTGCAGCGCCTCTACGAGGCGGCCGAGAAGGCGAAGATCGAGCTGTCGTCCACGATGACGACGCAGATCAACCTGCCGTTCATCACGGCGACCGCCGAAGGCCCGAAGCACCTCGACCTGCAGCTCACGCGGGCGAAGCTCGAGGAGATCACGGCCGACCTGCTCGAGCGGACGGTCGAGCCGACGAAGCAGGCGCTCGCCGACGCCGGCCTCGACTCCTCGAAGATCGACCACGTCGTCCTCGTCGGCGGCATGACCCGCATGCCGGCGGTGCAGGAGAAGGTCAAGGAGCTGATCGGCAAGGAGCCGCACAAGGGCGTCAACCCCGACGAGGTCGTCGCCGTCGGCGCCGCGCTCCAGGCCGGCGTGCTCAAGGGCGAGGTCAAGGACATCCTCCTGCTCGACGTCACCCCGCTCTCGCTCGGGATCGAGACGAGGGGCGGCGTGATGACGAAGCTCATCGAGCGCAACACGACCATCCCGACGAAGAAGTCCGAGGTCTTCACGACCGCGGAGGACAACCAGCCCTCGGTCGAGGTGCACGTCCTCCAGGGCGAGTCGGAGATGGCGACCTACAACAAGACGCTCGGCAAGTTCCAGCTCGTCGGGATCCCGCCCGCGCCGCGCGGCATGCCGCAGATCGAGGTCACCTTCGACATCGACGCGAACGGGATCATCAACGTGTCCGCGAAGGACATGGGCACGGGGAACGTCCAGCAGATCCAGATCCAGGGCGGCTCCGGGCCTCTCCGAGGACGAGGTGCAGGAGATGATCCGCAACGCGGAGTCGCACGCCGACGAGGCGCACCGGCTGCGCGAGGCGGCGGACACGAAGAACCTCGCCGAGACGCTCGCCTACCAGACCGAGCGCTCGCTCTCCGAGCACCGCGACAAGCTCGACGAGTCCGACGCCTCGACGATCGAGGGCCGGGTCATGGAGCTGCGCCAGGCGCTCGAGGGCGACGATCTCGCCGAGATCCGCGCCAAGATGGACGCGCTGCAGGAGTCCTCGCACAAGCTCGCCGAGGTGCTCTACGCCGAGGCGGCAGCAGCAGGCGCAGGCGTCTGCGGGCGGCGGCGGCAACGGCGAGGCGGCCGCGTCCGACGACGAGGTCGTCGAGGAGGGCGAGTACGAGGTCGTCGACGAGGAGGCGCCGACCTCGTGACCGAGGAGCACGTCCAGCAGGAGGACGCAGGACGAAAGGCCGGAGCCTGGCACGGCACGCCGAGCCAGGCACCCGACGGCGGCGACGCGTCGAGCGACGCCGCCGTCGACGACCGTCTGCTGCGGCTCGCCGCCGACTTCGAGAACTACAAGAAGCGGGCGGCGCGGGAGCGGCAGGAGTACGTCGCGCTCGCGAACGAGCGGCTGATCGGCGAGCTCCTCCCGATCCTCGACGACCTCGAGCGTGCGCTCGCGCCGCCGAGGAGCATCAGGAGGCGCAGCTCGAGGAGGGCGTCCGCCTCGTTCATCGCTCGCTCGCGGGGCTGCTCGAGCGTCACGGCGTGAAGCCGATCGAGACGGACGGCCAGTTCGACCCGCACGTGCACGAGGCGCTGCTCTCACAGCCGTCGGAGGCGGAGGAGGGCTCCGTGATCGACGTCGTCCAGAAGGGCTACAAGCTCGGCGAGCGCGTCGTGCGGCCCGCCCGGGTCGTCGTCGCGCGCGCCGCAGGAGAGCCGAGGTCGATGCCTGAGTCGCTCTACGACACGCTCGGCGTGAAGAAGGGCGCCTCCGCCGACGAGATCAAGAAGGCGTACCGGAAGCTCGCGCGCCAGTACCACCCCGACACGAACCAGGGCGACAAGGCCGCCGAGGAGCGCTTCAAGCAGGTGCAGACGGCGTACGACGTCCTCTCCGACCCCGAGAAGCGGAAGGCGTACGACCGCTTCGGCTCGACGAACGGCCGCGGCGCCCCGGGCCCGGGCGGCGGCAAACGTCGACTTCGGCGACTTCGACTGGAGCGGCGACCTCGGCGACATCCTCGGCGGGCATCTTCGGCGAACTTCGGCGGCGCCGCACGCGGCGCGCGGCGCGCGCGCACGCAGCCGGTGCGCGGCGCGGACGTCGAGACCGAGGTGCGTCTCTCGTTCGAGGACTCGCTGCGCGGCGCCGAGGCGAAGGTGCCGGTCGAGCTGACCGTCGCCTGCTCGCAGTGCGGGGGCACAGGGCGCGGAGCCGGGCACGGCTCCGGTCATCTGCCCGGAGTGCAACGGCCGCGGCGTCATCTCCGAGTCGCAGGGTCTCTTCGCCCTCTCGCAGCCGTGCCCGCGCTGCCGCGGCAACGGCACCGTGATCGAGAAGCCGTGCTCGAAGTGCCACGGCTCGGGCCGCGAGCGGCGGCGGCGCACGTTCACCGTGAAGATCAAGCCGGGCGTCAAGGACGGCACGAAGATCCGGCTCAAGGGCAAGGGCGAGGCCGGCCAGCACGGCGGCCCGAACGGCGACCTGATCGTCGTCACACGGGTCGCGCCGTCGCAGACGTACGAGCGGCGCGGCGACGACCTGATCGTGCAGGTGCCCGTCTCCTTCCCGACCGCGGCCCTCGGCGGCAAGGTCGACGTGCCGACACCGGAAGGCGCGGTCTCCCTCAAGATTCCCGCCGGCTCCGAGGACGGCAAGCTGCTGCGGATCAAGGGCCGTGGCGCGCCGAAGCTGAGCGGCTCCGGCAAGGGCGACGTGCTCGCGCGCGTCCGCATCCAGGTGCCGAAGCGCATGAACAAGAAGGAGCGCGAGCTCCTCGAAGAGCTGCAGAAGGCGGTCGGGTGATGAACGACGACCTGCTCAAGCAGGGGCCGCGCGAGGCGCCCGAGCCGGAGACGGCGGAGGAGAAGAGCCGCAAGCTCGGGCTGAAGACGGCCGGCGGCGCCGTCGCCGGCGGAGGCGCGATCGCGGCCAAGGCCGGCGCGATCGGCGGGCTCAGCAAGTTCTTCCTCTGGATCTTCCTCTGGAACGGCGTCAGCACTGCTGCGCGGATCGGCGGCTGGATCGGGATCGCTCTCGTCGTCGCGCTCATTGCGAGCTTCGTCATCTACCGGAGGCGTCACGCCTGATGGAGACCTCCGACCGCCCGATCTACATGATCTCGGTCGCGGCCGGCCTCGTCGGCATGCACCCGCAGACGCTGCGCATGTACGAGACGAAGGGTCTCGTGCGGCCGCAGCGGACGCCCGGCGGGACGCGCCTCTACTCCGAGGCGGACGTCGAGCGGCTGCGGATCGTCCAGCGGCTCACCTCCGAGCTCGGACTCAACCTCGCCGGTGTCGAGCTCGTGCTCCGGATGGAGGACGAGCTGCGCAAGGCGCACGCACAGATCGAGCGCCTGCAGCGCGAGCTCCGCACCGAGGTGCAGGACGTCCACCGGCAGTACCGCCGCGACCTCGTGCTCGTCCGCGACGAGCGGCTACCCGAAAGGCAGACGAACTAGATGGACTTCACGAAACTCACGATCAAGTCCCAGGAGGCCGTGGCCGCGGCGCAGGAGCTCGCGCGCCGGAGCGGCAACCCGGAGCTCTATCCCGAGCATCTTCTGCTCGCGCTCCTCGACCAGGAGCTGCCGCGCGAGCTCGTTCCCGACGCCGACGCGCTGCGCGCGCAGGCCGAGGCGGCGCTCGCGCAGAAGCCGCGCATCGAGGGCTCGCAGCAGCAGCCGGGCCTCTCGCGCGGCGCTCTCGAAGGTGCTCGACCGCGCCTTCGACGAGGCGAAGCGGATGGAGGACGACTACGTCGCCGCGCAGCACCTCCTGCTCGCGCTCGACGTCGTCCCGCGCGACGAGCTGCTCGCGAAGATCGCCGAGGTCGACCGCCGGGCGCCGCGTCACGTCCTCCGACCCCGAAGGCACCTACCAGGCGCTCTCGAAGTTCGGCCGCGACCTCACGGAGGCGGCGGAGAGCGGGAAGCTCGACCCGGTCATCGGCCGCGACGAGGAGATCCGCCGCGTGATCCAGGTGCTCTCGCGCCGGACGAAGAACAACCCCGTCCTGATCGGCGAGCCCGGGGTCGGCAAGACCGCGATCGTGGAGGGGCTCGCGCAGCGGATCGTCGCCGGCGACGTGCCCGAGTCGCTGAAGGGGAAGCGCGTCTGGGCGCTCGACATCGGCGGCCTGCTCGCGGGCTCGAAGTACCGCGGCGAGTTCGAGGAGCGGCTGAAGGCCGTGCTCGAGGAGATCGAGAACGCGGCCGGCGAGATCATCGTCTTCATCGACGAGCTGCACACGATCGTCGGCGCGGGCGCGGCCGAGGGCGCCGTCGACGCGGCCAACATGCTCAAGCCGATGCTCGCGCGCGGCGAGCTCCGCTGCGTCGGCGCGACGACGCTCGACGAGTACCGCAAGCACATCGAGAAGGACGCCGCGCTCGAGCGGCGCTTCCAGCCGGTCTTCGTCGGCGAGCCGTCCGTCGCCGACACGATTGCGATCCTCCGCGGCCTGAAGGAGCGCTACGAGGCGCACCACAAGGTGCGGATCCGGGATTCGGCGCTCGTCGCCGCGGCGTTCCTCTCCGACCGGTACATCTCCGACCGGCAGCTCCCCGACAAGGCGATCGACCTCGTCGACGAGGCCGCCTCGCGGCTGAAGATGGAGATCGAGTCGTCGCCCGTCGAGCTCGACGAGGCGAAGCGGCGAGTGACCCAGCTCGAGATCGAGCTGGCCGCGATGTCCGGCGAGGCGGACGAGGTGCGTGCGCCACTCGAGGCAGAGCTCGCGGAGGCGAAGGAGCGCCGCGACGGTCTCGCCGCGCGCTGGGCGCGCGAGAAGGAGGCGCTCGACCGGATCGGCGAGATCACGCAGCAGATCGACGCGCTGCGGATGGAGGCCGAGCGGGCCGAGCGCGAGGGGAACCTCCAGCGGGTCGCCGAGATCCGCTACGGCGAGCTGCCCGCGCTCGAAAGGGAGCTCGAGGAGCGCGACTCCGAGCAGACGGACTCGATGGTGAAAGAAGAGGTCGACGAGGACGACGTCGCCGCCGTCGTGGCGCGCTGGACGGGCATCCCGGTCGACCGGCTCCTCGAGGGCGAGACCGAGAAGCTGATCCACATGGAGGAGCGGCTGCACCAGCGTGTCGTCGGCCAGGAGGAGGCGGTCGAGGCGATCGCCAACGCGCTCCGGCGCGCCCGCACCGGCCTGCAGGACCCGAACCGGCCGATCGGCTCGTTCATCTTCCTCGGCCCGACGGGCGTGGGGAAGACGGAGCTCGCACGCGCGCTCGCGGAATTCATGTTCGACGACGAGCACGCGCTCGTCCGGCTCGACATGAGCGAGTACCAGGAGCGACACACGGTCGCGCGCCTGATCGGCGCTCCGCCCGGCTACATCGGCTACGACGAAGGCGGCCAGCTCACCGAGGCGGTGCGGCGGCGGCCGTACAGCGTGATCCTCCTCGACGAGATCGAGAAGGCGCACGCGGAGGTCTTCGACGTCCTGTTGCAGGTTCTCGACGACGGGCGGCTCACGGACGGCCAGGGCCGCACGGTCGACTTCCGCAACACCGTCCTGATCATGACCTCGAACGTGCGCTCGGCGGATGCGCTGCGCGACGTCTTCCGGCCCGAGTTCCTGAACCGCGTCGACGAGGTGATCGAGTTCAAGCCGCTCTCGAAGGAGCAGATCGCCGAGATCGTCGAGCTGCAGCTCGGGAAGCTGCGCGAGCGGCTCGCCGAGCGGCGGATCGAGCTCGAGCTGACCGAGGCCGCGAAGGAGACGCTCGCCGAGGCGGGCTGGGATCCGGCGTACGGCGCGCGGCCGCTCAAGCGCGCGATCCAGCGGCTCGTCGAGAACCCGCTCGCGCTACGCCTGCTCGAGGGCGACTTCGCCGACGGCGACACGGTCCTCGTGGACGCCGAGGACGGCGAGATCCGCTTCGAGAAGGCCGCAGCTGCGGCGATCGCCGTCTAACCGAGCTCTCGACCGAACTAGGGTCCGCGCCATGCTCGTCGTCGCCGCCACCGAGCGGGAGCTCGCGCTCCTCGAAGGGCACGACACCTTCTGCTGTGGGATCGGCCCGGTCGAGGCGGCGCTGCAGACTGCGCGGGCCCTCGCGGAGCGCCGGCCGGACGTCGTCGTCCACCTGGGGATCGCAGGCTCGCGGACACTCGAGCCGCCCGCGCTCGTGCTCGGCAGCGAGGCGGTCTACTGCGACGTGGTCGATCCATCGTCGACGCTGCCGCGCGTCGAGCGCGCCCACCCGGATGCGGCGCTGCTCGAACGAGCGCGCGCAGCGCTTCCCGAGGCGCACGTCCTGCCGATCGCGACCTGCGGCAAGGTCGGCGCAGGGACGCTCTTCGACGTCGAGGCGATGGAGGGCTTCGGCGTGCTTCGCGCCTGTGAGCTCGCCGGCGTGCCGGCGCTCGAGCTGCGCGCGATCTCCAATTCGCCGGACGAAGACGACCGCACCCGCTGGCGATTCGACGAGGCGTTCGCCGCGCTCGCCGCGGCGCTAGATCGACTCGACGTCCGCTAGGAACTCGGCGTTCCCGTGGCGCGTCGGCGCGCCGTAGACGAAGACGAGGATCTCCTCATCCGTCTCGTTGCGCATCTGGAGCGGTGTCCCCGGATGGACGACGACGACTCCGCCCGGCTCGACGTCCACCCGCTCCCACGGCTCGCCGAGCAGCATCGTCAGCGTGCCTCGCAGCGGGACGAACACCTCTTCCTGATCAGGGTCGAGGTGCCGGCGGCCACGTGTGTGGGCGGGATAGCGCCACATGCGTGCGCGCGACTCGGTCATGTGCGCGGGCTCCGTCAGCGTGGCGGCGTGACGCGGTTCCTGGCCCTCGTGGGCCGGCCGCTCCTCCCACTCGAGGTCGGCGTGGTGAACGACGTCGTACGCCACAGCAGCATCCTACGAGGCGCCGCGTCTTCGTGGCGAGGTGCGAATCCGTAGTTCTCCGCCGGCGGGCGCGTAGAACCCACTGTCGCGAACGAGTTCGCTGCTGCCGTTGCGATCCTCATGACGGCTACGGCCCGGCTTCGGGACGTGACGCCCAGGGTAGGGCTCGTTCTCGCTGTCGTCGCGGCCTTCATATTCGCGGGAGCCCCGGGATTTGCCGCGTCGCTCGGGACGGCCTCGGGCGGCCTCGGCGCGGGCGACACGTTGGTCGCCTCCTGCGGCACAGGCATGACGTTCGCCTATGCGACCGTGTTCGATGAGGGCGCCGCCGGCTTCGCGGTCGACCGCATCAATCTGTCGAATATCCCCAGCGGCTGTCTGAGCAAGAGCCTTTCCGTCACGTTCGAGAAAGGCAGCAGCAACGCGCTCGGCTCGGTGGTCAGGGTCATTCTCCCCGCCTCCGGGACGACGGAAAGCATCTCGATCGACACGAGCTCGAACCGCATCGACGCCGCTCAGGTCAGCGGTGTCTCGGTCGTCGTCTCGTAGTAGCCGCTTTGCGCGGCCGCGCTACCGTCCCGGAGATGGCCGAGCTGCGTCCTGTCGCATT
Source organism: uncultured Actinomycetes bacterium (assembly GCA_963790845.1). Classification (GTDB taxonomy): domain Bacteria; phylum Actinomycetota; class Thermoleophilia; order Gaiellales; family Gaiellaceae; genus Palsa-739. The sequence continues at coordinate 63,609 of CAWBQC010000001.1, read as the reverse complement.
GCCGCCCGCCGAGCGCACGGTCGGCCAGCTCGTCGCCGAGTCGATACGGATCTACGGCGACCATTTCTGGCAGGTGCTGCCGCTGGGGCTCATGGTGGTCGGCGGTCGATGCTGCAAGCCTTCACCGCAGCGTCGGTGTGCAGACGCTGATCCTCTGGGCGTTTGCGCCCCTCTTCGCGGGCGCATATGTCCGTGCGGCGACGCTCGTCCGCCCCGAGCCCTGGAGGTGGCCCGCGTTCTGGACCGCACTAGTCGTCTTCCTGCCGTTCCCGGTGCTCCTGCGGCTGTATCTGCTGCCGGGCCTCGTGTGGTTCGGGCTCTTCGGGCTGCCGTACCGGCGGCCGTTTCCGAGACGGCTCGACGTGCGGGTCGCGCTGCGCCGCGGCTGGCAGCTCGGCGCGGGCAGATCTCGTGCACGCGATCGCCGGACTCGTCACCCTCGGGCTCGTCTACTTCGTCTGCCGCTACTGCCTCCTCGTCTTCATCCACGGATTCGGAGGGCAGGGCAGACAGTCGCCGGAATGCTCGCCGACCTCGTGCTCTCGCCGCTGCTCTTCATCGGCGCGGCGCTCCTGTACGTCGACCAGGCAGCGCGGGTCGAGTAAGGTCGCGGCATGCCGATCTACATCATGCTTTCGCGGCTCTCACAGCAGGGCGTGCAGACGCTTCAGAGCAATCCCGCCCGCCTACAGGAAGTCAACCGCGACGTCGAGGAGCTCGGTGCGAAGGTGCTCCACCAGTGGGCGACGCTCGGCGCGTTCGACTTCGTCAACGTGGTCGAGGCGCCCGACACGGCGACGATCGCGAAGGTCTCGGTCGCGCTCGGCGCACGCGGCTCGACGCGGATCGAGACGCTGCCCGCGCTCACGATCGACGAGTTCGTCCAGACGATCCAGTAATTACTCCGCGGCCGCGACGCGGCGGACCGTGACGCCCCAGGCGGCGCCGGACTCGAACAGCGCGTCCGGATCGACCTCGCCCAGCCAGCCGAGGAAGTGCGGCTGCGGATCGTCCTCCGTGCAGCCATAGACCGCCGGCTGCAGGTCAGGCGCCGGCGGCTCGTCCTTGGCCCGGGCGGCCTCTTCGGCCCGGCGCTCGGCCTCCTCGGCGGCGGGGCCCTCCATGTAACCGCGCGGCATGACGGGAGAGTAGTGAGGGTACGCTCGGCCACGTGCGTAGGCTTGACGGAGCACGCCCAAAGCGGAGGGGCCGGCTTGGCCGGCGCCGGAGCTGAGATTGCCTCACGCGCTCGCCGTCCACGCGCTCGAGAAGCGCTACGGATCCGTGGAGGCGCTCAAGGGCGTCGACCTGGCGGTGGAGGAGGGCGAGCTCGTCGGGCTGCTCGGCCCGAACGGCGCCGGCAAGTCGACGCTCGTGAAGATTGCCGTCGGGCTCGTCCGGGCCACGCGCGGTCGCGCCGAGGTGGTCGGCGCTCGGGCCGGCTCGCGCGCCGCGCGGGCGGAGCTCGGCTACCTCGCCGAGCTCTTTCGCTTCCCAGGCTGGTACACCGCCGACGAGGTTCTGGCGCTCCACCAGCGGCTGGCGCATTCAGAAGGCGGCGCGGCCGAGCGGAAACGGCTGCTCGAGCGCGTCGCGCTGGCCGACGCGAGCAACCGCCGCGTCGACGGCATGTCGAAGGGGATGCAGCAACGGCTCGGGATCGCGCAGGCCCTCGTCGGCTCGCCGCGCGTCCTCGTCCTCGACGAGCCGACCTCGGCGCTCGACCCGGCCGGCCGGCGGGTCGTGCGCGTCCTGCTCGAGGAGCTCCGCAGTCAGGGCGCCTCCGTCCTCCTCAACTCGCACCTCCTCTCGGAGATCGAGCTCGTCTGCGACCGCGTCGCGATCCTCCGCGCGGGAGAGGTCGTGGCCGCCGGCTCTCCGGCGGAGCTCTCGCGGCCCCGCGGAGTCGAGCTCGAGACCGACGAGGGGGTGCGCACGGTGGAGGGCGCGACCCGCGAGGACGCTGCGCGGCTCGTCGCCGAAGCGGTCGCAGCCGGGAGGCGCGTCTACGGCGTGCGCGTGCTCACGTCGACGCTCGAGGACACGTACCTCGAAGCCGTGGGGGACGAGGTCTCGTGAGCGCCGTCCTCACCATCGCGGGCTACGGCTTTCGCGAGGCCGTGCGGCGCAAGGTGTTCGCGGTCGTCGTGCTGCTGACGGCGGTCTTTCTCGTCCTCTTCTGGCTCGCGAACCACTACGTCTTCACGCGGCTGGAGACGATCTCTCCGCCCGCGCGACGTCCACGTCGACACGCGCACCTTCGCCGGAGCATTCCTCCTGGGGCTCGCGATGTTCGCGACGCTCTTCCTCGGCGTCGTCCTGGCCGTCTTCCTCACCCTCGGCGTCGTCACCGGGGATGCCGAGCGCGGCCTGCTCCAGCCGCTCGTCGTGCGCCCGATCGGTCGCAGCACGCTGTTGCTGTCGCGGTTCGCCGGCGCGGCGGCGGTCTGCATCGTCTACGTCCTCGCCGTCTACGGGATCGCGCTGACGATCATCGACCTCACGGGGCACTGGCTGCCCCCGTCGAAGGTCGCGCCCGGCCTGGAGCTTGCGGGCGGCGTCGTGATCGTGATCGCTCTCTCGATCCTCGGCTCCGTCGTTCTCTCCTCGACCGCGAACGGAATCGCCGTCTTCATGCTCTTCGGCGCCGGGCTCACCGCAGGGTTGCTCGGGACGATCGGCCACGCGCTGAACTCGCACTCGATCGAGCACGCATCGAAGGTCGCGGCCTGGGCGCTGCCGTTCGAGGCGCTCTACCAGGACGGGCTGAGGCTGATCTCGAGCAACGCGAGCGGGCTCACCGGGTTCCTCCTCCAGCTCGGGCCGTTCGGCGGCGCCTACGTGCACGGCTGGGGAATCCGCGTCTGGTCGGTCGGCTATCTCGGCGTCGCGCTCGCCCTCGCGCTGCTTGCGTTCTCGCGGCGCGATCTCTAGAGCGCGACGGCGACCTCGCCGGCGAGCCGCGCGTTCTGGGCGACGAGCGCCTTGTTCGCTGCTTCCGTACGGCCGCCGCTCTCGCGGTGCAGGTACGCGAGGACGAACGGCGTCACCGCCTGGCCGCTCACGCCTTCTGCGGCGGCGGCGCGCCAGCGCCTCCTCGATGAGCGGCTCGACGTCGTCGAGCGGCTCGTCCGGCGGCCGCCCGAGCAGGAGACCCGCGCCGCCGAGCTGCCAGTGCGCGTCCGCGACGCGCGCGGCCTCCTCCGCCGACTCGACCCGAGCCGAGACGGGCGGGCCCGCCCGCGGCGGCGTAGAAGAGCGGCAGCGTGTCGACGCGGAACCCGAGCACCGGAATGCCGAGCGACTCGAGGAGCTCCGCCGTCGCGGGCACGTCGAGGAGCGACTTGACGCCCGCCGAGACCACGAGCGCGGGTGTGCGCGCGAGCTGCGCGAGATCGGCCGAGACGTCCGGGGGATGAGGGAAGCCGCGATGGACGCCGCCGATCCCGCCCGTCGCGAGGACTCGGATCCCGGCCGCCCGTGCGACCGCGAGCGTTCCTCCGACGGTGGTCGCGCCGACGGCTCCTTGGACGGTGGCGGCCGCGAGGTCGCGCGGCCCCACCTTGCGCGCCTCCGGCGCGAAGCGGGCGAGCTCGTCCTCCGTGAGCCCGATCCGCACCTCTCCGTCCAGCACGCCGACTGTCGCCGGCACGGCGCCGGCCGCCCGCACCTGCCGCTCGGATTCGAGCCCGACCTCGACGCCCTCGCCGGGTGGGAAGCCGTGTGCCACGAGCGTGGTCTCGAGCGCGACGACGGCGCCGCCGCCGGCGAGCGCCTCGCGCACTTCGTCCGAGATACGGATCACGCCGAGCGCTCCATCTCCACGAAGCGGCTCTCCTCGCCGCTCCGCGCCTCGTGGAATCCGGCGCGCCGGTAGGCGCGGAGCGCGCGTTCGTTCCAGCTTGCGACCCAGAGACGGAACGTGTGCGGCCGCCACTCTCGCCGCGCATACTCGAGCCCGGCCGCGATGAACGGCTGCGCGAGCCCGCGGCCGGTCAGATCCGGCCGCATGCCGAGGCCGATCCGCACCTCGGGTCCTTCGGGCACGAAGTTGAAGAACCCGACCAGCTCGTCGTCGTCGTCGACCACCGCCCGGAGGTGCGTGCGCCGCGCCGGGTTGGCGAACAGCTCGACGCGCCTCGGGTCGGCCGAGGTGTCGTACCACTCGTACGGGAACTCGTACCGCCACGCCGCGATCGCCGCCGCCTGCTCGTCCGTGATCGGCTGCACCTTCACGGCAGCGACCCTACTTTCGCGACGCAGCGTGCGGCCGTCTCGAGTCCGCGCCGCGCAGCCTCCTCGAGCGAGCCGCCCACCGGCCGCGCTTCCAGCCCCACGAGGAAGCCCGCGGCGAGCGCGTCCCCGGCGCCGGTCGGGTCGACGACCTCGGTGTCCAGCGCAGCGAAGTCGAGCTTCGCGTCCTCGGTGAAGACCGTGCAGCCGCGTGCGCCGCGCTTGAGGACGCCCATCGGAGCGGTCAGGTACGCGCCACCCAGCAGCTCCCACTCAGCCTCGGTCGCGAAGAGGACGTCGGGCGCCAGCTCGTCGAGCAGCTCGCGGAACTGCACCGGCCCATACGTGCGGATCTCGGTCCACGCGGCGACGTCGACCGACACGCGTGCGCCCTGCTCACGAGCGAGGCGAGCCGCGAGGACCGCCGCAGCCGCGATCGGCTCCCGCAGCAGCGCGTAGCCGGAGAGGTGGAGAACGTCGCACGCGACCCAGGCGGCGTCGAGCTCCTCCGGTGCGAAGGCCGGCGCGACACCGGGATCGGAGGCCAGCGCGCGGTCGCCGTCGCCGACGATCGAGACGACGACGCCGGTCGGGCCCGCGGCGACGGGGCCGACGAGCTCGACACCGTGCGCGGCGAGCTCTTGCGCGACGAGCTCGCCGGCCGGGTCGTCGCCGCGCTTTCCGATGCAGCGCGCCTCCGCGCCGAGCTCCGCGGCCCAGGCGGCCACGTTGGCTGCCTGGCCTCCGGCTCCCGCCCGGTTCGAGGCGCGCACGTCCCCTCCGGGGGCCAGCGGTTCCGAGAGGAGGACGACCACGTCGAGCAATACGTCACCGAACGTCGCGATGCGCAAGGCACAATCGTCCCATGGACGCGGAGAGGAGGGCCGGAAGAGCGAGGGACTTCATCCTGGGCGGCCTCGTCGGTGCGTCGGCGGCGGTCGCGACTGCTCGGCGGCGGCGCATCGTCCGACGCCGGCGCGACCAGCGCCTGGAGCGTCCCGCGGGCCTCGCCGCGTTCGAGGGCGCACCGTGCTTCGAGGAGCTGCTAGAAGAGCGCGCAGCGGAACGCTCGAGTTGACCCCTTCGTTTGACAACAAACTTCGGAGAGAATGTGAAGTGATGGTGCGCCCGGCCCGCGTCCTTGCCCTGCTCGCAGTCCTTGCTGCGGTCACCGTCGCACTCGCTGCGCCGGGAACTGCGTCTGCGCGCCAGAACCCGCCGCCCCCGCCGTTCACGGTCTACGTCCTCGACCGGATCAGCGACACGACCTTCGCCACGCTCGCGGAACGGGGCGCCGTCGGGCTGCTGCGGCCGAGCTACGGCCCCACGACGAACCGCCGCAGAGCGCTTGCCGAGCTCGTGCGCGGCACCGAGGTGTCCTCCCGGCTCGGCGGTGTCCCGAAGGGCAAGCCGCTGTTCGACGCCAAGAAGGCCAGCGTCTTTCCGAACTGCCGCATGTGCATCGTCGTGCAGCTGCCGCCGCGCGGCGCGCCCACCTCGAACGACCGGCTCTACCGCATCGCGGTGATCGGCCGGAACTTCCACGGGCTGCTCACGTCGCCCACGACGCACATCCCCGGCCTCGTCTCCGTCGTAGACGTGGCGCCAACCTCGCTCGGGCACCCGGGGACGACCCTCTCCTGGGCGCCGTCCAGTCACGCGGTCGGGAAGCTGTCGAGCCTCGGCAATGCGATCGGCTCGAACAACCGCCTCAAGTTCCCGGCCCTGTTCATCCTCGCCGGCGTCATGCTCTTGCTTGCGCTCCTCGGACTACGCGCGGCGGTGACCGCGGTCCCGGCTGCGCTGCTGATCAACCTCGGCCTGGGGATCGGCCAGGTCTCGAACGAGGTGCTTCTCTGCGCGGCCGTCTCGGCCGGAACCGTCCTCCTCGCGCTCGCCCTCGCGCGTTTCTGTCGCAGCGAGTCGGCGCTGCTCGGGCTCTACGGCGGAGTCGTCGCGCTCTACGCCTTCGTCATGGTCACGCGACCCGAGTGGCAGGCGGTGAACCCGTTCGGCCCGACGCAGAACTCGCGCTTCTGGGGAATCGGCAACCAGGTCGAGACGCTGCTGCTCGCACCTCTTCTCGCGGGAGCGTTCCTCGCACGCCGTCGATTCGGGCTCGTGGGCTTCGTCCTCTTCGGCGTCTTCGGCCTCGTCGTGATGACGGACAACCGGCTCGGTGCCGACGGGGGAGGTGCGATCGCGCTCGGCATCGCCCTGGCGGTGCTCGGGACCCGCCTGTTCCGCTTCGGCCTGGGCGGCTTCGTCGGGATGCTCGCCTCCGCGGCTGTCGCGGTTCTCTGGATCGTGTCGCAGGGTCTCTCCGAGCCGGGGCCGAACCACTTGCGCAGCGCGTTCTCGCACGGCGGCGGCGGGCTGCTCGCATCGCTCGAGAGCAGAGTCCCGCTCTCGTACGTTCCGGCCCTGCACGCGTGGCACCTCGTCGTTCCACTGCTGTTCGTGCTCGCAGCCACGTTTGCGCTCGCGTGGCGCGCCGCGAGGCAGCAATCGACGCGAGACGTTCTGCTCGCGTTCGGCGTCGCCATCGTGACGTCGCTGCTGATCAACGACTCCGCCGCCTACGAGCTGGCCGGAGGCATCGCCGTGGTTGGAGCCTTCGCCCGGTTCGCTCCTGCACCGGCACGGGCGCGGATCCGCGTTCGCGTGCCCGCGACGCTCGAGCCCGAGCCCGTGCGGGTCGAGCCGCCGTCCGGCTAGAGCTGGAGCCTCCTGCGGCGGTGGTACCGTCCGCAGCCGTGCCGATCTACGAGTACCGCTGCCCGAACGGGCACCATTTCGAGCGCTTCCAGCCGATGACGGCGCCGCCCCCGGAGCGCTGCGACGTCTGCGAGGCGGCCCCTGTCGAGCTCGTCCTCTACCCGGTCGCGATCCACTACAAGGGCTCCGGCTTCTACACGACCGACTACGGCAAGGGGAAGGCCGCGAAGAAGGAAGGCGAGGGGGGCGGATCGTCGGGCGGTGAGAGCGGCAAGAGCGAGTCGAAGCCGGCCGAGAAGAAGACCGCCGCCTCCGGCGAGTAGCTAATAGCCGCCCGAGCCGACGATGCAGCCCGGCGCGTACGGCTGGCCCTTCGGCGGGGGCTGAGGAGCCGACTGCCCGAGCACCTCGTCGATCACGCGGATGTTCTCCGCGCTGCCGATGATGTAGTCGCCCCCGCCGATCGACTCAGGGGTGCCGCCGAGCCGGCAGTGGATCGCCTTGCCCGCCCGGAACTTGACCCAGGCGAGCTGCATGAGCTGCCACGTCGAGAGGTCGGTCGCGATCGGCTTCAGCAGCGAGCTGCCGTTGAACGGCAGGGAGAAGAACTGTGAGGGGCTCGACAGCTTGCTCAGCGTCGCCTGCTGGACGAGCTGCTGGTCGTGCTGGCGGTCGAAGTCCGTCCAGGACGGGTCGAGCTGGTTCTCGCGGACCCGCGAGAAGATCAGGGCCTGGTGCCCGTTCATGTGCGTGGGGCCCTTGTTGAAGCGCCAGCCCTTCCACTGCAGGCACCTCTGCTGGGAGGGGTACGGGCAGTCGAACCGGTTCGAGAGGATGTTCCGCGGCACGTTCACCGTGATCCCGCCGACCGCGTCGATCAGCTTCTCGAACTGGTTGAAGTCGACGATCACGACGTGGTTGACCGGCAGGGACCGGCCGAGCAGCACGTCGAGCGTCCGAACGGCGAGCTTCGTCCCGCCGAATTGCATCGCCGCGTTGATCTTCTGATAGCCGTAGCCGGGGACGTTCACGCGCAGGTCGCGCGGGACCGAGAGGTAGTAGAGCCGGTGGTGGCCAGGATCCGTGTGGAGGAGCGTGATCGAGTCGGAGTGCTGGTCGGACCCGCGACCCTGGCTCCCCTTGCCGGTCGCGTGGTCCGTGCCGAGCAAGAGGATCGTCGTCGAGTTCGAGAGGAGCAGGCCGTTGTCCGGGGTGAGCACCGGGCGCACGTTCTTCGGCAGCCGCTTGTTGGCGTCGCTCACGCCGCTCGACACCGAGAGGTATCCGAGGAGCCCCCAGACCATGGATAGAAGGATCAGGGCGAGGATCGTGACGAGCGTCCAGCGCCGCCAAGTCCAGCCGAGCCACAGGCGACGGCGGGGGTGCCGCTCGACGATCCGGCCGGGGCCCTGTCCGTCGCTGCGGACGGCCCGCCGGGCCTCCCGCTGGCGCCGCGCCAGCGGCACGTTCCCCTTGGCGCGGCCGCCGCGATAGACGCGATACGGCTTCTCCCCGGAGGCCCCCATGCGGACGTTTACGGTACCCACAGTGCAGGCGAGCCATGCGATCGGGGTCGACCTAGGCGGCACGAAGATCCTGGCCGGCGTCGTCAACCGCGACGGGAGCATTGTCCGTCGTCATGAGCGCGCGACCCCACAGGACTCGCAGGACCACGTCCTCGCCGAGCTCGAGGCCGCCGTCGCCGAGCTGCTGGACGAGTCGGTCGCCGCGGTCGGCTTCGGTGTGCCGTCGCCGGTCGACCAGGCGCAGGGCGTCGTCGTGCGCTGCGTCAACCTTCCGCTCGAGAACGCGCCGCTGCGCGACCGGATGCACGAGCGGTTCGGCGTGCCTGTCGGGCTCGACAACGACGCGAACGCGGCCGGGATCGGCGAGTGGCGGGCGGGCGCGGGCCGTGGCGTAGACGACATGGTCATGCTCACGCTCGGCACCGGCGTCGGCGGTGGCGTCATCTCCGGCGGGACGCCGTTCCGTGGCCGGAACGGTGCCGGCGCGGAGCTCGGCCACATCGTGATCGTCCACGACGGCAGGCCCTGCCAGGGTGCGTGCACCGGGCGCGGCCATCTCGAGACGTACGTGAGTGGCAGCGCGGCGACGGCTGCGGCTCGCGAGGTGTTCGGGCCGTCCGCGGATGCGCATCGGCTTGTGAGGCTCGCGAATGAGGGCGACGCCAATGCGAAGGAGTTGCTCGAGGAAGTCGCGCGCCACCTCGGCTCCGGCATCGGCTCCTTCGTCAACGAGTTCGGGCCGCAGCTCGTGATCCTCGGCGGCGGCTTCGGCGTCGCCGCGTACGACTATCTCCGCGGGCCTGCGGAAGAGGTGATGCGGCGCGAGGCACTCGAGCCGATGCGGAGCGCCGTGCGGCTGGTGAAGGCCGAGCTCGGCACGGCAGCCGGCCTCATCGGTGCCGGCTTCGTCGGTTTCGAGGCGCTGGACGCCGCGGGCTCCTGATGCCGCTCGCCGTCTGTGCGACGCCGATCGGCAACCTCGAAGACGTGACGCTGCGCGTGCTCGCCGAGTTGGGGGCGGCCGACGTCGTGCTCTGTGAGGACACGCGCCACACGCGCGTTCTCCTCGAGCGGCACGGGATCACCGCTCGTCTCCTCTCGTACCACGAGCACAACGAGGCGAAGCGGACAGCCGAGCTTCTGCCGCGCCTCGAGGCGGGTGACCGGATCGCGCTCGTCTCGGACGCGGGGCTGCCAGGCGTTTCCGACCCGGGAGCACGGCTTGTGCGGGCGGCCCTCGACGCGGGCGTCGACGTGACGGTGCTGCCGGGAGCGTCTGCGGTCGAGACCGCGCTCGTCGCCTCAGGGCTCGTGGCCGAGCAATACCGCTTCCTCGGCTTTCTGCCCCGCGGGGAGAAGAAGCTGGCGGCGTTGTGGGACGAGCTGCGCGGTTGGCCGTGGCCTTCGGTCGCGTTCGAGTCACCGCAGCGGCTGTCGGGGACGCTGCGCTCGCTCGCGGCCGCCGATCCCGAGCGGCAAGTCGCCGTCTGCCGCGAGCTGACGAAGCGGTTCGAAGAGGTCGTGCGGGGAACGGCCGCTGACGTTGCCGAGCGGTTCGATGCGCCGCCGAAAGGCGAGATCACGCTCGTGCTCGGGCCGGCAGCGGCGCGGGACGCCGGCGACGGCGAGGAGGGGGCGCTCGCCGCAGTCAGCGAGCTCGTCGCCGCCGGCGTGCCGCGACGGCGTGCGGCGGAGATCGTCTCGAGGCTGACGGGCGCGTCGCGCAACCGGCTCTACAAAGAGTCGTTGTAAGCAGAGTTGACAACGCAGCACGGCGACGCTACTCTGCGCAGTCTGTTGCTGAGATTGACAACACTTCTGCGGTGGCTCGGCGTCTCGATGTTCGTCGTTCTCGTCTGGGCTCCAGTTGCGCAGGCGTGGAGCTGGCCGGTTCAGGGGCCGGTCCTGTCGCCTTTCGTCTACGACGAGGCGCACCCGTACGCGGCGGGACAGCACCGCGGTATCGACATCGGCGCCGATGCAGCCGGAGAGGCTGTCGTGGCTCCAGCAGCAGGGACGGTGAGCTTTGCCGGCACGGTGCCGACGAGCGGCAAGTCGGTCACGCTCGAGACCGCGGACGGCTACTCGGTCACGCTGACGCATCTCGGTTCGATTCGTCGTCGGCAAGGGCGTGCAGGTAGCCGAGGGAGAGCAGGTTGGCACGATCGGCCCGAGTGGCACGCCGCGAGCTGGATGTGCCCTACCTGCATCTCGGGATCCGGCACACCGCCGACCCCAACGGCTACGTCGATCCGCTCAGCCTCCTGCCACCGGTCGTGGAGCCCGGCGGCAGCGACAGTGGCGCGCCGGCAACCCAGCCGGTCGCGAGTGGGGGCTCCTCCGCGTCGTCTCCGCCTGCCAGTGCACCGGCACCCGCGCCGGCCACGAGCACGCCGGTGGTGACCTCCCAGGATCCGTCGGCCAGGCAAGGCCGGTGCGTGCCGTGCAGCATGAAAGCGGGCGTGCGCGGGCATCCAATGCGAATGCTCGACCGCACAGCTCGGCGCAGCGGCCGCAAGGCTCGCGACCCGCGCAGGCCGAGAACAGGGAGCCGCATCGCCCACGGCAGCCGCATCATCGTGTGAGCGAGCCGGTGAGCGTCTCACGGCGGCCGGTGGTCGAGGCGGCGGCTCCGCACGAGCCGGCCGACCTCGACGCCGGCCACGAGCTGCGGCCGCGGACCATGCACGCCGCGCACCTCGAACGGCGGGCGCGCCAGGGATCACCCGCATCCTCGAGCTCGCCTGCAACGGCGCAGCCGCCATCGTCGCCGTCGCGGCAGCCCTGGCCGCAGCGCATCGGCGACGCCGCGATCTCGCAGTCCGGTCCGCGGTCGCGCAGTGCTCCACCTTCCCGGCGATGTCGGACCGCGATGCGCGCGCCGCGCTACAGCTCCGGCGCAATGAAACGGTCGTTGCCCGGACGCGCTGGGCGGCGCGCTGCAGCGTCCTCGTCGCCGAATAGCGCTGCTATTCACGCTCCCTGCGTCCTTGCATTCGCACTCGCCCATCGCGCCCGGTCAGCGCGTGGTCATTCCGTTAGAAGCTCAATCGCGCAAACCCGCGCCTATCATGGCCGTGTGCGCTTCTACCTCACCACGCCGATCTACTACGTCAACGCGACCCCGACCATCGGGAACGCATACACGACCGCGATCGGCGACATGCTCGTGCGCCACCAGCAGCAGCGCGGTGCCGACACCTTCTTCCTCACCGGCGTCGACGAGCACGCCACGAAGGTCTGGCGCGTCGCGCAGGAGCAGGGCCTCGAGGCGCAGGAGTACGCCGACCGGATCGCGGTTCCCTGGCGCGAGCTGCACCGCAGCCTGAACGCGGACGTCGACTTCTTCATCCGCACGAGCGACGACGGACACAAGCGGTTCGTCCGGAGTTCCTGCAGCGGATGTACGACAACGGCGACATCTACGAGGACGTCTATGCCGGGCTTTACTGCGTCGGCTGCGAGGCCTTCAAGACCGAGGACGAGCTCGACGGAGGACGGGCTCTGCCCGGACCACCTCGTGCCGCCGGAGTGGATCGAGGAGAAGAACTACTTCTTCCGGCTCTCCGCCTACCAGGATCAGCTGCTCGCGCTCTACGACGAGCGGCCCGATCTCGTCCTGCCCGATTTCCGCTTCAACGAGGCGCGCTCGTTCATCGCAGGCGGCCTGCGCGACTTCAGCATCTCGCGCGCCGGCCAGCCGTGGGGAATCCCGCTCCCGTGGGACGAGAGCCAGGTCGCGTACGTCTGGGCCGACGCGCTCGTCAACTACGTGAGCGCGCTCACCTATGCGCGCCCGGGCGAGGACCTGCGCGACCGCTACTGGCCGGTCGTGCATCACGTGCTCGGGAAGGACATCCTCCGTTTCCACTGCGTCTACTGGCCGGCGATGCTCCTCTCGGCCGGCTACGAGCCGCCGCAGCAGCTCTTCGTGCACGGCTACCTGCTGCTCGACGACCGCAAGATCTCGAAGTCGGCCGGCAACGCGATCGATCCGCTCGACCTCATCGGCGTCTACGGCGTCGATGCCGTGCGCTACTGGATGGCGCGCGCGATCTCGTTCGGGCAGGACGGCAGCGCCTCGATCGAGGGGATCCGCGAGCGCTACGACAACGAGCTCGCGAACGACCTCGGCAACCTGCTCTCGCGCACGACCGCGATGGTCGCGCAATACCGGGAGGGGAGCCTCCGACAGGGCGACGCCGAGTCACCGCTCGATCTGAAGGCGCTCGGCGACGACGTCGCGGAACGCATGGACCGCTTCGACGTCACCGGTGCGCTCGACGCTGTCTGGGAGGGCGTGCGCGCGCTCAACCAGTACGTCACTGTCGAGGCGCCATGGCAACTCGCGAAGGACGCGGCGAACGACGCGCGGCTCGACGGAGTTCTCTACAACCTCGTGGACGGGCTGACTGCGCTCGCCGTCGCGCTCGGACCGTTCCTGCCGGCGACCGCGCCTCGCATCCTCGAGGCGCTGCGGCAGCCGGCTGATCTCGCCTGGGATCGCGTCCGAAACGGAGTGGCGGAAGAGGTGGACGGAATCGCCGCCGCCAAGCCCCTCTTCCCTCGGATCGAGCTTCCGGCAACCGCTGCGTGATCGATACGCATGCGCACCTCGCGGCGCTCGACGACCCCGACGAGGCGGTCGCCCGCGCGGCTGAGGCGGGCGTCACACGCATCCTCACCGTCGGCACCGACGTCGAGGACTGTCGTCGCGCGCTTGCACTGGCCGAACGCCACGAAGGCGTCTTCGCGATCCTCGGGATCCACCCTCACGAGGCAGGGACGGCGACCGCGGAGGATCTCGCCGCGTTGCGCGAGCTGCTCCAGCACCCGAAGGCGGTCGCGGTCGGCGAAACCGGGCTCGACTGGTTCCGCGACTACGCGCCGCGCGACGACCAGCGTCGCCTCTTCGCAGCCGAGCTCGAGCTCGCTTCCGAGCTCGGGAAGCCGGTCGTGATCCACACGCGTGCGGCCGACGACGACACGCTCGCCGCGCTCGAGGACTTCACCGGCAGCGTCGTCCTCCACTGCTTCTCGTCGCCGCGGATGCTGCCGACCGCGCTCGAGCGCGACTGGTACGTCTCGTTCGCGGGCAACGCGACCTTCCCGAAGGCCGTCGACCTTCGCCTCGCGGCGACCCAGGTTCCGGCGGAGCGGCTTCTCGCCGAGACCGACTCCCCCTACCTCGCGCCGCAGCCCGTGCGAGGACGGCGCAACGAACCGGCCAACGTCGTGCACACGCTTGCCGCACTCGCACGCGCCCGTGACGAGGAGCCGGCCGAGCTCGAGCAGCAGATCGAGCAGAACGCAACCGCGTGCTTCGCGACTGTGAAGAAGGAGTACGGCCAGCACTTCCTGCGCGACCCGAACATCCTCGAGGTGATCGGCCGCCTCGCCGAGCTCGAGCCGGACGACGTCGTGCTCGAGATCGGCCCGGGGCAGGGCGTGCTCACGCGCTACCTCGCCGAGCGCGTTCGCCATGTCCATGCGGTCGAGATCGACACGCGCGCTCGAGCCGGATCTCGGCAGGCTCGCCGACAACGTCGACGTCGTCTTCGGCGATGCACTTCGGATCGAGCTGCCGCAGGACGCGACAAAGCTCGTCGCCAACCTCCCGTACAACGTCGCAACGCCGCTGATCGTGGAGAGCCTCGACGGGCTGCCGAGCGTCCGGCTCTGGTGCGTGATGGTGCAACGGGAGGTCGCGGACCGCTTCTTCGCCAGTCCCGGGACGAAGGACTACGGCGCCGTCTCGGTGCTCGTCCAGCTCGCCGCCGAGCGCACCGGTTTCCATCCGGTCTCGCGCTGGGTCTTCCAGCCTCCGCCGAACGTCGACTCGGCTCTCGTCGCGTTTCGACGGAAGGAGCTTCCCGCTGACTTCAGGCGCCTGAAGGTGGTCGTCGGAGCGTCGTTCGCGCATCGCCGCAAGACGCTCCCGAACTCGCTCGCGCTTGCGGGTCTCGCCTCCCGCGAACAGGCGGCGGACGCTCTCGCTGCCATCGGCAAGCCCGCCGAGATGCGCGCCGAGGCGCTGGCACCCGAGGACTTCGTCGCGCTGGAGAAGGCGCTGCCGTGAGAGCACCCGCCGCGGCAAAGATCAACCTCGCGCTCGTCGTCGGCCCGGTGCGCGACGACGGCAAGCACGAGGTCCTGACCGTCCTGCAGCGGATCGATGTCGTCGACCGGATCGAGCTCGACGACGCGACGGCGTTGCGGATCGAAGGGTTCCCGGGCGACACGCTCGTCCGTTCAGCACTCGAGGAGCTCGCTCGCAGCGCGGGGGTCGAGCCGCGCTGGCGTGTCCGGATCGAGAAGGCGATCCCCGTCGCCGCCGGGCTCGGCGGCGGGAGCTCCGACGCGGCGACGGCGCTACGGCTCGCCAACGAGACGCTCGACGAACCGCTTCCGAGCGACGAGCTGGGTCGCATCGCGGCGGGGATCGGCGCCGACGTCCCGTTCTTCCTCGTGGACGGCCCGCAGCTCGGCCGCGGCGACGGAAGCGAGCTCGAGCCGCTCGACCTGCCTCAGGACTTCTGGGTGCTCGTTCTCCTCCCGCGGGACGCGACGAAGGCGTCGACACGCGACGTCTACGCCGCCTTCGACGTCCGCCACGGTGCGGCCGGCTTTGCCGAGCGCCGCCAGTTGCTCCTCGACCGGCTCGCCGAGGTGGAACGGCCGCGAGATCTGGCCAAGCTGCCGCCGAACGACCTCGCGAGCTCGCCGCTGGCGGCGGCGATCCTCGAGGCGGGCGCCTTCCGCGCCGACGTGTCCGGCGCCGGTCCCGCGCTGTACGGCCTCTTCCACCAGCGCAAGGACGCGGACGCTGCGAGACGCGCGCTACGCCGACTTGGCCGAACGTGGATTGCGGCACCAGCGTGGTACGGTTGACCGGTGTTGAGCGAGTCGTCGTCGCACGCCGTCGAGCCCGGCCCCGGCGGCTGGCTGAGGGCTCGCCGCACGCGGCTGGCCGCTCTGGATCGCCGCGGTCGAGGGGATCGTCGTCTGGCTCTCGCGGGACGTCTCGAAATGGGCCGTCATCGTGCTTG
Organism: uncultured Actinomycetes bacterium; assembly: GCA_963790845.1. GTDB lineage: Bacteria > Actinomycetota > Thermoleophilia > Gaiellales > Gaiellaceae > Palsa-739. The sequence goes on along the minus strand of CAWBQC010000001.1, from coordinate 48,083 downwards.
CGGCCGTGGCCGTCTTCGCGTTTGCCTACGGCCGCAGAACCGACTCGAATCTCGTCCGCCAGGCGCTGTGGATCTTCACCGCGTCGCAGCTGCTCGCGCTCCTGCTCGTCCTCTTCGCCGTCGTCGTCAAGTGGCTGGTGATCGTAGGCCTCGTCGTCTTCGCCGTGGTCGGGCTCGCCATTCTGCTCTTCGACCGCCGCTAGACTTCCGTGCCCCTGGGGCGTAGCCAAGTGGTAAGGCAACGGGTTTTGGTCCCGTGATCCCAGGTTCGAATCCTGGCGCCCCAGCCATTTCCCCCTGACATGACAGACAAGCTCGCAGCAGTCGTGATGGCCGCCGGAATCGGCACGCGCATGAAGAGCGCGACGCCGAAGCACCTGCACCCGCTGCTCGGCAGGCGGATGGTCGACTGGGTCGTCGACACGGCGCGAGACGCCGGCGTCGAGCGACTCGTCGTCGTTGCCTCGCCGCAGACGACCGATCTGCTTGGAGGACGTCGAGATCGCCGTGCAAGAGGAGCCGCGTGGCACCGGCGACGCAGTCCGTTGCGCGCGCCGGGCCCTCGACGGATTCGAGGGCGACGTCCTGGTCCTCAACGGCGACGTCCCTGCGCTCAGGCCGGAGACGATCCGCGAGCTCGTCGAGACGCACCGTTCCGCCGGCGCCGCGGCGACCGTCCTCTCCTTCGAGCCCGCCGAGGCCGGGGCGTACGGGCGCATCGTCCGCAACGGCGACGGCAGGCTGGCCAAGATCGTCGAGGCGGGCGACGCGTCCCCCCAGGAGCTCGAGTTGCGCGAGGTCAACTCCGGGATCTACGTCTTCCGCTCCGAGAAGCTCTGGCCGGCGCTCGAGCGGCTGGACGCGCACAACGCCCAGGGCGAGCTCTACGTGACCGACACGCTCGGCCTGCTCGCGGCCGACGGCGAGCCCTGCGCCGTGCAGCTTGCCGCCGACCCGCTCGAGGCCGAGGGAGTGAACACCCGCGTCGAGCTCGCGCTCGCAGCGGCCTCGCTCCGTGACCGGATCAACGAGGCGCACATGCTCGCCGGCGTGACGATCGTCGACCCGGCGTCGACCTGGATCGAGGCGGGCGTGGAGATCGAGCCGGACGTCGTGATCCACCCGTACACGGTGATCCGCGGAGGCGTGCGGATCGAGACCGGCGCAGAGATCGGGCCGTTCGCCTATGTTCGGCCCGTGACCGTGATCGGCGAGGGGGCGAAGGTCGGCACGTTCGTGGAGGTCAAGAACGCGGCGCTCGGTGCGGGCGCGAAGATCCCGCACCTCTCCTACGTCGGCGACGCCGAGGTGGGCGAGGGGTCGAATGTCGCGGCCGGCAACATCACCGCGAACTTCAAGCACGCGCCCGGCGAGCCCAAGGCGCGGACGAAGATCGGCCGCAACGTCAGGACCGGTGTGGACACTGTTTTCGATGCTCCGGTCGAAGTTGGCGACGACGCTTGGATTGCAGCGGGCTCCGTCATCACGGATGATGTCCCTCCCGGTTCGCTGGCCGGGTTCGCCCCGCGGCAGGAGACGAAGGAAGGCTGGGTCTACGAGAAGCATGGAAAGCCCGACGGCGACGACTGAGCTGGCCCTGCCGGGCCTGGAGGGGGGTGTCGCGATGAGCGAACCTTCACCGCAGCACTACATCGTGCGCGGACCCGAGAAGCGACTGATGGTCTTCGCCGGTCGCTCGCACCCGGCGCTCGCCGCAGCGATGGCCGAGAAGCTCGGCGTGGAGCTCGGCGACGTCGAGCTCGGCACGTTCCCGAACGACGAGACGTACTGCCGCTATCTCGAGTCGATCCGCGGCGCCGACGTCTTCATCGTCCAGACGGGCTCGCCGCCCGTGGACAAGAACCTGATGGAGCTCGTGCTGATGATCCAGGCGGCGAAGCTCGCCTCGGCGAAGCGGATCACGGCCGTGATCCCGTGGTTCCCCTACTCGCGGCAGGACCGGAAGGCGAAGCCGCGAGAGCCGATCTCGGCCCGCCTCGTCGCGGACATGCTTCAGCTCGCAGGAGCCGATCGCGTGCTCACGATGGACCTCCACGCGGGTCAGGTTCAGGGCTTCTTCACGATTCCGGTCGACCACATGACTGCGCTGCAGCTGTTCGCGACGCACTTCCGCGACCTCGGCCTCACCGGCGACGGCGTCGTCGCGGTCGCTCCCGACGCGGGCCGCGCCAAGCACGGCGTCCGGTTCGCGGAGATGATCGAGGCGAGCTTCGCGATCATGCACAAGATGCGCGTCGCCGCTGACCAGGTCGAAGTGACCGAGGTCACCGGCAGGGTGCGAGGCAAGATCGCGATCGTCGGCGACGACGTCTCGACGACCGGCAGCACGCTGATCGCGGGCGCGCAGGCGCTCAAGGAGCACGGCGCGACCGAGGTGAACGTCTTCGTCACACACGCGCTCTTCTCGGGCCATGCGCTCGAGCGGATCGGCGAGTCGGAGATCGACCGGATCGTCGTCACCGACTCCGTCCCCATCGATCCGCGCAACCGCCCCGAGAACATGACCGTCCTCAGCGTCTCCGGCCTGCTCGCCGAGGCGATCATGAACGTCTTCGCCGACGACTCGGTCTCGGCGATCTTCGGCGGCGAGAACCAGCTCTTCTAGCGGATACCGCTCCGCTGCTCGGATTGCGGCGCATTCTGGCGCGGAACGCCTTGCCGGCGACTGCGTCTTCTCCCTGACCGCGGATCCGGGTTCGCCCTGACCGCGCTGCTCACGGCGAATGGGAGAATGGACGCCCAAAGGAGGAGCGATGAGCGTTATACGGATGCTTGGCACCGTGACTCTTGTGTTCCTCGTACCCGCATTTGCAGCGAAGCCGCCGAGGCGCCATGAGACTCAGTCCCGCGATCCCCGCAGCCACGAACATCGCTGGGAGAGCCCACACCTGGAGTCGCGCGACGAGTACGAACTGACGCACGACGCGGGAACGCCGCACCTTGAGTCGCGCTGCGAGTACGAGCGAAGACACCGTGTCGACCTGACCTGAGCGCGCGCGGGGCCGACCTGCTCGTCCCGTGCAAGCTCGGTAGTGTGCAGCTGCGCGCACGCGCGTCCAGCGCAAGAGCTAGGCCGAGCGCGCCTCGGCGAGGCGCCGGCTCACGAGCCGGTCGGCTGCCTCCGCCGGTGTGATGCCGTTGGCGTCCGCCTCGGCGAAGAGCGTTCGCAGCGTGTCGCCGATTCCTGCGAGCCGCTCCTCCAGCTGTGCCTCGTCCCAGCCTTCGTCCTCGAGCCCGATCAGCTGGATGATCCCGCCAGCGTTGACGATGTAGTCCGGTGCGAGGAGGATGCCGCGCTCGTGCAGGCGTTCTGCGTCCTCCGGCTCGGCGAGCTGGTTGTTCGCGCACCCGGCGATCGCGCGGCACGCGAGACGCGGAATCGACCCGGCGCTGAGGGTGCCGCCGACGGCGCACGGCGAATAGACGTCCACCTCCGTTTCGAGGACGCGCTCGGGCGACACGGTCTCGAAGCCCGTGGCGGACGCTCGCGCCTCGTCGACGTCGCTGACGAGAACGCGAGCGCCGGCGTCGGCGAGCTCGCGGGCGAGGACAGAGCCGACCGAGCCCGCGCCCTGCACGAGCACGCTGCGGCCCGCAAGATCCGGCGAGCCGAAGAGGTGCTCGACCGTGGCGCGGATCGCATGCAACCCGCCGCGCGCGGTGCCGCGGCCGCTGTTACCGCCGCGGCGAGTCGTCCCGTAGACCCACGGGCACGTCTCGGCGACGACGTCGAGATCCGCCGGCGAGATGTTCATGTCGCCGGCTGTGCGGTAGCTGCCGCCGAGCGAGGCGACGAGCTCGCCGTAGCGGCGCAGCAGCCGCTTGCGCGGCTCGCCCGCGGGCAGCTCCGGCACGGCGAGCACGCCCTTGCCGCCGCCGCGCGGCATCCCCGCCGCCGCCATCTTCCGCGTCATCGCCCCCGAGAGCCGCATCGCGTCGGCCAGCCCGTCGGCCGGAGTGGGATAGACGCGCATGCGCGTGCCTCCACCGGCCGGCCCGCGCGCGGTCGAATGGACGCAGACAAAGATCCAGGCACCGCTCTCGGGGTCGAAGCGGACGACCGCGTGCTCGCCGTCCCAGTCCGCGAGAAGCTTTTCGAAGTCCACGAGATGGACGGTAGCGAAGCGTCTCTCGGCTACACTCCGGCGCCGGAATGGCTGGAGAACGCACCAAGCTCGTCGTCGTCAATCGCGACAGGCTCGGCTCGCGCCGAGTCGCGCCGCCTGCGCAAGGAGGGGCTCGTTCCGGGCGTCCTCTACGGCAACGGCGAGCCGGTCGCGATCTGCATCGCGGAGCGGGAGCTACGCCGCGCGCTCACCGGCGCGTCGGGCCTGCACTCGATCCTCGACGTCGAGATCGACGGCAAGGGGGAGACGCACGCGTCGATTCTCAAGGAGTACCAGGTCGATCCCGTGCGCGGCGGCGTGACGCACGTCGACCTGCAGGAGGTCCGGCTCGACCGCGCCATCCGCGCCTCGGTCTCCGTCCAGCTCCACGGCGGCGAGGACGCGCCCGGCGTGCGCGAGGGCGGCGTGCTCTCGCAGCCGCTGCGCGAGATCACGGTCGAGGCGCTGCCGCTCGAGATGCCGGAGCACATCGACCTCGACGTCTCGGGCATGGAGATCGGCGGCACCTTGCGCATCTCGGATCTCACCGCACCCGAGGGCGCCACGCTGCTCGACGATCCGGAGATGGTCGTCGCCACTGTCACCGCGCCGACGAAGGTCGTCGAGCCCGAGCCCACCGAGGAGGAGCTCGCAGCGATGGAGGCGGAGGCCGAGGCGAGGCGCCGAAGGCGAAGAGGGAGCCGAGGGCGAGGCTGCCGAGGGCGCTGCCGGAGAGCCGGCCGAGCCGGAGGCCGACGCCGCCGGCGACCAAGGCACCGTCGAGGGCTAGGACACTGCCGTGCGGTTGTGGCCGCGCCGGCAGGGCTCTTCGCTCGACCTGCTCGTCGTCGGGCTCGGCAATCCCGGGTCGCGAGTACGAACGCAACCGCCACAACGTCGGCGCGATGGTCGTGGACGAGCTCGCACGCCGCCACGGCGGCTCGTGGCGCTCGAAGTTCTCGGCGCGGATCGCGGAGATTCGGCTCGAGGGCCACAAGCTCGCCCTCCTCAAGCCCGAGACCTACATGAACGAGTCTGGCCGCTCGGTCGGCGCGGCGGCGTCGTTCTTCAAGGTCGCTCCCGATGCCGTCCTCGTCGTCCACGACGAGAGCGACCTCGAGCTCGGCCGGCTCCAGCTGCGGCTCGGCGGCGGGCTGGCGGGACACAACGGGCTGCGCTCGGTCGCACAGCACCTCTCCACGCAGGAGTTCCTACGGCTCCGCGTAGGCGTCGGCCGGCCGGAGCGCGGTGACCCTCGCCCTCTCGCCGACTGGGTGCTCTCGAACTTCGAGCCGCACGAGGATGCCGAGGCGCTGGTCGCGCGCGCGGCGGATGCAGTGGAGACGCTCGACGCGGACGGCATCGAGCGCGCGCAGAGCCAGGTCAACCGGCGCTAGCGGCTGCGATGAAATCGGCTGCGCCGCGGAGTCTCCATCGGTGGATACGCTCGAAAGGAGAAGCATGCTGGCCCGTCTCGCACACGTCGTAGCTCGTCACCGGTGGAAGGTCATCGCTGCCTGGATCGTCCTCACCCTCTTCGGCGCGTTCGCCGCGGGGCAGGTCTCGAAGCGCTGGTACCAGAGCTTCTCGATCCCAGGCAAGTCGGCCTATGAGGCGAACCAGCGGACCCTCAAGGCGTTCGGGACGGGCGTGCGGCCCCCGGACGTCGTGGTCTTCCACACCGCGGGCGACGCGACGAAGAGTGCGGCGATCGAGGCGGCGATGAAGCGCGCCGCCGCCGTGCTGCCGGGCTCGCGGACGAGCTCGTACTTCTCGACGCACGACCTGATGTACGTCTCGAAGGACCGCCACACGACCTTCGAGGAGGTCTATCCGGCCGGGCCTTCCAAGTTCGACTCGACGAGCAAGGCCGCGGATGTGCGCGCGGCCGCTGCGCGTGGGCTGCCGTCCGGAATCCAGGTAGAGGTGACCGGGCACGACCCGCTCGAAGAGGCCAGCACGCACGGCGGGGGCGGCGGCAACGTCCTCGTCGAGGCGGTGATCGGCGGCCTCGGCGCGATCGTCATCCTCCTCTTCGTCTTCGGCACGTTGCCTGCGATCCTCGTGCCCATCGCGGTGGCCGCGGCCGCGATCCTCAACACCTTCACGCTGGTCTGGGCGCTCACCTACATCACGAACGTCTCGATCATCGTCCAGTTCCTGATCGCGCTCGTCGGCCTCGGCGTGGCGATCGACTACGCGCTGCTGATGATCTTCCGCTTCCGCGACGAGCTGCGGGAGGGCGAGGACGTCGAGACCGCGCTCGTGGAGACGATGACCCACGCCGGCAGGTCCGTGATCGTCTCTGGGTCGACCGTGGCCGTGGGCCTCCTGTCGATGATCATCCTGCCGCTGCCGTTCATCCGGTCGATCGGGATCGGCGGGATGCTGATCCCGGCTGTCTCGGTGATCGCGGCGATCACGTTGATGCCGGCTCTGCTCGCCGTCCTCGGCGAGCGGATCAACAGCGTGCGGCTGCTACCGAAGCGATTCGTCGACCACGGCCATCCGGAGGATGGCGGCTGGGGGCGCTGGGCGCGGTTCGTGCTGCGGCGGCCGTGGCCGGTCGCCGCAGTCGGCATGGCGATCGTGGCGGTGCTCGTCGTGCTGGGCGTCCAGCTGAACCCGAACGAGTCGCAGCTGAAGAACTTCCCCGGTACCGGGACGGCGATCGCCGGCCGCACCATGCTCGCGAACGCCGGCTTCTCGCCCGGCGTGATGAAGCCGTTCGTGACGCTCGTCGAGAACGGCGGCAACGCTTCGGAGGTCGCCGCGAAGGAGCGCGGCGTGTCCGGCATCGTCGGGGCGACGGTGCCGTCCGGACCGGCGTGGCACCGCGGGCAGAACACGCTCGTCGAGGCGTTCCCCGCCATCGACGGCGCGGCGCCCGGGATCCAGGGAATCATCAACCGCGTCAACGACTCGCTGCGTGGAACCAGCGGGACGCTCGGCGGAGTGCCGGCGGTCGATCGCGACTTCGTGCACGCGGTCTACGGGAACTTCCCATACGTGCTCGCGTTCGTGCTCGTGCTGACGCTCGTGCTGCTGACCCGGGCCTTCCGCTCGATCGTGCTGCCGATCAAGGCCGCGATCCTGAATCTCGTCTCGCTCGGCGCGGCGTTCGGGATCGTCGTCTTCATCTTCCAGATGGGACACGGCTCGTCGCTCTGGAACATCACGGCGACGCAGGCGATCACGGCCTGGATTCCCCTGATGATCTTCGCGTTCCTCTTCGGGCTCTCGATGGACTACGAGGTCTTCATGCTCACGCGGATGCGCGAGGCGTACGACGAGACGGGCTCTACCGAACACGCGATCGAGCTCGGCCTCGCCAGGACGGGGAAGCTCGTCACGAGCGCAGCGCTGATCCTGATGTTCGCGTTCCTCGTCCTCTCGTCGAGCCCGGGTTTCGAGATCAAGGAGTTCGCGATCGGGCTCGCCGCGGGGATCATCTTCGACGCGACCGTGATCCGCGCCTTGCTGGTGCCGGCGCTGATGCGCCTGCTCGGGGACGCGAACTGGTGGCTGCCGCACTGGACGCGGCGAGCGCTGTTCATCGGCCCCGAGCGGCGGCCAGACTCCGGGCCTGCGCTAGAGACCTAACCGGCGCTAGAGACCTAAGCAGTAGCGAAGCGCTTGGCGGCGCGGGCGCGGGCCCGCTCCGCCTCGACCTCGCGGTCGCGCGGCGGCGCTGTCGTCACGAGAGCGTCGAGCAACCGCTGCGTCGCCGACGCGACCTCGTCGACCGCGTGGGCGAAGACGTGCTCGTTCGCCTTCGAGGGCTTCGTGAAGCCGCTCACCTTGCGCACGTACTGCTCCGCGGCGAGGCGCACCTCGTCCGTGGTCGCGACTGGCTCGAAGTTGTAGAGCGTCTTGATGTTCCGGCACATGTCCCCATGAATACCATGCCCCGCGCGGAACGGTAGTTCCGTCCTTCGTCATGGACCGCCCGGTACTCCACGCCTTCGTCCAGCAACTCGTCGAGCACGAGCGCCTCGCCGAGCTCGCGGACGCCTTGCCGACGCGGGCTCGCGTGTCGGAGCCCGCGCTGCCGCTGCTCCTCGCCTCGCTGCACGAGCGGCTGGGCCGTCGTCTGGTCGTTCTCCTGCCCGAGGATGCGGATGCGCGCGACGCCGCCGAGAGCGCGGGCTGGTTCCTCGGCGGCGACGTGGTTGGACTGTTGCCGAGCCGCGGCGTCACCTGGGAGTCCGGGCTCACGCCTCCGCCGCATCTCGTCGGCGAGCGGGCGCGGGCGCTTCACGTGCTCGAGCGCGGCGGGCTCGTCTGCGCCTCGGCGCGGGCGCTTGCCGAGGGGCTGCCGCCGCCGGAGGCCCGGCCCGAGCCCATCGAGCTGCGAGCGGGCCTCGAGCTTGGCGTCGAGGGGCTCGGCGAATCGCTCGCGCTCGCAGGGTACGACCGGGTCGAGCGTGTCGACGACCGCGGCCAGTTCGCGGTGCGCGGCGGCATCGTCGACGTCTTCCCGACGACCGGCCGGGAGCCGCTCCGCATCGAGTTCTTCGGGGACGAGGTCGAGTCGGTGCGCGCCTTCTCGCCTTTCACGCAGCGCGCGCTTCATCCGGTCTCGGAGGCAACGCTCTACCCTGCTGTCGAACGCAGCCTCGATCTCGTCGAGCCCGCGCTCGGGGATGACGAGGCCGAGGAGGCAGCTGTCGAGGTGCCCGGACGATCTCGTGCCGGCACTCGACGGCCCGCCCGACTTCGTCTTCCAGCCCGACGACGTTCGCAGTGTCTGGGAGGAGGACGGGATCGCGGCCCCGCCTTCGCTCGCGGGCTCGACGGAGCTCGATCCGTTCCCGCAGGCTCAGCCCTTCGCGTTCGAGGCGCAGCGGCCCGCGATCGCGGCACGCGGCCTCGCCGAGGCCGAGACCGAGCTTGCGGCGCTCCTCCGCTCGGGACAGCGCGTCGTCGTCGCCTTCCCCCACCGCGGCGAGGCGTTGCGCACGCAGAACCTGCTCCGCCGGGTCGAGGCCCGGGTGCTCGAACCGGGAGAGGAGCTGCCGGAAGAGCCCGAGCTGCTCTTCGCCATCTCGCCGGCGCGCCGCGGCTTCGTCTGGCGCGACCTCGGGCTCGTCCTTCTGCCCGACCACCAGGTCTTCCGCCGGCGTGTGCCGCGCCAGCGCCGGCTCGGCGGCCGGGCGCTGCAGTCCTTCGCCGACCTCCGCACGGGCGACTACGTCGTGCACGAGGACCACGGCGTCGGCAAGCTGCTCGGCTTCGAGACGAACACCGTCGCGGGAACGACGCGGGACTACCTCCTGCTCGCCTTTCGCGGCGAGGACCGGCTCTACGTTCCGCACGAGCAGCTCGGCAAGGTCTCGCGCTACGTCGGTGCCGACGCCTCGGCGCCCGCGCTCTCGAAGCTCGGCGGCAAGGCGTGGCAGACGCTCAAGTCGCGCGCGCGAGAGTCGGTACACGAGCTCGCCGGCGACCTGATCCAGCTCTACGCGCAACGGCAGACGCAGGAGGGGGTGGCCTACGACCTCTCCAGCGAGTGGCTGCCACAGCTCGAGGCGAGCTTCCCGTACCGCGAGACGCCGGATCAAGAAGCCGCGATCGAGGCGGTGAAGGAGGACCTCGAGACGCCGCGGCCGATGGACCGGCTCGTCTGCGGCGACGTGGGGTTCGGCAAGACCGAGGTCGCGGTGCGGGCCGCGTTCGCGGTCGCGGTGAACGGCCGGCAGGTGCTGCTTCTCGCGCCGACGACGATCCTCGCGGAGCAGCACTTCAACACCTTCCGAGATCGCTTCCGCGACTTCCCGGTGCAGGTCGAGATGGTCTCCCGCTTCGTGCCGCCGAAGGAGACGAAGCGGATTCTGGCCGACTTCACCACGGGCAAGGTCGACGTCCTGATCGGGACGCACCGCGTGTTGAGCCGCGACGTGATCCCGAAGGAGCTCGGCCTCGTGATCCTCGACGAGGAGCAGCGCTTCGGCGTCGCGCAGAAGGAGCTGCTCAAGTCGCTGCGGCTCGAGGTGGACGTGCTCACGCTCAGCGCGACGCCCATTCCGCGCACGCTCCACCTCTCGCTTGCGGGGATGCGCGACATCTCGATCATCGAGACGCCGCCCGAAGGACGCCGGCCGATCCGGACGACTGTCGGCGAGTACGACGAGGAGCTCGTCAAGCTCGCGCTCGAGCGCGAGGCAGGACGCGAGGGTCAGGCCTTCTTCCTCCACAACCGGGTCGAGACGATCGACGAGCGCGCGGCGCAGCTGCAGCAGCTCTGTCCCGGGCTGCGCTTCCTCGTCGCGCACGGGCAGATGCGCGAGAAGGAGCTCGAGGAGCGGATGCACGCGTTCTTGCGCGGGGACGCGGACGTGCTCGTCTCGACGACGATCATCGAGTCCGGGATCGACATCCCGCAGGCGAACACCCTCATCGTCGAGCGTGCCGACATGCTCGGGCTGTCCCAGCTCTACCAGATCCGCGGCCGCGTGGGCCGCTCCGACGCCACCTCGTTCGCGTACCTCTTCTATCCGGACACGCACGAGCTGACGCCTGAGGCGCGGGCCCGGCTCTCGACGCTCGCCGACCACACGGAGCTCGGCGCGGGCTTCGCGATCGCGATGCGCGACCTCGAGATCCGGGGCGCGGGGGAGCTGCTCGGCGCGGAGCAGTCGGGCCACGTCGCCGCGGTCGGCTTCGAGCTCTACGTCGAGCTGCTGAACGAGGCGGTCGCGGAGCTGCAGGGTCAGAAGCGGGTCGCGGCCCGTCCGGTACGGGTCGACGCGCGCGTCGACGCGTACGTTCCGGCGGCGTACGTCGACTCGGAAGCGCTGCGGATCGACGTTCACCGCCGGCTCGCGCTGGCGGAGACCGAAGACGAGCTGCGCGAGCTGCAAGCAGCACTCGAAGACCGCTTCGGGCCGCTGCCCGAGCCGGTCGAGAACCTCTTCCGCATCCAGGAGGCGAAGATCAAGGTCGCGCTCCTCGGCGCGGACTATCTCGTCTTCCAGAGCGGCAAGGCCACCGTCGGCCGGCTCGTCCTCGGCTCGGGCGAGCTGCGCGAGCTTCGCGACCGGGCCAAGACGGCCGTCTACGTCTCGGCGAAGCAGGAGGTGAGCCGCCGCGCACAGGAGGGAATCGCCGAGGCGGTCGAGCTTGTCGATGCTATCTTGGACGCGCGCCGCGCGGCCTGAGCCTCTTTTTGGCTGCAAACCGGCGTTTCCCGCGACATCGACCTCACTGGATGGAAATGAAGACTCGCGCGCCCTTTCTCGCTCTGGCCCTCACGGCCCTGGCCGTTCTCGTCGCAGGTTGCGGCGGTGGCGGCAACGGCTCCGTGCCCTCTGATGCTGTCGCCAAGGTCAACGGCACGTCGATTCCGAAGTCGACCTTGTCGAGCCTGATCAACGTGGCTTTCGCGCGCTACAAGGCGCAGAAGCAGCCTGTCCCGAAGGTCGGCACAGCCGCGTACTCGCAGCTCCGTGACCAGGCCGTCACGTTCCTCGTGCAGGAAGAAGAGCTCACGCAGGAGGCAGCCAAGCTCGGTGTCTCGGTGTCGCAGAAGGATCTCGACAAGCGGGTCGCGCTGATCAAGACGACGTACTACAAGGGCAGCGAGAAGAAGCTCGACGCCGAGCTGAAGAAGGACGGCATCACCATCGCCGAGCTCGAGCAGTACAACCTCAAGCCGCAGCTGCTCAGCGAGAAGCTCGAGACCAAGGTGACGGAGAGCGTCAAGGTGTCGACGGCCGACGCGCAGAAGTACTACGACCAGAACAAGGCGACGTTCACGACGCCCAAGACGCGCGACGTGCGGCACATCCTGGTCTCGAGCAAGAGCCTCGCCGACCAGATCGAGACGAAGCTCAAGAACGGCCAGAGCTTCGCGACGCTGGCGAAGAAGTACTCCAAGGACACCGGCTCGGCGCAGCAGGGCGGCAAGCTCTGCGTCGCGCACGGCGGTTCGAGCGGGGCGTGCTCGCAGACGGTGCCGCCGTTCGACAAGGCCTCGTTCTCGCTCAAGACGAACGAGATCTCGGCGCCGGTCAAGAGCGTCTACGGCTGGCACATCATCCAGGCGCTCGGCCCGGTGAAGCCCGCCCACACGCAGACGTTCAAGGAAGTCGAGTCGCAGATCAAGTCGAACCTCGCCCAGCAGCAGAAGCAGACTGCCTGGACGGACTGGCTCGCCAAGGTGAAGAAGGACTACAGCGGCAAGGTCTCGTACCAGACGGGCTACGCGCCGGCGACGACCACGACCCCGACGGTCACGACGCCGACGACGACCGGCTGACTTGGCTGAGGAGGGCGGCCCTGCGGCGGCTCTCCTCGAGCTGCAGCGTCTGACGGAGCGTCTGCGCCGCGACTGCCCGTGGGACCGCGAGCAGACGGCGGCGACGATCGTCCCGCACACGGTCGAGGAGGCCTACGAGGTCGCGGACTCCGCGCTCGCCGGCGACGACGCGAAGCTGCTCGACGAGCTCGGCGACCTGCTCTTCCAGGTCTACTTCCTCTCGCTCCTGCTCGAGGAGCGGGGGGCGGGAGACCTCGGGCAGGTTGCACGAGGCGTGCATGAGAAGCTCGTGCGGCGCCACCCGCACGTCTTCGGCGACGTCGAGGCGCGGACCGCGGATCGCGTGCGCTCGAACTGGGAGCGCATCAAGCGCGAGCAGGAAGGCCGCGAAGGGATCTTCCACGACGTCGGGGAGGGGCTCCCCGGGCTCCTCTACGCGCGCAAGATCCAGCAGCGCGCGAAGGCGGTCGGCTTCGAGTACCCGGATCTCGCCGGCGCGATGGCCGATCTCGCCGACGAGCTGCGCGAGCTCGAGGAGGAGCCGTCGGGCAACGAGCTCGGTGACGTCCTCTTCGCGGCGGTCAACGTCGCGCGCAGGCTCGAGGTCGATCCCGAGCTCGAGGTGCGACAGGCGGCAAAGCGCTTCCGCCGCCGGGTCGAGGTGGCGGAGGAGCTGGCGACCGGCGACGGCAAGGACTGGACGGCGCTCCCGCTCGACGAGCAGGATGCGTACTTCGACCGGGCCAAGGAGGCCGAATGAGCGCGATCACCGACGTCCACGCCCGCCAGGTTCTGGACTCTCGTGGGAACCCGACCGTCGAGGTCGAGGTGGTCGCGGGTGCGTCGCGGCAGGGCGATCGTCCCCTCCGGCGCGTCGACCGGCGTGCACGAGGCGGTCGAGCTGCGCGACGGCGGGAACGCCTGGAACGGGAAGGGGGTCTCCATCGCGGTCGCCAACGTGAACGGCGAGATCGCGGAGGCCGTCCGCGGGCGTGACGTGATGGACCAGGAAGGCCTCGATCGCACCCTGACCGAGCTCGACGGGACGCCGAACAAGGGGCGGCTCGGCGCGAATGCGATCCTCGGCGTCTCGCTCGCGGCGGCGAAGGCGGCGGCTGCCGAGGCCGGAGTCTCGCTCTTCCGCCACCTCGGCGGTGAGGCCGCGACGACCCTGCCTGTCCCGATGTTGAACGTGATCAACGGCGGGGTGCATGCCGACAACTCGATCGACCTGCAGGAGTTCATGGTCGTTCCGGCAGGCGCGGACAGCTTCTCGGAGGCGCTGCGAATCGCGGCGGAGACCTACCACGAGCTGAAGAAGCTCCTCGGCGAGCGGGGGCTCTCGACGGCGGTCGGTGACGAGGGTGGGTTTCGCGCCCGACCTCGAGTCGAGCGAGGTCGCGATCGAGGCGATCCTCGACGCAGCCGAGCGCGCGGGACACCGCGAGCGGGTCGCGATCGCGCTCGACCCGGCGTCGAGCGAGTTCTTCTCCGACGGCAGCTACCGCTTCGAGGGGCGCGAGCTCGCGCCGGAGGAGATGGCCGGCTTCTACGCCGGCCTCGCCGAGCGCTTCCCGCTCGTCTCGCTCGAGGACGGCAATGCCGAGGACGACTGGGACGGCTGGCGCGCCACGACCGAGCGTCTTGGCGACCGGCTTCAGCTCGTCGGAGACGACATCTTCGTCACGAACCCTGAGCGGCTGCGACTGGGCATCGATCGCGGCGTCGCCAACTCGATCCTCGTCAAGGTCAACCAGATCGGGACGCTCACGGAGACGATCGAAGCCGTGCGGCTCGCGCACGCGAACGGCTACACGGCGGTGATGTCCCACCGGTCGGGCGAGACCGAGGACGCGACGATCGCCGATCTGGCGGTGGCGCTCGGCACGGGCCAGATCAAGACGGGCGCACCCGCGCGGAGCGACCGCGTGGCGAAGTACAACCAGCTGCTCCGGATCGAGGAGGAGCTTGGTGACAATGCCGTGTACCCCGGCTGGGGTGCGTTCCCGCGCCTGACGCGTTAGTACCCTGAGGCGTATGGCGATCGATCGCCGGACGAAGATCGTGGCGACGCTCGGGCCGGCGTCCGACTCGCGAGAGCGCCTTCGGGCGCTGCTCGAGGCCGGCGTGGACGCCGTCCGCTTCAACCTCTCGCACGGGACGCACGAGGAGCACTCCGAGCGGGCCTGGCTCGTGCGCGAGATTGCGGCCGACCTCGGGCGCCCGGTGGCGCTGATCGGCGACCTGCAAGGGCCGAAGCTCCGGATCGGCGAGCTCGCGGAACCGGTCGTTCTCCACACCGGGGACAAGATCAAGGTCTGCGCCGAGGAATGCCGCGACGGACGGCGAGCTCCCGATCGCGCCGGCCGTGATCGGGGACGTGCTCGAGCCCGGCCACGAGGTGCTGATCGACGACGGGCTCGTCCGCCTCCGCGTCGACGAGGTCGAGAGCGGCCGCGCGACATGCGCGGTCGTCGTCGGCGGCCTCGTCAGCTCGCACAAGGGCGTGAACCTCCCCGGCGTGCCGGTGCCGATCCCCTCGCTGACGCGGAAGGACCTGGCGGATCTCGAGTGGGCGATCTCGACGGGCGTGGACTTCGTCGCGCTCTCGTTCATCCGCTCACCGGCGGACGTACGCGACCTGCGCGCGCTGCTCGAGCAGGCCGACTCGCACGCGCACGTGATCGCGAAGATCGAGAAGTCCGAGGCGGTCGACGTTCTCGACGAGATCCTCGCCGAGACGGATGCGGTGATGGTCGCGCGCGGCGATCTCGGGGTCGAGATCGGGCCCGCGCTCGTGCCGCTCGTCCAGAAGCGCATCATCCACAAGGCGCTCGAACGCGGGAAGCCGGTGATCACGGCGACGCAGATGCTCGAGACCATGGTGCACTCGCCCGAGCCGACGCGGGCCGAGGCGAGCGACGTGGCGAACGCCATCCTCGACGGCACCTCGGCCGTGATGCTCTCCGGCGAGACGGCCGTGGGGGAGTACCCGGTCGAGGCGGTGGCGTACATGGACCGGATCGCGCGCGCCGTCGAGCCGAGTCTCGACTACCGGCACGAGCTCCCGGAGGCGACCGACAACCCGACGATCGGCCAGGCGATGTCCAACGCCGCGTGCGATCTCGCCGAGGCGCTGCAGGCGAAGGCGATCCTCGTCCCGACCTTCACGGGCCGGACTGCGAACGCGGTCGCGCGACTGCGTCCGCGCCGTCCGGTCGTCGCGCTGACCCACGTCGACTGGGCGATGCGGCAGCTCGCGCTGGAGTGGGGTGTCACGCCGGTGCTGATCTCCGAGACGGGGGACGTCGAAGACCTCTGGCGTCTCGCGGTGGACGCCGCGCGCGAGGCGGGAATCGTGGAGACGGGCGACCGGGTCGTGATCACCGCGGGGACCGCCGTCAACATCCCCGGCACCACGAACGTGATCAAGGTCGACATCGTTCCGTAGCCGCAGGACCGCCGTGCCCGAGAGAGAACTCGGAGCACTGATGGCCACGAGGAAGAAGCGCCGCCGCCGCATCGGCGGGCCGATTGCCCGCCGCTGGTTTGCGGTTGGAGCCCTCATGCTCGTCGGGCTCCTCTACTACCGGCCGCTCCACGACTTCGTCCAGGCCCGCTCCCAGCGCGCGGTGCGGGTCGCGGAGGTGCGGCAATTGCAGAAGGAGCGCGCGGCGCTCGAGCGGCGCCTCCGGCGCGCCTCGTCGCTCACGGTCCTCACGCAGGAGGCGCGTTCGCTGGGCTACATCCGCCCGGGCGAGCACCTCTTCATCGTCAAGGACATTCCGCAGTGGCGGCGCGGACAGCATGGTTCTCGGCATGCTGCGTCCCGTGGTCACGGACGCTGATCGAGCCGTCGTAACTCGCCAGCTCGGGCGGGAGCCGCGGACGCTTCGTCGCGTCGCCGTCCGCTGCCCGTTCGGCGCACCCGCGGTCACCGAGCAGAGCCCGTACGGCCCGGACGGCGAGCCGTTCCCGACCACGTACTACCTCACGTGCCGCCATCTCGTCACGGCGGTGTCGCGACTCGAGGCGGCCGGCGGAGTCGAGCGCTGGAGCGACGCCGTGCGCACCGACCCCGCACTCGCAGCGAGCCTCGCCGAGGGCGACGAGGAGCAACGGCGGTTGCGCACTGAGCTCGCGGGGAGCGAAACGGGAGGCGACGGGGGAGACTCGCTCTCCTACGGCATCGGAGGGTCGCGACGGAGCGGCAGCCTCAAGTGCCTCCACGCGCACGCCGCCTTCGCGCTCGCGCGCCCAGGGTACGAGCTCGGCGAGCGGATCTTCGACGAGGTCGAGCCGCGCTGGCCCGAACGGTGCTGTTCCCTATGAGCCGGGTCTCGCTCGCACGGCACGAGTGGGAGGAGGGAAGCCGGCGTCTCGAGGCCGCCGCCCGCGACGACTTGCATCGGTACGGGCAGCTGCTCGAGCTTCTCACCCTCGTGCTCTCCGAGCTCCGCAAGCGAGTGGGGCAGACGTACACGCTCGAGGAGCTTGCCTCCGCGTACGGCGAGTCCGAGCGCTGGGCACACGAGGTGCTCCACGAACGAGCCGAGGTACAGGGGTGGCCACGCGACCTCACGACCGTCGTGGCGGCCGCATTCGACGCGTACCAGCGCGGCGCCATCGACTACGAACCATGAGGATTCGCCGTAGACCCACCCCCGTATGTGTAAAAAATAGGAGGTTTGGACAAGTTCCTACCCATGAATTACCGCGATGACGGCGGGCGCAGCGATCCTGAGTGGCTGACGCTCGGGCAGGCTGCACGCTTCCTGGGCGTCGCCCAGAGCACGATCCGCAAGTGGTCGGACCAGGGGCGTGTGCCGGCGTTCTACACGCCCGGCGGGCATCGCCGCTTTCGGCGCGGCGACCTCGAGGCGTTCCTCGCCCGCTCGGGTCCGGGCCGCCAGCAGGCCGGCCCCGCCGTACTCCTCGTCGACGACGACGAGCGGATGCGCGAGCTCGTTCGCACCGAGCTCGAGCGCGAGGGCTACGACGTGCAGGAAGCGGCGAGTGCCGATGAGGGGCTTGCCGAGATCGAGAAGCGCAAGCCGGAGCTCATCCTCCTCGACGTGATGATGCCGCACGTCGACGGCTGGGAGATGCTGCGGAGGATCCAGGAACGCTACGGCGCGGGCGCGATCCCGGTGCTGATGTTCAGCGGCCAGGTCGACGAACAGGCGAGGCGGCAGGCCGCCTCGAGCGGCGCGCGCGGCTTCGTCGGCAAGCCGTTCGACCTCGCGGAGCTCGTCGCGCAGGCCAAAGCAGTGGTGCCGGTCTAGCTCGCGAAGCTGGCGCTTCGCTCGCTGGGAGACGGAACTCCGCGCGGGCGAGAGCGTGGTCTCGCCCGCGCTCCGTGCTGTTTTTGTTTGTTCGGTCCCTGGACGGGAGTCCGCTCTTGTGCGCTCGCGCGCGGCGGAGGCCGGCGCGAGCGCGGTTCGGCCTGCGGCTAAGTCGCCGCTTCGCGGCGGTCTTAGCCTCCGGCCCTTCGCGCTTCTTTGATCTGAGCGCTTCGAACCTGCTTGGCGTCGAGGCGGCGGCGTAACGGCGCGTTACGACGCCGCGACCAGCGGGCGGACGCGCGCAGCCCGTCCGCTCGCGCGGAACCAGCGTCTGAACCCAGCGCCCAATGTGCCCTCAGCACGGAGCCGACGGGAGACCGCGTCTCCCGTCGGCGCAGTTCGATTGTCCCCGGGCGAAGAGCGCAGCTCTTCGCCCGGCCCTTCGCCCGGCCCGCTAGGGAAGGTCTTCGGCGGTTCGAAGCAGGCCCGCGCCGAGCAGGCCCAGTGCGGCCAGCAAACTGAGGTAGAGGCCGATCCCGCGCCCGGTCGAGGCGAAGTACACGTCCGGCACGGAGATCAGCCGGATGAGGACGAAGATCACGGCGAGCGCGCCGAGCGCGATCAGCAGCAGCCGATCCGGCACGGCCGCGGGCAACAGGATCCCGGCTTCTCGCGACGCCTCGAGGATCAGGGTCGCGAGCCCGACGAAGAAGACGAGCTTGCCGAGGGCGCCCGAGTGCCAGCCGGTCACCGAGAGCGTCAACCCGTTCGCCAGCGTCCCGGCGTACCAGTCGGTGAACGCGGAGATGCAGAGGACGAGGCCCGAGACCCAGGCGAGCCGGACTCCCCAGCTGCCGACGACCGGGGTCGTCCGTTCCGGGCGGGGCGCCCGGCGCTGTGGACGCATCCGGAACGGGCGGGCGGCTGGCTCCGGCGTTTGCACCCCCGCAGTATGGGCACAAACCCTGACCGGGTGCGTGCTGGGCGTACCATCTCCGAGGACGAAGAGGCGGTGCAGCAGGTGGGGGTTCGCATCGAGGAGTCCGCAGGCGAGCCGCGCCTGGTCACCGCGACGCAGCTCGACGATTCCGGCTTCGTGGATTTCATCGCTGCAGGAACGCAGATCTCGGGTGACTTCCGTTGCGCCGACTGCGGCTACGGAGCCGTTGTGCGCGGCGCGCTTCCGCAGTGCCCGATGTGCGCCGGCACCGTCTGGGAGAGCCGCGGGCATCACTCCTAGGGGAATACTTCCTGGATGAGCAGCCTTCTCGGCGCCGACTCCAGGGATGTCCGCGTGCCGGCTCCGTCGCTCGCCGCGCTCGTGCGGGCGGTCGCGGCGGCGGCTGTGGCGGGGACGGCGTCGGAAGCTCTGCGTGCGCTCGCAGATGCTGCGCAGACGGTGACAGGCGCCAACGTGGCGCTCGTGCGCGCACTCGACGCCGGCGGGGAGAGGCTGGAGGCTGTGGCTGTTGCCGCACCGCGGGCACTCGCGGCCGAGCTCGAAGGGACAGTCCTTGCAGCGACAGAGTTGCCGGACAGGACACTCGACGATCTCGCCGAGGCACCGCGTGCGGTGCAAGCGATCGCGAAGCGCGTCGGCGCCACGGAGCTCCTGCTCGTCCCGGCTCGCGCGAGCGGCTTCGCCGTTTCCCTCGAGCTCTTCCATTCCGGCGAATCGCTGCAAGCGGCGCAGCGTCTTGCCGCCGAGCTGTGCGCGGCCCAGGCCGCGCTCGTGCTGCGCGCGTTCGCGGCTGACGGGGACGCGTCCTCACTCGTGCGCCCGGCACTGGAGCTGGCGGGCGAGGCGCTCGCTGTTGCGCTGCACGAGCAGGACGCCGCTGCGGAGGTCGTCCGGCTGGCGGCGGGCGTGGCCGGTGCGTCTGCCGCGATCCTCTGGGAGAGCCGCGAAGGCAGTCTTGCCGCGAGCGCCTCCTGGGGCTTTGAAGCCGGCTCCGACCTGGGCGCGGCGCGCGCGGTCGCGCAACGTACGCTCGGCGAACCAGGGCCGGTTCGCGCGCACGCTGCTGGGTTGCCCGAGGAGTGCGCCGTTTCCACGACGCTGCCGCTCGGGCGTCCTCCGCTCGGCGTCTTGCAGCTGTTTCATGCCGCGGACGACGAACCGGACGCGGAGCAGCTCGGCAGGCTGGCGACGTTCGGCGTGCGTGCGGCTCACGCGCTCCGTACGGGGGAGCGGGCACGGCTTCTCACGCTCGAGCTCGAGCGGACGCGGGCGCTGCTCGAGGTGATCGCCCAGGCTACGGCGGAGCTCTCGGTGTCCCACACGCTCGAGACGGCGGTCGAGCGTGTCGCCCAGCTCCTCGGAGTCGAGCGGGTCGCGGTCTACCTCCGCGGCGCCGATGACGTGGCCCTCGAGGAGGCGGTGAGCCGTGGCCTCGCGGGCCCGCACGCGCGGGTCGCAGACCAGTTGCTCGACGTCGCGCTCGGCCCTTCGCGCGACGGAGCGGTGCTGCAGATCGCCGACGTCGCGCGCGATCCACGACTCGCAGTGGCCGGAGCCGAGGCGAGGGAGACAGGGATCGGCTCGGCGCTCGCGGTTCCACTGGTGGCCGGTCGCGATGTCGTCGGGCTCCTTGCGGCCTACCCGTCGGGACAACTGGCGGCGGGCGAGCACGAAACGGCGTTGCTGGCTGCGCTCGCAGGGCAACTTGCGGTCGCTGTCCAGAACGCGCAGCTTCACGAGCAGGCGACTCGCCTTGGAGAGGAGCGCGAGGCGGCTCTTGCCGCCGAGCGGGCCGCTGCGCGGCGCGTGCGCGCGCTGTACGAGGTCTCGCGGTCCTTCGCACAGAGCCTCCGGCTCGACGAGACGCTCGCGGCTCTTGCGCGTACGGTCGTGGAGGTGCTGGACGTCGACGCCGCCGTCGTGCGTATGCCGGACGAGCGGCGCGAGCAGCTCCAGCCGAGAGCGATCCACATCCGCGACGCGCAGTTCGCCGCCGCAGTACGCGCCATCCTCACCCAGCCTGTGCCTTTCGGTCAGCGGAACGTGCAGCGGCTTTTCCGCGACCGCCGCGGCTTCCGGCTCGAGGCCGACCGCCGGAGCAGCGAGCAGTTCCTGCCGGCGCTCGTGCCGTTCCTCGAGAAGGGGTGGACCGGAGCGATCGCTCCCGTGGCCCTCCCGACCGAGGTGGTTGCCTCGCTGGGCATCTACTCGTTCAGGCCCGGCGATCCGCTTTCCGACGAGACGATCGAGGCCGCGACGGCGATTGCCGCGCAGGCCGCCCTCGCAATCGACAACGCGCGCCTCTACCAGCAGCAGAAACAGTTCGCCGACACGATGCAGAGGTCGCTCTTGCCGCGCTCGCGACCGGAGGTCGTTGGGCTCGAGGTGGGCGAGCTCTACGAGCCGTCGTCGCGCGTGGATGTGGGCGGAGACGTCTACGACTTCCTGGCGCTCGAGGACGGCCGGCTTGCCGTCGTGCTCGGGGACGTGACCGGGCACGGCGTGGACGCGACGGCGGACATGGCGATGGCGAAGTTCGTGTTCCGCTCGCTCGCACGTGAGCATCCAGAGCCGGCGGACTTCCTCGCCGCGGCCAACGAGGTGATCTGCAGCGAGATCGCCAGCGGCAAGTTCATCAGCATGAGCTACGTCGTCGTCGACGGCTCCAGCGGCAAGGTCGCCGGTGCCAGTGCCGGTCACCCGGCGCCGAGGATCGTGCTCCCCGACGGGTCGACGAGCGCGCTCGAAGCACATGGGCTCGTGCTCGGGATCGACGGAGGGCAGGAGTATTCGGAGTCGTACGCCGACCTGCCGCCCGGCGCCTCGCTCGTGCTCTACACGGACGGGGTCGTCGAGGCGCGGCGCAACGGCGAGCTCTACGGCGACGACCGTCTCGACTCCCTCCTCGCGGATCGCCACGAGCTTTCGGCCCGCGCACTCGCGACGGCGGTCGCCGAGAATGCGCGCGAGTTCGCCGGCGGCGACCTGTCGGACGACCTCGCCGTCGTCGTGATCCGCAGGAAGTAAGCGATCTCCTGGCTACACTCTCGGCGTCCCGTGGCGACGCGCGTCGGCTTATTCCTCTGTCTTCTCGTCTGCGCCTTCGGCGCGGCGGCGAGCCGCGCGACCGCTGACGCCACGCCGCAGCTCATCGCGGACGGCGTCCAGATCGGATCCGTGGCCGTCGGCGGCTTGACTTCCGACGAGGCAACGGCCGCGGTGCAGGAGGCCTACTTCGCGCCCGTCGTCGTCCACGTCGGCCATCGGAACTACCCGGTCTCGCCGCACCATTTCCACACGGCGCTCAGCCTCGCGCCGGCGATCCAGACGGCGCTCACCGCTGCGGTGGACACGGTCATCCCGCTCACGCCGACTCTCGACAGCGAGCTGATCGTCAAGTGGGTCAAGACGCTTGCGACGAAGACCGATCGCCCGGCGGTGGCCGGCAGCCTGCTCATTCGCAAGAGCCGCCCCTTCTTCACGCACGCACACACCGGCCGCGCGCTGCGGAAGTTCCCCACGCGGATGATGATCCGGAGCACGATCCTCGGCGGGACGCGGGCTCTCGTCGTCGCCCCGCTGAAGGCGCTGACGGCGCCCGCGGCGGCGCGGCAACCGGTGATCGTTATCCACCGCGGCTCGAACCGCCTCTATCTCTACAACGGCGTCCGGCTCGTGCGGACCTTCCCGGTGGCCACAGGTCAGCCGATCTACCCGACGCCGCTCGGCCACTTCCAGATCGTCGTCAAGCAGTTGAACCCCTGGTGGTATCCGCCGACCCAGGACGCCTGGGCGAAGGGGCTCAAGCCCGTTCCGCCCGGCCCCGGCAACCCGCTCGGAACGCGATGGATGGGACTGAGCGCGCCCGGCGTAGGAATCCACGGCACGAGCGAGCCCTGGTCGATCGGCCACTCCGAGTCGCACGGCTGCATCCGGATGCAGGTGCCATCCGCTGAATGGCTGTACCAACGCGTTCAGGTCGGCACGCCGGTGTTCATCATCCCGGCTTAGGGCGGCCGTGGGGGGCCCGCTCAAGCTTGCGGCGCAGGCCGTAGCGGTGGCAGGGGTCGGGTTACTTGCGACGCTGCTCGTGTGGAAGCTGACGCACCAGACCCCGGCGCCGAAAGTGGGGAGGCCGGCGCCGGCGTTCTCGCTCCAGCGTCTGACGGGCGACGGCGAGGTCTCGCTCAGGTCGCTCCGCGGAAAGACGGTGGTGCTCAACTTCTTCGCTTCCTGGTGCGGCCCGTGCAAGCGCGAGGCGCCGGTCCTCGAGCGCCTTTGGCGGTCGGACCGAGCGCACGGCCTCGTCGTCCTCGGAGTCGACGCGAACGACTCGCGTGGCGATGGGAGGCATTTCGCCAAGGTGCACGAGCTCACGTATCCGATCGTCTTCGACCAGGACGGGCGCATCGCCTCGGACCGGTATGCGGTCTCGAACCTGCCGGTGACCTACGTCCTGAACCCGGAGGGGAGGATCATCGGCGGGCAGATCCTCGGCCCCGTGAGCGAGCACGCGCACTCGCAGGAACTGATGCGCTACGTCCACGCGGCCCTGAAGTCGTGACGCGGCCGCTCAAACTCGGCGCCCAGGTCGTCGCGCTCGCCGCGGTGGCAGGCCTGCTCGCGCTCCTCGTCTGGCAGCTCGGGCACCAGAAGCACGCACCGCGCGTCGGCGCCATGGCGCCTACTTTCACGCTTCGCCGGCTCGACGGGTCGGGCGCGGTGTCGCTCGCCGCGTACCGAGGAAAGGCGGTCGTGCTGAACTTCTGGGCATCGTGGTGCAATCCGTGCAAGAGCGAGGCTGCCGTGCTCCAGCGTGACTGGACGCAGTACCGCGACCGTGTCGTCTTCCTCGGGGTCGACTATCACGACCTTTCGTCCGACGCGCGCCACTTCGTCGCAGTGCACGGACTGACGTTCCCGATGCTCGACGACGGCTCGGGCAACGTGACGCATGGCAAGTACGGGATCACGCAGGTGCCGGAGACCTACGTGGTGAGCCGGACCGGCCGGATCGTGGCGCACCTCGCCGGCCCGATCACGAATCCCACCTTCGCCGCCCAGTTCCACAGCGCGCTCGCAAAGGCAGCGGCGTGATCCTCCGCTTCCTCGCAGTCGCCGCAGCCGCGCTCGCGCTCGCCGGGCCGGCCGCCGCCTGCGCGCATCCACGCACGTCGCTGGCGTACCTCGACGGCCAGGTGATGTGCCCAACGTGCCACACGACGCTCGACATGTCCGACTCTGCGGCCGCGGTGCGGATCAAGGTGTTCATCTCGAGGCGGATTGCGCAGTGCGCAACGGCCGAGCAGATCGAGTCGGAGCTCGTCGCGAACTACGGCCAGGGAATCCTCGCCGCGCCGTCGCACAAAGGGTTCGACCTGCTGGCCTGGTGGCTCCCGGTCGCCGGCGTCCTCGGCGGTGGGCTCGTGCTCGGGATCGGAGTCTGGCGCTGGAGCCGCCGGCGAGGCTCCGCCGAACCGGAGGAGCCTCCGGGTTCGGGCCTCGACGAGGAGACCGAGCGGCGCCTCGACGACCTGCTGGCCCACTTCGACTGATGGGCACGCGCCTCGTGATCTCGTTCGCTGCCGGGTTCGCCTCCGTGATCACGCCGTGCGTCCTGCCGCTCGTGCCGGGCTACCTGTCTGCGCTCTCGAGCGTGGAGCCGGGGAGGCTGGGAGGAGCCGGGACGGCCCGCCGCGTTCTCTCCTCGAGCCTCCCCTTCGTCTTCGGCTTCACGGTCGTCTTCGTGGCGCTCGGGGCCGGGGCTGCTGCGATCGGCAGCGTCGTCTCGGGCTACGCGCAGACCGAGATCGCCGGCTTCGTGCTCGTGGTGCTCGGGCTCGCGTTCATGGGCCTGCTGCCTGTGCCGGAACGTGTGCTGGCGCCCGGGCTCCTTGCAGGTGCGAGGCGTCGCGGGTCCGGCGCGCTGCTCGGCGGCGCGTTCGCCGTGTGCGCAGCGCCGTGCATCGGCACGGTGCTGGCGGCAGTGCTCGTCCTCGCGAGCAACACGGGGACGGTGTTGAAGGGGGCAGTGCTTCTCGCTGCGTACGCGCTCGGGCTCGCCGCCGCGTTCCTCCTCGCGGGAGTCGCGTTCGCCCGCGCCATGGGCGCGTTCCGCTGGCTGCGCGACCGGTACCTGGTGATCCAGGTATCGAGCGGAATCGTGCTCGTCGTGCTCGGCCTGCTCCTCTTCTTCCACCGCGACTGGTGGCTCCATGTCGCACTCAACCGCGCGCTGGACGACCTGGGCCTGACGAAACCCTGACGTCTTGCATGGCCCTGGCTTTCCTAGTAACAGACTGTTACTAGGTGCACTCCAAGGCGTGAGCTCGTGTCGAAAGCCGTGTCCAAAAGGGCCACGAGCCAAGCAAGTAACAGACTGTTACAAGGTGAGCTCTGGCGGGTCGAGGTCGAGCGAGCCGGCGGCGACGCGTGCACGCGCCGTCTTCACCTGGGCGAGCACGTACGCGACGTCGACGCCGCGGTGGGCGGGGGCGTACGGCCCCAGTCGCCGCGCCGCCTTCTCGAGCTGGCTCGCCGTCGCGACGGGACGGCCACGTCCGGCCTGATACCACGCGACGGCGACGTGGACGAGCCCTTGGAAGAAGTCGCGCTCGTCGGTCGCCGCCGCGCGCCACGCGATCTCGAGCTCTTCGTGCGCCTCGAAGAAGCGGCCGGCGCGGATCGCCTCCAGTCCACTCTTGTATGCGGCGTCCGTCACGCTTTAACCTTCCAGCGTGGCGACGATCCTGCTCTGTGGGGTCGAACTCTTCATGCGAGGGAAGCTTGAGGCTCTCTTGCCTGGCCATCGTCTCATCACGGTGGATCACACGGAGGATCCCGAGCTCGTCCTGGCGGACGTCTCGCGCATCGACCCGGAGGAGGTCGCGGACACGTATCCCGACGTTCCGATCGTTGGTTTCACGAACCACACCGACACGTCGGGGCTGCGCGCGGCGCATGCCGCGGGCTTCGATCAGGTTCTCGCCAAGTCGGCGCTTGCGGAGCGGCTTGGAGAGGTCGTGGCCGAGCTCTCAGGATCTCCAGAGCCCTGACAGTTAGCGGCGCGGGCCTTCGCGGCAGCTATCTACAGTAGGCGCCGTGACGTACATCATCGCCGAGCCCTGCATCGACATCAAAGACCGCTCCTGCGTCGACGTCTGCCCCGTCGACTGCATCCACGAGTTCGACCGGATCCTCGTCATCGATCCCGAGGAGTGCATCGACTGCGGCGCCTGCGAGCCGGAGTGCCCGGTCGAGGCGATCTTCCCCGAGGACGCGCTGCCGGACAAGTGGAACGCGTTCGTCGAGATCAACTACGCGTACGACAAGGGGGCGGAGGTCGTCGACGCGCTCACCCAGAAATACGCGGTCGAGAACAACGTCCAGAACGAGCCGATCGACTAACCGCTGCGCGAAGGGGAGAGAGCGCCGGTCGTGCACCCGAAGACCCTCGATCACGTCGCCTACTGGCTCGCCGACCGCGACGCCGTCGCCGATTTCGCCGTGCGGCACCTCGGGATGCACGTGATCGACCGGACAGATGCGTTCACGCTCGTAGGCGCGGACGCGCGCCGGGGCAAGCTGACGCTCTTCGCCGCCGACGGTCCCCGGGAGCGAGGTGCGCTGGAGCACGTCGCCCTCCGCGTGAGCGACCTCGAGCAGGCGCTCGCGGAACTGCCGGACGGCCTCGAGATCGAGCGCCCGCGCGACGGCGAGGCGTACTTCGAGCTGGGCGAGAGCGTCGCGCTCGGTCTCGTCGAAGCGGAGACCGAACTCGACTACGACCTCGACCACGTTGCGCTGCGCTCGGCAGATCCCGAAGCGACCGCGTCGGAGTACGGTTCGCTCGGCTTCCGCGCTGCGCCGCCCGGCAGATCCGGCTGCCCGCGCGTCGAGGTCGGCGGGGCGTGGATCGAGCTCCAGCCCGGCCAGCCAGGCGCTCCCGAACAGCCGCTCCTCAACCACCTCGCCGTGCTCGTCGACTCCGCGGACGAGCACGAGGCCGCCGCCCGCGATCTCGGCGTCGAGATCGACAACGTCGTCGACGCGCCGAACACGCTCGCGGTCTTCGTCTGGGGGCCGGAGCGCGTGCGGATCGAGTACGTCGAGCACAAGCCGACGTTCTCGCTCACCTGAGTTGCGCGTCACGGTCGCCGGCGCGGGGATGGCAGGCCTCGTCGCCGCGGCACGTCTGCGCGAGCTCGGGCACGAGTCGCGCGTGCTCGAGAAGGGGACGCGGGCCGGCGGCTCGATGCTCCTCTCCTCGTGCGTCGTCTGGCGGCATCTGGAGTGGGAGCGCTTCCGCGCGGAGTGCCCTGGCGGCGACGCGCGGCTGCAGCGGCTGATCTGGGAGCGCCTGGACGACGCGCTCGGCTGGCTCGAGTCGCTTGGGGCTGAGCCCGTCTGGCCGGACACCGAGAACCCGCTCACGACCGGCCGTCGCTATGACCCGCAGGCGCTGACGCGGCTGCTGGCCGATGTGGCGGGCGAGATCGAGGTCGAGACGCCGCTGCCCGCGGACGCCGAGCCGCCCGTGCTTCTGGCGACCGGAGGCTTCGGTGGACGCCTCGCTCGGGAGCGGGAACTGCTCTTGCGCGCGAACCCGTGGAGTGAGGGCGACGGCCTCGACTTCGCCTCGGCACACGGCGCCGCGACAACGGCCGGGATGGACGAGTTCTACGGCCGCGCGATGCCGGCCCCGCCGGCGCGGATCCGGGAGGAGGACTTCGTCCCGCTCGCGCAGCTCTACGGCCGCGAGGCGCGCGTCTACACAGACGACTGGAGCGAGATCACGCCACGCGAGGTCGCGTGGCACGAGAACGACCTCGCCCAGATGATCGGCCGGCGCGCCTGGTACTGCGTGACCGAAACGAACGACCGCATCGAGGCCGCGCGCGCCGCCGGGGGCACCGTCATCGACCAGGAGCTCGGGCTGGCGGTGCACGTCGCGGGCGCGGTGACCCACACGATCGGCGGTCTCCAGGTCGACACGGACGCGCGCGTGACCGGCGCGGACGGCCTCTGGGCTGCGGGAGTCGACGTCGGCGGGGTGGCGACCGGCGGCTACTCGAGCGGCCTCGCGCAAGCGCTCGTGCTCGGCCTCGCGGCCGCGGAGTCGATCGCGGCGTTCTAGGCGCTAGGCGCCGAGGTAGGCGCAGACGCGGCGGTCGCGCGGCAGAGGCGACGGGCCGAGCTTCGTCACCTCGAGCATGCTGCCGTTCACCTCGACCTGTGCGCCGACGGCCGGCGGCTCACCGTCCTGCACGACGAGCTCGTAGCCGGACGGCTTCCAGACGAAGAGGAGATGCTGCTGCGCGCCGTGCAGATCCACAGCGCGGAAGACTAGTCGCCGGTCGGCTGGCCGCGCAGCTCGAGGACCATCGTCGTCCCGTCCGCCTCGTGGTCGAGCGTGAGGTTTGCGCCGAGGGTGCGAGCGCGCTCGGAGAGAACCTCGAGCGCCCGACGGCGCCGCTCGGTCGGGGCGTCGTCCCGGATCACGAGGCGCAACGTGCCCGGCACCTCGGCGGAGGCCGCGACCTCGAAGCGGGAGGGAGGCCCGCGCCGGATCGCCTCCTCGAGCGCCTCGCGCACGATCTGGTAGAGCGCTGCCTGCGTCCGCTCGCCGAGGTCGTCGATCATCGCCACGTCGAGCGAGACCTCGATCCGGTGCTCGCGGCCGCGCGTCTGCGCGAGCGCATCCACCGCCGCAGTGAAGCCGTGATCCCGCAGCGCCACCGGCTCGAGGTTGAAGGACAGGTCACGGAGCTCGCCGACCGTCGTCCGCGTCCGGCCCAGTGCCCGGTCGAGGATCTCGCGCGCCTGTTCGAGGTCGCCGCGGCCCATCAGGTCGAGGGAGGCGTCGAGCATCAACGCGACGCCGGAAAGCGACTGCACCGGGCCGTCGTGGAGGAAGAGGGCGATGCGCCGCCGCTCGTCCTGCTCTGCGGCGAGAACCTGCTCGGACAGGTCGCGGTCGGCGTCGTCGATCGCCGGGTTCCCGTTGCTAGTCGATGATCGCTTCACGGAGAGCTATCGCGACCGCGTGTGTGCGCGTGTCCGCCTCGAGCTTGGCCAGGATGTGCCGTACGTGGCTCTTCACCGTCTCCTGACTGATGAAGAGCTGGGTCGCGACGTCGGCGTTCGACATGCCGTCGGCGAGAAGCTGGAGGATCTCCCGCTCCCGCGTCGTGAGCATGTCGTCCTTGTCGCGGCCGGTGAGGAAGGCCGGCATGAGCGCCGGATCGACGTACCCCTCGCCGCCGGCGACCTTCTCGATCGCGCGAAGCAGCGTCTCGTGGGGCGCTTCCTTCAGGACGTAGCCCTTCGCCCCCGACTCGAGCCCTCGGCTGAGCAGGCTCCGCTCGCTGTAGGCGGTGAAGATGAGGACGGCGCTGTCGGGCACCTTCTCCATCAGCTCCTTGGTCGCCTCGAGCCCGTCCATGCCCGGCATGCGAACGTCCATGATCACGACGTTCGGACGCCGCCGTTCTGCGAGGGCCACTGCCGCCTCGCCGTCGGCCGCCTCGCCGATCACGCGGATGTGCGGCGCGCGGCTCAGTGAAAGGCGAAGTCCCTCGCGAACGACCTCGTGGTCGTCGACGATCAGGCAGGTGATCTCCTCGGACGCCACGGCCGGCAGATCATAGTCCGGCGCCCAGCTGTCACATAGCCGCGATTTCCAGCTGCTCTGCGGGTGCGGCCGGTTCGAGTCTCACGCGGCGTCGGTCGCGGACGCCGTTTGCGCGGGCGAGCGCCCGGATGCGCTGACGCACCGGGTCCGTCGCGCGACGCGGCAGATAGGCGCTGCGGTCGTAGAGCTGCTCGTAGTGAGGGAGCAGCTCGGGCCAGTCGCGCTCGAGCGCAGTGAGGAAATGCTCGCGCGTTCCCGGCCGGAGGTAGAGGAGATTCGCCCAGATTCCGGTCGCTCCCGCCGCGCGCGCCTCGCGCACGACATCGGCAAGCAGCTCCGGGCTGTCGCTCAGCCCGGGCAGGATCGGCGCCATCCCGACGCCGGCGTCGATCCCCGCATCGACGAGCCTCGACAAGGCGCGTAGGCGTTGCCGCGGCGGCGCCGTGCCCGGCTCGGTGCGACGCCAGATCTCGGAATCCAGCGTCGGGACGGAGAACGTGACCGAGACGCGCGCGCGGCGAGCCGCTTCGGTGAGCACGTCGATGTCCCGCACGATGAGCGGCCCGCGCGTGATGATCGAGAACGGGCTCGACGCCTGCGCAAACGCCTCGATGCAGGCGCGCGTGAGGCGGTAGCGGCCCTCGGCCGGCTGGTACGGGTCGGTTGCCGCGCCGACGGCGACGACCTCCCGCTGCCAGGACGGCCGGGCGAGCTCGCGCCTGAGCACCTCGGCGACGTTCGTCTTGACGCGGATGCTCGTTCCGTACCGCTCGCCCGACGGCCGGTCGGCGCGAGCTTCGAAGGCGCGGACGTAACAGAACGTGCAGCGGTGGGCGCAGCCCATATATGGATTGAGCGACCAGGCGAACGGCATGCCGCGGACGCGGTTCATGGCGTTACGGCACGGCTCCTCGCGGTAGGCGGCTCGCATCGGTGTGAATATACCGAACATATGTTCGTTTGGGCTTTGGTCGCCGGAGGCGTCCCTATACTGCGGCCGGAGAGTTGGACGGCGAGAACCCTCCTAGTACCCGCGCCCTCGAGGTGAGGGCGTGACACTTCTCTTCGAGCTGATCGGGGTCGCAGTCCTGATCCTGCTCAACGCGTTCTTCGTGGCGGCGGAGTACGGCCTCGTCACGGCGCGCCGGACGCGAATCATCGAGCTCCAGCACCAGGGGAACCGCCGCGCCCGTGACGTGTTGCGGATCACCGGCGATCCGGGGCGCTTCATCGCGGCGATGCAGCTCGGCGTCACGCT
The DNA here is from genome assembly GCA_963790845.1 of uncultured Actinomycetes bacterium. Lineage (GTDB taxonomy): Bacteria > Actinomycetota > Thermoleophilia > Gaiellales > Gaiellaceae > Palsa-739. The sequence continues at coordinate 17,559 of CAWBQC010000001.1, read as the reverse complement.
CACCTCCCTGGGCATCGGTGCTCTCGGCGAGGCGACGCTGTCCCGCGAGTTCAAGCACTGGATGGCGGCGATCGTGGCGATCCTCGTCGCCTACGCGATCCTGAGCTTCTTCCACGTCGTCTTCGGCGAGCTCGTGCCGAAGGGCGCGGCGCTCGGTCATGCCGAGGGGACGGCGCTCTGGGTCGCGATTCCCGTGCGCGGGTTCATCGCCGTCTTCCGTCCTGCGATCTGGCTGCTGCAGAAGGCGAGCGACCTGATCCTCCACTCGTTCGGGCTCGAGCCGCCGGGCGCCGAGCGCGAGGTGCACTCCGAGGCCGAGCTGCGGATGCTCGTCTCGCGCTCCACCCAGCAGGGTCAGATCGAGGAGGGCGAGCGGGAGATGATCGACAAGGTCTTCGTCTTCGGCGACAAGGACGTCGCCGACGTGATGGTGGCGAAGCCGGACGTGGCGGCGGTCTCGGTCGACATGCCTCCCGAGGAGGCGCTTGCCGTCGTCCTCGACTCGCCCTATACGCGCTATCCGGTCTTCCGCGAATCGCTCGACGACATCGTCGGCGTGCTGCACGTGCGCGACCTCTTCAAGGCGATTCACGACCGTGGGCTCGGAGGGCTCGACCTCGAGTCGTTGCTGCGTCCGGCATACGTCGTCCCCGAGACGAAGGACCTCGCGTCACTGCTGCAGGAGTTTCGGCGCACGAACAGTCACTTCGCGGTCGTGATCGACGAGTACGGCGCGATGGTCGGGATTGCGACGCTCGAGGACCTCATCGAGGAGATCGTGGGCGAGATCGAGGACGAGTTCGACATTCCTGAGGAGCCGGTGGAGCAGATCGGCGAGGACTCGTACCGCGTAGACGGGATGTTCTCGATCGACGAGTTCAACGAGCGCTTCGGAACGGAGCTGCCGGACGAGGACTTCCACACGGTCGCCGGCTTCGTCTTCGGTCAGCTCGGCCGGGCGCCGGAGCCGGGCGACGACGTCTCCTTCGACGGCATGCGTTTCGACGTACTCGAGGTGGACGGCAACCGGATCGAGCGGATCGCTGTCACGTTCGAGCAGCGGCCAGAACCGCGCCGCGACCCCGTCGACGATTACGTCGACGAGGACGAGGTCGAGTAGGGCGTCGACGCGATCTGCGCGCGCTCATCGGCCCGCCGGCGCGACGGCCCGATGAACGGCCGGTAGCAGCCACCGATACGACTCTGTAACGCACTGCGGCGCTTGGCTGCGAGGCGAACCACTTCCTCGTGACAGTTTGCTGACCGTTTCGTGACGGTGGCAGCTACCGGTCGTGGTCTGTTTCGGGCATGGTCGTTCGCGCGAGGTGTCGCCGCTTCCTTGTCAGCCAACCTCGAGGGGCTCGACCGAGCCGTCCGCGATCGTCCAGCCCGCGAGCTCGTCGCGGGCGACCGAGTAGATGAGGTACGGGCGTCCCTGCCAGAGCCCGACGTTCTCGACGTCGGTGCGCGAGGGCCGCGGCGGTGCCGACACGTGCGAGTGGACGACCGCGAGCTCGTAGCCCTCGTCCTCGAGGAACCAGAGGTCGGGGTCGACCTCCAGCTCGAAGCGATACGGCGAATCGGCGGCGTTGCGCCCTGGCTCGTACCGCTCAGCGACTCGGTCGCGCAGGACGAGCAGTCCGCAGCTCTCGTTGGGCAACTCCTGTCGCGCGTGGTCGGCGAGCGCCTCGCGCACGGGCGGCGGAACTACCACCACAGCTTGCTCTCGTCGATCTCGTCGCCCTGCCAAAAGCCGGCGGAGAGGTACTTCCAGCCGCCGTCGGCGAGGACGCAGACGACGACTCCCTCCTCGAGCTCGCCCGCGAGGCGCTGGGCGACGTGGAGAACCGCGCCGCTCGAGACGCCCGCGAAGATCCCCTCGTCCTCGAGCAGCTCGTGCACTCCGACGACCGCGTCCTCGTTCGAGACGAGGAGCTTCCGGTCGAGCTTCGCGACGTCGAGGATCGGCGGAACGTAGCCGTCGTCGAGCGAGCGAAGTCCCATCACGGGATCGCCCGGCAACGGCTCGGCGGCGGCAATTACGACGTCGGGGAAGCTCTCACGAAGTCGCGCACCGGCGCCCATCAGCGTTCCGCCGGTTCCGAGCCCGGCGACGAGGACATCGACGCGATCGAGCGCCGCCGCAATCTCCGCCCCTGTGCCCTCGTAGTGGGCGCGCGGATTCGCGTCGTTCGCGTACTGGAACGGCATGAAGTAGCGCGGCTCCCGCTCGGCGAGCTCGAGCGCGAGACGGACAGCGCCGTTCGAGCCCTCCTCGCCGGGCGACTCGACGATCGTCGCGCCGTACAGGCGCAACAGCCGCCGCCGCTCCTCGGTCGCGTTCGCGGGGAGGACGCACGTGAGCGGATAGCCCTTGAGCTTGGCGACGAGCGCGAGCGCGATGCCCGTGTTGCCGGAGGTCGGCTCGAGCAGCTCGTGGCCCGGCTCGAGCTCCCCCTTGGCCTCGGCCGCCTCGATCATCGATTCGGCGACGCGGTCCTTGATCGAGCCGGTCGGGTTCTGGCCTTCGAGCTTCGCGTAGAGCCGCACCGACGGCTTCGGCGTCAGACGCCGCAGCTCGACGAGCGGGGTGTTGCCTACGAGCTCGAGGAGTGAGCCGGCCGTGCGGACGCTAGAGCCCACCGGCCATGGCGGGGAGGAGGATGACCGTGGAGCCGTGCTCGACCGAGGTGTCGAGCCCGTCGAGCGTCCTGACGTCCTCGCCCTCGACGTAGACGTTCACGAACGGCGCGATGTCGTCCGTCCTCCACGAGCTGCGGGCGCAGCCCGGGAAAGCGCGACATCAGGTCGTCGAGCAGCTCGCGCACGGTGTCGCCCTCGGCGGGCACCTCGCGCTCGCCGCCCACGTCGCCGCGGAGCATCGGCGGGATCCGGATCAGCGCTCATGCGTGTGTCGGCCTCCCTGAGCAGAACTCGACGTAGTCGATGTACTCGGTGATCGTCGGCGAGTCGCCGCAGACCGGGCAGTTCGGGTCGCGGCGGAGCCTGACCTCGCTGAACTCGGTCGCGAGCGCGTCGAAGAGGAGCAGGCGGCCGACGAGCGACTCGCCGATCCCGAGGCAGAGCTTCAGCGCCTCGCTCGCCTGCAGCGAGCCGACGATCCCGGGCAGGACGCCGAGGACGCCGCCTTCCGCGCAGCTCGGTGCGAGCTCGGGTGGCGGCGGCTGCGGGAAGAGGCAGCGGTAGCACGGTCCCTCATGTGGCTTGAAGACCGTCACCTGGCCCTCGAAGCGGTAGATCGAGCCGTGGACGAGTGGGATGTCGTGCCACACGGAGGCGTCGTTGATCAGGTAGCGCGTCGGGAAGTTGTCGGCGCCGTCGACGATCACGTCCCAGCCGTCCGCGAGGATCCGGTCGACGTTCTCCGAGGTCAGGCGCTCCGAGTAGGGAACGACGTCGACGTCGGGGTTGAGCTCCTCGAGCGTGCGCTTCGCGGAGTCGGCCTTCCATTCGCCGAGCGACTCGGTCGAGTGCGCGATCTGGCGCTGGAGGTTCGACGCGTCGACGCGGTCGTCGTCGACGATCCCGAGCCGGCCGACGCCGGCCGCGGCGAGATAGAGCGCAGCCGGGGAGCCGAGGCCGCCGGCGCCGACCAGCAGCACGCGCGAGTCGAGCAGCTTGAGCTGGCCCTCCTCGCCGACCTCGGGGATCAGCAGGTGCCGGCTGTAGCGCGAGCGCTTCTCGCGCGTCGAGCACGCGCGGCAGCTGCGTCGGGAAGCCGTTGCGCTTCCAGTCGGTGTAGCCGCCGGCGAGCGAGACGACGTTCTCGTAGCCGAGCTCCTCGAGCGTCTTCGCGGCGAAGGCCGAGCGGTTGCCGGCCGGCGCAGTAGAGGACGATCGGCTGCGCGCGGTCGGGCGCGGCGCTGCTCGATGCGCGACTCGAGGTTCCCGCGCGGCATGTGGATCGCGCCGGGAGATCGGCCCTCGCTCCACTCGTCCTGCTCGCGGACGTCGACGAGGAGCGGCGGCTCGTCGGAGTCGAGGAGCTCGCGGGCGCCTCGGCGTCCACCTCGCTCGATCTCCGGCCTTGACCTGCTGCAGCAGCTCGCGGTAGTTCGGCATGACTTTCAGAAATATAGCGGTCTCCGCTCGGGCTAGGCTGGCGCGCGATGGCCACGGCCGCACGCGTGCTCGCGATCGTTCGCGGCGGTCGTGCCGTCGCGCTCGCGGCGTCGGCGGCCGCGACCGTGTCGGATTCACGCTGCTCCAGACGCGCGGCGAGACGACGACGGTGCCGGGCGCGGTGACGAAGCCGCGCGCCGGGCGTCCGCCGCTCTAGCTCGACTTCGGCGTCGACGCGAGCACCGCAGGCACAGGCGCTTGCCCGCGCGCGAGGCGCTCTACAACGGCAAGCACGGCGCCCAGGCTGCGGCGATCTTCGCGCGCTACCGCTCTCTGGAGGCGCAGATCGGCGTCGGCCTTCGTCGCCTGGCCAGCAGGATGGGCTCGACGACGCTGAAGCGAGTCTCGTGGCCGCGCATCCGGCGAGCGCGGTCGCGCAGCTCCATCTCGGCCTGGCCGACTACTGGGCGGGCCGGAACGCGGACGCGGTCGCCGCCTGGCAGCGGGCTGCCAAGGTCGGCGCAGATTCACCGGAGGGGTCAAGGCGGAGGACCTCCTGCTACCCGAGCCTGCCGATCCCGGGCCTGCCGTACCGCTCATCGACTACAAGCCGCCGCGCGCGATCGGGAAGCTGCCGGCGGCGAAGGAGCTTGCCGCGCTGGCAAGGCTGGCCGCGCAGCCGGACGCTCACGCCAAGCTCGTCTACGGCCTCGCGCTGTGGAGCCTTCAGCGGCCGCGTCTCGGCCGAGCGTCAGTTCGAGGCGGCCGCGACGCTCGCACCGAACGACCCCGTCGCGCAGACCGCCGCCGCCGTCGGTGCGTTCACGAAGGCGAACCCGACGAAGCGTTCGGCCGCCTCGGGCCGCTCACCGGGCGATTCCCGTCCTCGTCGGTCGTTCGCCTGCACCTCGGCCTGCTTCTCCTCTGGACCGGCGAGCAGAAGAAGGCGGTCGACGCAGCTCCGGCTCGCGGCTGCGGACGAGCCCGGCTCGTCCTTACGCGAAAGACGCGCAAGCACTCCTCGCACGTCTGCCTGGTCACTGGGACCAAGTAAAGAAAATATGAGCCGAACGGCCTATGGCGCCGGGTCCGCCCGCGCAGGCATAGTGCGGCATCGCGCAAGGGGGAGGGGAGCATGGCCGCGACAGCCACGGAGGAAGGACTCGCCGTACCGAAGTCCTCGAGACGGAGGAGGCCCGGAATCTGCTCGAGGCGGCGCAGGCCGCCGGGTCGGTCAGCGCCAGGACGAGATCGCGCTCGCGCTCGACGAGCTCGAGCTCGACGCCGGCGCAGATCGACGATTTCTACCGGGCGCTCGAGGAGCTCCAGATCGAGATCGTCGACGCGGCGGCAGCCGCGGAGGCGAAGGAGGAAGAGGGCGTCTCGCCGCCGACGTGCGCGAGATCTCGACCGACTCGCTCCAGCTCTTCCTCAAGGACATCGGCAAGGTCGACCTGCTGACCGCCGCCCAGGAGGTCGAGCTCGCGAAGCGCATCGAGCGCGGCGACCACGGCGCGAAGCAGGAGATGGTCGAGGCGAACCTCCGCCTCGTCGTCTCGATCGCGAAGCGCTATCGCAACCAGGGGCTCCCGTTCCTCGACCTGATCCAGGAGGGAACGATCGGCCTCGTCCGCGCGGCCGAGAAGTTCGACTGGCGCAAGGGCTACAAGTTCTCGACGTATGCGACGTGGTGGATCCGGCAGGCGGTCGCCCGCGCGCTCGCCGACAAGGGCCGCACGATCCGGATGCCCGTCCATGTCGTCGAGAAGCTGAACAAGATCGTCCGCTCCGAGCGCAAGCTGCGCGCCGAGCTCTGCCGCGAGCCGACTGCCGTTCGAGATCGCGATCGATCTCGACCTCCCGCTCGAAGAGGTCGAGCAGATCATGCGCAGCGCGCAGACGCCGGTCTCGCTCGAGAAGCCGGTCGGCGACGAGGAGGAGTCGGAGTTCGGCCACTTCCTCACCGACGAGAACGTGCCGCTGCCCGACGAGGCCGCCGAGGTCACGATGCGCAAGGAGACGCTGAAGAACATCCTCGGCACGCTCTCGCACCGCGAGCGGCGGGTGCTCGAGCTGCGCTACGGGCTCGACGGCGAGCAGCCGCGCACGCTCGACGAGGTCGGGCCGCGCCTTCAACGTCACGCGCGAGCGGATCCGCCAGATCGAGAACCAGAGCTTGAAGAAGCTCCGGGCGCTCGCGGAGACCGGATTCGCTCAGAGACGTCGCCTAGGGCGCGAGCACGTACTCGACCGGATGCGGCTCTGCCGGCCTGCCCGTCGGCAGCCAGCCGCGCCCGGTGGAGCGAGGATCAGCGTTCGGCCCTTCTCGCCGACGAAGGCGAGCCGGTCCGGCTCCTCGACGGTCCCGCTCCAGAGCGCGAGGCCCTCGGTCTCGAGCCGCCGGAGCAGCTCGCGGACGGTCGCCGACGATCCCGAGCTCTGAGAAGCCGACGAGCTCGTCTGCGGCGAACGGCCCGTGGCGGCCGTTCTCCTCGAGCCCGTGGTGGGCGATCAGCTCGACGATGCTGCCGGCCGGATCGTGGAAGTAGACGGCTTCCGCGTCCCAGTTCTCGAACTCGAAGACGTCGCCGAGCAGCGCGACGCGCCCCCGCGCCCACTCGAGCGCGGCGGCGAAGCGGTCGCCGGGCACGAGAAACGCGAAGTGGTAGAAGGCGCCGGCCTCCTCGACGTCGAAGCGAAGCCGCGTCTCGCCGACCACGATCGCGTCACCGTCGAGCGGTAGGCCTAGCTCGCCGCCGTAGAAATCCCGCAGGTCGAGCGGGGCCGAGAGGGTCACCTCGGCGAAGCGCATCGGCCTGAGCATACGATCGCATTCGTGGACGAGGCCTGGCGCGCCGAGCTGGCGGAGCTGATCGCAATCCCGAGTGTGAGCGCCGACCCGGCCCACCGGGAGGACGTCAAGCGCGCCGGCGAGTGGGTCTGCGACTTGATTCGGCGCATCGGCGGCACCGCCGAGCTGACGCCGTTCGGCGAGCGCGAGCTCGTGCTCGGCGAGATCCGCGCCTCGAATGGCGCGAGCGACGCGCCGACCGTGCTCGTCTACAACCACTTCGACGTCCAGCCTCCCGCACCGCTCGATCTGTGGGATTCCGACCCGTTCGAGCTCGACATCCGCGGCGAGTGGGCGTACGGCCGCGGCGTCACCGACGACAAGGGCCAGCTCTGGCTCGTCCTGAAAGCGGCACAGCGTCTCGTCGAGGCGAACGCGCTGCCCGTCAACCTCCGCATCGCGTTCGACGGCGAGGAGGAGATCGGCGGCCACACGATCGTCCGACTGGGTCGCGCAGGACGAGCGCGGCGCCGACGCCTGCGTGATCTTCGACGGGGGGATGCTGCGGCGGGACGTGCCCGTGATCGAGCTCGCGACACGCGGCCTCGTGGGGTTCGAGCTGAAGGTGCAGACCGGCGCGCGCGACCTCCACTCCGGGATGTACGGCGGAGTCGCGCTCAACGCGATTCACGTGCTGCTGCGCTGTCTCGACGCGGTGCTCGCCGGGCCGGACGGAAGGCTGCCCGAGCCGCTGCGTGAAGGGATCGCGACACCGACCGCCGATGAGCTCGAGGCGTGGTCGAAGCTCCCGCCCGGCGCCGAGTCCCTCTCCGAGGCCGGGCGCGCGGCCGCTCGACGGAAAAGCGGCCGAGGAGTTCTATCGCCGTGTCTGGGCGGAGCCGTCGGCCGACGTGAACGGGATCCTCGGCGGCAAGCCCGGCGTCCGGAACACGACGCTCAGCGTGTGCGGCTTCGGCCGAGTTCTCGATCCGCCTCGCGCCGGGGCAGGAGGCGACGACGATCGGGCCGGCCGCAGAGCGGTTGTTGCGCGAGGCGGCGCCGGACGGTGCGGAGCTCGAGATCACCTGGTTCGGCTCGAACCCCGGTCTCGTCAGCGCGGACGCGCCGGCGGTACAGCTCGCGGTCGAGGCGTTCGAGCAGGGTGTAGGGATCCGGCCGCTCCTCACGCGCGTCGGCGGTTCGATCCCGCTCATGCCGGCGCTGACCGAGAAGGGGATCGACGACCATCCTCACCGGGTTCGGGCTGCCCGAGTCCAACATCCACTCGCCGAACGAGCGTTTCCTCGTCCCGTACTTCGCGGCCGGAATCGACACCGCCGCGGCGCTCTTCACGGCTCTCGGTCGTCTGAGCTAGAGCTCGTGCGGGTGCGTGCGTTCGCACGCGAGCCATTCGTGGCCGAATTCGCGCATGGCGTCGATGATCGGCAGGAGCGACTCGCCCTTCTCCGTCAGGCTGTACTCGACGCGCGGCGGGGTCTCGGGATAGCTCTGCCGCTCGAGGATCCCCTCGGCCTCGAGCGCGCGGAGCCGCTCGGCGAGCGTGCGCGGGCTGATGCCCTGGCACGAGCGCTCGAGCTCGGAGAAGCGGCGCGGGCCCTCCGAGAGGTCGTGGACGAGGAGCGCCGTCCACTTCGCGCCGACGATCTCGGCCGTCGCGGCGACTGCGCAGGTGCTCGCCTCGTGGACCGGGTTCATCGTGCGCATCGCCATTTCCGCGAAAAGTGTACGCCGCGCGTGCTAGATCCGGAACGGCGCCGGGCAGGCGTCGATCTTCGGGATCGAGAAGCGCGCGATCGAGCCGAACCCTCCGGGCGCGGGCTTGCACGCCTGCGCGACGCCGGCGTCGCAGGCGACCGAGAGGAAGATGAACGCGTCCTCCATCGAGAAGCCGTGCTCGTCGACGAGCAGGCGCGCCGCCTCCTCCGCGACGAGCACCAGCGCCTCGTCGTACTGATCCGCGGTCGCGTGCGGGAGCCAGCGGTCGGCGAGCTCCGTCACCGGCCAGGTCGCCTGCTTGCCCTTGAGCGACGTCGAAGCGGACGTCGACCTCGCCCGCGATCTCGACGCCGGTGAAGCAGATCTCGCCGTCGCCCATCGCCGCGTGCATGTCGCCGACCGCGAACATGCCGCCGGGCTGGCGGACGGGGAAGAAGATCTTCGCGCCGGCGCCGTGCCAGTGGTCGTCGAGGTTGCCGCCGTGCTGTCCGGCGAGGCCGTTCGACAGCTCCTCGCCGTCGGTCGCGACCCCGACGACGCCGACCATCGGCATTGCCGGGAAGCGAGACGCGGTCGTTCATCTTCACCATCCCGTCGCGCACCTCGAAGAGGCGGGTCAGCGGCGACTGCACCTGCTCGATGAGCTGACCGAACCCGGGGATGAGCGTGGCGACGCCCCACTCGATCGGGCGCACGTCGAGGATTTCCGCGACGAGCGAGTCGCCGGGCTCGGCGCCCTTCACGGCGACCGGGCCGGTCGCGCTGTTGATCCGCGTGAGGTCGATCTCGGTCACGAGGTCGTCCTCGCTCCGGATCTGCCCGGTGAAGCAGTCGTTCGTCTCGAAGGTGACGACGTCGCCGGGCTCGACCTCCAGCACGGGCTGGAGGCCGGGCCCGAACGACCAGATCACCTGGTCACGCGGTAGGAAATGCGTCTGCACGCTCCTCCGGCGTCATGGTCTCGTCTTCCACGTAGACACGATCGACGTCCGCGAGCTTCTCGGGCCGCACGAAGACGACGAACGCCGTCAGCGCGAGGCCGAGGATGACCCAGGCGATGTCGACCCAGTTCGCCGTACTTGTACGGGTAGGCGGGCGGGTACTTCACGAACTGGTAGTAGAGCGGGAAGAAGAAGAGCACGATCCCGGCGGTCGGAAGCACGAGGTGGAGCAGCGGGTTGAACTCGAGCTCGCGACTTGACCCCGTACCAGTACATGCAGCCGGCGCTGACGAGCATGTACACGAGGATCACGGGCGGCACCGCGAGCGTCGCGATCGATGAAGAAGCCGTTGAGCGGGCCCCACTTCCAGCCGAACAGCAGCGCGACCACGAGTGCGAACAACGACATCCAGATGATCGCGACGTTCGGCGTCTTGAAGCGTTCGTGCACGCGTCCGAGCGGTCGCGGTGCAAGACCGTTGCGAGCGAGCGAGTAGAAGACCCGCGTCGCCGCATTCACGGCTGCGTTGGAGTTCGCCGCGATCGAGTTGCAGATCGCGAGGAAGACGAGCACCCAGCCGCCGGCCCAGAACGTCTTCCCGAGACTGCGCCACGGGTCGGGTTCGTCGTCGCCTGGTTGACGAAGTTGTCGAAGCCGGCTCCGAAGACCCACGCGTACGAGCAGAGGACGTAGAACAGCCCGATCGCGATCGCCGAGCCGACGACGGCGCGCGGCACGGTGCGACGCGGGTGTCGCGCTTCCTCGCCGAGCGGCGCTGACGCCTCGAAGCCGATGAAGGCGAGGATCGCGAACACCATCCCCTTGAAGACGCCGCTCCAGTCGCCGACGGCGTGATGCGGGTTGAACGGCTGCAGGTTCAGGTCGCCCGCGTTCGAGAACATCATCCAGAGTGCGAGCGCGGCGAAGATCGTGATCTCGAAGGCGCCGAGGATCACGCCGGCGGTGGTGGAGAGGCGGATGTCGCGGTACGTGAGCAGGAAGACGATCACCGTCATCAGCACCACCCAGACCCACCACTGGCCGCTGTAGTGCCAGCCGAGTCGAGTTCGAGAAGACGTCGCTCATCGCCCAGCCGAACTCGAGGTAGAGGAACGGCGCGACGAGCGGCTGGAAGAGGATGAAGAGCCAGGCGACGAGGAAGCCGGCCCACGGGCCGAGCGTCTTGCCGGCGTACGTGTACATGCCGCCCGCGGACGGGAACAGCTTTGCGAGCTGCCCGATCGCGGTCGCGGCGCAGATGCACGCGATCAGCGCGAGGCCGACCGAGAGCGGCAGCGCCTGCCGCGACTGCGGCACGGAGATGAAGATCGAGTACGCGACAGCAGCGGCAGGCGCCATGTGCGTGATCGACTGGAACAGGACCTGCGGCAGCCCGATCGAGTGCTCACGCAGATGGTCGAAGCGTCCGTCCGCCTGCGCGATCACGCCTCCATCGTTCGGCATCCCTGGGCGTTGGACCCTGCAGCGCGAATCTTCTCGCACCGGAGGTGTTCTGATCAATCCCAGGGAGGCGGATTGTGCGTCCAGCGGCCGCCGAGCATCGTCGCCACGACCTGCACTTCGCGCAGCTCCTCCGGCTCGCAGGCGAACGGGTCACGGTCGAGCACGACGAGGTCGGCGTAGCGGCCCGGGACGAGCGTGCCGCGGATGCGCTCGTCGTGCGACAGCCAGGCGGGCGCGACGCACACCGCGTGCAGCGCCTGCTCGAGCGTGAGGCGCTGGTCCTCGCGCCAGTGGTCGAGGACGGCCGGCGACGACGCCCGCCCACGGCTCGAGCTCCTCCACCGGCGCGTCGGAGCCGTTCGCGAGGAGCGCGCCGGAGTCGAGGAGCGAGCGGAACGAGTACGCGCGGTCGAGCCGGTCCGCCCAGTAGCGCTTCGCGAGGGCCTCGTCGGAGGGGGCGTGCGAGAACTGGACAGAGACGGCGACGCCGAGCTCCGCGAAGCGCGCGACGTCCTCCGGCGCGAGGCACTGCGCGTGCTCGATCCGCTGGCGGAGGCCTCGCGGCTGCCACGCCTCCCGCGAGCGATCGAACGCGTCGAGCGCGGCCTTGTTCGCCGCGTCGCCGATCGCATGGACGCCGACCGGCCAGCCCGCCTCGGCGCCTTCGCGCACGATCTCCTCGAGCTCCTCGCCCGACGTGATCACGACGCCGGTGTCTCCCGACACACTTCCGTCACGGTGGCTGCCACCGTGACGTAACCGTGTCAGCCAGGCGGTCTGCGAGCCGAGCGTCCCGTCCATGAACGCCTTCAGGTAGCCGAGGCGGAGGAGGGGAGAGCCGGCACCGCTCCGGATCCCGACCGCGCGGAGCGCGCCAAGTGTGTCGCGCGGGAGTCGACTGCCAGACCCGGAGCGGCAGGCCGCCCTGCTCCTCGAGCCGCTGCCAGAGGCCGATCGCGCCGAGCCAGCCGTCCTTGTCGTGCACCGCGGTGACGCCGCGCGCGGCGGCGAGCCGCACGCCCTCGCGCATCGCGTCGACGTACTCGTCGTCCGGCGCGTGGGCGTAGCGCTCCTTGAACTGCCAGGCAGCGCGCTCGTAGAGGACGCCGGTCGGCTCGCCCGCCTCGTCGCGGACGACCACGCCGCCCTCCACCTCGAGGTCGCCACCCGCGAGCGCGAGCGCCGCCGAGTTGAGCCAGAGCGCGTGGTAGTCCTTCGAGATCAGCATCGCCGGCCGCTCGGCCTCGATCTCGTCGAGCGCCTGGCGGGTCGGCCGCCCGTCCGGCCAGTCGGCGTCGCGCCAGCCCTGGCCGCGGAGCCAGCTGCCGTTGCGCGGCGCGCCGCGCACTGCGTCGAGCGCCTCGGCGAGCGACGCGCAGCCGTGCAGCCGAACGTCGTTCCGCGCGAGCGCCCAGGTCGGGAAGTGGACGTGGGAGTCGGTGAACCCGGGGAGGACGCAGCGGCCGCCGAGGTCGACCGTCTCCGGGCTCGGCAGCGACGTCTCGTGCACGCCGACGCCGCCTGCGATCCGGTCGCCCGCGATCCAGAGCGAGGAGACGCTCGGCAGGGACGGGTCGAGCGTCCGGATCGTGCCGTTCCTCAGGATCACGGCGCCGAGCGTAGTCGGTCAGGCAGCTTCGAGCCGGGCTTCGGCGCGGCGCCGCCAGACCTCGGCGGCGACGATCACGCAGAGCGAGACCGTGAGGATGACGACCGCGACGGCGATCACCTGCGGCAGTTGATCCGGGAAGCGCAGTGCGGCATAGAGGAACGAGCGGGAAGGTCTGCCGGGTTCCCGCAAGAAACGACGCGACTGCGTACTCGTCGAACGATGTCGTGAACGCGATCAGGAACGCCGAGACGATCGCCGGCAGGATCAGCGGGAACGTGACCCAGCGGAAGGTGCGGAGCGGGCCGGCTCCGAGGTCGTAGGCCGCCTCGCCGAGCGAGGCATCGATCTGTTCGAGCCGGGGCAACAGGACGAGGATCGTGTAGGGGAGGCTGATCACAACGTGCCCGATACCGATGGTCAGGAGCGAGGGCGAGACGCCGAGCACGTGGAACAGCAGCAGCATCGCGATCCCGAGTACGACGAAGGGGATCACGAGCGGGCGAGCAGGAGCGCGGTCACGAGTCCTCTTCCGCGAAGAAACCGCGGCGTGCGAGTGCCGACCGAGGCGAGGACCCCGAGGGCGACGGCGATCACGCTCGACAGCGCGGCGACGATCGCGCTCGATTCGAGCGCGGCACGCAGTGTCCCGTTGTGGACGAAGTCGTCGTACCAGTGGAGAGTGAATCCGCTCAGCGGGAACGAAGGCACCGGATCCTTATTGAACGAGAAGATCAGCAGGATGACGATCGGCGCGTAGAGGAACAGGATCACAAGCGCGAAGAACACGCGCATCACGCGCCTTCCGTTAGGGGAGAGCGCGGCATCCATCAGGTGACCCTTGCCTCGCCGGCCCGGAGGAAGCGCACGAAGATCAGCGTCAGCGCCGAGATGCACGCGAGCAGGAAGAGCGAGAGCACTGCGCCGGTCTCCCAGTCGGGGAAGCCGGCTTGGAACAGGTCGACGATCTGGTTTCCGTACATGTAGCCACTGGAGCCACCGACGAGCGAGGGGGTGATGAACTCGCCGACCGTCGGGATGAAGACGAAGAGGAAGGCGGCGACGACTCCCGGCAGGCTTAGCGGCAAGGTCACGCGCAGGAATGCCTGCAGTCGGCTTGCGTAGAGGTCGCTCGCCGCCTCGAGCAGGCGCCGGTCGAGGTTCTCGAGCGTGACGAAGATCGGCAGCGCGACGAACGGAAGCCAGACGTAGCCGAGCACGAGCATGACGGCGAAGCGGCTGTAGAGAAGGAACGAGAGCGGATGGTCGTGCGCGCGCAGGCCCGTCGAGAAGAGGAAGGAATTGATGACTCCGTTGCTCGCCGAGAATCACCTTCCACGCGAGGACGCGCAGGAGGTAGCTCGTCAGGAACGGCGCGATCAGGATGAGCAGGAGGACGTATTTCCTCCGGTTCCGCACAGGGCGAGGAAGTAGGCGAGCGGGTACGCGATGGCCACGACGAGCGCCGAGACGTGAGCGACATCTTCAGGGACTTGACGAAGAGCGGGAAGTAGCTCCCCTCCGAAAAGAAGGTCCGCCAGGGCGTGAGCGTGAAGCCGTGTGGCCCCGGGAACAGGACGTAGATCGTCGACGCTGTAGGCGCCGACGATCGCGATCGGGACGACGAAGAAAACGACGAGCCACGACACCGGCAGTCCGAGCAGGGCCGGTGTCGCAAGGCGCGGACGGCGGCGCCGCCTAGGTGGGGGCGCCGCCGCCGTTCCCGCCGTCGTGTCCAACGTCAGGCCGACGCCTTCACCTGCTCCCAGAGGTGCGCGTAGTTCGCACGCTGCGGGATGTCGCGGTCGAGGTACGCGTTCGGAAGGGTCACCGCACGCGGGTTCGTGAGCTGGAGTGCCTTGAGGAGCGCGCTCGACTGCGGGCGAGCCTCGGTGTTCGCGTGCCCGTAGCCGTAGTTGTCCTCGAGCCACTTGCCGGAGGACTTCGAGCTCCAGGCGTCGACGTACGCATGCGCGAGATGGGGGCGCGGCGAGCCCTGCAGCAGCATGAACATGCCGACCCAGGCGACCGGCTTCTCCTTCGGCCGCATGTACACGACAGGGAACTTCTTCTTCATCGTCACCCAGTCGTTCGGCCAGGCGTACGCGATCCAGACGTCTCCGGCTCGGAAGGCCTGCCAGAGATCGCTCTCATAGGCCCAGAGCAGCTTCGTGAGCTTGATCTTCTTCTTCAAGAAGCTCACGGAACGGTCGAGCTCCGACGAGGTCTGGTTCCATGGGTTCTTCGCCTTGAGGTAGAGCCCGGCGACGGTGATCATGTTGAGGTCGTCGAACCAGGCGATCTTGCCCTTGTAGCGGTCGTCGAAGATGAGCCCCCACGAGTTTGCACGGGGGTGCACCTTGTCCTTGCGGTAGAGGATCGCGTCGAAGCCCCAGTCGTCCGGGATCCCGTACTGCTTGCCCTGGTACTGGCCCGCCTTGACCATGAACGGGTTGAGGTGCTTGAAGTTCGAGATCAGCTTCGGATTCCAGGGCTGGACGAGTCCGCTCTGGGCGAAGTACTTGACCCAGCCGACATACGGCCGGAAGAGGTCAGGGTGGTAGCCGGCGTGGATCTTCGCGAGCGCGTCCGATTCGTTCGCCATCTGCTTGAACGCCGGCTTGTTGTTCGGGTACTTCCGCAGGTATGCGGCGATACGTCGCGTGCTTGGGCACGTCGTTGACGTAGCCGACCCAGTCCATCACCTGCAGGTGCCCCGTCTCCTTCGTCAGATGCGCGATCGCCGCGTCGGCTGCCGCAGCCGGTCCCGCGACGACCCCGGCTCCGGCCGCAAGCGCTGCGAGTCGCAGCATGTCGGCCCGCGAGAGCCGGCGGTCGAACGGTTCACCCTCCACGTTCATTGACGCCTCCTTTGGGCGTTGTCGTTAGTAGCTGGGCGGACTGATGACGAACAGAACCTCGGCGGGCTCGTCGCCCGGGTTGCTCACGCGGTGAGGCGTCGAGCTCCGGTAGTTGACGCTGTCGCCGGTCGAGAGGTCGAGCAGCTCGCTGCCGAGCTGCAGGTGGACACGACCCGCGAGGACGAGCAACAGCTCCTCCGAGTCGCCGTGCGTGTACGGCTCGTCCCCCGTCGAGCCGCCGGGATCGAAGGCGGCGGCCACTACCTCGAGCGAGTGGAGCGGCTTCGGCGTGAGCAGTGCCTTGCGGCCGAGATGTCCCCATTCGAGCAGCTGCCGTTCCTGCCGGCGGAGGACACGCGGCCCGGTGTGCGACTCCCCCGCGAACAGGTCGGAGATCTCGATCCCGACCGCTGTCGCCAGCCGCTGCAGCGTCGCCACGCTCGCACTCGAGCGGCCGCGCTCGAGCCGGCTGACGAAGCTCTCGCTCACCCCGGCGGCCTGAGCCACGTCCCGCAGGGTGAGCCGGCGGAGCACCCGGATCGCGCGCAGGCGCTCGCCGAGCTCCGGTGTGCCGTTCGCGAGAGCTGGTTCAGTCACCTGAACTTGAGGTTCAGAGACATGAAGCGACTCTACGACGGTCGCACTAGACGAGTCAACCCTTTCGTACGATCATGTGGGGAGGAAGGGGATGTGGTGATGAGGTCTAGGTCGTTGACGATCGTCCTGGGGCTGGCCGTGGCGCTGGCCATCACCGGGTTCGCGGCTGCCGCGACCCCGCTGCCGGCGAACTTCGATACGAGCGCGCTGATCGGCAACGAAGCCGAGGACGCAATCGCAGTCAATCCGACGGACCCGTCGAATGTGGTGGTGATGTCGACGGTGCTACGCGCCGGTGAGGGGCCTGTCCTCGAACGTGACCTTTGACGGCGGCAGCACCTGGACGAGGCAGGTGATCGGCACCTCGACCGCCGATCCGCTTGGAGACATCTGCTGCGACCAGCAGCTGGCCTGGGACCGCTTCGGCAATCTCTGGATGACCTACCTCGTGAACTCGAACGGCGACGTTCTCGTCGCGCTCTCCACCGACGGCGGGCTGTCCTTCACGAAGGTCGCGGACATCGCGACGAACGGTGACCAGCCCTCGATCGCGGTCGGCGCGAACAGCGTCTGGGTCAGCTACGCCTTCTTCCCGGGGAAACAGATCAAGGCGTTCGGAGCCCGCGTCACCGGGCTCGGCCAGTTCGGCAGCTTCACCGCGCCCGAGAGCGTCCCCAGCCCGGGGAACGGGGATTACGGCGACACCGCCGTCGGGCCGAACGGCCAAGTGATGGTGACGTACCAGAAGTCGACTGAACGGGAAGGGCGGGACGGACATCTACACGGCGGTGGACCCGGACGGCCTCGGGCCGGCCGGCTTCAGAACATCCCTGCTCGTCGCGCACAGCCACATCGGTGGGTTCGACCCCATCCCGGCTCAGCCGGATCGGACGATCGACGCCGAGCCCAATCTCGCCTGGGACGCAAGCGGCGGCGCACACAACGGGCGCGCCTACCTCGTCTGGGCCACAAACCCGGCGAACCAGAAGGACAACACGGACATCGAGCTCCAGTACTCCGACAACAACGGCGCGACCTGGTCGCCGCCTGTGAAGCTCAACGACGACCACACGACCAACAGCCAGTACGACCCCGCGATCGCGCTCGACCAGGCGACCGGAAACCTCGCGCTGTCGTGGTACGACACCCGGAACGATCTGGGAACCGGTGGGAGCGGAGACACCAACGGCATCCCGAACGACGACTTCCAGATCTGGGCCACCTACTCGACGAACGGCGGGGCGACCTTCGCGCCGAACTTCCAGGTCAGCGCCGGAACCTCGAATGCTGTCGACGCGAACACCTCGTTCGATGTCGGCGACTACACGCACGCGGCGTTCGTGGGCGGCACGTTCTGGCCCGCCTGGTCGGACAACTCGAACAGCGCCGGTGGCAACCCGGACGGGACGCTGCATCAGTTCGACCTCTACACGGCGGCGATCCCGATCCCGTAACGCGACACCGGGACTAGACTC